>DATJNQ010000032.1:0-30305 GCA_035507895.1 Solirubrobacteraceae bacterium | reverse complement strand
GAAAGCCTGCCGGTTGCCGTGGATGTCCGAGACGACAGCGACCTTCATCACTGCAGGGTAGGAACACCACCGGAAGGCGCGCGTTCCACCGCCGCTCCGGGCGTCCCCGGGCGGGCCGGGCGCTAGCTCGAGGCCGGCCCTCCCGGATCGCCTTCACCGTACTCGGGCAGGTTCTTGATCCCCTCGCGGGTCAGCCACTTCGAGTAGTTGTCCTCCATCGCGTCGATCAGCTCGCGCATGAAGCGGGGGGAGAGGTTCACGCGGGAGACCACCACCCCTGGGACCTCGTCTGCCTCGACCTCGTGGTCCACGCGCGCGAACGTCACCGTGAACTCGTAGTCGGAGTGGCTGACGTTCGCGAAGTTCGCGTAGACGCCGCCCATTATCTCCGGCGAGAGGTGGATGTTTATGTGGCGCTCGGCGCCGGGGTCCCCATCGGTCATTCGCCTAGTATCGCAAGGCTGTCACCAGAACACCCGTGCCTGCAACGATGCCAGAAAGGGACCTCACACCGCTCGACCGACTGCGCCTGACGGTGCTCGAGGCGGTGCAGCGCGCCGCGGGGGAGCAGGGCGCGCAGGCGGCCGCGGCCGTCACGCTCGAGCGGCCCCGCCGCGCGGAGTTCGGCGACTACTCGACGAACGCGGCGCTGCTTCTCGCGCCGCTGCTCGGCAGCCCGCCGCGCGAGGTCGCAGAGCAGCTCGGGCGCGAGCTGAGCGAGCTGCTCGGCGACGAGCTGCGCCGCCCCGAGGTCGCCGGGCCGGGGTTCGTGAACCTGTTCCTCGCCGACGGCTGGCTGGTCGGCGCGCTCGCGGGTGTCCTTTCGCTCGGCGGCCGCTACGGCGCGGGCGGCGCCCAGCCGGCCGAGCGCGTGAACGTCGAATTCGTCTCTGCCAACCCCACGGGGCCGCTCCACGTCGGCCACGCGCGAAACGCCGCGTTCGGCGACGCGATCGCGCGGATGCTCGCCTTCCAGGGGCACGAGGTGCAGCGCGAGTTCTACGTCAACGACGCGGGCAGCCAAGTCGAGCGCTTCGGCGAGTCGCTGCACGCGTCCGCCAACGGGCTGCCCGTGCCAGAGGACGGCTACCACGGCGATTACGTCCAGGACCTGTTGGCGCGCGTGCCGGGCGCGGCGTCGCTACCGCCGACGGAGCTCGGCCGCGCGGCCGTAGCCTTGATGGTCACCGACATCGAGCGGTCGCTCGACGCCTTCGGCGTGCTGCCCTTCGACCACTGGTCCTACGAGAGCGAGCTTTACGCGGGCACCCCCAGCCCAGTCGACGAGGCCATCGCCGAGCTGCAGAGCCAGTCGCGAACGTACAGCAAGGACGGCGCGCTCTGGCTGCGCACAACCGAATTCGGCGACGACAAGGACCGCGTGCTGGTCCGCTCCAACGGCGAGCACACCTACTTCGCCTCGGACATCGCCTACCACCAGGCCAAGCGCCTGCGCGGCTTCGACCGCCAGATCGACGTGTGGGGCGCCGACCACCACGGCTACCTGCAGCGCATGCGCGCCGCGTTCGCGGCCTTCGGCGGCGACCCCGACAAGCTCGAGATGCTGATCATGCAGCTGGTCCACCTCGTGCGCTCGGGCTCGCGCGCGCAGATGTCCAAGCGTGCCGGCGAGTTCGTCTCGCTCGACGACCTCGTCGCCGAGATCGGCGCCGACGCCGCACGCTGGTTCCTGCTCGCGCGCTCGCACGACACGACGGTCGACCTCGACCTCGACCTCGCGCGCAAGGCCACGAGCGAGAACCCCGTCTACTACGTGCAGTACGCGCACGCGCGCATGGCGTCGCTGCTGCGCCGCCTCGACGACGCCGACGTGCACGGCGCCTGCGAGCCGGCGTCCTGGCGGCCCGCCGGGGAGCTGCACGACTCCGAGCGCGCGCTGATCATGCAGCTGCTCGCGTTCCCGGCCGAGTTCGAGGAGGCAGCCGCGCGCCGCGCGCCGCACCGTATCACCGCCTTCGTGCTGGAGCTCGCGCAGACGTTCACGGCCTTCTACCGCGACTGCCGCGTCGTCGACGCGGAGCCTGCACCGACGCGGGCGCTGCGCATCGCGCTCTCGGTGGCGACGATGCGGCTGCTCGCGACGTGCCTGGAGCTGCTTGGCATCTCCGCGCCGCAGGAGATGTAGCCGCTCAGCCTTCGATCTGCGCGATGTCGGCGTCGAGGCGCTCGCTGTCCTCGTCGCTCATGCGCGGCGCCTGCGCCGCGGTTGCGGGGGCGCGCCGGCGCCAGCGCGGCACGAGCGCGACGAGCAAGAGCGCGCCGGCGAGCACGACGGCCGCCGGCACGAGGTAGGCGGCGAGGCCGAAGCCGCTGGCCTGGGGCAGCGCGAGCACCGCGGGTCCGTACTGCGCGACCAGTTCGCGTCGGATCTCCGCTTCGCTGTCGCCGCGGGCGATCAGTT
Organism: Solirubrobacteraceae bacterium; assembly: GCA_035507895.1. Lineage (GTDB taxonomy): Bacteria > Actinomycetota > Thermoleophilia > Solirubrobacterales > Solirubrobacteraceae > Palsa-744. The sequence continues at coordinate 27,883 of DATJNQ010000032.1, read as the reverse complement.
TGCGGATGTATTCGCGCTCGCGGTTCGCCTGTGTGGACTCCGCCACCATCAGCGGGATTTTGCAGGTCACGCACATCACCTGGCGTTCGATGGCGGGCATCGAGACGTCGGCGCTGGCCGCCGGCGCGAGGGCCAGCAGCGCGAGGACCGCGGCGGCGAGGGCGCGCCTCACGAGGACCTCGCGAGCGCGACGGCGCGAGCCGCGAAGGACGGTTCGATCTCGCCGCGCGAGATCGCGACGATGTGCCCCTGCGGGTCGATCAGGAAGCTCTCCGGGATCCGGTCGGTGCCGTAGGCGGCGGCGAATTCGCCGGTCTTGTCGCGCAGGTTCGGGAACGTGAGGTGATAGTGACGCACGAACGCTTCCGAGTTTTCGGAGAGGTCCTTGTACGTCACGCCGAGGATCGTCCCGCCGTGGGGCGCCAGCCGGCGCTCGGTGCGCTCGAGCAGCGGCGCCTCCGCCTGGCACGGTTCGCACCAGGAGGCCCAGAAGTTCAGCAGCACGACGTGGCCGCGCAGCTGCGCGAGCGAGGCGGACCCGGCGCGGCCGAGGCGCGGGAGCCGCAGCGCCGCGTTCGGAGCAGTCGGGTATTCGCCGCGCGCGAGGTCCTCGTCGAGCGTGCGGCTCGCCGCGTTGTGCGTCACGCCGTAGATCAGGAGACCGATCAGCAGCAGCGCCGCGAAAGAAACGAGGATCGGCACGGCCCTGAGTCGCACGACGCGTCAAGGTTAGTGGGGACCGGTCGCAGCTCCCGCACGTCCCTGCGGCCGCGCGTCAGGTGCGCGCGGCGCGAACGGGTGAGGCACAGCTGTGCCCGCACCATCGCCCTGCTGCTCGCGCTCGGCCTGGTCCTTCTCGTCCTCTCGCTGGCGCGTGCCGCGCCGGCGGCAGTGAGGCGGCTGTGGCGTGCAGGGGGTGCCCGCGCGCCCGGGACCTCTGCGCCGCCGCCTTCTACTCCGTGGCGCGCTGCACCGGCGGCATCAGCCCGCCGATGATCCAGAAGATCGGGATCGGGATGCCGAGCAGGAACATGATCCAGTGGCCGTGTTTGATCGACCGCAAGCCGAGCCAGAGGAAGAGGATCACGTAAGCGACGGCCGCGATGGCGATGCCGCCGCCGCTCGATAGCGCAAGCACGAACACGGCCGCAGGCTAACAGTGGCGCGTGACGTGTTGGCGCCGGCAGGCGGTTGGCGCCAAGGGCAGGCGGTACGCTTGGCGGGCCAGGAGCGGCGCCGGGAGAGCGGCGCAAGACGCAAGTGGCCCAGCGCGGCGATAGCTCAGTTGGTAGAGCGCAAGCTTCCCAAGCTTGAGGTCGCGGGTTCGAAGCCCGTTCGCCGCTTCGGCCGGCGGCGCCTTTCCTCAGTCCAAGCCGGCGGCGCGGCGCATCGCGGCGCGGGTTCGCGCGAGTGCGCGGCTATCGCCGGTGAGTCGCCCGGCGACACTGCCGCCCGATGCGAGGCTGTGCAGCTCGAAGGCGACGTCGCGCGGGTCGCGTGCGGCGGGCAGATCGCCGGCGTCGCGGGCGCGTTCGGCTTCGCTTGTGAGGGTCGCAAGCCATTCTTCGACGGCGGCCGCAGCGTCGTCGCGCAGCGGCCCGGGGCGCGCGTCGAACTCCACCGACGCGGTGGTGACGAAGCAGCCCCCGGGGAACACGTCGTCGCGCAGGTGCCCGATCCAAAGGTCGATGATGCGCTCGAGCCGCTCGCGCCCAGGCTCGCTGTCGACCGCGGGCTCCCAGACCGCGCGTCTGAAGCGCGCGATCGCGGCGGCGAGTGTCGCGCGCTGCAGCGACTCGCGGTTGCCGAACCTGCCGACGAGCCCGGCCTTGCTCATGCCGAGTCCGTCGGCGAGGCGGCCGAGCGAGAGGCCTTCGAGGCCCTCGACCGACGCGACGTCGACGGCGGCCTGGACGGTGGCGTCACGGCTGCGCGCCACGTCTGTGAGCGAGCGGCGAGGCACGGACCGACTATATCGAACGATCGTTTGCTATAAGCTGCGCTCCCACGAACGAAGGGGGCAGCGATGCGGGTGACGTGGCTTGGCTGGGCGGGCGCAGAGCTCGCGGTTGGCGACGCGACCGCCGTGATCGATCCGCTCGAGGACGTCGCGGCTGTCTTCGCCGGGCTCGGCGGCGAGGGGCCGGTCTCATTGCCCGAGGTCGTCGCGCCCTCGGCGGGGCGCGCGACGGTCGGCATGGTCACCCACCTGCACCGCGACCACGCCGACGCCGCGGCCCTCGCGCGGGCGCTCGCCGATGGCGCTCCGGTGCTCGAGCCCCCCGCGGCGGACGGCCAGGGGGCAGACGACCTCGCGCTGATGCAGGCGGAGCAGGAGCTCGCGGCGGCCGGCCTGGAGCGCCGGCGTCTCGACCCCTGGCAGGCCGCCGACGTCGGCCCCTTTCGCATCACGGCGCTCCCGGCGAGCGACGGCATCGGCGACCCGCAGGTCTCCTGGCTCGTCGAGGCGGACGGCCGCCGCCTCGTCCACCTCGGCGACACGTGCTGGCACGGTCACTGGTGGCGGATCGCGAGTCGCGTCGGGCCAATCGACGCGGCGCTCGTGCCGGTCAACGGCGCCGTCGTGAGCTTCCCGCACCGCCAGCCGGCGAGCCGCATGCCGGTCGCCCTCGACCCGGATGCCGCGGCGACCGCCGCACGGATCCTCGGCGCGCGGCTCGCGATCCCGATCCACGCCGAGGGCTACGAAGTCGCGGGCGTCTATGAGCCCGTCGCGGGCGCAGCGGCCCGCTTCGTGGATGCGGCGCGCACGGCCGGCGTGGCTGCGCGCGTGCTCGCGCCGGGCGAGTCGGTCGAGCTCTGAGAAGCCTTGGTTCGCGTCAGCCGTCGGGGGCGGCGCCCGGCTCGCCGGGCTCGTCGCCGCGCCAGGGCTGTGCGATCGAGAGCCAGAGGACGAAGCCGATGAGAAGCGTCACCACGAGCACCCAACCGAGCGCCGTCGTGCCGAGGCCCACGTACTTCAACCCTGACGCGAAGATCACGAACGTGATCACGGGCCGGATGTAGCGGTCCGGGGCGCTCGAGGAGAAGAGCGCGCCGACGAAGACGGCCGGCACCGAGCCGAGGATCAGCGACAGCGTCACGCCGAATTCGACTTTGCCGAAGATGAGCGCGCCGATCGCCGCGGCCGCGGTGAGCGGCACGGCCTGCGTGAGGTCGGTTCCCACGAGCTGTCCGGCGCTGATCAGGGGGTACAGGAAGAGAAGCATCACGATCATCAGCGAGCCCGAGCCGACCGACGTGAGGCCGACCATGATGCCGCCGACGAGGCCGACGATCAGCGTCGGGATCGGCCGTACGACCAGTTCGCTGACGCTCTGGGTGCGACGCTCGCCGCTGCGGTTGTCGAGCATGCCGCGCACGACCATCGCCGCCGCGCCGACGAGCAACGCGATGCCCAGGATCACCTCGATGTGGTTCTCGGACGTCTTCGTATGCCCGATCAGATGCAGGATGTACGTGCCGAGGAACGCCATCGGCACCGAGCCGATCACCATCCACTTGACCAGACCGCGGTTGACGGTGCCACGCCGGAAGTGCACGGCCGCGCCGACGGGGCGCATCACCACCGCCGCGACGAGGTCGCTCGAGATCGCCTTCGATGGTGTGACGGAGAACAGCAGGATCAGCATCGGGGTCATCAGTGCGCCGCCGCCCGCGCCGGTCATGCCGACGAGCAGCCCGACGACTGCGCTGCCCAACACGATGTATGGATCGATGTGCACTTCGTCCCCCTGGAAGGTGTCCGCGCGGAAGCTATCCGCTCGATTAGGCGACAATCCTGCTAGATGGCCCGGCGCGAATCAACCCGCATACGACGCGGGCGCCGGCGGTTCGTCGCGCGTGCCCTCGATCAGTTCGAGCAGGGCGGCTCCGCTGGTCCCGCCGAGGACGCGGAGCCGGTGCATGCGGTACGTGTCTTCGTCGCGGTGCGCCCAGCCCGCGATGACGGTCGTCGAGCCGACGAACCCGGCGGCGCGGACCTCTTCGATGACCGCCGCGTCGTAGTGGCCGGACGGGTAGCAGAACCAGTTGACGGGGACGTGGTAGCGGCGCTGGAGCGTGCGCCGGGCGGACGCGATCTGGTAGGTCAGTTCGGGCCCGCTGAGGGTCGTGAGGTCGGCGTGGCTGATGCCCTGGGTGTCGAGTTCCCAGCCGGCGTGGAGCAGGCCCTCGATCTGGCCCGGGTAGAACCCGCCCTGAGACGGCGGTAGGCCCTGCAGCTGCACGTTCTCGACGGCCGCCCAGCCGAGCGAGCGCAGCACCGGCATAGCCCGCGTGTACTGGGACTGGTAGCCGTTGTCGAAGGTGATCACGATCGGTTTGCCCGGCGGCAGCGGCGTGCCCCGCGTCCAGTTCTCGCGCAGCTGTTCGAGCGTCACGGCGTGCCAGCCGGCGCGCTTCAGCGCCTGCATCTGTTCGCTGAACTCGGCGGGGGGAACGTAGAGACCGGGGTACGGTGCGCCTGGGGGCGCCGGCGCGATGACGTGGTACATGAGCACGGGCGCCGGCTCGTCGCCCGGCTTCCCCGTCGCGAGGGCCGTGGTCGGCGTCGTCGTCGCGGGCCGCGCCGCGGCGTGCGCTCCGGACGCAGGAGGGGTCGCGCCGCCGCACGCCGCCAGCGCTCCGGCGGCGAGTAGGCATGCGCTCAGGATCGTGATCTTCGGGGCCGGCAAAGCGCGTTCCTCGCGGCTCGAGCATAGGGCTGCGGCGGGCGCCAGCTACACGAGACCGCGTCTCGTTACTGTTGGGGCTTGGCGGCGGGCGCCTGAGCGGCGCGTCAGCGTGAAGGTTCACCCGGTGTCCTCCTTGGGACTGCGGTGCTCGGCAGCGCTCAGCCTCCAAGGAGGCCCGGATGAACCACGTTGCTCAGGAACTACACCTAGTCACCTGAGAGGTTCGGGGGCAGCGCTTCGCCGTGCGGCGGCGGGTCTTCGCGCAGCAGCCGCGGGATCGTGACCGGGTGAAGGCCGCGCTTGCGCAGCCCGCGGATGATGGCTGGCAGCGCTGCGACCGTCTCGGCGCGATCGCCGCCGCCGTCGTGCAGGAGGATGATGGCGCCCGGTTTGGCGCCTGCCAGGACCCGACTTACGATCGTGCGCACGCCAGGCAGCTGGTAGTCGTTCGTGTCGACCGTCCAGAGCACCATCAGCATGTGCAGCCGGCGCAGCTCCTTGAGCGTCGTGTGGTTGTACGACCCGTACGGGGGACGGAAGAGCACCGGGCGGCCGCCGCCGAGCGCTTCGATCCGCGCCCGCGCTTCGAAGAGCTCGTTGTACTGTTCGCGCGCGCTCAGTTCGGCCATGAACGGGTGCGTCTCGGTGTGGTCGCCGATGACATCGCCTTCGCGCGCCTCGCGTTCGGTAGAGGCGCCGAAATAACGCATCAGCTCGCCGATCTCGAAGAACGTCGCATGGACATGCGCGCGGCGCAGCACGTCGAGTATCTGGGGCGTGTAGGGCCCGGGGCCGTCGTCGAACGTCAGCGCGACGTCGTGGCCTCGCTCGGCGCCGGTGCGCACGAACGGCGTGTACGCGAGCACCGACGCGACCGCCTTCGCGTCGCTCTCGGCCGGCCTGCGGTCGAGCACGCCGACGCCGCGGTCGATCGCGCGCGTTCGCGCGCTCGGCCCGCTGGTCCGGTGCAGCGCCACGGCGAGCAGCACGACGAGGACCGCGACGGCCGCGATCGTCGGTCCCAGCCGGCGCCGGCGCCGGCGGCTCATCTTGGGCGGGCCGCCGGGCACGTTCTCAGCGGGCGGCCTGCTCGTCGGACGGCCCTCGTCGTCGAAGTTCCAGCGCCAGCGGTCGTCGGACATGGAGGTTGCGGCGGCCGCCTTCAGCCGCGCAGCGAGTCGATGAACGCAACCAGCGCCGCGACGTCCTGCGGGTGCTTGGCGAGGTGCAGTTCTTCGATCGCGGCGGCCATCACTTCACCCGGGTAACCCTTCACGGTCCAGGCGTTCGGGTCGAGGATGTGGTCCTTGAGGTACGCGTTGCTCGCGACGAGCGTGCGCCCGTTGGCGAGGTGTACGGTGCTGCCGGCCAGGCCCTTCCAGCTCGGACCTGTCATGCGCGTGCCGTTGAGCGAGTGGCAGCCCTCGCAGCCGTCTTCTTCGTAGAGCTTCGCGCCGCGACCGACTATGCCCTTGCCCTGCGCGGCGGTCGCCGTGGGTATCACTTTGCTCGTGACGGTCGGCGAGCTTGCGCCGCAGCCCGTCACGGCGAGGGCCGCGAGCGCGCCGGCCGCGGCGAGGAGTCTTTTCACGCCCCGACCTCGGCGTCTTCGACCGCGGCGACGGGGCCGCGCGCCCTCACGCGCACCGGCGTCCCGGACGGGAGCGCCTGCTCGCCGTGGACGCGCGCGAGGAGCAGCTGGCCGGACCCCTCCGGCCTGATCTGCAGCAGCGCGTCGTGACCGTAGTAGCGGCACTCCGCCACGGTCCCGGCTAGTCCCTCGCCCTCGCCGGCGCTCACTACGAGCTGCTCTGGGCGCAGCATCACCATCGACGCGTCGCCGGCGACGCCGCCGTGCAGCTCAAGGACGCCGAGCCCGGTGTGCGCGCTGCCGTCGCGGATCTGGGCCGGGACGAGGTTGACCTCGCCGAGGAAGCCGGCGAGGTCCCGGTCGGCGGGGTGCTCGTAGAGCTCGGTGGGGCTCGCGTGCTGGATGATCACGCCCGAACGCAGGACGGCGACGGAGTCAGCGAGCGAGAGCGCCTCCTCGCGGTCGTGTGTCACGAGCACGGTCGTCACGCCCTGCTCGCGCAGCAGCGCGTGCACCTCCTCGCGCAGACGGCCGCGCAGCGCGTCGTCGAGCGAGGAGAAGGGCTCGTCGAGCAGCAACGCGGCGGGACGCCGTGCGAGCGCGCGCGCCAGCGCGACCCGCTGCTGCTCGCCACCCGAAAGCTGGTGCGGCAGGCGTTCGGAGAGGTGCCCGACGCCGACCATCTCGAGCAGCCTGTCGACCTCGCCGCCGCGCCGCTCGGCGCGCGTGAGGCCGAAGCCGACGTTCGCGGCGACCGAGAGATGGGGGAAGAGGGCGCCCTCCTGCGGCACGTAGCCGACGTCGCGGCGCTCGGGGGCGACGAAGGCGCCGGGCCCGTCGAGCTCGCGCCCGGCGAGCGTCACCGTGCCGCGCTCGGCGTGCTCGAAGCCGGCGATGACGCGCAGCAGCGTCGTCTTGCCGCAGCCGGAGAGGCCGAGCACCGCCGTGAGCGAGCCGGCCTGGACGTCCAGGTCGACGCCGCGCAGCACGGGCTGGCGGCCGTACCCCTTCCAGACGCCGCGGATCTGCAGCTCGCTCATCGGATCCTTCCCGTCGAACGCAGGCCGAAGCGGGTGCTCAGAACGTAGGCCGGCACGGCCGAGATGAGGATCATGACGAGAGCGTAGGGCGCCGCAGATCCGTAGGCGAAGCCGCTCGTGTACTCCCAGAAGCGCGTCGCCAGCGTGTCGACGCCGGTGGGTCGCAATACGAGCGTCGCCGTCAGCTCGGTCGCCGCGGAGATGAAGACGAAGGCGAACGCGGCGGCGACGCCGGGCAGGATCGCGGGCAGCGTCACGCGCGCCCACGCGCGCGCCGGGCTGACGCCGAGCGATCGCGCGACCTCCTCGAGGCGCGCCGGCGCGCCCGCGAGCGAAGAGCGCACCGCGACGACGGCGAGCGGCAGGAAGAGGACGGCGTACGCGAGGATCAGTTCGATCGGGCTGCTCAGGAACGCGGAGGACGTGTAACGCACCGAGAACGCGACGAAGCCGAGCGCGACCACGAGGCCGGGCAGGGCGAGCGGGAGGTACGTGACCCGCTCCAGCAGCAGCGAGACCCGGCCGCGGTGCCGCAGCGCGAGCGTCGCGACCGCGACGGCGAGGACGGTGGCGATCGCGGCGGCAGCCGCGCTGTAGGCGGCGGTGTAACCGAGCGCTTCGGGCAGCGAGGCGCCCGGCAACGTCGTGTTGCCGCCGCGCAGCGTCCAGTAGACGACGGACGAGACGGGCACGCCGAGCGCGGCGGCGCAGACGATCACGACCGCGGCCAGCGCGGGAACGGTGCGCCGGCCGAGCGGCACGCGCGCCGCGGGCCGCCGGGCCCCCCGGCCGCTGCGCGTCGCGGGCCGTCCGCCGGTGAGCGCGAGCTCGCCGGCGAGGACGGCGATCGTTATCACGAGCAGCACCAGCGAAAGCACGGCGGCGGCGACGCCGTCGTACGCCAGTTTGTACTGCGTGAAGATCTCGACGGTGAAGGTCCTGAACTGGAGGATTTCGAAGGCGCCGTACTCGGCGAGCAGGCCGAGCGTGACGAGCAGGCAGCCGCCGAGCACCGCGACGCGCACCTGGCGCAGCGTCACGCTGCGGAAGGTGCGCCACGGCCCGAGGCCAAGGCTCCGCGCGGCCTCCTCGAGGCTGCCGTCGACGGAGGAGAGCGCCGTGACGACGGGCAGGTAGACGAGGGGGTAGAGCGAGAGCGTGAGGATCAGCACCGTCGGCAGGTAGCCGTGCAGCGAATGGTCGAGCGAGACCCAGCCGAACGCGACGACGAAGTCGGGGATCCCGAGCGGCAGCACGAGCAACACGGCCCACAGCCGCCGCGCCGGCAGGTTCGTGCGCGCGACGAGCCAGGCGCAGCCGACGCCGAGCACGGCGCAGAGCGCCGTGCAGGCCGCCGCGAGTAGAACCGTGTGCAGCAGCAGTTCGCCGACGACGGGGCGCAGCAGCACGTGGCGCACTTCGCTGAGCCCCGCACTCAGCGCCTCGACCGCGACGAAGGTCAGCGGGATCAACACCAGCGCGACTGCGATGAGCGTCCCGGAGAGGCTCGCGAACGGCAAACGCGTCCTCAGCGGCGGGCGCCGCGCCGCCTCGGCGACACGCTCTGAGGCCATGGCGCTCACAGCAGCCCGAGTTTCTGCTCCAGCGCGAGCGCCTGTGCGCCCGTGCCGAGCTCGGCCGGGGTGAGCCCGAGCGGCCTCAGCTCACGCAACGGCGTCAGCTGGGAGGAGGGCGGGACTCCGGGGCGCAGCGGATACTCGAAGCTCGTGCTGCGGGCGATCGCTTCCTGGCCTTCGCGGCTCACGAGGAAGCGCACGAAGCGTTCCGCGTTCTGCACGTGGTGCGCGGAGCGCAGCACCGCCGCGCCCGAGACGTCGAGCAGGTCGCCTGGGTCCCCGGGGCGGAAGTAACGCAGCGCGGAGTGCATTTCGCCCGCGCCGAGCGAGGCGCGCAGACGGAACCAGTAGTAGTGGTTGATCGGGCCGAGCGCGCTCTCGCCGTTGTTCACCTGCGCCGTGACCGTCTCGTTGTCGGGGTAGATCGTGCCGTTGCGCTGCAGGCCGCGCAGCCAGCGTTCTGCTGCCGCGACGCCCTCGTAGTGGATCAGCGAGGTGACCAAGGGCTGGAAGTCGGTCTCTGTCGGCGCGAAGCCGAGCATTCCTTTGAAGCGCGGCGCGGCGAGTTCGACGAGGCGATCCGGGACCTGGCTCGCGTGCAGGCGGCTGGTGTTGTAGACCATCGCCGCGATGCGTCCGGAGACGCCGACCCACAGCCCCTGCCGCGAGCTGTAGCGCGAGGGAACGGACGCGAGCGCTTCGGGTGGCGCGGCGCGGAGCAGCGCGCGCCGCGCGAGCGCTTCGAGGACCGGCGTGTTCTCCGTGTAGAAGACGTCCGCCGGCGATGCCGTTCCTTCCTGGATGAGCTGGTCGCCGAGCGTCGCCTCGTCGGCGGAGCGCACCTGCACCTTGATGCCGGTCTTGCGTTCGAACGCCGTCACGATCGCCGCGGTCGTCTGTTCGTGCTGGCCGTTGTAGAGGACGAGCCCGGCGCTCGAGCCGCCGCAGCCGCCGAGCGCCGCCACGAGCGCGGCGAGGACGGTGGCGAGCGCTGTGACGCGGGGGCCTCTCATGCCAAATCCGACCCCGCAAGTCGGGATCACGGCCACCGTATCACAGCAGTTAGGGCGCCCTAACTGGTCGCTGCGTTGGCGTTCACGGGGCCGATAGGACAGAATCACCGCTATGCACGTCACGGCGAAGGCCGATTACGCGGTGCGGGCGATCGTCGAGCTCGCCGACTCGAGCCAGCAGTCGCCGCGCAAGGTGGACCAGCTCGCCCAGGCGCAGTCGATCCCCGTCTCGTTCCTGGAGAACATCCTCACGCAACTGCGCTCGGCCGGCCTGGTGCGCAGCCAGCGCGGGCCGGACGGCGGCTACTGGCTCGCCGTGCCGGCCGACGAGCTCAACCTCGCCGACATCATCCGCGCCGTCGAGGGCCCGCTCGTCGGCGTGCGCGGGCAGCGCCCCGAGGAGGTCGAGTACGCCGGCAAGGCCGCGCCGCTGCGCGAGGTCTGGGTCGCGCTGCGCGCGACGATGCGCACCGTGCTCGAGAGCGTCACGGTCGCCGACGTCGCGGCGGACGAGCTGCCCGCCGACGTCAACGAGCTGACGCGCGGCGAGGCGGCCTGGAAGACCAGGCAGGCGCGCTAGCCGCCGCGGCGCATCAGGCGGCGGCGACCGGCGAGGCGTCGTTCGACGCGACGAAGTCGACGATCGTGCGCGCGAGGAGCTGGGGAGTGTCCCACATCGGCACGTGCCCGGCGGGCAGGGTGCGCGACACGACGCCCGGTATCTCGCGGCGCAGACGCGGCGCGTGCAGCGCCGGCGGCAGGATCCGGTCGTGGGAGGGGGTCAGCAGCAGCACGGGGCAGCTGATGCGGTCCAGTTCGCCGATCGCCACGCCGTCGTCGGCGGCGAGCGCCGCGATGACGGCCTCTCCCACTTCGCAGCGCGCAGCCGCGATCGTCATCGCGACCGCCTCCTCGGGGCGCACGAGGTCGCCGCGACGCATCACGTCGCGCATCGCGACGCGCCGCGACACGGCGCTGCGCATCAGCGCCGGCGCGTAACGCGCGCCGGCGCGCGCGGTGCGCAGCACGCGGGCGAAGTACCGCGCCAGCCGCGCCGGCTCGGGGCTGCCGTGCTCCCAGCCGCCCCCCGGCGCGATCGCGACGACGGAGAGAGCTCGCCCGCGCTTGGCCATTTCCAGCGCGAGCCCGCCGCCCATCGAGTTGCCGGCGAAGTGGGCGCTCTGCACGCCGATCTCGTCGAGCCGCCGCTCGAGCTCATCGGCGGCGCCGGCCATCGTCATCGGCTTGTCGGCGGGGTACGCGGGTGCGCCGAAGTGGCCGCTGACCGTCGGCGCGATCACCTCATGGCCGCTGGCGAGGTCCGCGAGGATCGGCCGCCAGTGAGCCCACGTTCCCGTGAAGCCGTGCAGCAGGACCAGCTGCGGCCCGCGCCCTGCGCGGTAGATCGCTGGAGAGAGCTCGCCCACGCCGTGAGCGTACACGCGCCGGGGCCCGCGGCGTCGTTACCAGGCCTGGCCCGCGCCGCAGTGCGGGCACGCGACGGACGTCGATACCGCAGCATCGAACACGTAGCCGCAGCCGCACGAGTAGGACGCCCTGTCGAGCGCCGGGTCGCTCATCCCGCCCGGCCGCGGTACCTCGCGCACCGCGCGGGTAACGCGTTCGTGGCCGGAGCCCGCGCGGGGGACGATCCGCGCGTGGCGCGTCGTCAGTTCGTCAAGGAAGCGGGACATCAGCATGGTTCTGTCCAATGTACGCCCGTCACCGGTTGTGGTTTCGCGGTTGCACGCAACATTCCTCGGTTGCCACGGTGCCCGCCGTGTTCTCTTTGCGATACTGGCGGGGCGATGAACCCCGCCCGCACCCGCAAGGTCCGGCTGGTGGCGGCGCTCACGGCTGCCGTCCTGCTCGCCGGGGCGCTGATCTACACGAGCTTCAGTGCGGCGAGCCCGGCCCTCACCCCGAGCCAGCTGCTCGAGCAGGCGCATCCGGGCGCGAGCTACATCCTCACGGGCGTCGTCGCGCAAGGGTCGGTGCGGCGCGTCGGCGAAGTCCTCGACTTCTCGGTGCGCGACCGCTCCGGCCAGGGCACCGATGTCCCCGTCGCGTACACCGGCACGGTGCCGGACCCGTTCCGCGAAGGGCGCGAGATCATCGTGACGGTGGAGCGCCAGAACGGCCGCTTCGTAGGCGAACGCAACTCCCTGATCACCAAGTGCCCGTCGAAGTACAAAACAGCCCCCCCGAACGAGCGACAGAACTACTGAGCGCCGTGCACGCCCGTTAAGCATCGATGGCGTCGCTCGGCTTCGTCTGCCTGCTGATCGCGTTCGTGCTGTGTTTCTACGGCGCGGGCGCCGCGATATACGGCGTGCGCACGGGGCGCATGCAGTACGTCGAATCGGGCAGGCGCTCCGTCTACGCGCTCGCGGGCGTACTGACCGTCTGCTTCGCCGTGCTCGAGGTCGCGTTCGTCCGCAACGACTTCCTCTTCAACACCGTCGCCGAAACGTCGAGCCGCACCACGCCGCTCGCGTACCGCCTCGCGGCCGTCTGGTCCTCGCAGGAAGGCTCGCTGCTCCTGTGGGCGTGGCTGATGTCGATCTGGTCGAGCCTCGCGCTCTTCCTCGTGCGCCGGCGCATCCGCGAGGTAGCGGCCTGGGCGACCGCGATTCTGCTCGGCTTCGCCGCGTTCTTCATCGGCCTGATGCTGTTCTACGCCGACCCCTTCACGACCAGGCGCCCGCTGCCCGTCGAAGGCGCGGGCCTTGACCCGCTGCTGCGCTTCCCGACGATGATGATCCACCCGCCGATGCTCTACTCGGGATACACGATCTCGGTGATCCCGCTCGCGTTCGCGATGGGCGCGTTGATCTCGCGTCGCGTCGACGCCGAATGGGTGCGCACGATCCGCCGTTTCTCCCTCGCGGGGTGGATGTTCCTCGGCGCGGGGATCCTGCTCGGCGCGCGCTGGTCCTACTCGGAGCTCGGGTGGGGCGGTTATTGGGGCTGGGACGCCGTCGAGAACGCGTCGCTCATGCCCTGGCTGACCGCGACCGCCTTTCTCCACTCGCTGATGCTGCAGGAGAAACGCGGGATGCTGAAGGTCTGGAACTTCTCGCTCGTGCTCGCGACCGGGGTGCTGACGATCATGGGCACGTTCCTCGTCCGCAGCGGGATCCTCAATTCGATCCACGCGTTTGGCGGCGCGACGCTCGGCGTTCCGTTCGTGACCCTGATCGGCGTCCTCATCGTGGCGTCGATCTACCTGGTCGTTTCGCGCCTGCCGCTGCTGCGCTCCGAGCACCGCCTGGACTCCCTGTTCTCGCGCGAATCGGTGTTCCTCGCGAACAACATCGTTCTCGTCGCGCTCGCGTTCGTGATCTTCTGGGGGACCTACTTCCCGCTCATCTCGCGTGCGGTCACCGGGCAGGAATCGGCGGTCGGCCCGCCGTGGTTCGACCGTTACACGGTGCCGCTCGCATTGCTCCTCGTCCTCCTGAGCGGCATCGGGCCCGTCATCGCGTGGCGCCGGACCACGCTCGGTGACCTGCGCCGCAACCTCGCGTTCCCCTGCGGCGCGCTCATCGTGACGCTCGCGGCCATGTTCGCCACGGGCATCGCCGCATCGTCGATCACGGCGGCGGTGATGTTCTCGCTCGCAGCGTTCGTGCTCGCCTCCGTCGGCCAGGAGTTCTACCGCGGCGTCAAAGCGCGCCGCGCCGTCTCGCACGAACCGCCGCCGCGAGCGCTGTTTGCGCTCGTCCAGCGCAACCGCCGCCGTTACGGCGGCTACATCGTCCACGTCGGCATCGCGGCGCTCTTCATCGGCGTCGCGGCGTCCTCCTCCTTCCAGCACGCCAGCGAGCTCACGCTCACGCCCGGCCACTCGACGAAGGTCGGCGCCTACCGCCTCACGTACGTCAAGCCGACGGCGACGGTCACGCCGCGCTACGACACCGCGCACACGGGCTCGACGCTCAACCTCGGCGCGGTCGTCGCCGTGTCAAAGGAAGGGCACCACGTCGCGACTCTCTACCCCTCGGAGGGCTACTACGCCTCCGATGAATCGACCCAGGGCACGGTCGGCGCCCTGATCGGCGGCCAGCCCGTCAGCCACGTCGCGATCGACGGCGGCATCACGCGCGACGTCTGGACCGCGATCGCACCCGACATCGAAGCGCCCGCGCTGAAACGGATCGTGAAGATCGGCAACCGGACGCTCGCTCCCGGCGACGCGGTCGTCGCGATCGCGTACCTGGCGCGCGCCTACCTGCATCACCCGCCGCCGGCGCAGTTCCACTTCATCGTCTCGCCGCTCGTGCTGTGGATCTGGATCGGCGGCCTCATCGTCGTGTTCGGCGCGGCGATCGCCATCTGGCCGTCGCCGCACGCGGTGCGCCGCACCGTCGTCGCACGCGTGCGCTCGCGCCAGCTCGGTACCGCCAACGCCTGAGGGGTCAGCTTCCGTGGTCGTGGTCCTCGCGTTCCTCGTGCTCCTCGTAGTAGTCGTCGTCGTCACGGCTCCACTGCGACGCCGCGACGGCGAGCGCCCGCCCGAACACCACGCCGAACGAGTCGCCGACCTGGAAGCGGCGCGCGAAGCCAAGTACCACGAGATCCGCGACGCAGAACTTGACCTGCGCACCGGAAAGCTTCAGGAGCGGGACTTCGACGAGCTCAACACGAGCCTGCGCGCCGAGGCGCTCGCGATCCTGACCAAACTGGAAGCGGCGCGCGCCGAAGGCGCCGAGGAGGCTACGACCAGGGGTGCTTGAGAAGCAGGATCGCGTTGAGGAAGAAGAGAACCGCGAAAACGACCGTCCAGCGGTTCAGGTTGCGCTCCACGAGCGAGCCGCCGCCGAGGGGGCCGCTGCCGGTGCCGACGCCGAACGCGCCCGACAGGCCCGAGTCCTTGCCCGAGTGCATCAGCACGAGCAGCACGAGCACGACCGAGATCGCGACCTGGGTGATCGAGAAGATCAATTCCACGCCGCAAGGGTAGCGTCTGCGGGCGCGCGCGGGGCCTGCTACGACATTCGTCCAGTTGGAAAACGCCAGCGCAATTGCGACGGATCGCCCCGCAGATCGGTATCTTCGCGCCTTGTTGCACACCGGGCCAGCGGCCCGGAAGGCGGTTGGGGTCACGATTCCTTTACCGGGCGTTATCCCCGCGTCGATATGAGTACAAGTCGGGCGTACCCGTGACGGGCAGTCCGCGCCAACAATGGAGAGGTACGTCCCAGTGAGCAACGAGCCGTCGAGCAGCGAGCAGAAAAGGCGCCTGCGCCCGTCGCGCTCCCTCCTCTCGGCGCTCGCAGGCGGCGGCCTCGCAGTCCTCGGCCTGGGATTCGGCGCCGACGGCGCGGCCGCCGGCGAAACGACTACGGGCACCACGACTACTTCGACGACGAGCGAATCCGAAACCGTCACGCAGCCGACGGAAACGTCGAAGACGACGACGGAAGCGACGAAGACGACGGCCGAAGAACCGAAGCCGCCGACCGTCGTCCTGCAGAGCCCCCAGCCTCCCGCCAGGCGCCACACCACCAAGCCGCAGCACGCGACGCCGACGGCCGCGCACTCCAAGAGCGCCAAGAACGCGCACAACAACGTCGCCGGTGCTCCGAACTCGGTCGCCGAGCTCAGCGCGCTCGAGGCGCTCCTGTCGTCCAACCAGACCTCGGCGAAGGCGCTGCAGTTCTACCGCATCCCGCTGTTCCTGCTGCCCATCTACAAGGCCGCCGCCGTGCAGTACGGCGTGCCGTGGCAGATCCTCGCTGCGATCAACGAAATCGAGACCGACTACGGCGCCGACCAGAACGTCTCGAGCGCCGGCGCGGTCGGCTGGATGCAGTTCATGCCTGAAACGTGGCTGCAGTACGGCGTCGACGCGCTCGAATCCGGCTACGCCGACCCCTCCAACCCCGTCGACGCGATCTTCGCGGCCGCGCGCTACCTGCGCGCGGCGGGGGCGCAGAGCAACCTGCGCGAGGCGATCCTGGCCTACAACCACTCCGAAGAATACGTCGACTCGGTGCTCCTGCGCGCGAAGCTGATCGCGACCTACCCGCGCGCGGTGCTCGAAACGCTGACCGGCCTCGTCGACGGCACGCTGCCCGTCACGGGCACCCACGTCGCATGGTCCGTGCCGCACGCCAGCGCGGCCGCGGCGCACCGCCTCGCGCCGGCGCCGACGGTCGTCGCCCCCGCGAGCCGCAAGGCGATCGCCGCGGCGATCCGCCGCGCGCGGCGCGAATCCTCCGCGCCGCCGCTCTACGCGAAGGTCCGCAGCGGCCGCCACGCCGACGCCGTCGCGGTGCAGGCGGGCCGCGTCGTGCGCATGGGGCGCACGGCGGCGGGCTACTACATCGTCCTGCGCGACATCTACGGCGACCAGTACACGTACGCCGGCCTCGGCCGTCTCGCGCGCACCTACAGCAACGCCGCGGCGGACCGCACTCACTCGAGCTCGCTCGTGGTCCGCGACGCGAGCTCGCAGGGACCCGCCCCGTCGCACGCCGCCTCCGCGGGCGGCCAGCAGCCCCAGACGCTCACCGTCCACCCCTCCGCGCACAAGGCCGCGAGCGCCGCCGAAACCGGTGCCGCGCTCGTGCCCGAAGCCGCCGAAACGGCACCCGCCGGTATGGAACGCGTCCGCCTTTACGCGCACCCCGGCAACCCCGACGCCCGCGCCGCCGCCTTCGCCGCCAAGGAGCGCGCCAGCGCCGCCGCCGCCGCGGGCCGCACGCTGCGCGTCGGCTCCGTCGTCGCGAAGGGCACAGTGCTCGGTTTCGTGCGCGACGCCGCCGGCTCGAGTACCGGCTCGCTCAGCTTCGCCGTGCGACCCGCTGGTGACGGCGGCACGATCGACCCGGCCCCGCTGCTCGCGAACTGGGCGCAGCTCCAGCGTGCGCTGCATCCCAAGGGCGCGACCGCCACCGACCCGCTGCTCGGCGCGACCTCGAGCGAGGTCTTCCTGCTCAGCCCCGTCCAGCTGCGACGCACGGTGCTGACGGACTCGGGCATCGCCATCGGCTCCTGCGAGCGCCGCGCGATAGCGTCAGGCGCCGTCGACAGCCGGCTGCTGGCGGTGCTCGCCTACCTCTCCCGCAGCGGCCTGCAGCCGACGGTCGGCGCCGACGGCTGCAGCGCAGGCGGACGCGAGGTCGCGCTCGACATCACCGCCATCAACGGCATCAAGATCGCGCATCACCAGGGGTCCGGCACGATCACGGACCTCACGATCCGCACGCTCCTCACGCTGCCGGCCGCCTACGCGCCGGCGCGCATCACGAGCCTCATGCACTACCCCGGGCAGACCAAGACTAAGGCCGACGCCGCGGCATGGAACCACATCCGCATCACGTTCGCGGCGCGGACCTCAGCGGCCCGCGGCACGAAGCGCGGCCGCAAGAACGCGCTGCCGACGGTGACGACGACCATCCTCACGCCGAGCGAGTGGCGCGACCTCTTCGGCACGATCGGCTCGCTGCAGACGCCGGTCGTGGCGACCCGCCCGAGCCACTGGGCGATCCCCGACGAGCACCCGCTGCACTGAGCGCGCCTAGCGCGCTTTGCGCGCGCTGCCGCCTTTGGGCAGCGCGTCGCGGATTACCGTGAAGCACGCGTGCTCCGCGACGCCGAACTTCGGACTGGACGGGCTGACCGAGCTGCCGCGGAAGATCGGTCCGCGCCCGCCGACGTCGGGGGCGGGAAGGTTCACGCCGTGGCTGTGCATGCAGGCCGCAAACCTGTGCAGCGCCGCGGCGAGGCGCGGACTGGCGAGGGCGCCGGCGGCACGCTCGCGCTGGACGCGGCCTGCCTGGGCTGCGCCGCCGGCCGCGCGCGGGCTCACGAGGTCGCCCGGTGAGCGCACGCCGCAGCGGCTGAGGGCCTCCTCGAACGCTGCGCGCGAAACGGTCGACGGCGGCTCGAGCTGTCCACCGGCGCCGTACGCGACGTGCTTCACGCCCTGTTTGCGAAGGCACGCGAGCAGCGGTTCGCTCGCGCCGGCGGTCGGGGGGACGGGTGCCGTCTTGCCCGCGTCGGTGCGGGGTGCCGGCGACGAGGCGGGGTCGTGCTTCGCGGTCGTCGCGGCGGTCGAGCCGCTGCCCGCGCACGCCGCGAGGACGAGCGTTGCCGCGAGCGCGGCTGCCAGGCCGGCACGGGGATCGATCGCCGGCACCGGCGGGCGCCCCCTACGTCTTCTTGCCTTCGGCTTTCTCTGACTTGCCCGTGCCGAGTTTTTCAAGCTTTTTGATGTGGATCGTGCCGAGCTTGATCTTGCCGATCTTGATCTTGCCGATCTTGATCTTGCCGACGTGGACGTTCTCGAGCGAGCTGTGCGAGACGTGCTCTAGCGCGAGCGCGCCCTTCAGCAGGCTGTGGCATGCCTGCTCGGCTTCTTTGAGCTTCTTCACGTCGACTTTGCCGCCGACGTCGATGCTGCCGCCGTGGCTTCGCATGCACTGCAGGAGACGCTGGAACGCGAGCTTGTGGGCGTTGCTGGCCGGGGGGGTGGCCGGCTGGTCGTTCTTCACGGCGCCGGTCACGCCAGCCTTCTGGGCGCAGCTCTTCAGGAACTCGTCGAACTGTGCGGGCGACATCCCGGCGGGCATCTGGATCGTCCCGTCGCCGGAGCTCGGCGCCTTGATCCCGTGGGTGGCCAGGCACGCGTCGAGTGAGCTGCGCGCGGACGCGCCTTCGGCGCCGTGTTCGCTCGCTTCGCCGCCGGAGCCCGGCGTGGTCTTTTCGCTCGCGGTTGAACCGGAGCCGGCGTTCTGGGCGACCGTGCCCGTCGTCGGGCTTTTCGCGGGGCTCGAGGAGCCGCACGCGGCGAGTGCGAGCGCCGCGAGGCAGCACGCGATCAGCAAAAGCTTCCTGGACATCCGTGTTCCCTCTCCCCGTGGTCTCGTCAGAACCTCTAAGAACCTGTAGACCAGCGATTATCGCAGAGCACCTAAGGCCAGCCTGAAGGTACCGTCGTGGTGCGCGGGCGATCTATCGTTGCCGCGTGCTGCCCTTCTGGTGCTCGATCGGCGCGCTCTCGCTCGCGCAGGGCGGCACCGTCGCGCTCGCCGGTGCGCGCCCGCTGCCGCTGGGATGGGCGCCACGCGGACGCGCCTGGGCGCTCGTGCTGCCCCTGTCGATCCTGCTGTTCGTCGTCGCGGAGGTCCTGATCGAAAGCGCGAGCGCGCGCGCCCTGACCTACCTCGCGCTGGTCGCGGTGCCGCTGCTCGCCGCGCTTGCGCTGGGCGCGCTCATCTACGGTGCGCGCCCGGCGCTCGCGCTGCTCGTGCCCGCGCTGTTCGCGCTCGCGTGGGCGGACCGCACCGGACTCGCGGGGGAGGCCGCCGGCGTCGCGCTGTCGGCCCTCAGCTGCGTCGCCCTCGGCGTGCTGCTCGCCGCCGTCACGCCGCCGCGCTGGCTCGCGGCCGGGATCTTCGCGATGGCGACCGCGGACGCAGCGCTCGTGCTCTCGCACCAGTTGCAGAAGCCCAATCGCGCGCTGAACGCCGTCCAGCCGCCGGCGGGGCTGCCGCGGCTTCAGGCCGCGGCGTTCGGCACGGCGGTGATGGGCTACGGCGACCTCTTCGTCGCCGCCGTGCTCGGCGCGCTGGTGATCGCCGTCTACGGCCGACGCACGCAGCTGTGGACCGCGGCCCTCTGCGCGCTCTTCACGGTCTCGTTTGACCTGCTGTTCTTCTTCCTCGACGAACTGCCGGCGACGGTGCCGGTCGCGCTCGCGCTCGCCGCGCTGCTGCTCACGCGGCGGGCGGCAGCGAACGGCGCAGTCCTTCCGCGCCGTCCGCAGAGCTCACGCGCCGCGCCTTGACGTCGACGGGCTCGGGTGCGTCGAGCTCGCGGCCCGAGGCCGCGCCGCTCTGCTCCAGCCGCCGGGCCTGGGGCATCAGGCGGTTGTCGAACGATCCGACGGCCTCGTTGTAGGCGCCGACGGTCGATTCCAGGCGCTGGCCGAGCTTCGCGAACGGCTCGGCGAACCGGGAGAGGCGCGAGTGCAGCTCCCTGCCGGCCTCCGCGATCTGCTGCGCCGATTCGGCGATCTGCTCCTGGCGCCAGCCGTAATGGACCGCCCAGAGCATGCCGATGAGCGTCGTCGGCGTGGCCATCAGCACGCGGTGCCCGACGCCGTACTCGATCAGCTCCGGGTCCTTCGCGAGGGCGGCCTGATAGATCGCGTCGGAAGGCAGGAACATCACGACGAACTCGGGCGAGGAGTCCAGCTGCGACTGGTAGGACTTCGCGGCGAGCTTGGCGATGTGCTCGCGCGTCTGGCGCGCGTGGCGCGCCGTGTGGACGTCGCGCTCGCCGTCGTCCGCGGCCTCGAGCGCAGAGAGATAGGCGTCGAGCGGCACCTTCGAGTCGACGACGACGGTCTTGCCGCCGGGCAGCCGCACGAGCATGTCGGGTCGCAGGACGCCTTCCTCGCCCGTAAGTGAACGCTGCTCCACGAAGTCGCAGTGGTCGACCATGCCCGCCATCTCGACGACGTTCCGCAGCTGCAGCTCGCCCCAGGCGCCGCGCGTCGCCGGGCGCCGCAGCGCCGTCACGAGGCGGCCGGTCTCCTCGCGCAGGTCACCGACGCCTTTGCCGAGCGCCGCCACCATCGCCGAGAGCTGTCCCTGGCCTTCGCGTCGCTCTCGCTCGAGCCGCGCGATCTCCTCCTGCATGCGCTCGAGGCGCTGCTGAACAGGGCCGACGAGCCCCCTGATCTCCTCGGTGCGAAGCGCCATCTCGCCGTTCGCGCGCTCCTCGTCCAGGCGCCGCGACTCCTGGATGCGGGCCGCAAGAGCGTCGCCGGTCTGCGCGAGCGCCCGCTCGGTGAGCGCCTGCAGCTCGGCGCGCTCGCGCTGTTTCGCGCGCGCCAAAAGCAGGCTCGCGAGCGCCGCGCCGGCCGCGAGACCCGCGATCAGCATCGCAATCGCCACGCCGCTCAATGCGCCGCTCCTGTCGCGAGGATTGACATCGGACCCAGCAGCTTCTCAGCACGACCGGACGGGGCGAGTGGACACTTGTGCGCTTGACAAGCCCCCGACTTATCTTTACTTTCGAGATGGGTCAGGGGGGGTTCATTCCAATCCGAGCCCGTTAACCACCAAGCAAGAGGGAAAACAAGAGGGGGCCGTGCCGCCCTGGCATGTCCCGTAAGGAGGATGAGATGTCAGCCAAGAATGGCTCGGCTCTTTCCGGCCGCAGACGCGGCCGCATTGTGGGCCTGACGCTCGCCGTGGCATTTGCGCTCAGCGCTGTGTTCACGTCGGCGGCTTCCGCTCACGCTGGCGTAAGCCAGACCACATTGACGCTCGGTGACTCGCTCACGTTCGGGTACTCGCAGCAGCTGTTCAACGAAAACATCACGAACGGCGAGAACCCGTCGAACTTCGAACACGGTTTCGCGAACGACTATCTCGCGAAACAGTCACGTTCGTCGACGCGGCGTCTGATCGATCTGGGTTGCCCGGGTGAGACGTCGAACTCGCTGATCGGAAACGGTCCGCTCGGCGAAGCGCTCGGCGAATCCAGTGAAGCGCCGTGCGCGTACCACGAAGTCGAGGGCCTGCCGCTCCACGTCTCCTACGGACCTGCCGGTACGTCGCAGCTCGAAGCTGCCCTGTACCAGATCGGTGCGTCGGCGGCCGAAGGCAAGCCGGTGACCACGGTCACGCTCGACATCGGCGCGAACGACGAGCTTCACGCCATCGCGGCCGCGGAAGCGGAAGCGTACAAACACGCCGAAGAAGCCGGCGAGGCTGCGGCGTACAAATACGTCGTCGAAGCCGAGACGCCCGGCACGGAAGCGTACAAAGCGGCTGAAGCCGCAGGTAACGCCGCCGGCTACGCGTATGTCGTAGAAGCCGAGACGCCCGGCACGGAAGCGTACGAAGCTGCCGAGGCAGCCGGTGCCGCCGCCGCCGAAGCGTACCTGACCGAAGTTGGGACCCCCGGCTCTGGCCCGAACGAAGAAGCATGGGCCGTCGGTCTCGCGGCGTACTACAAAGCGCTCGAAGAAGGCAAGAGCGAAGAAGAAGCGGCGCTCATCGGGGGCGAAGCTCTCGAAGCGTTCGTCTACGGCAAGGCCAACGAAATCGGCACCAAAGCCGGCGAAGAATACGTCGCTGAGCACGCCGAGGCGGCTGGTAAAGCGGCTGCTGAAGCGTTCGTCGGTCGCGAAGCCGAGGCGATCGGCAAAGCCGCAGCCGAAAAATACGGCGCCGAACACGGCGTCGCGGAAGTCAAAAGGTGGCTTGAAGAACACGCTCTGCCGCTCTTCACGCACATCGTGACGAACAACCTGAAGATCATGGGTACCCTCCGCGAGTCCGGCTACAAAGGCCAGATCATCGCGGTTGGTGGTTACGACCCGTACGGCAACCTGGAGGGTAAAGGCGAACTCCTATCGGGCTCGCTGACGCTCGCCAAGACGCTGAACGCGATTGAGGAAACGAAATTCGCCGAAGCGCCGTACGACGCATGCTTCGCCAACCCGCAGCCGGAGTTCAACCCTGGTGGCAAACACGAACCGGGCAGGCTGCAGGAGTACACCAACATGGCGAACACCAACGTAAGCAACGGCAAAGCGGACGGGCCGGACATCCACCCGACGCCTGCCGGTTACGAAGCGATCGCCCACATCATGAAGAGGGACTGCGGCTCGTAAGCGCCGTTTGATGTGAAAGGTCGGCCCAAGGGTCGAACCTGCGAAACGATCGGGGCGCCCGGCCAGCCGGGCGCCCCGAGTCGTTTAACGGGCGCGTTTCGCGGCGCTGGCGCTACGCCGCCCGCCGCGCCGCGACCGCGGCGATGAACTCGACCATCGCGGGCGCCGCGGGGACGAGCCGCGCGGCGGGCGGCGTCGCGGCGAAGACGGTGCGCTTCGGCGGCGCCGGCGAGAGCGGCCTGATGATGACGCCCTTGTTCTGCGGCGAGAGCGCGAGCGCAGGGATCAGCGCGACCCCGACGCCGGCGGCGACCAGGCCCTGCACCGTCTGGTAGTCGTCGCTCTCGAACGCGACGTGCGGCTCGAAACCCGCGGCGTGGCAGCTGCGCAGGACCTGGAGCGCGCACGGACTGCGCAGCGCGGTCTGCACCCAGGCCTCGCCGGCGAGGTCGGCGATGTCCACCGATGGCGCGCCCGCGAGCCGATGCCCCGCGGGAAGCGCGACGTGGAGGGGATCCTCGAGCAGCACGGTGCGCTCCATCCCCTCGGCGAGCGCCGGGCCGTCGGCGAACTCGAACAGCAGCGCGAGGTCGAGCTCGCCGGCGCGCAGACGCGGCGCCACCTGCTCGGGCTCGCCCTCCGCGAGGCTGAGCTCGACGAGCGGATGAGCGGCGCGGAAAGCGGCGATCGCGGTGGGCATGATCGCGCCGCCGGCGCTCGGGAAGGACGCCATGCGCAGGCGTCCGCCGCGCAGACCGGCGATCGCGCCGAGCGCCGCCTCGGCGGCCTCGAGGCGCGCGAGGATCCCGTCGGCGTGCGCGACGAGCGTCTGGCCGGCCGCCGTAAGGTGGACCGTGCGTCCGTGGCGCTCGAGCAGCGTCGTGCCGGTCTCGGCCTCGAGCGTCGCGATCTGCTGCGAGACCGCCGACTGGGTGTAGTCGAGCGCGTCCGCGGCCGCGGAGAAGGACCCGCGGCGCGCGACCTCGGAGAGAGTGCGCAGACGATTGACGTTGAGCATTAGTATTCCTAATGCAGATTATCAGCAGTATTACTTGAACTTCTAGCAGTTTTGGGCCACATTGTTGCCACGGAAGGGAAAACAGACGCGCAGGATGGCGTGAAAAGAGAGGAGCGGGCAATGCCCACCAAGATCATCATTTCCTACGACGGGACCGCCAACGAGGAGGACGCGATCGCGCTCGGCCGCACGTTCGGCCGCGCCGGCGCCGACCTCTCCGTGGCGTACGTACGCCACGCCGCCGAGGGCGACACCGCGGCGGAGCAGCACGCGCAGGCCGAGGCGCAGGAGGTGCTCGAGCGCGGCATCGGCCTGCTCGGCATCCCGCACGCCGGCAGCCACGTCGTGATCGACCGTTCGACGCCACACGGCCTCGCCCGCCTGGCCGCCGCCGAGGGCGCCGACGTCGTCATCTTCTGCTCGGACTCGCACACCGCCAAGGGCCAGGTGTCGATCGGCAACTCGGCGCAGGCGCTGCTCGAGGGCGGCCCCTGCGCCGTCGCGATCGCGCCCGCCGGCCTCGCCGAGCGCAGCGACGCCCTGCGTGGCATCGTCGCCGTCGCCGACGGCGACGGCGGCGCGACGGCGACAGCCGACGAAATCGCTGCAGCGCTCGGCGCCGAGGTGAAACCGGTCATCGACGACACGACCGACCTCGTCGTGATCGACTCGCGGGCCGACGCCGCGCCCGGCACCGTCTCGCTCAGCTCCTCGGCGGCGCACCTGATCGAGATCGTGCGCGCCGCGACGGTCGTGCTGCCGCGCGGAAAGACGCTCTCCTTCAGCGCCGCCGCGACGCCGGGCGCCTGAGAGCACGCCGGTAGACGACGACGGCGACACCGAGATCGATCGCGCCGCCCAGCAGGTGGGCGGCGCGGCCGGTCACGATCCGGCCGGCAAGGAGCTGGAGGCGGCCGCGCACCGCCCGCACGGTATCGTGGCCCGGTGCCCAGCGGACCGCAGACGACGGTCGCCGACATCGGCGACTCCCGCGTGCGCGTCGAGGTCCGCATCCCCGCCGACGAGGTCGAACGGCGCCTGAACGAGCGCGCCACAGCGCTCGGCAAGGAGCTGCGCCTGCCGGGCTTCCGCCGCGGCCACGTGCCGGCACCGCTCGTGCTGCAGCGCGTCGGCCGCGAGGCCGTCCTCGAGCAGGCCGTCCGCGACTCGCTCTCGGGCTGGTACGCGGCGGCGATCAGCGAGTCCGGGATCCTGCCCGTCGGCGACCCCAAAATCGAGCTCGGCGAGCTCCCCGCCGCCGGCGAGCCGCTCGGCTTCAGCGTCGAGATCGGCGTGCTCCCCGTCGCCGAGCTCGGCACCTACAAGGGTCTTGAGGTGCCGCGGCGCGAGGCGACAGCCGACGAGCAGCACGTCGAGCGCGAGATCGAACGCGTCCGCGAGCGCCTCGCCAGGCTCGAGACCGCGGAGCGCGCCGCCGAGGAGAACGACTTCGTCGTCATCGACTACGTCGGGCGGCTGCGCGAGGACGGCGAGCTCGAGCCGCCGTTCGAGGGCGGCACGGGACGCGACCAGCTCATCGAGCTCGGCGCCGGCAACCTGATCCCGGGCATGGAGGAGGGGCTCGTCGGCGCCAGCGCCGGCGAGTCGCGCACGCTCGAGTTGAGCTTCCCCGCCGAGTACGGCGCCGAGCAACTCGCGGGACGCGACGCCTCCTTCGACGTGACGGTCAAGGAGGTCAAGCAGCGGATCCTCCCCGAGCTCGACGACGACTTCGCCGCCGACGCGGGCTTCGAGAACATGGACGAGCTCCGCGCCGACGTGCGCGAGCGCCTGCAGGCCGCCGACGAGGAGCGCGCGAAATCCGAGTTCCGCCAGGCGGCGCTGGAAGCGGCGGTCGGCGCCGCCACCGTACCGCTGACCGACGAGCTGGTCGCCGGGCGCGCGCAGGAGATGTGGGACCGCACCCTGCACGCGCTCGCGCACCGCGGCGTGACGCGCGAGGGCTACCTCAAACTGATCGGCCGCGGCGAGGAGGACGTCCTCGCCGAACTGCGCGAGGAGGCCGCCCTTTCGCTGCAGCGAGAGGCGGTGGTCACAGCGATCGTCGCCGCCGAGCAGATCGCGCCCGGCGAGGACGAGCTCGCCGAGGCGCTCGAGCCGACGGCGGCGCAGGAAGGCGTCACCCCGGCGGCGCTCGTCGAGCGCCTACGCGACGCCGGCCGGCTGCAGGAGGCGCTCGACGACCTCGCGGCGCGCATGGCCATTGATTTGATCTGCGAGCAGGCGACGCCCATCAGCCCGGGCCGGGCCGAGGCGCGCGAGCGCATCTGGACGCCAGAGGAGCGCGAGAGCGAGGGCGACAGCAAGAAATCCGGCGAACTTTGGACGCCCGACCGCTAGCCTTCGGAAGGAATCCGAAGCGCGAGGCGAAACTGAGGCGAGGACCATGAGCCCACTAGTTCCGATGGTCGTTGAGCAGACCTCCCGTGGCGAGCGCGCGTTCGACATCTACAGCCGCCTGCTCAACGAGCGCATCATCTTCCTCGGCACGCCAGTCGACGACCAGATCGCGAACCTGATCGTCGCGCAGCTCCTGCACCTGGAGAGCGAGGACCCCGAGAAGGACGTCTCGATCTACATCAACTCGCCCGGCGGCTCGGTCTACGCCGGACTCGCGATCTACGACACGATGCAGTTCATCAAGCCCGACGTGCAGACGATCTGCGTCGGCATCGCGATGTCGATGGGCGCGCTGCTGCTCGCCGGCGGCACGGCAGGCAAGCGCATGGCGCTGCCGAACGCCAAGATCCTCATCCACCAGGTCTCCTCCGGCTTCCAGGGCCAGGCAAGCGACATCGAGATCCACGCCAAAGAGATCATCGACCTGCGCCGCCGTCTCGACGAGATCATGGCCACCCACTCCGGCAAGGACCTCGACAAGGTCCGCCAGGACACCGAGCGCGACTACTTCATGAGCGCCGAGGAGGCCAAGGAGTACGGGATCATCGACAGGGTGATCACGGAACACTAGGCACGGCGAGCGGGGGAAAAAAGCAACATGGCCAGGCCGACCGACTCCAATGAGCAGCTCCTCTGCAGCTTCTGCGGCAAGTCGCAACGGCAGGTCAAGAAGCTCATCGCAGGGCCCGGCGTCTACATCTGCGACGAGTGCATCGACCTCTGCAACGAGATCATCGACGAGGAGCTCGCCGCCCCCGCCGGCCTGGACATCGACAACCTCCCCAAGCCGCGCGAGATCTACGACGTGCTCGACGAGTACGTCGTCGGACAGGACCCCTCAAAGCGCACGCTCTCGGTCGCGGTCTACAACCACTACAAGCGCGTGCAGATGATGAACTCGGGCGACTCGGACATCGAGCTGCAGAAGTCCAACATCCTCCTGCTCGGCCCGACGGGTTGCGGCAAGACGCTGCTCGCGCAGACCCTCGCCCGCGTCCTGAACGTGCCCTTCGCGATCGCCGACGCCACCGCCCTGACGGAGGCCGGCTATGTCGGCGAGGACGTCGAGAACATCCTCCTGAAGCTGATCCAGGCGGCGGACTACGACGTCAAGAAGGCGGAAACGGGGATCATCTACATCGACGAGGTCGACAAGATCGCCCGCAAGGCCGAGAACCCGTCGATCACCCGCGACGTGTCGGGCGAGGGCGTCCAGCAGGCACTGCTGAAGATCCTCGAGGGCACCACCGCCTCAGTGCCACCGCAGGGCGGTCGCAAGCACCCGCACCAGGAGTTCATCCAGATCGACACCACGAACGTGCTGTTCATCGTGGGCGGCGCCTTCGCCGGTCTCGACTCGATCATCGAGTCGCGGATCGGCAAGAAGGGCCTCGGTTTCGGTGCCGAGCTGCACACCAAGTTCGAGCGCGACCAGCGCGACGTGTTCGGCGAGGTCATGCCGGAAGACCTGATCAAGTTCGGGCTCATCCCGGAGTTCATCGGCCGCCTGCCCGTGATCACGTCCGTCCGGCCGCTCGACCGCGAGGCGCTCGTCAAGATCCTGACCGAGCCCCGGAACGCGCTCGTCCGTCAGTACGCCAAGATGTTCGAGCTCGACAACGTCGAGCTCGAGTTCGGCCAGGACGCCCTCGAGGCGATCGCCGACCAGGCGGTCATGCGCGGCACCGGCGCCCGCGGCCTGCGCGCGATCATGGAAGAAGTCCTGCTCTCGGTCATGTACGAGGTGCCCTCGCGCGAGGACGTGGCCCGCGTGCTCATCACCCGCGAGACCGTGCTCGACCACGTGTATCCGACACTTGTCCCGCGCGAGGTCCCCAAGCGGCAGCCGCGCGAGAAGAGCGCCTGAGCCGACTCGCACAACG
>DATJNQ010000031.1:0-149188 GCA_035507895.1 Solirubrobacteraceae bacterium | reverse complement strand
CACGCCGACGCCGCGCTCGAGGTGCCGGCCAGCGACGACATGCTCGCGCCGCTGCTCGCCGTCGTGCCGCTGCAGGTGCTGGCCTACGCGATCGCGCGCCGGCGCGGGCTCAACGTGGACCAGCCGCGCAACCTCGCGAAGACCGTAACCGTCGAGTAGCGCGGCCTGACGGCCGCCAGCCGAGCATTTAGGATCGCTGCTCGTGCAGGACGTTACTGACTGGCTGCTCCCGCTCCCCGACGCGGAGCAGATGCGCGCGGTGGACAGGGCCGCCATCGAGCAGTACGCGATCCCGGGCGTCGACCTGATGGAGCGCGCCGGCACGCACGTGGCGCGCGCCGTCGAGCGCGCGGCGCGCGACGGGCGCGTCGCGGTCCTCTGCGGCACCGGCAACAACGGCGGCGACGGCCTCGTCGCGGCGCGCGTGCTGCGCGCCGCGGGACGCGAGGTGACGGTCGTCTGCGTCGGCGACCCCGCGGGCTACCGGGGCGATGCGGCCGTCAACATGACGCGCCTCGCGGGCGAGGGGCCACGCCGGCTCGACGGCACGCCGTGGCAGGGTTTCGGCGCGGCGGGCGACCCGCTCGCCGGGGCCACGGTGCTCGTGGACGCGCTGCTCGGCACGGGCTTTCAGGGCTCGCCGCGCGACGAAGCCGCACGAGCGATCGAGCTGATCAACGGGCACGGCGCGCCCGTCGTCGCCGTGGACGTCCCGAGCGGGATCGACGCGGACGACGGCACGGTGCCCGGCGTCGCGGTGCGCGCCGACGTGACAGTCACCTTCCACGCCGCGAAGGTCGGGCTGTGGGTGCACCCCGGCAAGGGGCACGCCGGCACGGTGCAGGTCGTCGACATCGGGATCCCGGCGAGCGTGCACGTCGACACGTCTGCGGGTCTCGCCACGGCGGCGGTCGCCGCAGGCCTTCCGCGACGCGGCGCCGAATCGAGCAAGTTCACGTCCGGCCACGTCGTCGTCGTCGGCGGCAGCCGCGAGCTCGCGGGGGCGCCGCGGATGGCCGCGGCCGCGGCGATGCGCGCGGGAGCGGGGTACGTCTCCGTCTGCGTGCCGGCCGCCATCCAGCCTTCGATAGCGGCCGGCATGGTCGAGCTCATGGGACACGCCCTGCCCGAAGAGCAGGGGGCTCTCAGCCCAGTCGGCGCCGACGAGACGCTCGAACTCGCGGCGCGCGCCGGCGCGCTGGTCGTCGGCCCCGGACTCGGTCGCAGCGGCGGTGCGCGCGAGCTGACGCGCGAGCTCGCGTCGGCGTCGCCGGTCCCGTTCGTGCTCGACGCGGACGGCATCGCGGCCTTCGACGGCGACGCCGCGGCGCTCGCGGAGCGCGCGGCGGCGGCCGTCATAACGCCGCACGCCGGCGAGCTGGGGCGCCTGCTCGGCGTCAGCAGCGAGGAGGTCCAGGCGCGGCGCCTCGCGCACGCGAGAGCCGCAGCCGCGCGCTGCAGCGCCATCACGGTCCTGAAGGGCGACGACACGATCGTCGCCCTGCCCGACGGGCGCGTCGCGATCTCCCCCGGCGACAGCCCGGCGCTCGCGACCGCCGGGACCGGCGACGTCCTCTCGGGCGTGATCGGCGCGCTGCTCGCGGAGGGCTGCGAGCCGGTGCGCGCCGCCTGCGCCGCCGTCTGGCTTCACGCGGAGGCGGGCCGCGTCGCGGCGCGCGAGCACGGCGCCGCCGAGGGCGTCGTCGCGAGCGACGTGATCGCGGCCCTGCCGCGCGCCCGCGCGGCCGCGGACGGCCGATGAGCGAGCCCGGGCTGCGCGTACAGGCGCGCGTCGACCTCGCCGCGATCCGGCGCAACTGCGAGCTGCTCGTGCGCGCCGCGCCGCGCAGCGAGCTCTGCGCCGTCGTGAAGGCCGACGCCTACGGCCACGGGGCGCTCGCGGTCGCGCGCGCCGCGCGCGACGGCGGCGCGCGCAGGCTCGCCGTCGTCGACGGCGTCGAGGCCGAGCAGCTGCGCGCCGGCGGCGTCGACGGCCCGCTGCTCGTGATGGGCGCGCTCACCGAAGATGGCCTGCGGCGCGCGCTCGCCGCGCACGCCGAGGTCGTGGTCTGGGACGTGCGGGGCCTGGACGCCGTGCGCGCCCTCGGCGGCGGGACCGTGCATGTAAAGCTGGACAGCGGCATGGGACGCCTCGGCACACGCGACGCCCCCACGGCGACGGCAACGGTCCGCGCGGCACTCGACGCGCCCGAAATCGAGCTCGCCGGCCTGATGACGCACTTCGCGACAGCCGACGAACGCGACGACGGCGGCTTCATGGACCGCCAGCTCGCCGCATTCAACGAGTGGGCGGCGCCGATCAAGAGCGAGCACCCCGCGCTGATCCTGCACGCCGCGAACAGCGCCGCCGTGCTGCGCGACGACGCGACGCACCTGGACATGGTGCGCTGCGGCATCGCCGTTTACGGCATCGACCCGTTCGGCGTCGACGGACGCGCCGCGGGGCTCGAGCCAGCGCTCGAGCTGACGTCCTACGTCGCCCAGGTGAAGGCGTGCCGCGCCGGCGAGAGCGCCGGCTACGGGCGGCGCTTCACCGCCGAACGCGACACCAACATCGCCGTGGTGCCCGTCGGTTACGGCGACGGCTGGCGGCGCGGGCTCACCAACAA
Source organism: Solirubrobacteraceae bacterium (assembly GCA_035507895.1). Lineage (GTDB taxonomy): Bacteria > Actinomycetota > Thermoleophilia > Solirubrobacterales > Solirubrobacteraceae > Palsa-744. The sequence goes on along the minus strand of DATJNQ010000031.1, from coordinate 146,558 downwards.
CGGCACGGTGTCGATCGCAGGCCGCCCCTGCCCGATCGCGGGCACGATCAGCATGGACAGCTTCACGGTCGACGTCGGCCCCGACGCGGGCGAGGAGCTCGTCGGCGCCACGGTCGCGCTGATCGGCGCCGGCGGCCCGACCGCGGAGGAGATCGCCGCGCGCCTGGGAACGATCGGCTACGAGGTGACGTGCGCGCTCACCGCGCGCGTGCCGCGCATCCACTACGGGGAGCCGGAGTGAGCGGCTCGCCGGCGCTCGCGGTGAGCCGCCGCGCGCTCGCGGGCAAACGGGCCTGGCTCGTGGGCGGCGCCGTCCGCGACGACCTGCTCGGCCGCGACATCGTCGACCTCGACATCGTCCTCGACGGCGACGTGGAACGCGCCGCGCGCGCCATCGCCCGCGAGAGCGGCGCCGCGGCGGCGTTCCAGCTCTCGCAGGAGTTCGGCGCATGGCGCGTGAGCGCGCGCGACGGCGCGTGGCAGGTCGACATCGAGCCGCTCCACGGCGGCACGATCGAGGCCGACCTCGAGCTCCGCGACCTCACCGTGAACGCGATCGCCGAGCCGCTCGCCGGCGGCGCGCCGATCGACCCGCTCGGCGGTGTCGCGGACCTGCGCGCCGGGCGCCTGCGGCTCGCCTCGCCGCTCGCCTTCGAGGCCGACCCGCTGCGCGTCCTTCGCCTCGTGCGGATCGCCTGCGAACTCGACCTCGTCGCGGACGGCGCCACGCTCGCCGCCGCACGCGCCGCCGCGCCGCGTCTGCTGTCGGTGTCGCCGGAGCGCATCTTCGCCGAGCTGCGGCGGATCGTCGAATCCGACCGCGCCGTCGCGGGCATCCGCATGCTCGCCGACATCGGCGCGCTCGCCATCGTGCTCCCCGAGCTCGAAGAGCTGCGCGGCGTCGAGCAGAGCAGCTACCACCACCTCGATGTCTACGACCACACGCTCGCCGTGCTCGACGAGGTAGTCGCGCTCGGCGCGGGCGGGCCGCGGCTCGAAGGCGTGGTCGGCGACCGCGCCGCGGCCGTCGACGCGGTCCTCGCCGAGCCGCTCGCGGACTCGATGACGCGCGGCGCCGCTCTGCGCTGGGGCGCGCTGCTGCACGACATCGCCAAGCCCCAGACCGCCGGTGAAGCGGTCGCCGGGCGCGTCACGTTCATCGGCCACGACGAGCAGGGCGCCCAGGTCGCGCGGCGCATCCTCACGCGGCTGCGCTCGAGCGAGCGCCTGCGCGGCCACGTCGCGGCGCTCGTCCGCCACCACCTGCGCCTCGGCTTCCTCGTCCACGAGCCGCAGCCGCTCGCGCCGCGCACCGTCTACCGCTACCTGCGCGCGACCGCGCCCGTCGAGGTCGACGTCACGCTGCTGTCGGTCTGCGACCGCCTTGCGACGCGCGGCGAGGGCGCCGAGCGCGCGATCGGCCGCCACGTCGAGCTCGCGCGGCCGATGCTCGCGCGGGCGCTCGCATGGCGCGCGGCGGGGCCGCCGCGCCCGCCGCTGAACGGCAACGAGCTCACGCTCGAGCTCGGCATCGCGCCGGGACCGGACGTGGGCAGGCTGCTCGAGATGCTCGTCGAGGCGGACTGGGCGGGCGAGCTGGCCGACCGCGACGACGCGCTCGCGATGGCCCGCGAACTGCTCGCGAGCCTCTAGTCTGTCGGGCCATGAGCGACGAGGACTGCATCTTCTGCCGCATCGTCGCCGGCGAGCTGCCCGCGACGATCGTCGACGAAGACGAGCGGACGATCGCCTTCATGGACATCGCGCCCGCGAGCCGCGGCCACGCCCTCGTGATCCCGCGCCGCCATTCGCGCGACCTGCGCGACGTCGACGCCGAGGACCTCTCCGCGACCGCCGCGGCCGCGCAGCGGCTCGCGACGCGGATGGGCGAGCGCCTCGGCGCGGAAGGCGTCAACCTGCTGAACTCCTGCGGCGCCGCGGCGTGGCAGACCGTCTTCCACTTCCACATCCACGTGATCCCGCGCTACGCGGGCGACCCGCTGCGTCTGCCGTGGACGCCGGGGGCGGGCGATGAGCAAGAGATCGCCCAGGCGGCGCGTGAGCTGGCCGCTTAGGAGATAATCCCTCGCGCCGCAACTTCGCCGGTATGCAGGTGTCTTTACGTCCGATGAAACGCGCAGCCGCCATCAGCCTGGGCTCGCTCGCGCTGGCCCTCGCGGTGCCGGCGCTGGCGCCGGCAGCCCTCGTCGAAATCAACGAAATCGGCGTGGTCACCAAACCGGGCGGCCCGATGTGCCCGCACGAACCCTGCGAGGTCCTGACGCGCACCACCGGCTACCAGTCGAAAGTGGTCGCCACGGGCCTTTTCGCCGTGCCGCGCGGAGGCCGGCTCGTCGCCTGGACGGTCTCGCTCGGGCACCCGAACGCGAGCCAGGTCGCGTACTTCCGCAGCCGCGAGGGAGGCCCCGCCGAGGCCGGCATCGAGGTGCTGGCCCCCGTCAGGAAAGCTCCCCACACGACGACGACGTACGGCTACAAGCTCGTCGGCGCCGGGCCCGTCGAGCGCATCGGCGGCTTCTTCGGCAGAACGGCGACGTTCACGCTCGAAACGACGATCCGCGTCTCGCGCGGCGACGTGATCGCGCTCAACGTGCCGACGTGGGCGCCGGTCCTCGCGTGCGAGAACACCGAACGCGTGACGGTGACGGAAACGGTCAACGGCAAAGAAACGCGCAAGACGCGCACGGTCTGCAAGGCGTCGGGCCCGTGGTCGTGGCGCGCGAGCCGCTCGAAAGCGGCCTGCCTGAACACGAGCACGCCGACCAACCAGACGCTGGTCGGGTCGCTCGGCTACTACGAATGCCTGTACCACGGCGTGCGCCTGACGTACAGCGCGACCGTTCTGCGCGGCCTCGGCTAGGAACCTGCGGGCGCCGTTAGGGGGCGCTCGCGCCGCCGGTCGGCGAGCCGCCGGAATTGCCGTTGCTCGGTTTTTCGGCCGCTTTTTCGCTCGCGCCGCCCGTTTCGGAGGATTCCGGCGCCGCCGAGGGTTCGCTGCTGCCGGAGCTCGCTTCTTCGGAGGCGCCGCTGCTCGCTTCTTCCTTTGGCGCCGTCGATTTGCTCGGCGTCGTCGTCGTGGCGGTCGTCTGCGAGGCTGCCTTTTCGGCGCTCGTGTCCGACGGCGGGGTGATGTTCGGCGTGTTCTTCGGCGGCGTTTCGCTCACCGACGCGCCGCCGCAGCCGGCGACTAGTGCCGCGAGCGCGACGAGCGTCGCCCAAGGCAGCGCACGCCTGAGGTTGCGCCTCATCGCGGCCTCAGGCCTTCGCGACGGGGCCCATGCGCCGGCCGCACGTCGGGCACTCGTTCAAATCGCGCTGGCAGTGCTGGTCGCACCACGGGCACATGCGCAGGTACTCCACGCCCCACGGCAGGCGCGACTCGGACGGCGGCAGCGGCAGCACCTTGCCGACGACCTCGAGCCGCTCGCCGGTGTCGCGGTCTTTGTAGATCTCGCCCGGCTCGGCGGGGATGATGATTTCGCGTCCCGTGACCGGGTTGCGCATCCTGTAACGGACCGCCTCGCTCATCGCTAGTGGTCGCCGTGCTCGAGCGGCAGTTCCGCCGTTTCGCGCCGCGTGTCTTTGATCCAGCGCACGAGGCAGACGACGGTGACGACCGCGCCGACGACGGAGAAGAAGTGGATCGTCGTCACGCCGATCAGCAGCAGGGTGATGCCGACGGCCGTGATGATCGGCAGCTTGCTTGGCCCGGGGAGGTGGATCTCCTCGCCGACGGGCGGCAGCTCCGGCTCGATCGGGCTCACGAGATGTACGCGGCCGCGACGACGAAGCTGAGCGCGAAGAGGATCAGCGACACGCCGCCGACGACGACGGCGAGGCGCAGGTTCTTGCTGGCGAGCTTGCGGTCCACGATCGAGGCGATTCTATACGTGAACGTCCACGACCATCGAGCAGAAAAGCAGCGCGAGGTACGCGAGCGAGAAGAGGTAGAGCTGCAGCGCGGAGCGGCGGTCCTTGCGCCTGTAGAGGCGCAGTGCCCCGCCGATGAAGGCGAAACCGAGCAGCATCGACGCGACGAGGTAGACCGGGCCGAGGCCGCCCGCGCAGTACGGGAGCTGCGTCACGGCGAACAGCAGGACGGCGTAGAGGAGGATCTGGCGGCGCGTCTCCTGCTCGCCGTGGACGACGGGCAGCATCGGCACGTTCACGTCGGCGTAGTCCTGCTTCATCAGCAGCGACAGCGACCAGAAGTGGGGCGGCGTCCAGAAGAAGACGATGAAGAACATCATCACTGCCAGGCCGCCGACCTGGCCCGTCACGGCGGCCCAGCCGACGAGCGGCGGGACGGCGCCGGCGGCCCCGCCGATCACGATGTTCTGCGGCGAGCGGCGCTTCAGCCACACCGTGTACACGAAGACGTAGCCGAGGAAACCCGCGAACGAGAGCGCCGCCGCGAGCGGGTTGACGAGCAGCGACAGCTCGAGCACGGACAGCGCCGCCAGCGTGCAGCCGAAGGCGAGCGCGGCGCGCGGCGCGATGCGCCCGGAGGGCACCGGGCGGTCGCGGGTGCGCCGCATCCTCGCGTCGATGTCGCGGTCGTACCAGTGGTTGATCGCGCTCGCGCCGCCGGCGGAGAGGTAGCCGCCGAGGCACGTGAGGAGCACGAGCGTCACGGCCGGGTCGCCCGCGACGTACATCGACGCGATAGTCGTGAGCAGAAGGAGCGTCTGCACCTTCGGCTTGGTGAGCGTGAAGTAGTCTGCCGCGAGCTGGCGCGCGCGCGAAGGCGCCGCCGCTGCCGGCGCGGTCAGGGTGCCACGCCGTTCGCTTGCCACTCAGGCCCCCTGGCCTGCCGCGGCGCGCCGGACGACAGGCGCACCATGTTCGATTTCGCTGCGGATGTCCTTCATCGGCTCGCCCGATCGTATCCGCGGGACCTGGTCGAAGTTGTTCGCCGGCGGCGGCGACGTCGTGAACCACTCGAGGCTGTTCGCCTTCCACGGGTCGGGGCCGGCGACGACCCCGTTTTTCAGGCTGCGCCACACGTTGAAGATCGTCACGATCACGCCGGACGCGAGGATGAAGGCGCCGATCGTGGAGATCAGGTTGTAGAGCGCGAGGTGACCGACGTCGTCGTACTCGAAGATCCGTCGCGGCATGCCGTCGAGGCCGATCACGTGCTGGATCAGGAAGGTGCACAGGATGCCGACGGTCATCAGCCAGAAGCTGATCTTGCCGAGCCCTTCGTGCAGCATCCGCCCCGTCATCTTGGGGAACCAGTAGTAGATCGCGCCGAAGATCGGCAGCACGGCGCCGCCGAGCAGGACGAAGTGCAGGTGCGCGACGACGAAGTAGGTTTCGTTGACCTGCCAGTCGATCGGGAAGACGGCGAGGAAGACCCCCGAGATGCCGCCGATGAGGAAGACCCCGACGGCGCCCGCCGCGAACATCAGCGGCACGCGGAATTCGATCGTCCCCTGCCAGAGCGTCGCGATCCAGTTGAGGATCTTGACCCCCGTCGGCACCGCGATAAGGAACGAGCTCAGCATCACGAAGATCAGGATCGCCTCGGGTATCGGCGCCGCGAACATGTGGTGCGCCCACGTGAGGAAGCCGAGGAACGCGATCGCGACCGTCGACGCCGCGATCGCCTTGTAGCCGAAGATCGGCTTGCGCGCGAACACGGGCAGGATCTCCGAGATGATGCCGAAGCCCGGCAGCACCATGATGTAGACCTCCGGGTGGCCGAAGAACCAGAAGAGGTTCTGCCACAGCAGCGCCGAGCCGCCTTCGGCGGCCTCGAAGAAGTGGGTGCCGAAGTGGCGGTCGAAGAGCAGCATCGTCACGGCCGCCGCGACGACGGGGAGCGCCAGGATCAGCAGCACCGCGTACGTCAGGATCGCCCAGCAGAAGAGGGGGATCCGGCCCCACGTCATGCCCTTCGCGCGCATGTTGACGATCGTCACGTAGAAGTTGATCGCGCCGATCAGCGACGAGATGCCGGTCAGGTGGATGAGGTAGATCCACGCGTCCTGGCCGCCCGTCGGCGAGAACACCGAGTTCGCGAGCGGCACCACGCTCGTCCAGCCGTCTTCGGGCGGCGTCCAGAAGATCGAGGCGTAGAAGACGATGCCGCCCGCGAGGAAGAGCCAGAGCGAGAGCGCGTTCAGGCGCGGGAACGCCATGTCGCGCGCGCCGATCATGAGCGGCACGAAGTAGTTCCCGAGCCCCGCCATCATCGGCACGATGAAGAGGAAGACCATCGTCGTGCCGTGCAGCGTGAAGAGCTGGTTGTAGACCTGCGGCGTGACGAGCGTATTGTCCGGGACGCCGAGCTGCAGGCGGATCATCAGGGCCTCGACGCCGCCGAGGCAGAAGAAGACGAACGTCGAGACGATGTACATGATCCCGATCTTCTTGTGATCGGTTGTGGTCAGCCAGCTCGTCCAGCCGGTCGCCTCGGCCTTCACCGAGTGCGCGGTTACCTGGGGGAGTGTGCGCGGGGATACCGCTTCTGCTGCCATCGCTCTCGCTGCCTCTCCTAACGGCCTATGGGCTCTCCACCCGCGCGGCGCCGGTCGCCGATTCTAGGTGTTTACGCGCGACCGCGGCCGCGATGTCCGCTTCCTTGAGCTGCGCCCGCTTTTCGGCCAGCCAGGCTTCGAACTGGGCCGGCGGGACCGCGCGCACTGTCGCGATCATGCGGGCGTGCTCGCGGCCGCAGAGGAACGCGCACTGGCCGTGGAAGACGCCCGGTTTGGAGATCTTGAACCAGGTGTAGTTGTTGTAGCCGGGGACGGCCTGGAACTTGCCGCCGAGCTGCGGGACCCACCAGGCGTGGACCACGTCGAGCGAGACGATGTCGAGCGAGACCGTCGTTTCGGTCGGCACGACCATTTCCTCGTACGAGTACGGCGCGCCGAGCCCGTCTTTGAACGTCGCGCCGGGGTAGACGTACTGCCAGATGTACTGGCGGCCGACGACGGTGATCTTGAGCGCTTTGCCGTTCGGCGGCAGGCGCCGTTCGGTGCTCGCGACGGGTTCCGCTTCGCCGTTGATCGACGACAGCGAGAGGCCGCCCGAGCCGGAGTTCGGCGGGTTCTGGATCGACGGCAGCTTGATCAGTGTGAACACCGCGAGCGCGACGAGGATCACCGCCGCGCCGAGCGTCCACGCCGTCTCAAGCTGCGTGTTGCCGTGGATCTGCGAGGCGACGGCACCCTTTTTCTTGCGGAACTTGATGAGCGCGTAGATCAGCGCTCCCTCGACCGTGAAGAAGATGATCAGCGCGATGACCAGCGTGACTTCGTAGAGGGTCGCTATCTCGTTCGCGTTGGGCGAGCCGCCGGACTGCGGCGTGAAGAACGAGAGGATCGGCGTCAGCAGCACGGGGCCGGATTCTATTCGCGCGCGCTCGCGACGTGCTTGGTCACAATTGCAACGAACACTCAGCGTCCCTGGAAGCGCGGCGGCCGTCTCTCGACGAACGCGACGGCTCCCTCGACGGCGTCCGCGCTGCCCATCATCTCCTGTTGCAGGCGCGCCTCGAGGTCCAGCTGCTCGTCCATGCGCGCGTAGAGCCAGTTGTTCAGCTCGCGCTTGGCGCCGGCGTAGGAGAGCGTCGGTCCGGCGGCGAGCCGCGCGCAGAGCCCGTCGGCGGCGCCCGCGAGCTCGTCGTCGCTCACGACACGGTTGATGAGCCCCCACTCCAGCGCCGTACGCGCCGGCAGGCGCTCGCCGAGCATCGCGAGCTCGGCCGCGCGCGCGAGCCCGACGCGCGTGGGGACGAAAAGCGACGAGCCGCCGTCGGGCACCAGCCCGATGTTCACGAACGCCAGCAGGAAATAGGCGCTCTCGGCGGCGAGGATCAGGTCGCAGCACAGCGCGAGCGAGCAACCGATGCCGACCGCCGGTCCGTTCACGGCGGCGACGACGGGCTTGGGCATCGTGCGGATCGTGGTCATGATGGGGTGGTAGAGCTCGGTCAGCACGCTGTAGACGTCGGGCCGCCCGTCCTCGCCCGAGAAGCCGCGCTCCTTCAGGTCGGCACCCGACGAGAAGCCGCGCCCGGCGCCGGTGATCAGCACGGCGCGGACGTCGTCGCGGTCCTGCGCTTCGCGGACGGCGGCGAGCAGGTCGGTCCCGAACTGGCCGTTCCACGCGTTCAGCGTCTGCGGCCGGTTGAGGACGATCGTGGCCGCCCCGGCCTCGACGCTCAGATCGACCGTCTCCCGCCTCACCGTCGACTCTCCCATGCTGCCTCCTTCGCGGTCGTTGGCCCGCGCCCGCGCGGCGCGGCCGCGCAAGATCCTAAGGTGTACGCATGAAACGGCCCGTGATCGGCATCTGCACGGCGCTCGAGCCCGCGCGCTGGAGCGTCTGGGAGCAGCGCGCGGCGCTCCTCGGCGCCGACTATTTCGAGGCGGTGCAGCGCGCCGGCGGCCTCGCGCTCCTGCTCGTGCCCGACGCCGACGTCGCCGCCGACCCGGCGCAGGTCCTCGACCTCATCGACGGGTTGATGCTCGCGGGGGGCGCCGACCTTGACCCCGCGTCGTACGGCCGCGAGCCGCACCCGAAGACGGTGGACGTCGTTCCCGAGCGCGACGCGTTCGAGGTGGCGCTCGCGCGCGGCGCGATCGAGCGGGACATGCCGGTGCTCGGTATCTGCCGCGGCATGCAGCTGATCAACGTCGCGCTCGGGGGGTCGCTGCTACAGCACCTGCCGGAGAGCGTCGGCCACGAAGACCACCGCCGCGTGCTCGGCTCGTTCGACGGCGCCGACCACGACGTCGAGCTCGTCGAGGGCTCGCTCGCCGCCACGACGACGGGCGAGAGGGTGCACAGCACGCTCTCGCACCACCACCAGGGCGTCGACTGCCTCGGCACGGGCCTCGTCGTCAGCGGCAGCTCGGTGATCGACGGTCTGCCCGAGGCGATCGAGGTCCCCGACCGCGCCTTCGTGCTCGGCGTCCAGTGGCACCCCGAGGCGGACGCCGGCAGCCCCGTCGTGGCGGCCCTCGTGCAGGCCGCGTCGCGTTACGCCGCGGCGCCGTCGGCCGCCTAGACGCAGAACCCGCGGCCATATACTGCTCGCCCGTGCGCAAGGCGATCAGGGTGGCCGCGTGGACGATGGTCGCGGCCGGCATCGCGGCGCCGCTGCTGCGCAAGCGCGCGCCGGCGCCGCCGCTCGTGACGCAGGCCGTCGCGTTCGGCGCGCCGCTCGGCCTCGCCGTCGCGCTGCCGCGCTCGCGGCGGCGCGACCTCGCGATCTGCGCGCTGCAGATGTGGGCCTACGTCGCCGCGTACAAGACACCGCACGACGACGAAGCCGAGCAGGAGGGGCGCGTGCACATCGACTACCCGATCGCGATCGACCGCGCGCTCGGCCTCGGCGAGCTCCCCTCGCGGCGCCTGCAGCGCTGGCTTTCGCGCAGCGACCGCGACGGGCCGCGCTGGCACACGCTCGACCGCGTGCTGGCGTGGGCACACTGGAGCTGGTTCATGGTCCCGCACGGCGCGGTGCTGTACGTGATGTGGCGTCGCCCCGAGCGCTTCGCGCGCGCCGCGACGCTGACGTACGCCGTCTTCGACACGGGCTCGGTCTTCTACTGGGTCGCCCCGACCGCGCCGCCGTGGTACGCGGCATCGCGTCGCGCCGGGGCGAGCGGCGTGCGGCGCATGATGGTCGAGTACGGCGAGGACTTCTGGGGCGAGGGCTGGGACTCGCTGTACAGCGTCTTCGGCGGCAACCCGCTCGCCGCGATGCCCTCGCTGCACTTCGCGACGTCGCTGATGGCGACGTGGCTGCTCGCCGACGTCGACCCGCTCGCCGGCGCCGCCGCCGGCGCCTACACGGCGACGCTCGGTCTCTCGCTCGTCTACCTCGGCGAGCACTACGTGATCGACCTCATCGCGGGGGCGGCGCTGGCCGCCGCGGTACGGCGTTCGGAGCCGCGCCTCGCGCAGACCGTGGCAGGCATCGGGCGCGCCGTGGCGAATGTCGGGCGGTACGCCCATGGAGCTGGCTGATCAGCTGGAAGCAGAGCTCGGCCGCCCTCTGCCGGGCGCCGCAGACCAAATGCCGAGCGTGCCGCTTACGCGGCGCGGGCTCGTCCTCTTCTGCCTGTTCATAGCGCTCGCCGGCGCGTTTCTCTATCTCGTGCTGCCGCGCGTCGCGGGCGTCGGGCAGGCCCTGCACTCGCTGCAGGGGGGCGACGCGTCGTGGATCGCCGCCGCGCTCCTCTTCGAGGTCGCCTCCTACGCGGGCTACGTGTTCCTCTTCCGCACCGTCTTCGCGCGCGAGTCGCCGCGCGTCGACCTCGCCGCGAGCTACCGGATCACGATGGCCTCGCTCGTTGCCACGCGGCTCTTCGCGACCGCCGGCGCCGGCGGAGTCGCGTTGACGGCGTGGTCGCTGCGCTGCGCCGGGGTGGGGCGGCGGATCGTCGCCTCGCGCCTCTTGACCTTCCTCGTGCTGCTCTACTTCGTCTTCGCCGCGGCGCTGCTCGCGTGCGGTGTCGCGCTCGCCACGGGCGTCGTGCCGGGCGGCGGCCCGTTCATGCTGACCGTGGTGCCCGCGCTCGCTGCGGCGGGCCTCTTCGCTCTCACGATCGCGGCGGCGCTCGTGCCCGGCGACCTCGAGCGCCGGCTCGCCCACCGCTCGGCCGGCGACGGGCGCGTGGCCCGCTGGACGGCGCACGCTGTCGCGGTGCCGGGGCTCGCCGCCGCCGGCGTGCACCAGGCGCTCGCGCTCGCCCGCCGGCGCGAGGTCGGCCTGCTCGGCGCGCCGGCGTGGTGGGGCTTCGACATCGCGGTGCTGTGGGCGATGTTCCACGCCTTCGGCGCCGCCGCGCCGCCCGTCGCGGTGCTCGTGATGGCCTACTTCGTCGGTCTGCTCGGCAACCTTCTGCCGCTGCCGGGCGGGCTCGGCGGGGTGGAGGGCGGGATGATCGCGGCGCTCGCGGCGTTCGGCGTGGAGCTCAACATCGCGCTCGTCGCGGTCCTCGGCTACCGCGCCATCTCGTTCTGGCTGCCGACGATCCCCGGCCTGTTCGCGTACTTTGCCCTGCGACGGACCGTCGCGCGCTGGCGCGCGGAGCAGGGAATGGAGCCGACGGGGCGCTTTCGCAGGCCCGCGCCGTGCTACGCTTTACAAAGTGAAGCGGGTCCCGTGGGGGCCCGCTCGGTCCCGGAGACGCCGCCGGTTCGCTCCGCGGCGTGAAATGGAGCAGGGATGGCTGACGTCGAGAACGTGATCATCATCGGCAGCGGCCCGGCGGGCTACACCGCCGGCCTTTACACGGCGCGCGCGAACCTCAAACCGCTCCTCGTCGAGGGCTACGCGTGGGGCGGCCTGCTGCAGCAGACGACCGACGTCGAGAACTTCCCCGGCTTCCCCGACGGGATCATGGGGCCCGAGCTGATGACGCAGATGCGCGAGCAGGCCGAGCGCTTCGGCGCGCGCCTGCTGGCCGAGCAGGTCGAGCGCGTCGAGCTCTCACCCGACCCGCGCGCGCCCCACCGCGTCTGGACCTCCGACGGCGAGCACCAGGCGCGAACGGTCGTCCTGTCGATGGGCGCGGAGCACAAGAAGCTCGGCGTGCCCGGCGAGGACGAGCTCGCCGGCCGCGGCGTGAGCTACTGCGCGACCTGCGACGCCGCCTTCTTCCGCGACGTGCCGACGATCATCGTCGGCGGCGGCGACTCGGCGATGGAGGAGGCGATCTTCCTCTCGAAGTTCGCGAGCCGCGTCGCGATCATCCACCGCCGCGAGGAGTTCAGGGCCTCGCCGATCATGCTCGACCGCGCACGCGAGCGCGAGAACATCGAGTTCATCACGCCCTATGTCGTGCGCGAGCTCGCTCCCGGCGACGCCGGCGCGCTCGGCCACGCCGTGCTCGAGAACGTCGCCGACGGCTCGCCGCGTGAGCTTGAGATCCGCGGCGCGTTCATCGCGATCGGCCACGAGCCGCAGTCCGAGCTGGTCCGCGGCCAGGTCGACACCGACGAGAACGGCTACGTCGTGACCGACGGGCGCTCCACGCGCACCAGCATCCCCGGCGTCTTCGCCGCCGGCGATCTCGTCGACCACACCTACCGGCAGGCGATCACCGCGGCCGGCAGCGGCTGCCAGGCCGCGCTCGACGCCGAGTGGTACTTGCGCGACACGCCGGCGATCGCCGACGTCGCCGTAGCCTAGATCGCTCCCTCGAGGGCGAGCAGCGCCCGCTTGATGTGCAGCCCGCCGCCGTAGCCGCCGAGCGCCCCGCACGCGCGTACGACGCGATGGCAGGGGATGAGGACGGGCAGCGGGTTCGTGCCGAGCGCGTTCCCGGCGGCGCGCGAGCCCCGCGGGCTGCCGGCGGCGGCGGCGATGTCGGCGTAGCTCGTCGTGCGCCCGTACGGGATCGCCTCCGTCTCACGCAGCACCTCGCGCGTGAAGGCGCCGTCGATCAGCGTGCGGTCGAGCGGCAGCGAGAAGCGGCGCAGCGACCCCGAGAAGTACGAGCTGAGCTGCCGCCGCACCTCCTCGGGGACGGGAGCCTCCTCGATCTCGGGCGAGATGCGCTCGCCGACCTCGACGATCACGTCCTCGCGCGGCTCGTCGGGGTAGGCGACCCGCACGACGCCGCGGTCGGTGCACGCGACCAGCAGCTCGCCGATCGGCGACTGGAGCGCGCCGATGCGGATCGCTGCGTGCGCGGTCGCCGACATGCGCGCCAAATGAACCACATGGCGGGCGAACGGCGTGACAGTTGCCCGTCCTGAACGCGCACTTTGCGCGTTTCCGACGGCGGCCGCCTACGCGGCGCTCACGGCTTCAGGTGACCGGCGCAGCTTTCTTCGTCTTCGCTGCTCAGCGAACCGTCGGGGCACGTCGTCTGCAGCCACGTCGCCCCGGTGAACGTCGTCGCGACGGCGCCCCTCGCCCCCAGCAGTGTGGCGTGCGCGAGGTCGGCTGCTTCGAAGCTCGAGACCTTCAGCGCGGCGTCTTCGAAGTCCGCGTGCTGGCCGTCGCTGCCGACGAGGTACGCGCCGACGAGGTAGGCGTGCTTGAGGTCGGCGGTCTGCAGGTCGGCCCCCGAGAGGACTGTGTTTTCCATCTTCGCGCCGCGCAGGTCGGCGTCGATGAGGTCGTCGCCGCGGAAGTTCGCGTCGCGCAGTTCGCCGTGTTCGAGGACGGCGTCTTCGAGCGTCGCGCCGGCGACGCTCGCGCCGGCGAGTTCCGCGTACTTCATTTCCGCGTCGGCGAGGTTCGCGGTCTGCAGGTGCGCGCGGGCGAGGTTCGCGTCCGCGAGGGCCGCGCCGGCGAGATCCGCGCCCTGGAGGTCGGCGGCTTCGAGGTCGACGCCGGCGAGCGAGGCGGCGGGCAGCTGCGCGCCCGCGAGGTCCGCTTCGGGGCCGATCAGGTAGCCCGCGACCAGGTACCAGCGCGCCGGGAAGCCCGCGGGGTCGCCGACGATGGACCCGCTCTGCGCGCCCGCAAGGTGTGCTTCTTCGAGCTGCGCGCCCGCGAGGTTCGCGCCCGTCAGCACGGCGTGTTGCAGCAGCGCGTCTTCCAGGCCGGCTGCTTCGAGGTCGGCGGCTTCGAGGTCGAGCCCTTCGAGTTTCGCGTCGTGGAGCTTCGCGCCGCGCAGGTCGGCGCGGGGCCCGACGAGGTACCCGGCGAGGACCCGCCAGGCTGCCGGCAGCGCCGCGGGGCTACCGACCAAGAGGCCCGACTGGACGCCTTCCAGGCGGGCCGCGAGTCCGGCCCCGGCGATGCGGTCACCGGTCAGCGCTGCGCCGGCGAGGTCCGCGCCCGCGAACTGGGCTTCCTGCAGGCTGCTGTAGACGATCTGCGCGCCGCTCGCGTCGGCGTCCTTGAGGTTCGCGCGTTCGAGGTCCGTGAGGTCGGCGCCGGCACCGGCGACGTCGGCGCCTTCGAGGTCCGCGCCGGCGAGCGACGCCCCCGCGAGCGAGGCGCCTTCGAGGTCCGCGCCCACGAGCTGCGCCGCGCGCAGGTCCGTGTTCGTGAGTTCGAAATGCGCGAGCGGCGCACCGTCCAGTTTGGCGCCTTCGAGGTCCGCGCCGGGGCCGACGAGGTAGCCGTCGGCCAGGCCCCAGCCGCTCGGCAGGCTCGCCGCTTCGCCGCTGATCGCTCCCGAGCTCGCGCCGTCGAGGGCCGCGTGGCTGAGGCGCGACCCGGCGAGGCGCGCGCGGGCGAGGCGTGTGTCGGCGAGGTTCGCGCCCGCGAGGTCGGCGCCGCCGAGCTGCGCCTGCTCGATGTTCGCCCCTTCGAAGTTCACCGCCGCCGCTTCCGCGTCTTCCAGGTCGCACCCTTCGAGGTCGGCCCCCGCGAGCGTGATGCCGCTGAGCGTCGTGCCCGCCAGATCGGCGCCGGCGAGGTCGGCGCCGCGCAGGTCCGCTTCCAGCAGCGACGCGCCGGCGAGATTCGCGCCCGCGAGATCGGCGCCGGGGCCCGCGAGGTAGCCGCGCACGAGGATCCAGTGCGCCGGGAGCGCGGACGGCGTGCCGCCGATGGCGCCCGAGGCCGCGCCGGTGAGCGTCGCGCCGGAGAGGTCGGTGTCCTGGAGCGCGGCGCGCCGCAGCTCCGCGTCGGCGAGGTCGGCGCCGGCGAGGTCGGCGTGGCCGAGTCGCGCGCCGGCGAGGTCGGCCCCTTTCAGGTTCGCGCCCGCGAGGTCGCAGTATTCGAGGTCGGCGCCCGGCGCGGGCGCGCAGCCGTGCGACGCGCTGACGTTCAGGTAGAGGGTCAGGTTCTGGTGCCAGCGGCGCCCGCGCACCCTTAGGGTTATGCGGTAGCGCTCGCGGCCCGGCGTCGGGTTCGCGGCGGCGCGGAGCCGCAGGCGAAGGCGCGAGGTGCAGCGCACCCTGCGCGGCGCGCCGGCGAGCGCCGGCGTGGAGCTCACGCTGCACGTCTGCCCGCGGCGCAGGCGGGCGCTCAGCGTCGCCGTGCCGCCGTCGCCGGGGAGCGCCGCGGGGGCGATGCGCGCGTGCCAGACGTGACGCGGATGGGGGTCCTTGTGCGCGGCGCGGTCCCCGCTGGCCGGATCCGTGGCCATTGAGACTGCGGCAATCACTGTGGCTGCCACGACATACGGCTTAGCCGATGGCATCAGATCCACTTTAGGAACCCCGTTCCCTGTTGGCGTTGGTTGGCGTCAGTCGTGCAGCGGTACCCCCGATTCGGCTGCGGTACGCAGCAAGGGCGCGGCGCGGTAGCGCTCCTCCCGGCTGAGGGCCCACAACCCGTCGAGCACGGCGAGGACGTGCTCCAGCCCGATCGCCTGCGCCCATTCGAACGGGCCGCGGGGGTGCGCCAGCCCGAGGCGCATGCCGAGGTCGATGTCCGCGGCGCTGCCGACGCCTTCGCCGAGCGCGAACGCGGCCTCGTTGATCAGCTGGCATACGATCCGCCCGAGCACCAGGCCCGGAGCGTCGCCGACCCATTGCACGCGCCGGCCGAGGGACGCGAAGAACCGTTCGGCGCGCGCCGCCGCGAGCGGTGACGAGTCGGCGCGGCGGGTCATCTCGACGACGCGGACGCCGTCGAAGGGCGGCAGCGCGTGAAAGCCGACGGCGCCGCCGCGGTCGAGCATCGCGAGCGGCGCCCCCGCGCAGAGCATGAGGCGCGCGCCGCCGGCGGGCGCCGGCCCCGGCGTGCGCACCGGCCGGCAGTCGATCGAGAGCGCCGGCAGCACGCCGGCGCTCGCGACCTCGTCGGCGCCGTGCACCTCGTAGCCCGCCGCCCGCGCCGCCTGCGCGAGTTCGCGCGCCAGCGGCGTCTCGCCGGCGATGACGACGTCCCCCTCGGGCGTGCTCGGCGCCGGGGCCGACTCGGTGTCCTCGTCGCGGTAGCGCAGCTTGCCGTCGTCGCCCTTCGTGTAGGTGTAGTAGCCGCGGCCGCTCTTGCGGCCGAGGAGGCCCGCGGCGACCTGCCGCGCGGTGATCGGCGACGGGCGCCAGCGCGGCTCGCCGAAGCTGAGCTCGTAGAAGCTTTCGGATACCGCGAGGCCCGTGTCGACGCCGACGAGATCCATCAGCTCGAACGGCCCCATCGGGAAGCCGCCGCCGAGCCGGCAGACGCGGTCGATCGTCTCCACGTCGGCGACGCGTTCGGCGAGCAGCCGCAGGCCCTCGAGGCCGAACGGACGGTTGCAGCGGTTCACGAGGAAGCCGGGGCCGTCCGCCGCGCGGATCACCGTCTTGCCCATCGCGCGGCCCGTGGCGTCCACCAGTTCGAGCGCGGCCGGCGCGGACAGCACCCCCGCGATCACCTCGACGAGCGCCATCACGGGTGCCGGGTTGAAGAAGTGCATGCCGACGACACGCTCGGGCCGCTGCGCTCCCGCCGCGACCGCCGTCACGGGCAGCGACGAGGTGTTCGTCGCGAGCACGCAGCCGGCGCCGACGATCGGCGAAAGGGCGGCGAAGAGCTCGTGCTTGAGCTCCAGGCGCTCGGGGATCGCCTCGATCACGAGCTCGCAGTCCTTGAAGTCCTCCAGGGCGGCGGCGGGCGCCAGACGGCCGGCCGCGGCGGCCGCCTGCTCCGCCGTTATCCTGCCGCGGCGCGCTTCGCGCTCGAGGCCGTCGCGGGCCCGCTCAAGGCCCGTCTCGAGCGCCGCGTCGAGCGGGTCGAACAGGAGCGTCGCGGCGCCGGAGCGCGCGGCGAGCTGCGCGATGCCGGACCCCATCGTGCCCGCGCCGACGACTGCGACGCTCGCGGCCGGCCGCTCCATCGCGTCAGGAGGGCACGAGCGCGTTGATGCCGGTTGCGGCCCGCCCGATGATCAGTTTCTGGATCTGCGAGGTGCCCTCGTACAGGGTCGTGACGCGCACGTCGCGGAAGTAGCGCTCGACGGGGTGATCGTCGACGTAGCCGGCGCCGCCGTGCACCTGGATCGCCGTGTTGGCGCACCACACGGCGGACTCGGTCGCGTTCAGCTTCGCGATCGACGTCTCGGTCGTGTTCGGCCGCTGCTCGTCCTTCAGCCAGCCGGCGTGCCAGACGAGAAGGCGCGCCGCCTCGGTCCGCACGACCATGTCGGCGATCATCGCCTGGACGAGCTGGAAGCTCGCGATCGGCCGGCCGAACTGTTCGCGCTCCTTGGCGTAGCGCACGGACTCCTCGACACAGCCCTGGCAGATGCCGACGCAGCCGGCCGCGACGGAGTAGCGGCCGGAGTCGAGCGAGGACATCGCGATCTTGAAGCCGTCCCCGACGTCGCCGAGCATCTGGTCGTCGCCGACCTCGACGTCGTCGAGCGAGATCGCCGCGGTATCCGACGCGTGGAGCCCCATCTTGTGCTCGATCGGCTGGGGTTTGTAGCCCTCCTGCTCGGTGTCGACGAGGAAACATGCGATGCCCTTGTGACCCAGCGCGGGGTCGGTCTGGGCGAAGATCAGCGCCACCTTTGCGTAGTCGCCCATCGAGATCCACATCTTCGCGCCGTTGATGCGCCAGCCGCCGTCGACCTTCGTCGCCCGCGTGCGCTGGTTGGCGGCGTCCGAGCCGGTGTCGGGCTCCGTGAGGCCGAAGCAGCCGAGCCACTCGCCCGAGCAGAGCTTCGGCAGGTAGTGGCGCTTCTGCTCCTCGCTGCCCCAGCGCAGGAACGCCGAGCAGACAAGCGAGGTCTGGACCGAGACGACGGTGCGCACGGAGGAGCAGCCGCGCCCGATCTCCTCGACGATCAGCCCGTAGCTCAGGTAGTCAAGACCCGCGCCGCCGTACTCCTGCGGCACGATCGCGCCGAGGTAGCCCTGCGCGGCGAGCATCTGCACGAGCTCGAGGTCGAAGTGGTGGTTGCGCGCGTTGATCTTCGCCCGCTCCACGATCTCGTTGTCCGTGAACTCACGGGCCGTGCTGCGGATCAGCTTCTGCTCGTCGGTCAGTTCGAAGTCCATCGCTCTCCTTCGGTTTCAAGCCGCCTGGCCGGCGGCGAGCTTCGGCGTCGTCCACGGCGCCGCGACACGCGCGGCGAGCTCGTCGGCGAGCGCGTCGATCGGCAGGCGCTCCTGCTCGAGCGAGTCGCGGTCACGCACGGTAACCGTCCGCTCGGCGAGGCTCTCGTGGTCCACGGTCACGCAGAACGGCGTGCCGATCTCGTCCTGGCGGCGGTAGCGCCTGCCGATCGCGCCGCCGTCGTCGTACTCGCACTGCAGGCCCTCGCGCAGGCGCTCGTAGATCTCGCGCGCGAGCTCGGGCTGGCCGTCCTTTGAGACGAGCGGCAGCACGGCGACCTTCACCGGCGCGATACGCGGGTGAAGGCGCAGGACCGTGCGCACCTCGCCAGCGCCCGCTCCCTCGCGGCCGACGGCTTCCTCGTCGTACGCGTCGACCATGAAGGCGAGCGTCGCGCGGTCCGCGCCGGCGGCCGGCTCGATCACGTATGGGACATACCGTTCGCCGGTCGCCTGGTCGAAGTACTCGAGCTTCTCACCCGAGTATTCGGCGTGGCGCGAGAGGTCGAAGTCGCCGCGGTTCGCGATCCCCTCGAGCTCGGACCAGCCGATGGGGAAGAGGTACTCGACGTCGCTGGTCGCCGAGCTGTAGTGCGACAGCTCGTCCTGCTCGTGGGCGCGCAGGCGAAGATGGTCGGGCCGGATGCCGAGCTCGACGTACCAGCGCTCGCGCTCACCGAGCCAGTGGCGGTGCCAGCGGTCGGCCTCTGTGGGCGGGACGAAGAACTCCATCTCCATCTGCTCGAACTCGCGCGTGCGGAAGATGAAGTTGCCGGGCGTGATCTCGTTGCGGAAGCTCTTGCCGACCTGGGCGATGCCGAACGGCGGCTTCTTGCGCGAGAACTGCAGCACGTTCTTGAAGTTGATGAAGATGCCCTGCGCCGTCTCGGGCCGCAGGTACGCGGTCGCGCCCGACTCCTTCACGGGGCCGATCGTGGTCTCGAACATCAGGTTGAAGTCGCGCGCCTCGGTCAGGTCGCACTCCTCGCTCTCGCCCGGGTGCTTCGACGGTTTGCGCCCGCACGCGAGCTCGGCGAGATGGTCGGCGCGGAAACGCTGGCCGCACGCGCGGCAGTCGACGAGCGGATCGGTGAAGCCCTGCAGGTGGCCGGAGGCCTCCCACACGCGCGGGTGCTGCAGGATCGCCGAGTCCAGGGCGACGATGTCGTCGCGCTGCTGGAGCATCGCGCGCCACCACTCCGCCTTCACGTTGTTCTTCAGGAGCACGCCGTAGTGCCCGAAGTCGTAGGTCGAACCGACGCCGCCGTAGATCTCGGAGGAAGGGAAGACGAAGCCGCGCCGCTTGCACAGCGCGACGATCTTGTCCATCGTCACGACGTCGCCGCCGTCCGGCGGGGTCAGAGCGCCTGCCATAGGGCAGGGATGCTAGAGCAGCGACCGAGAGCGGCGACCATAGAATCGCCGCCGTGGCGCGGATCCTGATCGTCGCGGGCGGCTGCCGCGGGCTCCACCTCGCGGCGCGGCTCACGCGGGACGGCTACGCGGTCCGCGTCACGACGCGCGACGCAGCAAAGCGCGGCGCGATCGAGGCCGCGGGCGCCGAGGCCTGGACCGGCGCGCCCGACCGGCTCGCCACGATGCGCGGCGTGCTCGACAGCGTCACCGTGGCCGTCTGGGCGCTCGCGGGCGCGACCGGGCCGCAAGGCGAGCTCGACGCGCTGCACGGCGACCGCCTGCACGCGTTCCTCATGCAGGCCATCGACTCGACGGTCCGCGGCTTCCTCTACGAGACCAACGGCGGTGCCGCTGGCGCGGGAGAGGCGGTCGCGCGCCAGCTGTGCGACGCCAACGCGATCCCGTTCGCCCTGCTGCACGGCGACGCCGGCGACGCTGAGGCCTGGGCGGGGCATGCTCTCACGGCGATCCGGACGCTGCTCGTGGCAGCCTAAGAATCCTGACAGCAGTCGCCTTTTCCCGGCGTCTACCGAGGAGGGCCATGTAACAATCCGCCGATTTGGTCACGGCCGACCTTGAATGGGCGGGCGGCGCGTCAAGCACCGCCCGGCTCTCGAACTGCCGCACCCGACTGCTGCTCGCGATGGTCTTCGCCTGCGCGCTCGCGGCGCCGCTGCTCGCGCCGTCGCTTGCCGCGGCCGCCGGCAACCCGAACATCGCGCTGAGCGCGAGCGCGCCGGCCGAAGTGCTGCGCGGCGCGCCCGCGACGATCACGCTCACCGCGTCGAACCCCGAAGGTCAGCCGACCGGATACAACGTCAGCTACCGCGCGGTGCTGCCGGTCGGCGTGCACTACGCCGGGCACGCCGAAGTGGAAGGCGAACCGGTCGCGCCCCAGGTGATCGAAAACGCCCCCGCGGCAGGCGAAACGACGCTCCTGTGGGTGAACGTCGGAGACCTGCCCGCGAAGTCCGAATCGCAGCTCTCGTTCCGCGCGCTCGCGTGCACCGTCGCCGAAGCGAGCTGCCCCACGCCGTACCCGGTCGGCTCGACGTTCAAAGTCGCGGGCGGCGCGTACGTCTCCGAATTCCCCCGCATCGTGCCGAAATTCACCGCCAAGGGCGAACCGATCGGGCCCTCGAAAGCCTCCTTCACCGGCTTCGCGACCGGCACCACGACGACGGAGATCGCGGCGCTCGAAGTCACGCAGAGCGAGAACTCGCCCGAAGGCAAGATCCTGCGCGGCGTGCACGACCACCAGGTCGTCTACACGGTGCACGTCAAGAACAACCAGACAGGCCCCACGACGGGAGCCGTCGTCGAAGAGTTCCTGCCCGCGGGTCTCGAGTACCTCGGCTGCGCCACGAACACGGACCACACCACCGAAGCGCCGACGAACCCGGGTAGCAAGGAAGAGTACCCCGGCTCCGGGCTGATCGAAGTGCAGCCCGTCAGCGGCTGCGAAGAACCGGCCGAAGTGATCACCGAAGAAGTCGACCCGGACGGCGCGGGGCCGCTCCCCAAGGCCGTCTACACGCGCCTGGTCTGGCACGTCGGCACGCTCGAAAAGGAAGCCGAAAAGAGCTTCTCCTTCCGCGCCGCGATACCGCTGCGCGAAAACACCCTCAGCTGGCCGCACGGCGAACCGACACCAGCGAGCCGCGGCCAATCCGCGAACCTCGACAACAACTCCGGCAAGGAAACGCGGCACAACCAGAGCCTCACGACGTACGCACGCGCGAGCGGCAAGTACGAAGGCGTCACCGAATCCACGAGCGAAAACCACCTCACGCGGATCGCGAAGGACCTGATCATCGAAAAGGAAGCGAGCAGCGGCGTGCTGGAGCCGGGCGAGGTGACGCTCTGGACGCTGCACCTGCACTCCTCCGAGTACCGCTACAACACCGAACTCGAAGTCCTCGACACGCTCCCGAGCGGCCTTTGCGCGCTCGCGGAAACGAACCTCTCGCCGACGAAAAGCCCCGAATGCGAACCGACGGGCCTCGCCGAAGACAACCCGTCGCCGGCGTTCTCCTCAGCCGAAGAAGAGCCCGGCGGCACGTGGAAGCTCGTATGGCACCTCGAAAAAATCGGTCGCAACGAAAGCTCGGTCATCACGTTCGCGAGCAAGACGCGCGCCAACTACCAGCTCGGACCGCCCTCGCACGGCGCCGGCACCCCGATCCTCTCCGAGGACTCCGTGAACAACACCGCGGCCGTCAACGCGACGACGAACGTGATCTGCGCCGGCCCGCCGAACAACTGCACGAGCGGAACTCCGATCGACCACGAACGGCCGCTGAGCGAAAAAATCAGCGACGAATCCGCCGCCGGCCAGAAAGCCGCGCCCCCGACGGCGCGCAAGGAAGTCGCCGAATCGGGGCCCGAATGCCAGACCGCCAAATACACCACCGCGGAACCGACGTACAGGCCCGGCGACCTCGTCTGCTGGCTGCTCACCGTGGAATTCCCGCAGCACGTCGAAACGAAGGGCAGCGTGCTCACCGACTTCATCCCGGTCCACGGCATCTTCGACGAAGAATTCAACGGCGGCAAGGGCGAAGCCGCGACCAAAGCCGACACGCTCCCCGAAGCGAGTTTCGACCACTCGGAAGCCGGCAACAAGGAAACCGGCGGCGAGGTCAACTGGACCCTCTCCAAATCGGGCTTCCAGCCGGGCAAGGCGATCTTCCAGCGCGTCATCGCGACCGAAGCGACGATCACCCCTGCCGCCAAGCTCGGCGAACTGCAGGGCAACCTGATGACCTTCGCGGTCGAAAACACGCCGGGCCACGTGTTCTCGCTGCGCTCGAGCGCGAACTTCAAACTCGAATACCCCGCCCTCTCCGTCACGAAGCAGATCGTCGCGGTGGACGGCAAAGCCGTGACCCCGACGTCGAAACTGCAGGTCGAAGCGGGATCGGAAGTCACGTACGAACTGAAGCTCAAGAACACCGGCTCGGTCGAAGCGGAGGGAGTCCAGCTGCGCGATCTGCTCCCGGCCGCCATGACCTGCGCCGACTTCATCAGCGCAACCCAGGGCGGGGAATGCACGACGCCGTCCCCCGAATTCGTCCACTGGGGCGAAACGACGCAGAAACAGATCTCCGTGCCCGCCAAAGGCGAAACGCCGCTGCAGGTCGTGATGCGCGTCCCCGAAAACGCCGGACCGGCGACCGAATTCGAAGACAAGGCCGGCGTCCGCGAGTTCTCCTCGGCGACCAACACCGGCGGGACCTTCACCTACGTCCCGTCGGAAAACATCGACCCGACACTCGACGCGGAAGCGAACTCCCCCGAAATCAACAAGCCCACAGCGCTCGTCTACACCAAAGAAGTCGAAATCTCCAAGTCGCACACGACCTCGCGCGTCGAACCCGGCAACAACGCCGAATCCGCGACGATCGGCGAGATCGCGACGTTCGAAGTCCCCGTCACCGTCCCGGCCGGGATCACGCTCGGCGGCAAAGCAGAACTGACCGACAAGACGATCGGGTCGACGGGCCGCTGGGCGCTCATCAAAGGCAGCACAACGCTGAAGCTCTTCGAAGGCAAAACGGAAGTCCCCGCGACCGGCTTCTTCGTCGGTGAAGAAGTGGGAGTGCACGGCAACGCTCCAATCCTCGAATTCCCGGCGAACTACAAAACGCCGGCCGCGACGCCGGTCACGGCCATCATGCGCTTCGAAGCACGCGTCACCAACTCCGCCGAAAACCTCCGCGGCGCGTCGATCCCCAACACGGCCAAGCTCGCCTGGACCGACCCGATCGAAAAAGCGGCCCGCGAAAAGACCTCCAAAGTCGACAACACGCCGGTCGTCGAGCCGAAGATCTCGCTCACCGACACGAACTCCAGCAAGGAAAAGAAAGAACCCGTCAAAGGCGGCGACATCGTCGAATACAAACTCACGGTCGCGAACTCGAGCGAAGCGAACGTCAGCGCCGCGTTCAACACGACGCTCGTAGCCGAAGTCGCCACGGGCGTCACGCCGACCAACAAAGCGGGCGAAGCGCTCAAAAACGGCGAAACGACTGAAAGCGGCGGCACATGGAACGAAACCGCGCGCACGATCACGTGGACGATCGCGAAACTCGCTCCCGGCGCCAGCGAAAAACTCACGTACTTCGCCAAGGTCGACGAAAAACCGGTCTCCGGCTCCGAACTGAAGGACAGCGCCGTCGCGACGACGGAAAGCCAGCCCAAAGGCGAAGAAGGCTCGCGCAACGCCTCAACCTCGCCCAGCAAAGCGATCAAAGGCTCCTACGAAGCGAAAGCATCCGGCGAACTCGAAGTCGCCGGCCCCACCGTCATCAAGACCGTCACGCCCACGAAAGCGACGATCGGCAACCTGCTCACGTACACGCTCGAAGTGACGCTCCCGGCGAACGTCGTGAGCTACGACACGACCGTCATCGACCAGCTCCCGAGCTCGATCGACTTCGTCGAATACGGCACCGAGACATGCACGAGCGGCTGCCCGCCGAACCTCGAAGAACTCGCGACGTACACGCCGAAACTCACCGCCGAAGGGACGACCAAGGTCGCGTGGTGGATCGGCAACCTGCCCGCGACGAGCGAAGCCCGCGTCCTCAAGCTCACGTTCGTCGCCGCGATCCGCAGCAAGCGCCACGGCGGCAAAGAAGAAGCCGTCGTCGGAGGCGAAAAACTCACGAACACGGCAAGCGTCAAGTACGACAAGTCGCCGAAGAAGAAATTCGAAGAAGGCAACATCCCCACCGAATTCGAACACGAATCGGCGCCGGGCGAAGCCAAAGTCGAAATCATCGAGCCCGCGCTCTCGATCGTCAAGGAAGCGGCCGTCGAAGGCGGCAAATTCTCGACCGAAACCTTCAAGCTGCAGGTCGGGCAGAAAGTCCACTACCGGATCCTTGTCACCAACACCGGCAAATCGCCCGCCTACGACGCGACGATCGTGGACGCGGTGCCCAAACAGCTCAGCGCCGTCGTCGCCGCCACCCCGCCGCCGGGCGTGACGATCACCAAAGCCTGGAGCGAAGCCAAACCCGAAATCGAATGGCAGGTCGAAGACAGCGCCCCGATCGCGCCGAAAGGGAGCATCACGCTCGAATACACCGGAACCCTCACGTTGCCCGCAAAACCCGAACAGGGCGAAGCGATCACTAACACCGCATCGATCAGCTCCTACTGGGGCGCCTCCGAAACCGAACGCGACGCGGGCCACACGAACTTCAAAAAAGAAATGCTCGAATACAGGGAATACACGGGCCCCAAAGCGAGCGTGACCGGCAACGTTGAACTTCCCGCACTCGAACTGACCAAGGTGCCCGCGAAAACGACGTACGCCGCCGGCGAAGAAGCCTCGTACGCCATCACCGTCAAGGACACCAACAAAGCGCCGGCCAACAACGTCTACGTCGAAGACTCCATGCCGGCAGGCATGACGTACGCCGCGGGGACAGCGACCGCGGTCCCCTCGGCCGGCTTCTCCGAGGTCGCGGCGACCTCGTCGTCGGCGACCTGGAAGATCGCGCTCATCAACCCCGGCGCGAGCGTGACGATCACCGTCCCGTCGAAAATCGCGCCCACCGTCGCGCCCGGAACCGAACTCACGAACCTCGCTGGGCTCCACTTCGAAGAAGTGGCGAAACCGCTCACCGCGGAAGCCACGATCAAAGTGACAGGCAGCGCCGATCTCGCCATCGTCAAGACCGCCAGCCCCAAGCCCGTCGTCGCCGGCAACAAGCTCAAATACACGCTCGCCGTGACTAACGCCGGACCGTCGGAAGCGAAAGGCGTCAAGGTCACCGACCCGCTGCCGGCGACCGTGACGTACGACTCGGGTGCGGCGGGCTGCTCCTACAACGCCGGCACGAAAACGGTCACGTGCGAAGCGGCAAGCTTGGCCGTCCACGGCGAAAAGACGTTCGAAGTCGAAGTCACCGTGTCGCACGAAGCGAGCGGAACGATTGAAAACACCGCGACCGTCACCTCCGAAACGCCTGACCCCGACCCGGCGAACAACAAATCGACGGACAAAACCAACGTCGTCGGCGAAGCGGACCTCGAAATCGAAAAGACCGCCAGCCGCTCGCCCGCGATCGCCGGCGAACCCCTGACCTACAAACTCGCCGTCACGAACAAAGGGCCCTCGGACGCGACGAACGTCAAGGTGACCGACGTCCTGCCCGAAGGCCTCACGTACGAATCGAGCAGCGCAGGATGCTCGTACACCGAAGGAACACGGACCCTCACGTGCACGACCGCGAGCCTCGCCGCGGGCGCGAAAACGACCTTCGAAGTCACGGCGCTCGTCGACCCCGAAAAGACCGGGACGCTCGAAAACACCGCCCGCGTCGAAAGCGAAACGCCCGACCCGCACGAAGAAAACAACAAATCGACGCTCAAAACGCCCGTCGAAGGCAGCGCCGACCTCTCGATCGTCAAGACGGCGAGCCCCGAAGTCGCAGTCGCCGGTGAAGACCTCACGTACACGCTCGTGGTGAAAAACGCCGGGCCCTCCGACGCAATCGCCGTGAAAGTCAGCGACCACCTGCCCGCAAACGCGAGCTACGTCTCGTCGAGCGCCGCCTGCAAAGAAACGGCGGGGACCGTCACCTGCGAAGCGCCGTCGCTCGCCGTCGGACACGAACTGACGTACGAAGTGAAGGTCCAGGTCAAGCCGAGCGCGACCGTCGACGTCGAAAACACCGCGACGGTGACGAGCGAAACGCCCGACCCCGAAGAAGCCAACAACCACTCCACCGTCAAAACGCCGCTCAACACCAGCGCCGACGTGTCGATCAAGAAGAGCGCCCCCGCCGAAGCGCAGGCCGGCACGAACCTGACCTACACGCTGCTCGTCAAGAACGCCGGCCCCTCGCACGCGCAGGCCACCGTCGTGACCGACGAACTGCCCGCGGGCGTCGCCTTCGTCTCCGCGACGTCGCCCTGCACCTACGCCGCCCCGACCGTGACCTGCAACCTCGGCACCCTCCCCGCAGGCGACGAACAGACGCTCGAAATCGTCGTCCACATCCCGTCGACGTTCTCCGGCAAGCTCGAAAACACCGCGACAGTCAAAAGCGAAACGCCGGACCCCGAAGAAGCCAACAACACGTCGACCGTGACCACAGAAGTCGACGACGTCGTGAACCTCTTCGTCGTGAAGTCCGGCCCCGCGACCGTCGCGCCGGGCGCCGAGATCACATGGCAGATCGAAGGCGGCAACCACGGGCCGGGCACCGCGACAGAAGTGAAACTCGCAGACCCGCTGCCGCACGGCGTCCACTACATCCGTTCCACCATCTCCAAGGGCAGCTGCGAATACAGCGCGCCGACGCTCACCTGCCACGTCGGCACGCTCGAACCGGGCGAGACGGTCCACGCGACGATCGTCGCGCGCGTGCTCCGCGGCCCCGGCACCCTCACCAACACCGCGACGATCGAAGCGAACGAGCACGCCGCGAGCAGCGAAGGGACGGCGCACACGAAAGTCCTCGAAGACCCGCACGTGAAGATCACGAAGAGCCCCGACCGCACCAACGCGATGCCGGGAGAACGCGTCCGCTACAGCCTCAAGGTGCACAACCCAGGGCCCGGAGTCGCGTACGCGCTGCGCACGTGCGACACGATCCCGCGCCACACCACGATCGCCTCCGCCGGTGGCGGGAGCGTCGAAAACGGAGCGGTCTGCTGGCGCCTCGCGCGCCTCTCGCCGCGCGCGAGCCACACGTACAGGCTCGTCCTGCGCCTCGACTCCAACGCGACCGGCACCGTCGTCAACCACGCCGCCGTCACGGGGCTGAACTTCCGCAAGAGCAGCGCACGCGCCAGCGTCAAGGTCGTCCCGCACGAATCCGCGGCGGCAGGCTTCCATGCCGTCACCGGCTAGAGCGCGGACCCTCCTCGCGGCCGCCGGCGCGATAGCAGGGCTCTGCGCCGCCGTGCCGGCCGCCGCACAGGGCCTGCGCGTCCGCGCCGAGCCGGCGCCGCACAGCTACTGGGTGGCGAACGTCATCTACCGCGCGCCCGCGCGCGTCGCGCCCGCACGGACGGCGCGCGTCAAGCTCGACATCGACCCGACGACCGAATGGGGCACGCCCACCGAACTGCTCGTTGTCGCCACCGCAGGCGCCGGCCCACAGCGCTGGCTGCGCGTCGACCTCGACCGTCGCCCGAACGGAACGGCGCTCTGGATCGAAGCGCGCTTCGCGACGCTCACCGTCGACCCGTGGTCGGTGCATGTGAGCCGAGCGCACCGCAGCGTCGCCGTCTACTACCGCGGCCGGCGCCGCCGGCTGTTCAGGGCGGTCGTCGGCAAGCCATCGACCCCGACGCCGTCCGGGCTCTATGCGATCGCCGCCGAGATCCGCCAGCGTGACCCCGCCGGCTTCGTCGGCTCATGGGTGATGCCGCTGACGGCGCACTCCGACGTCCTGCACCGTTTCGACGGCGGCGACGGTCAGGTCGCCCTGCACGGCCGCGGTGGCGTAAGCCTGCTCGACCCCCTCGGCACCGCGCTCTCGCACGGCTGCGTGCGCCTCGCGAACACGGCGATCGACTGGATCGCGGCGCACGTGCCGATCGGCACGCCCGTGCGGATCAGCTAGCCGCGGCGGGGCCGACGCTCAGGTCGAGCGGGCCGTCCTCGTCGATGCGCTCGAAGAGGTAGCCGAGGATCCGCGCGGTAGCGCCCCAGATGATCTGACCGTCGACGGTGAACGCGTCGGTCCTGAAGCGCATCCCGCGGCGCTCGATCTCGACCGGCCCGAGGCCCGCGCGGATCGTTGCGAGTGGCAGCTCGAGGACCGCGGCCACCTCGGCCTCCGCGGGCCGCCATTCGGTCCGCTCCCCGATCGCGCCGAGCACCGGGCTGATCACGTAACCCGTCGCGAACGTCGACACGGAGGGAAGCTCGCCGATGAGCGTCACGGCCGCCGGATCGAGGCCGATCTCCTCGTGCGCCTCGCGCAGCGCCGTGTCGGTGAGGGTGCGGTCCTCGGCGTCGCGGCGCCCGCCGGGGAACGCGATCTCGCCCGCGTGGCGGCGCAGATCGGCCCTGCGCAGCGTCAGCACCACGTACGGCTCGCCGGACCGCTCGAACAGCGGCACGAGGACGGCCGCCGGTACCTCCCGCGCGGGACCCCGACCCGCGACGCCCGACGCGTCAGGCGGCCAGGTGGACGCGCTCAACGCGCTCCTGGAACATCACCTCGCCGTCGAGGACGCGGTGCACGGGGCACTTCGCTGCGATGACACGCAGCTTTTCGACCTGCTCGTCCGGCAGGTCGTCCGGCAGGTGGAGGATCAGGTCGAACCTCGTCGGCGCGCCGCGCTCCGCCGGCTGGAACTCGACGTCGACCTCGACGCCGCCGATGTCCCAGCCCTTGCGTGCCGCGTACATCTCCATCGTTATCGCCGTGCAGCTCGCGAGGCTCACGGCGAGCAGCTCCTGCGGATCCGGGCCGGCGTCTTCGCCCCCGTCGCAGAGCGGCTCGTCGACCGTCAGCAGGTGATCGCGCACCTGCACGGAGTGTCGGTACGTCGTTCCTTCGCGCCTGACCACGGCCTTCATCCTTGACTGCCCATCGCTAGCGGACACTGCATCCCCCTGTAGTGAGTCGGTTGACTAGATGATACCTGTGGCCCGGATCAGCCGAGCGGGTTCAGGAGCAGCCCCGTCAGCAGCTTCGGGTAGAAGAACGTCGACTTTGGCGGCATGTTCTCCCCGGCCTGCGCGATCTCGCGGACCTGCTCCACCGGCGTCGGGCGCATGATGAACGCGGCTTCGAAGACGCCGTCCTCGACCATCGACACGGCCTCCTCGACGGTCCGCGCGTAGAACATCCCGTTGAAGTGGGCGATGTCGTCCTCGCTCATGCCGAGGGCGCCCTTGAGGATCAGCGCCTCGAGCACCCCTGTGTCAAGTTCGCGGTACGCAGGGGAGAAGCCGTCGAGCGCTGCATCGGCGATCGCCTGGTCGCGAAGCGTGAGACGCAGCGGGCGACGGTGACCGCCGTCGTAATAGCCCATCGTGAGCGGACCACGCCCCGCGGCGGGCGCGAGATCGCCGAGCGCGACCTCCTCGACGACGAAATCCCTTTCGACGGCCGTGCGCAGCGCCGTGCGCCGCTCGGAGTCGAGGCCGCCCACGAGGCGGTGCGTCGGGAAGATCGTGAGCCCCGGGTCCTCGAGAGCCACGAGGCACATCAGGATGTAGTTGTGCGGCCCCTCGCCGCCGACCTCCTTCGCATACGTCAGCATCGTCTCGTAACGGTGATGCCCGTCCGCGATCAGCAGCTCGCTGCCCGCGGTCGCGGCCTGAACCGCGGCGATCGTGCTGCTGTCGCCGACGCGCCACAGACGGTGCACGGTGTCGCCGACGGTGACCTCGCCCCACGGCGCGTCCCGCACGAACGGCTCCAGGGCGGACCATGCCGCCTGCTGCGGGTCCGAATAGAGGGAGAAGATGGGGGAGACGTTGACCTGCGTCGCGCGCGTGAGGCGCAGGCGGTCCTCCTTCGGCCCGGGGTGCGTGCGCTCATGGGGCCGGACGCGACCCGGACCGTACTCCTCAAGGCGGACGCGGCAGAAGAAGCCGCGGCGTGTGCGCTCGACGCCGTCCGGCCCGGTGTAGACCTGCTCGAGCGCCCATACCGCGGGCGCCGAGTCGCGCACGAGGACGCCCTCGTCGAGCCAGCGCGCAAGGACGACCCGCGCGTGCTCGTACGGGTCACCGTCGGCGCGCGGAAGGTCAATCTCGACGATGTTGTTCGGCGACTGGTCGAGCAGGGCTGCGCGCTCGCTCTCGTCGATCACGTCATAGGGCGGTGCGACGACATCCGCGAGCGGCCCGGCAACGGCCGTGTTGTAATGGATCGCGGTGAGCGGCTCGACGTCAGTCATCGCGCGCGCACGCTAGCACTCGCAATTCCGCCCACGCCTCGAGGCCCTCTAAGCTGACCGCGGCGGGACGTGGCGCAGCCTGGTAGCGCACCTGCTTTGGGAGCAGGGGGTCGCCGGTTCAAATCCGGCCGTCCCGATCGCAGAAGAGGCCTGCAAAAGCCACTTTTGCGAACGTTGGGGTGCGCGCCTCTTGCGATCGTGCTACGGGGCCGTGCCAGCAGTCGCCCCATCAACGCGGTGTGACTCCCTATTCACGTCGCGGGAGGTCAACTTGGTTGACACACGACGAGCCGCAGCGCTCACGGCAACAGCGTGAGCGCGTGAACATTTTGGGGAACGATTGCCGCGAAGTGCTTCCGGTCCAACGTTACGACTAGCGACGCGTTGAGTCGCTCAGCGAGTGCGACGACCGACGCGTCGGCGGCGCCGAGTGGAAAGCCGGCGTACTGGCGAACGAGCTCGGACATGCGGATCAGGTCCTCACGGGTTGGGGCCTCCACATCCAGCTCGGCGAGACCTCGGACAAACGCGCTCTCGGCTGCTGCTCCGAGCCGACGACCCACGAAGTACGTTGCCTCGGTGATCACAAGCGCCGGTACGACGAACTGCAAGTCAGCGCGCGATAGGACCGCTATCGATGCCTGGTGGTCTTCGTCGTCTTCGTCCGCAGCGGCATAGAGCGGACCTGCGTCAACGATCGCGACCGATGTCATTCCACTCCGTGTCCAGCTCGCGCTCCATGTCTTTGCCAGTTGACTTGCGCCCGCTGCGACCCAGCCCTGCGAAGGGAAGCTCCCTAGGCGTCGTCCGGTTGAGCCCTAGGTGGTCGGAGATTGCAGTTCGAGCAACGTGAGAGACCGACGCGTGTTGTCTGCGGGCCTCGCGATCAAGCGCAGACGCGAGATCGTCCGGCAAGGAGATTGTGGTGCGCTTCATACGCGCATAATAGCATCAGCCGGTGCCGCCGGCCCGCCCTTATCGCGTGATCTCCTGTTCGCAGTTCAGGGGATCGCTCGTCGGGATTAGGCGGGCTCTGATCTTCTGCCGTCAGGGAAGGAAGTCTGACACCCGATCAACCGGACGAGGTATGACTACCCGCGCGTGAGGCCGATCGCCTAGGTGGCCTCGGCGAGGCGACCTGCTCGCGGACGGGCGTGCGTCGAGCAGGCGCCACACTTGACGCGCGCGGCAGCCGTCACCTCGTTCGCCGGCGGCGTCGCGTGACGTCGGGGTGGCGCCGAACGTCCGAGATCCTGTCAGGTTGATGACGGCGAGGTAGCTACGACGGTTCGGGGTCACCTTTTGACGCCCACCAGTTTCTCAGGGTCCCCCCAACCAAATGAGCAAACACGTGGAGGTACATCGGCAAATCGTCAGCCGACCACTGAGCTCCGTGAGTCGCCATGGCGATAGCGGCGAATCTCTCGGGCGGAACTGGCGTGCCGGCATCGGGAAACGGCGGCCTCGAGAGAGGCCACGGAAATGCGAGGCCTTGGTGTAGTTCCCGCGAGCGGTGGCCATAGATCGTCTTGAAGGTTTCGTCAACGCTGCTCCAATCGACCTGCAGCGCCTGCGCGTCAGGCCGCACCGGCGGCTCATCGGCCTTGTACTTCTCCACGAAATCCATCACCTTCTGCTGTGCCTTGAACAGACCTGCGACCTGGCCGGCGATGCCATCGGCGAGAAGCGGATCGAGCCCATCGAGCAAGGCATGGAGCGCAGGGTTGTGTCGCTTCAATCGCTCCCGGTTTGTCTCACGGCGACTGTCGTCTTCGCGAGCTGCCGCCGTCTCCAGCGCGCCGATCAGCTTCACCCAAGCGATGCGCGGGTCTAGGTCTGCGTACCAAAGACCTTCAACGTACTGCCGAGCAGCTCGAACCAGTGCCACGGCGTCCTCCCGGGCGAGGGTCGGGTATCTCGCGAGGAGACCGCGCGCATCGGATAGGTCCGCTGGCTGCGCGATCCACCAAATCATGGGATCGCGCCGTGGCGGCTCCAGGTACGGCGAATCGTCTTCGAATGCGATCCCGAGCGGGTGAGAGTCGCCCACGTCCCTTCGCGTCATTCCTCCGGAGCGAATTCGACGGCTTAGCGCAAGGCCAAGGAGCGCGGCCATCTCGTCCCCAATGTCTCCGCCGACGTAATCCTCCACATCCGTCTTCAGCGGAACGCTTCCGCTCGGAGCGTCGCACAAGTGGTCCCAGTAGCGAAGGAGGAGGGGCCGCCGGACGATGCCCATCCGGCTAGGCGCTCCGTTCATCACGCTTTGAATCACGAACGGACCGAGTTCCAACCACGCCCCACCGATGTCTGCGTCGGAACACAGTACGTACTCGGCCCAGCGCGGCTCGATGACGACCGCGTCCGGGTGCCGATCGCTCCTGCGGGGACACCCCTGACGCTCCGCGTTCCAATTCATCCAGGCGTGCGGCCCTCGGACCTCGACTGGATCAGGCTGCTCGGCCTCGTGCGTCACCGTTACCCGATGTTAGAGCCGGCGGCCGTAGCGTCGGTTCCAGAAACCGCCTACAAAATCGTCAATTACTAATGGCCGCCCGCTGTTCGATGGTCCTTCATTGCCTCGACGGCGCCAGGCTCGCAGTCGACTGGCAGCGAGCCTCCGGCGCGTAGCGACGAAGAGCGTATCTTCAAGGTACCCCAGCGCGACACATGGTCGCCAACTCGATCGAGCTGGCTGGCTAGGGGACCTCCTGCTGTCTTAGGAAGCGATCAACGCGCATGGCCCTGGACTCACGCTTCGGCAGTCGTGCGAGTGCCTATGCCGCCATCTCGTACACCGAGTGGCCATCATCCCAGTAGGAGTCGAACACATGCTGGTAGATCGCGTCGCACTTCTGCGCGTAGATCTGGCGCGTAAACGCCTCGGGCAGCCGGTCAAGCGTTTCCTCGACTGCTACGCGCACGGCGGCACGGGTCGCCTGTTGCTTGCGCCAGTCGAGCACAAGCTTGCCCTGCTTGAGGGTCGAGAGGACCGCGTCGGCGACGTTCTTGACTTGCGTCTTCTCGGCCTCTGAGAGCTCCGGAGCGGGTCGCATGAGGAGGTCGAACACCGCGAGGTGCTCCTCGTCCAAGCCCTCGGAGAGTGCGCGAGCCTCCTCCTCGCTGAGCGTCTTCTTGAACGCGAGCAGTTCCTGGAAGAACGTCTCGACGTTCATGCTGCCGGCGTTGTAGTCGGCGACCAGCTTCTCGAACCGCTCGACGAGGTCGACGCGCATCGGGTTGAGACGGACCAGCGCTGCGATCTGTGCTGAGAGGAGCGATCGGAGTCGTTGCGCGGCGGTGCGAGGGCGCCCGTGTTTGAAGGCTTCTTCGAGGCCGTACCAGTCGACGGCGGCGAGGTCGAACAGTGCGTCGGCGTCGATGTCGGGGATCAGGTACTCGTTGGCGGCGACCGACTCGTCGAGTAGTTGCTCCACGTGGCCCATCACTCCGGTGATGTCGGGCCGCTCGCTGTACTCGGCGATCGCGTCGGCAACGAACTTCGTGACGGCCCTGATGCGGCTGAACTCGTTGGCCCGTGCGTCAGGCAGGATGGCCTTGTAGAGCCGGTTCACGAGGGACGCCCTTGATAGGAACGCCACCTTTTCCTCGTCGTCGACCATCAGCATCTCTACGGTCTGCTTGCCGGCGGCGACCAGCTCGAAGCCCTTGAGCTTCCCGAGGGCGTCGAGGTCGACTTCACGGCGCGCGCAGAACGCGCGGAGCTCGTCCACGGCGGTGCGAAGAGCGTCGAAGAGAGCGCCCTTCTCCTCAACAGGTACCTCGCCGGGCTTGCCACCGATCGCATAGATCGCAAGCGCCTTCTGCAGATTGCGAAAGACGTCTACGTAGGCGACGATCAGGCCGCTGTTCTTCTCGGGGAAGACGCGGTTGGCTCGCGTGATCGTCTGCATCAGGGTGTGGTTGCGCAGCGGCTTATCGAGGTAGACGGTGGAGAGCGACGGCACGTCGAACCCCGTGGTCCACATCGAGCAGACGAACGCGAGCCGCAGCGGGTCCTGGGAGTCCTTGAACTTCTCCTCGAGGTTCTCCTCCACGATCCGCTTCCGGTAGGGCTTGATGTCAATCCCTCGATCGGCCATCTCGGCCACCTCATTCTGGGACTGGGAGATCACGACGGCCATGTCGGTTGAGCGCATGAACGCGATCTCCTGCGTCACCAGATCCTGCTCTTCAGGGCCCAGGTTCTGGGTCGCCAGTCGCTCCTCGTCGGCGGCGAGCCGCTGCGCCCAGAAGCGCTGGACCTTCTCGAACGTCCGCACCGCGGTGAGCTTGTCGATCGACACGACGAGCCCCTTGCCGGGGAAGCCGCGCCCGAGGAAGTGATCGACGATGTCTTTCGCGACGGCCTCGAGACGGTCGTCGCGTGTGATCAGCTCGTACTGCTTGCCGAGTGTCCTTGCGAGCTGGCGCTCCTGCGCCTCGTCGAGGTCGGCCTCCTCGACGATCGCCGTGAGGTCATCGCCGAAGTTTGGGTTGGCGATCTCGACCTGTGGGATGCGGTTCTCGTAGTACAGCGGCACGGTGGCGTGGTCGGCGGTGGAAGTAGCGAAGTTGTAGACCGAGACGTAATCCCCGAACACCTCGCGAGTGCGCTCCTCACCGGCGATCAGCGGGGTGCCGGTGAACCCAATGAAGCTTGCGTTCGGCAGCGCGTTTCGCATGTTGAGCGCGAGGATGTCGTACTGGGTGCGGTGCGCCTCGTCGCTGATCACGATCACGTCATCGCGCTCTGAGATGACCGGGTGGACCTCGCCTTTTTCGGTCCGGAACTTCTGGATCAGCGTGAAGACGTAGCGGTGATCCTCGCTGAGGAGTTGCCGCAGATGCGATGAGCCCGTGGCACGCACGTGCTCCTCGGTCGCGACGCCCGCCCACAGAAACTCCTTGTGCGCCTGGTCGTCCAGTTCGTTGCGGTCGGTCACGATCACGAATGACCAGTTGCCGGGCACCTTACGCAGCACCTTCTGCGAGAAGAACAGCATCGAAAGCGTCTTGCCGGACCCCTGCGTGTGCCAGAACACCCCGAGCTTCCCACGCTCCTCAGGCGGAGCGTCTCTCAAATCCTGCATGCGCGCGAGCGCGTTGTTCACGCCAAGGAACTGGTGGTTGCGAGCCAGCAGCTTGACGAAACCGCCGGGGCGGTCCTGGAACGCAACGAAGTTCTCGATCAGATCGAGGACGCGTTCCTTCGTGCACATACCGCGAATCACCGTCTCCAGTGAGACGACGCCCTCCTCACCCTCCGAGTTGATCTTCTTCCACTCCGAAAAGAACTCCCACCCCGACGTGATCGTCCCCACCTTCGACTCTGCACCATTGGACAGCACGATGAAGCCGTTCGGGGCGAATAGGTGTGGGATCGCGTCGCGGTAGTCGCTCAGGTTGTCGTCATAGGCGTGCTTGAGGTTCCGGTGCGAGGCCTTCAGCTCGATGAAAACCAGCGGGATGCCGTTGACGAATCCGACCAGGTCGGCGCGGCGCCTGTAGAGATCCGAGTGAACCCAGAGCTGCGAGACAAGAAGGAACTCGTTGTTCTCCGGTTGCTCCCAGTCGATGACGGCGAGCCTCTCTGGAAGAGCGGTTCCGTCAGACTGGCGGACAGACACCTCCACGCGTTCGCGGAGCAGGGCGTGAATCTCCGCGTTGGCCCGCGCGTAGTGCATCGCAAACCGTGGCTTCGTGACCTCGTTGACCGCGTCCTGGATCGCCTCGCTGGGCATCCCCGGGTTGAGACGCTCAACTGCCTGCCTGAGACGCCCGGTGAGGAAGACCTCGGATCTGTTGTCGCGTCCGAGCGTGCCGCTCGTTCCGAGCGTCTCGTTATAGGCGTCAGCGTGCTCCCAGCCAAGGGCCTCGAACAGCGCGATGGCGGGCTGCTCAACAAGCTCATTCTCGCTGTATCGGCCTGTACGCGCTGGCGCCGTCACGCGGCGACCTCCGGCACGGAAATCTCGAGGCCGGCGACGTCTACTTGTCCCGATATGAGCTGCGGCAGGAGAAGGTCGCGGGTGGCCTTCAGTCGAGTGATCAGCGTTGAGAGGACCTGCACCTCCTCGAGTAACGGCGCCGCTATGTCGGAGAAGGCATCCGCCAACGCCTCCGTGGGCAAGAGCGTAGCCATCGCGCTCAATTCCTTCCACGAAATCACGGGCATCTTGGTGCCCGTGGCGCGCTGGGTT
The DNA here is from genome assembly GCA_035507895.1 of Solirubrobacteraceae bacterium. Lineage (GTDB taxonomy): Bacteria > Actinomycetota > Thermoleophilia > Solirubrobacterales > Solirubrobacteraceae > Palsa-744. The sequence goes on along the minus strand of DATJNQ010000031.1, from coordinate 110,109 downwards.
GCCCAGCGGTTGACCGGCTCCGACGAGAGGAGCGCCACGACAAAGGCGTGCCACCTTGGCGAGTCTGGTCGGATCACCAGAACGGATGTGTTTGTCACACCACGCACTGGGGCTAGGGTCACCTTCCGGAGGTTCGGCCGGATCGCACCAAAAAGCAGGTCGCCGGCCTCAAAAACGATCCGAGAGGTGGTGAGCTCGCTAGGGTCCCCAAACGCGGTCGCAGCCAGCGAGCCTTGCCTCATCCTAGCCATGTCAAGTAATGGGAGCTCAGCGTCACCCTTTGCTTCAAAGGGCCTCTTGTGTACGGAACAGAGCTCGTCAATACGACCAACGCGCCAGTCTCTCGGAACCATCCCAAGCTCCGACTCAGCCATCGGCATATCGCGATGCCCTGGAAAGCGGAAGTCGACGAACCACTCGCGGTAGATCCGCTGGGCCATCTCCTCGAGGATCTTTATTCGGCGGTTGTTGCTCTCAATCAGATCGTCATACGCGGAGAGGATCGCGGCAATCTTGCGTTGAGTTCCCAATGGCGGGAGTCGCAGCTGGAGACTGAGGCAGTCGGGAAGACGCATGTGCTCGACCGTCGCGCCTGAGCCGTAGCCGCGAATCTGTCCCTGGACGAAGTCGCCGAGCATCGAATACATCAAGAAATACGGGTCCAACTTCTCCGGCGCGGCGCGATACATGATCAGGCGCTGGCCGAGAAACACTGGCTCCGCCTTCCGAATGATTCCTACTTCACCGAGAGGGGCCTCTCGGGTTAGCACTACGTCGCCCGGCAGTGGCACGGCACGGCGCGTCCAGCGTCCGAAGGTAGTCTCGTCGACATAGCGGACGTTGTCAGTGTCAATAAACCCGTCACGGACGTTGGTCGTTCGGATCATCTTGTACGGCGTTGGCTCCGCAGCAAGAGGCGCGGTCCTGTTCACGCAATCGACTACGAGCTCGCACGCGTCAGCCACCTTGACTAGCGGCCAGGTTGTCAATCCAGGAGCTCCGCGACGTTCACCGCGATCCGCTCCTGCAGGCGCGCGGCCTCGGTGTTGAGCGCCTCCAGCTCCTCGTTGAGGTCCTCGAGTCGCACGCGAAAGTCGACGCCGTCATCCTCTGCGGCAGCCACGCCGACGTAGCGGCCGGGATTGAGGCTCCAGCCCTGCTGCTCGACTTGCGCGAGCGTCGCGATAGCGCACAGCCCTGGCACGTCGACGTAGACGCCGTCTGGAAAGGACTCCGCGAGCATGTGCTCGGACCCCATCGCAACGTCGATCTCCTCGTCTCGATAGAGTCGGGCGAGGTTCGCGAGAAACTCGAGCTGGTCCGGACGCCAGTCGCGGTGCGCGCGATCGATCTGGTTGAAAATGTTGCGCGCATCGATGAAGAGCACCTCGTCCTCACGCTTGCCACCGCGCTTACCCCGATCCAGGAACCAGAGCGTAACGGGCAACGTGACCGTGTAAAAGAAGTTCGAGCCCACGGCCACGATGACGTCGACCGCCTTCTCCTCGATCAGCTTCCGGCGGATCTCAAGCTCTGAACCACCCGCATCCGCGGCTGAGTTAGCCATCACGAAGCCGGCGCGGCCCATGTCGTTCAGCGCCGAGTAGAACGCCTGAATCCAGATGTAGTTAGCATTGTCAGCCTTGGGTAGGCCGAGCGGGAAGCGTGTGTCCGCCTCGAGCTTCGCCTTGTCGACCTTGTTGACGTTGAAAGGGGGATTGGCCATCACGTAGTCGAACTGGCCAGTGGCGTTGAACGGGTCTTCGTAGTAGGTGTTTGACTGGCTGATCTGGCCCTCGAGGCCGTGGACGGCGAGGTTCATCTTGCACAGCCGCAGAGTCTCCTCGACACGCTCCTGCCCGTAAATCGACAGCCGGCCAGCCCTCCCGTTGCGATGCTCTTTGATGAAGCGGTCGCTCTGGACGAACATGCCACCGGACCCACACGCGGGGTCGAGGATCTTGCCGTTGAACGGTTCGATGATCTCTACGATCAACCTGACGATCGACGTCGGTGTGAAGTACTCGCCGCCTTTCGCCCCCTCGGCGATCGCGAACTTACCCAGGAAGTACTCGTAGACCTTGCCGAAGGCGTCGCCTTCGATGTCGCCAAGCATCGCGTTGACCGACCGCAAGAGACTGACCAGCGTGTCGTTGCTCAGCGCCTGGTAGGTCCGTGGCAGAATGCCCGTGAGTGCCGGGTTCTCGTCCTCGATGGCGGCCATCGCATCGTTGATGGCCCGGCCGAGATTCTCGCCCTCCTTCAGCTGGAGGAGGTTTGCGAAACGGGATTGCTCGGGTAGGTAGAGGACACCGTTGGCCTGATAATCGTCCTTGCCGATCTGGCGGCGGCCCGTCGCCTTGCCCGCGAGCTCCATCTCGAGCTGGGTGAAGCGGCTGTCTGCGAACTTTAGAAAGATCAGCCCCAGAACAGGGATGGAGTACTCAGCAGCCTTGAGGTGCGAGTTGGCGCGCAGCTCGTCCGCGGTTTCCCACAGGCGATCAGCGATCTCGTGGATGTCGGTCTTGGCTTGTACGGCGTCGGCCATCATCGGGAAGCGTAGTCATCGGCGGACAGGGGTGTCCGGTCGGGGGCTCTCGGATGATTCGTCCGGAGCGGCTCAAGCATGCAGGCGGCGGCCCCGCGGGCGTAGACCTAGACGAGTGACCTCCTGCTGCCTAGGCAGGGATATGATTGGCGGCTTGCACTCGGGACCTTCCGACGGCCGGCGTGTCCGGGGCCGAATGTCGCTGCAGTTGAAGGCTAGATCGCATCCAGAAGCTTTCGCTTCTGGTGGTCGAACTCCGCGTCAGTCAGGAGGCCTTGATCGCGCAACTGTCCAAGCTTGCGGATCCGGTCGATGGGATCGTCGCCGTTAGCGGCTTCCTCTCCGGGCGCCCTCCGGGCAAGTCGAGCTGCGAGATTTACTGCTTGCGCGAAGGCGTGCGCGTACAGGTCGAGTCCGGGGCCGTACTTACGCGTGAGCTGCCAGTCGGCGCCCGCGATCGACAGAAACGTCTCTCGCCCGTCGCGCGCGTGTTCCTTGACCTTTGCGTTGCCGACTCCGAATAGGCCAACCGGGCCAAGCACTGCAGTACCAATGGCCTTGTTGGCCATATTTCGACCCCGCGTTGCCGTTACAGCGACACTCCCGGTGTTCTCGACCGCCGCGACAACGTCGCTGGTAATCGGAACGATTTTCTGACCCTGATCGGGCTTCAGGCGGTCAAAGTACACCTGCATGTTTCCAATGCTTCCTAGCGGGGGAATTATCGGGTGCTTGTGTTCGTACGGGTAACCCGACCACCCGTCGGAGGGCGGATCCATCATTTCGCCAGCCAACAGAGCGTCACATCTACGGAGTTCGTATGCAGGCGCAGCCTGGAAAAACTCGAGCTCTCCACCTTCGAAGACGAACGCGGCGGATATCCCTTTGCGCCGAGAGGCCTTGGCTTCCTTGAAGTTGAAGTCTGATCGAATCCATTCGCATCTGGGCACCGCCGTGGTCAACGGAAGCAAGAGGACGCGAGCACTCGTCCACACAATTAGACCTGCGCCCCGAGCCGTGCGCCCTTCCGAGTCACGCAATAAGACATTCGCTTGTAGCCACACGTGGAGCACCTCGCTAGCGGTCAGCAGCTGCCGCACACTTTCGGCGGTCGCTAGCGTCAGCCGCGCTCTTCGTTTGCCGAGGGCAACGCCGAGGGCTTCAACCATCGACATGAACACTCCCTCGGGCAACGGATCAAGCGCATTGATTGACCGACTTTTGTCCATCGTCAAGCGAGCGTATCGGTGTCTGCCGCCCACGCGCTGCGCGCGAGCGCACGTGGGACTAAGCAGAATACACCGAAGCTCTTGGTCGTTGCTTGCGCCTGGGGCGCATCCCATCGCCACTGTTCAGGGAGCGTCAGTGAGTAGATTCACGAACTACGAAGCTCATCGGAGCGCCACGTTGACCTCTTGTTGGGTGGACAAGAGATCAGCGCCTCGCACAAGGGCGGCTTCAATTGTTCGCGCTCGGCGGTGCCCGCGAGTGGTTGACCGGCCACATCACTAAGAGTGACGAGCTCGATGCACATCACATTGTTCGAAGAGATTGGGCGGCGGGGCGCAGCCTGCACCGTCCCCGGCCGCGCCATCCACTGCCAACCAGGCCATCGCGTGCCTGAACCTCGGACGGGCTCAACTGGGCGATTCGATCCTGCGGCGGTCGCTGTGCCTTATCATCGGGCGCTGGCTCACAATCATGCGGCGGTCACAAGAATTTGCTTGACTCAGGAACTGTCAGCGAGAACGTCACGGAAAGAGGATCTGCGGTCGCGGCAACGACTGTGTAGCCGGCAGCCGCTTAGGGGCTGCGTGACCTGGCCCAGTGTGACCGCCGGTCTCACGACGGCGCTGCGTTCGTCTGCCGCATTTCGGAGCGGGGGCGGGTGGCGATGCGTGTTGCCCTGACAGGCGCCCACGGGGTGGGCAAGAGCACTTTAGCCGAGGAGTTGGCCGGCACGCTCGACGTCCCGGTGCTGCCGACGCCGGGTCGCACCCTCGCCGCGCGAGGATTGCCCATCAATGATCAAGCGTCGGTGACGAGCCAGACACTAGCGTGGCTGTTGCAGTTCGCCTTCGAGCGTGAACGTAACAGCTGGGTGGCACCGCGAACGCTCATCGACGTTTGGGCCTACGCGGTGCAGGCTGCCGAACGCCGAGAGCTCAGCGCACTTGAGACCGCTCTCCTGGAGGAGCTCCACCGAGCGACGCCGCTCGCGGCGTTGGAGCGGTACGACGAGCTGCTCTACATTCCGCCGCGCATCGCACTACAGGGCGATGGCGTTCGCCCAACAGACGAGGAGTTCCAGCGCTCGACGGATGCGGCCATCTTGACCGCCCTCTCGGACTGGCGAGTACCGCACACGGTGCTCGACGTCACCGACCGCGGCGCGATCGACGCCGAACTCGAGCGCCTGAGGGTGCTCTAGCGGGACGCAGCGCCAGCCGAACCGGCTCGATCGTCGGCGTTCCCACACTCACAAGGCCTGGTAGCCGGGCTCGATTCGCCGACTTGGCAACCTTATTGCTCAAACTCGGCCGGCGCTGCCCATATAATCGCGCCGTGGCGAGGCCTTGTCGGGGAATTGCCAGCTGGCGACTGAACTACGGTCCCGTCCACGGCAGCGGGAGCACGCAATAGCTACCAGGCGGTCCATCGAGATCGCCGGCCGTATGCTCGAGCCGACGGAAGTCTTTGACACGTACTGGCGGTTCGCGGCTGCGCGACAGGCGATCTACCTCGCGCGGCTGGCGGGCGCCGCGGGGCCGTGGAGCGAGGACCAGATTCTACGGGACTTCCGCTTCACCAACGTCTACAGGGCCGCCGACCGCGTGTCCCAGTTCCTTATCCAGAACGTAATCTACGCTGCCGACGCGCCCACAGACTCGGACAGTGTCGTATTCCGGGTGCTGCTGTACAAGATCTTCAATCGGATTTCTACCTGGCGGCGTCTCGAGTACGCGCTCGGATCAATCGAGTGGCGGACATACGACTACGCACACTACGCCCGCGTCCTCGACGAAGCGGCAAACGATGGCCCGATCTACTCAGCGGCGTACCTGATGCCACCGCCGCGACTGGGCGAGCGGGGCAAGCACCGCAACCACCTGCGGCTGCTCGAGCACATGATGCGGGACGGGATCGCCCGCACCGTCGCGTCGCCTGGGACTCTGGCCAGCGTCTATGAGCGGCTCGTGAGCTACCCGACAATCGGTCGTTTCCTCGGACTTCAGTACACAATCGACCTGAACTACACACCGCTGATGGTTGGTAGCGAGAATGAGTTCGTGGTCGCAGGCCCGGGAGCGTGTGACGGTATCCGCAAGTGTTTCGGACCGCGGTCAGCGGGCATCGAGGCCGAGATCATCGAGCACATCGTCGACCGTCAGGACGAGTACTTTGGGCGCTTGGGGCTCGAGTTCGGGGGGCTTTTCGGGCGCCCTCTGCACCTCATCGATTGCCAGAACCTTTTTTGTGAGGTGGACAAGTACTCGCGCGTCGCTCACCCCAACGCAACCGGTATCTCTGGGCGAAGTCGAATCAAGCAGCGGTTTCGCCCAAGCCCCGACCCCCTGATCGCCGTGTTTCCCCCCAGCTGGGAGTTGCAAGGCGTGAACAGCGTACCCGACGCGCCGCCGCTGCCACCGCGGACTTAGCCGACCATCTCGATCAAAGCATTGTCCATATCGACGCGCACCACTCCGCCACCCGCCGCGCGGAGTGCCCTCCAAATCGTGAAACCGGCGAGGATCGCGCACTCCCACTCCGCATCAGTTCGGTGCGCGACCTCCAGCCCGCTGGTCATCGCGCGCACGGCAACAAGGATCCTGTCGTCGATCCGCTCAGCGCCCTCGAAATGGTTGTAGCCGCGCGACAACGCGAACACCATCGCCGATATTGCCTCCTCGGTGGCACACGCCCTCGCGCCGTCGTCAGAGTTGTCGACAACGGGGTCATCCTTTCGCTTGCGCCTAAGGAGTGCGCGCAGAACCGGCGACCAGCCGAGCACTGCGAGGTAGCTGAGATGGAAAGCATCGTGGAAGCGATAGGCGTCGGAGTCGCGGGCATTGTCGTCGATCGCGTCGCCGACGTCCTGGCCGTCGATCTGCATGCGCGCCTTGAGTGTTCCCGACGGGTCCTCGTAGGTGCTGAAACTGGCCGTAAACTGCCGAGGTAGCCGCTGAGTCTCGGGAAAGTCCGCGTCAAGCGTGACCTGTCGCGTCGGGTCGGGCGGCAGCCACCGTTGACGGGTCTTCTGGAGGTTCAGGAGCGCGACCTCGTTGAGGCTGACGTCTACCCGCCGAGCGAGTGACGCTAAGTACCAGAGAATGTCTCCAAGCTCGACCTTCACCACCTCCTCGAAGCCGGTGTAGGCGACCCCGTCGGCCCGCCGCTTCTTCTTGTACTCGGCGATCAGCGAGCCAACCTCTCCAGCGAGGCCAAGCAGCGCTGTAATCGGATCGTCGTCGGAACCCTCAAGGTCTGTGAGCGCTGATTCGCGTTGGTAGGCCTCGAGCGTGAGGCTCCGAGGCCTCGTGCTGTCGATCACTGTGCGGGCCTTTCGTTGAGGTTGGAACGTCCCAGACCCAAGGCGACCAAAGAAGCAACTTCGCTTGGACGATGGGTTGCCGCTAGCCGGCGATTCTCCTCGCCGCTGAGCCCGTTCGACTGGGCTCGCCACCCAACCTCCTGAGCCGCCGCCTCGATCCTGGCAAGCCCCTCCGAAAGGCCCGGGTCGCGCACCTTGTCCGCCCCAATCACGCCGAGATAGTGCTGCGGATCGAGCCCAAGCACCCGCGCGACCTCCAGGGTCGCGCCGCCGAAGCCGCCTGCCAGGAACAGCGGACGTCCGGTCTCTATCGAGATCATGGCCTCCTCGACAACACCGGGGTAGCGACCGTCGTAGCCGGCGCACTTTCCCCCGACGAGCAGTCGCGCGTGGCTCTTGGTGGTCATGTATTCACGCAGCGCCGTGAGGGCCTGCTCCCGCACCCGGGGGTCCTCGATCAGTTCCCCGAGCTCAGTGCGCTCGAAGTCACGGGCGACCTCTTGGCCGTCGGCGCTCAGATAAATAATGTTGCCGTACAAGCCGAGGTCGTCCTCGGCCCCGGCCAAATCCGCGATCGGGATCCGCCGGTGTTCCTGCCAGGCGAGACACAGCGTCAACGGTCGGTCGCGGCGACTGTACTTCTCCATCTCGGCCCTTAGAAATGAGGTATATCCGGCTGGATCGAGGCGCCCCCCGTAGAGGATGCGCGCGCCGGAAATCATCATCGCGCGCGAAGCCTCGGCGAGAGCGAGCCGTAAATGCGTCTCGACGAGCCCGAGCCGCCCGAGATCAGCGCTCTCCGAGACAGAGATCCCGAGGCAAAGCCCTCTCAGGCTTCCGGGCTCCAGAAGCTCTCGCTGTCCGGACATCGCTATCCGCCCCGGGCCGCGAGTCCACGCGGAGTCATGACGTCAAGGCGTTTCGCGAGGCCCGTCAGATCCGCGATCTGCTCTAGGGCGTCGCGCTCGACGGGACCGAGTGGCGGGTCGGGATGGAGCACCCGCACGTCCGCGTCCCTCGGAAGTTCGGCGATCTCATCGGTCAGCCAAGAGGCGAGAGTCAGGGGCTCGGGCGCGTGTGGGGCCCACCACGCGATACTCCACTCGGCGCCCCCCGCGGTCACTTGGCGCTGCCGCTCCCACAGCTCGCGCTTGAGCGATTCGTCGACGAGCCGGTTAAGAGCCACGACGATCGCCGCGTCGTTTAGCTCATCCCGCGCTGAGGCAGCTGGGACTCGGGCAACATGGTCCATCAGAAAGGAGCCTCTTTCCTCGCCATCGCTCAGAGCGTCGAGGATGACGACCGGCATACCGGCGAGCTTCGCGCTCGCGACCTCGCGTTGGCACCACTCCCGGCTGGCGTACAAGTCAGTCCGGACCGCGAGCAGAGCGCTCGCGCGTGCGTTCGCGTCCAGGTCCGCGATCCAGTCGGCGCCGGGCTGGAGATCGCTCGCGTCGAAGTACTCTGCAAGCCGCGTGCCGTCGATGGCGCTGCGCACTTGTGTGATCAAGCGCGCTAACTGCTCGACCTCGCCTGCAGCCCCGCGCTTCGTGTGGCTGATGAACACTTTCAGGCGAGACTGGCCGTTCGCAAGCTGCGCGATGCCCTGCGCAAGATCCCGACAGCGCGCCGCCGCAGTCTCGGCTGTCGGGGCTCCTGCCTGAGGGCCGATGCTCTGGATCGAACCGAAGAGCTCACCTAGCTTCGTTCCATTGGTAGCGCCCTCTGAAAGTCGTACTGGGAATACGCCGACGCTATTGGGATCTGCATGGCGCAGCTCGGCTACCTGGCGCGCGTACTCAAGCCACGGCCCCTCACCGCTCTCCACAGCATCGGCGAAGCCGACGCCGAGCACCGGGACGATCGCCGTCATCCCCGCCCCGTTGATCTCGTATGCCCCCGGCGATAGCGGCCTCGGGGCGTCCCGTGCGTCGCGCCAGCCTTGCGAGCGCACATAGACCTCGATCGCACCCCCAATCAACCCAGAGAACGCCGACCCGTGGAAGTGCTCGAGGAACTGTGCCGCGACGAGCTCGCCGGCTGCGTCCTCCGGATGCCACACCACGAACACGTCTAGAATCGGCGGGACCATCAGGTTTCGTAACATATTCGGAACACCACGCCGAAGGAAGGACCTCAGCGTCAATGTCCGAGACGCGCAATGTGTTCATCAGCCATGTCCACGAGGATGACCGCCACCTCGGGCGGCTTAAGGAGCTGCTCGCGGACCGCGGACTCGACATCCGCGACTCTTCCGTCAACGCGTCGACGCCGAACGATGCCAAGGATCCGGACTACATAAAGCACCAGATCTTGGCGCCGAAAATCCGTTGGGCCGGCACCATGATCGTCCTGATCTCGCCCGACACAAAGGACAGCGTCTACGTCGACTGGGAGATCCAATACGCCGTGAACACCGACACCAGGGTCGTGGGGGTGTTCGCCCCCGGCGCGTCCGATTCCGACCTGCCCGATGGCCTGACGGACTACGCCGACGGAATCGTGGGGTGGAACGGAGACCGCATACTCGACGCCATCCAAGGCGGTGACGTCTGGCAAGACAGTTCGGGCGCGCCGCGTGCACGCAAAGACATCGCCCGCCACAACTGCTAGCCCGTCCCGGGTGTACTCCTATGTCGTCGCGCGTGACTTCGGCTTCGCGCCCAACCCCTTCTTCGGCTGGTGCACGCTCGCAACGTGCAAGCCCGAAATCCGACGTACTGCCAAGCGCGGGGACTGGATTCTCGGTACCGGCTCGGCGGACAAGCGACGCTCCGGCCAGGCGATCTACGCGATGTGCGTGCAGGAGACGATGACGTTCGCCCAGTACTGGGCAGATCCCCGTTTCAACCGGAAGCACCCCAACCTGAGAGCCAGCCACAAGATCGCATTTGGGGACAACATCTACCGTCCGGATGACGACGGCGGGTGGCATCAGCTTGACTCCCACCACAGCTTGCACGACGGCAGCGCGAACCCGTTGAACGTCGGGACCGACACAAGAGTCGATCGAGTACTCGCCTCGCAGGAATTCATCTACTGGGGCCGAAGCGGCCCCACCGTCCCCGAACGTCTGCGATCCTTCGGCGAGGCACATGAAGACCTCTGCTGCCACAACCGCGGACACAGGTGCCGTTTCGACGGTGCGCTTGTGGCCGCGGCCGTCGCATGGATTGACAGCTTTCCCGACCGTGGACTACAGGGAAGACCCGGTGACTGGTGAGACGCGCGCGGCGGCTTCTAGGCACTCGGCGTGAGCTGCCAGGCGACCGCTCAGCCCTACAGATCCGCGTTCTCGAGGTCCGCGAGCTTTTGCATGAGCGACTCGTTGTATGCCGCGCCGTCGTTTGCGTGGTGGACGCGCCGGTGACACGTCGGGCATAGGCCGATCACGTGTGCCCGGTGGTCCGGTCCGCCGTCCGAGATTCGGCGCGTGTGGTGCGGCTCTAAGTACGGCCGCCCGGCCATGGTCGTGAACGGTGCAGGCCGCGCGCAGCCCTCGCACGTCCCTGCGGCTCGTGCAAGCACGTACTCGCGGACCGCAGCTGATCGCCGGTACGCGGTCACCTTGACTTTCGACGGTGCCACGCCTTCACCGGGCGCTTCGAGCGCCGCAATCCTCAGCTGCGCAAGCGTGAGATCCGCGAGGTCATCCTCGACTGCCCGGTCATCTGCATCATCGGCCTCGATTGGCAGCAGTCGAAACGCGATTGCGTTGCGTCGACCGCCGTCGGCGTCGGGCACGTGCTTGACAGTCTCGTACCCGGCGCAGAAATACTGCCCGCGGTACCGCAGGTGCGCGGTCGGCACCTTCTCGAAGAGGTAAAGGTCTCGCCCATCCCGGGCGTGGTCGCGGACAGCGCGGTTTCCGCGCTTGAACTCCATGTCTCCGACTTGCCCCTCGCCGAAGTAGATGAACGTACCGTCGCTGAGCTCGCTGTCCTCGTAGCCGTAATCACGGCCTGCCTCGCCCGTGACGAGCAGGATGAATGGCTCGTCGGCGGGAGTGACGATCCCGCCCTGTCGCTGACCGCCGTACTCATCATGTAGGTCGCGGCGCCGGTAGACCTTGCCTAGCTCGAACATCCGCGCGCATATTCCCACAGATCAGGGCCAAACCCCCCGGCTGCGCCGTGTCGATTCACGCGTTCCGACCACCCACGAAGAAACTGACGAGTCCGGCCTCAACTTTACGCCCACGCTAGTCGTCGCGCCCCTCCGCTTGTCTCAGCCGCCGCGCCGCGCCGCGCCGCGCCGCGCTGCGCGCCCGGTTCCTACGCACACGCTGCAAGTTCCACGCCCGTATCCCGCCCCACGCCGTCCTCGCTAGCCCAAACCTCTCCCGCGTCCCTAAGTACACGCAACATTCAGCATGTGAGTCAGCCCCTTAGCCGGCGGCCTCTGTGACATCGACACGCTCATCAATGCGGACACGATAATGCCCGTCTTGGGCCTCGGCCACGCCCCGACGCTAGACCGTTGCGGTTGGCGGCTTGCTCGCGAGGCCAACGTCGGTGCGAGGATGTCTTGTCGCACGAATTCGGCTCGCAATCTCGGCGACCGCGTCGGCGCTAAGTCGAACGTCGCCGCTTTCGAGGATCCGCGACGCGAGTTCGTCGGCTCTTAGTAGTACGACTCTGTCCGCTTCGATCGGCGCTCCCACGACGTCGTTCCAGAAGACCAGCACCGAGTTGACGAACGGACGACGGCCATTGACGGGACCGATGTCTTCGCACAGCCGGGCGGCGCGCCCGCGCATCGCTGGAAGCAGGCGCTCAAGTCGGCACATGTCCTCCGGCCAGTCGACGTTTGTCACCTCAACGATGTCGCCGTCGAGGTGCACTGTTCCAGATAGCCACTTCGTGTCGATCAGCCAAACACCGGTCGGTCCGACCACGACGTGGTCGACATTGCTTGCGGAAGGTTGGTCGTCCAAACGATCGCTGAGGTCGTGGAACAGCTCGTAGCCCTCGCGGCGCAGCTGCGCCAAACGACGAGCCGTTTTTTGCTCGCCTTCGTACCCGGTACGCCATTGCTCGATGCGCGGAGGTGGCGCTTCGGTCACCCAGATATACATCGCGAAGACTGCGCCGAGCGCGACTCCGATAAGGAACTCCGGCAGCACCGAGCGGAAGATGAGCGCGCCGATGAGTAGGGCCGCTCCGACTACCGCCAACGGGGTAGTCGCCCGGAATCGAACGCGCTTCCACCAGCGAGCCCGCATCTCGTTGAACCGGCGCTCAGCCGACCCGCCGGCGCCGCAGCGGCGCAGGTAGAGCGCGTCTCGCATGGGACGTTTATCGGAGCGCTGCTCATCCAGCCTTAGACTGCCCGACCTCGCGACATCCCGCCGTGTTGGAAGGACGTCGTACGCCTGACTGAAGCCACGTCAGAGAACGGAGCGTTCGATTCGGCCAATCCCGCATCGAGTCCGACCGCGGAATCCCCGACGACGCCGCGTGCCCGCACGTGGTGGACCCCGTCGGGCGCGTCGCGGTGCCTGCGCGCGGGGACGATCTTGCACAAGCGTCAGACTCCCTGCGCCTCTGGTCCACGCGCTCCACGTCCGCCAAGCACCGAAGAGCTCGACCTGGCGCGAGCTACAAGACCGCGCCGCGGCGGTGAATTTAGTCCGGAACGGGCTAATGACCAACGGCAAGCACGACCGCCGGATCGATGAAGGGCGGGGTCGGCTAGTGGTGCACGGCTATGAGCAGATCCAGAACCCGCGCTTACGGTTAGCATCCACCCGGGTGAGTTGGCCGCCAAGATATCGGCCTGACGAGGCGTATATCGTGACATTGAGGCGCGCCCTGCGGAGGAACCCTACGCCCCAGGTTAATGCCGCGCCCCCCCGGTCGACGGCGGCCGGAGGACCTGCGAACATGGGTCAAGCCATGGTCGGGCCATCCGAACTGCCTGCTAGGACAGTGCCTCCGTCGAGCGGCGAACCTGCAACCCAGCTGAGCATACTCCTGGCGTCCGCAACGTCGACGATCGAAGAGGAGTTCAAGCGCAGCGAACGCCTCGATGCGAAGTCGAGGAACTTGATCGCGGTTGTCGGGGCGTTCTTCGCGGTCGCCCAGGCGGTCGTAATCGGTCTAATCAACGGCTCCCTTGCGGCGACGGAACATCACGCCCGATCGTCATTCGTGTTATGGCTCGGGGTAGCGGGCGCCATCGCCTGTGCCATCCTCGTTGTCGCGATCGTCTTTAGCGTGAAAGCGTGGCGACTGCGGAAGGACCCCGCACTCGGCCCTGGGACTATCGAGGCCTACCTGTCGGCCGCGCGTGCCGGAAATCCCGCGGTCGGCGTTAAACTAGTCGAGGCTTACGTGAAGATTGCGAAGGGCCGACGCCAAAACAACGAGCTTCGCGCTAAAGAGCTTGAACGTGCAGAACTCTGGTGTTTTGTCGCGACTTTTATGACAGGGATTGAGCTTATTCTTGCATTTATTGCCGCTGCTGCACAGTGAGTGACTCTGAGGAAGACGACGGGCTCCCCGAGCCCGAAATAGAAGAGATCAGCAACTTCAACGACCTGCCCAAGCGGATAAGGGAGCAGATCACTGACGGTGCGCTTCTTCTGCTCAATGGCGCAGGCGTGCACGATTCGGCGATCGCGATGCCCGTGCTGTCGGAGGTTCTGGTGCACACCGACCGACTATTTCGCATCGTCCAAGCGGACCGGGCTGGTCTCGACGTGAGCCGAACCGGTCGGCTTGTGGGGGTCAGCCACGCTAAGCGTCTCAAGGTCCTTCCCGCAGTGACGGGAAGTTTTGCCCTCCCGCTGCGCCTCGACAACCCGGACGGCGAGCTTGTCGGCAATGACGACGACGCCCTCGGGGCTCTCGTAGAGATCCTGACTGCCGTTCGAGGAGCATCTGAGGGTCTTGCTCGCACGCTGTTCGACTACCCAGAGCGAACGGGAGACGAGTTGCTATCCCTGCTGTTGACGCTGAGCTCGGGTGACGTTGGCATGGACCTTGAAGTTGTTCGCGACCATGAGCCTACCCGCCGCGTGCAAATTGACGCCCAACTCGCACGCGCCCGATCCGATTGGCTTGAGGAGCCGATCGAGAGCGGCACCGGGGAGCTGACGCTTACCGGCAAGCTGTTCCGTGTTGACACCAAAAATTGGCGTATCCGGCTCGACGTGTCTCGAGACGACGACGCGTTGGCGGCAATTGAGCAAGTCAGCTTCCCAGCCGAGCGGCTAGAGGAAGTCCGCGGCGCGCTCGACAAGGTCGTTGAAATCGACGTCGCGGTGCAAGAGGAGCGCCGCCGCTACGAGCGAAGCGCGCGTAGCCGCTCAATGTCTCTAGGCGCGCTTCGGGTCATCGGCTCGGACCCTTAGGTCGGGCCGACGCGTGTGCATCGGCACCGTCGTAGCCGACGATAAGATGACAACCTATGGCTCTCGAGGCGGGCCTGAGTTGGTTCGTGATCATCATCCGGATGACGCCGCACTGTCGACCTGGGCTTCTGTGGTGACATCGGCGGCGGGATCTAGCCAATCTTCGGGCGGCTCGATCTTGGCCTCAATCCCCGCATGCTCGGAGAGCAAGTAGAGGAGGTTGGCGCCGCTGATGAGCTCGATCGGCTTGTTCTCGGCGAACTGGAATGAGGCCTGCCCGTAGCCGCTCGTCGTGACCAGGATCCCCTTGCTTGCTCCTTCGTTTTGGAGCGTGCCAAACAGGTCGCGCACAGCGCTGACTCCCACGGTGTTCTTGTAGCGCTTGGCTTGGATCACGACCTTGCCTCCTAGGATGGGACGACTGTCGTAGGCGACGCAGTCGACGCCACCGTCTCGAGAAGCCTGTGTCCTGCGCGTCTCGAGGCCCATTTTCTCGAAGAGGTTGGTGATCAGCGCCTCGAACTCGGTCGGCGAGAGGTTCATCAAGTTCGGGCGCTCGTCGAGTTCCGCGAGGAGGTCTGCCGTCTCGACGAACCGTGGGTCGACCATGCTGAATTCCAGGATCGGCCGGACCGGTTCGAGCTCGGTCGGGCTTCTCGAGATGGACGCACTCAGGCCCTTCAGGCAAGCCGCGGGGTCGACCTCGGCGAGCTCGAGTGCGTCGAACGCGTCGCGCGTGACGCGAACGGTCACGAGACAGGGGTGGATCTGTTGGCCTGTCCGCGGGTCTCTGGTGTCGACGTGTCCGTTGAAAACGATCGTCTCTATGTGCCCTGCCTTGTCGGCGCCGAAGAACTCGAAGATTGTGCGGAGCGTCATCTGTGCGATGACGCTCGCGTAGAGGCCCTTCCGTTTGGCTTCGGGCCACGCTTTTGTCGTGATCTGGTCTTTCGCTTTGACGTATTTGAACTCGATGGTCGTAGGGATGACGTCGAGCGTCGGGAAGTCCAGCTCGACGACGAGCTGCTTTGACTCTGGTTCGTAGGCGATCTTGCGCTCTTGTGGAAACCCCTCGGGGTACGAGCTGCGGGCCAGGACGATCATGCAGTATTCGCGGACGGCGTCCGGCTGGGCTTCCGCGTACCGCTGCTCGAACTCGTCCACTTCGCGGTGTTGCGCCTCGGCCTGCGCTCTTGCCGCGGCCGCTTCCTCGTCGTTCCTAGCTTTGAAGACCTGGAGCTTCTCGACGCGCTTCGCGTCTTCGGCCTTGGCGATGGCTGCGGCATCAGCGTGCTCCTGCTGTGCCTTCTGGAGGGCTACTTCGTATCGGCGCTTTCCGCCGAACATCTTGGCGAGCCCGTTCGGTTCCGGCGGTGGTGTGAACGCTGGCGGCGGGATTGGTGTCGCCAGCTTCCCCGGTTCGTACGGTGTTGGCTCAAGCGGCTGCTTCAGAGAGTCAAACTCGAGCTCGATGCTCATCCCCAGAACGCTCTGCAACAGCCGCTCGAGCGAGTTGATTTGGGCCTCAACGTCGTGCGTTTTTCGTTCGGCTTCGTCGGTCCGGTGGCTGTCATGCAGGCGGGCGCGCTCTTTTTCGTTCACGGCGCGCTGTTTTTCGCGTTCTTTAAGTTGGAGCGCTTCTGCTTTTTCGCGTTCGCGGGCTCCGCGTGCTTGCGCCCTTCGCCGTCGTTCGGCTTCCCGAGCTGCTTGCGCAAAATAGCCTGACCTGCTCATGTGCCGCCCCTTCTCCCGCCGTCGGATCGCTCAGTGTTCTTCTTGTTCATGTTCCTGTTTGCGCTGTTCTGCTTCATTTTTGCTTTGTTCTTGTTCGTTTTCGCGCTGCTGTTTGGCTTGTTCTTCTTCGGTTTTGCGTTGTTCGCTTGCCTCTTCGTGCTGTTGTTGGTTCAATTCTTCTTCGTGTTCGTGTTGTTCGCTCGCTTCCTTGTGGGTTTCGGCTTCTTGTTGCTGATGCTGTTCGGATCGTTCGCGGGATCGTTCGTCTTCAAACGCTTTCGTCGTCGTCCAGCCGGCTCGTTCGAACACGCCGCACAATTCGGTTCCAATGTCCTGCCCGCCACCGTCGCTAACTACCACGACGGTGCTGTTGCTTTCAAGGCCGCACACAGCGCTCGGTGCGGTGTTGCCTTCGCCAGGTATCTCCCAGGTTTGATTGGCGGTTCGGTGGTCGGCAAGGTCCGCACAGAGCTTGCGCGCTTCTGGGCCTTTGGCTGTGAATTCTGCTTCGTGGCCTTCGGCTCGCAGAGTGCACGGATCTTCGTAGGGTGACAGCTCAAGCGCAGCGACGGCAGAGTTGTAGTCGCTTGCCTGCGCCGGAGCGAACTGGATCGTCAAAAGCTGATGGTTGACGCCTTGGACGGTCAACCCGAAACCTGAGCCTTCGATGCGTCCAGTCAGGTTTTGCGATCCGCCGAGCACCGGCTGATCAGTTGTGAGGGACACGCCGTTGCCATTGACGGTTCCCGAGAAGCCGGTCTGGGTCGATTCGACACCGGAACCCACGGGATTCCTGAGCATCGTGATCTGAATCGAGCCGCTAACTGAGTCTTCCTTCCGCGTCCATTGAACGAACGCAACAGCATTGCTCGCTTTGCCATCGAACGCCGTGTAGCCCTGCGAACTAGCTGTGTACTGGCCCGATGATCCGCAGCCGACCGCTGCAAGTAGCGCAATCCCCGTAACAGTCGCGGCGGCGGTGCTCCTCCGAAGTCTCATCTTGGTATCTAGTCGCTGCTCGGCGAGGTGGGTATCGACAAGCGCTGCGGGCGATCTTGACCTCGGCTGCACGCACAAGATCGATGGCGGCAACATTACTTCGTACGACGCGTCGGAGTCGCCTACGACTCCAAGGCAATCAGCGCCGCGGACTTGATGCGCTCGCCGAGGGTCGGAAGGAGGCGTTCCGATGCATGCCGGAATAAGAGGATGCGGCTTCGGTCAGATCGGTGCGGGTGACCGGACGCGACGCGCGCTTCCGGATCCGGGACAGCGTCATCGGAGGAGGTTAGAGACCTGCGAGCAGCTGGCCCGCGGGGACGTCGAGCGCGGTCGCCAGCTTCACGATCGTGAGCAGGCCGGGGTTACGTCGGGCTCGCTCGATTCGGTTGACCTCGGTGGGGTGGATACCGCGCGGTGTCCGAGGGCTTCTTGCGTGAGTTCGGCGTGCTCTCGCGGCACCCGCAGGTTGGAGCCGAGAGTTGTGCGCGGGTCGTTGGCGTCGGGTGGGGACACGCCCCGGAACACTTGGGGGCCCTGACCGATAGCTCAATAGGGAATATGTCAGGATGGCTTGAATCGCCGTGGAACATCACACACGAAGATGGCTTGCCACACCCGAGCGAAAGACACCGGCACACACGCTACATCGGCGGTATAGGGCCGCACGAGCGGGCGTCCTGGTGGCCCTCGCGACGACCGTGGCTGGCTGTGGCGGCGTCAGCGTGAAAGTCGACCTCACGGCCCGATCGAGTCATGTCGACCCGATCGTGCTTGGCCGTCACAATCCGTTCGACCCGACGGCGATCGGATTCGGCAAGGTCAAGCCGAGAGAGGTCTACCTCGGCGGCAGCGGGTCGGGCTTAGTGCGTAACATCCACTGGTACTCCTGGGGCGGCAAGCGAGCGCTCGGCTGGGGAGAAGGGCACTACTCCCCGCCCGGCCATAGCAACGCCGAAGGGATATCCGAAGCCGCGAACATCGTGGCGTTCCGAGTCGGCGAGTGTAACGGCCGACGCGCCTACAAGGCGATCGAGTGGTACTTCCCCGAACACGGAGGTCACTTCGACCCGCGCAACGCGTCCAACGTGTGCGAACACGAGCCGGACGCGGCCGAACAGCGGGCCGAAAAGAAACACAAGCAAGCCGAGGAAACGGACGAACAAGAGATCTCCGAAGCTAAACAACTCGCCGAACGGACGGGCTCGGCAGTCACGTGCGAAGAAGTCGTCAAACGCGTCGATGGACGCCGTCACCAGGCCGAATCTGGGCCGCCCATCTGTAAGTGGGCGGCCGAAAAGGGGCGCGAAGACAACGAAGCCAGCGAACGCTGATGGCTCGGCGCTAGCCCGGCATTCGTCCGCCCCGCCAACGACGCTCGAGAGAGGTTCGCCGGCGAGTAAGGCGCCTCGGGCCCCTCAGCGTGGCGCCCCTGTTGACCTCCTGTGTGCCAGACAGGGAGTCGATCAGCGACTCGCATTGGTCGGGGGCGACCGGGCTGCTCAAGGCCCGGCGCGAAGGTGCGCACGGCGCACCGGGGTCGGCGCGCCTACCATCACACCCGCGGGCAGCATCTGCCCACGTGACCGGTCCCGTATCGGCCGTGGTGCCGTGCGACGCGTCGTCGTGCGGACCGCGGCGGAACGCCGCGCGCCGTGCCGCCGCAACGACGTTACGCGAATTCAGCTATCGGGTTTCGATCGCGGCGGTGTAGGCTCAGGACACTGAAGAACGGCAATGTGAGCGGCGTCGTTCGTTCCCTGCGCGTGATGACGACGAACCCGACGTCGTAATTGGCCGGATCTGGGCGCGCGACCGGGATGAGATCGACGAAGTGTGATCCTCACCTTCGATCACGTCGCGCGCCTGCTCGCGGAGTTCGTCGTCCGCGAGCAGACGATCCGCACTGTTGAGTCCCTGGATGAACAGGTGGCTGAGCGTGGACGAGGGCGGTCGCATGCGCTTCGGCGACGGCGGGAACGCCTGTGCCGGGTGGATGGGTGAAACCATATGGTCTGGCTATGAGCCCGACTGGGAAGGGCGAGCAAAGCGTTCGTGAGGCGTTGGCGGCCGAGCATGTTCTCGCAAATCAACCGAAGAGCCATTTTGGCAAGCTACAACGGCTCGCCCACTCGGGCGGCGTAACGTGCGTTCGGGCGCCTTGCCCGCCTCCACCACTTCAGCCCGGCTCCGAAGCTCTCTCCGACCCAGTGCGGGAGGCGCGGCCGCGGAGGCGCGCCCCCGGCTCGAGCGCCGGATCCTGGATTACGCGTGCCCGCCGACGTGCTACAGGCCGAGCAGCTTCAGCGCCGCGAGGACACCGGCGCCGAGCAGCGATCCGGCCGCGCTTGTAGTAAGCAATCCGGCGATGCGCGTGGCGCGTCGCTTGACTTGGTCACTCGAAACCGAGTCGCCCATTTCGGTCGCCAGCGCGCGCGCTAGGTCGCTCGCATCGACGCTTCGATCCTCGGCGTCACGAAGCCATGTCACGAATTCCTCAGCAGCATCGTCTGACTCGAGCGCACGCCTCAAAGCCTTGACGACGCCAGCGTTCCCGAAGCTCGCCTGACGCAGAGTCGAGTCGTCGCCGGTGCTTATCTGTGCGGTCCCAGAAATGGATCCTATGTTGATTGACCTATCAACCACAACTAGCTGCGGTGCAGTTTGCGCCACATCGCTACACAGCTGAGCGTACACTGAAACTCGCCGCGCGACGGCAAGTTCCGAACGCTCCTGACGCGTCGAGGCCCTGCCACGTCGAATCGTGCCTCTTGAACGTGAGATCTCGGCATCAAAGCGCCTAAGAACGGCGCGCTCACCTACGCTCCAAAGCGGTGTTCCAAGACTCGCAGCACGGGACCAGAGATCTTCAGCGAGCGCCATCCTCGCCACACCGATGCGTCCCCAGACACGGACCGTGGCGCTCAGGGGCAACTGGACCACCGGGTCATAGAGTTCGAGCCGCTTGAGCATCGCTTCCAACCGAGTACCGCTGAGGAGGCGGTGGGTGAGCGGCATGAATCCGTTCATGGCCGGCAGGTCGGCTCCAAGGTCACAAAGCACGAACGCATCGAGAGCGTCGGCGTAATTGCAACCCCACTCCGAACACAGGAACGCAGTCAGCGAGTCCCGGGCGCCCTGAGACACTTGGCTCGTGATCAGGTGTTGCCGGGTGAGCTCCTCAATCACGACTGCTGGGATAAGCGGCTGACCCGGGATCTCGTCGGGCAGGCTATACAGTCGCGCTACATCTCGGTCCGTGGGGGCGTGGCGCTGCTTGCGAATAAGCTCTCGTAGCCCGCCGGCGCCGGCGCGAACATTCTCCCCCCACTCCGCCCGAATGGCTGATGTGGTGCTTCCCCGCTTGGCGATCCAGGCGGAATCGTAGCCTTGGACAATGAGATCCTCGCTCGGATCAAAGAGCGCCTCGTCTCGTCTCCCGGCCGCGTCGTACTGGCTTCGCCGCGCGTCGAGGTAAGCCGCCGGGGTCGCCCCGGCGCCAGTCAATCGTAGGTATCCACCGTCCACAAGTGGCGCCAGGTTTCGTAGGAGCGCGGCCAGGTCACGCAGCTCGTGACGCGCCGACAACGGAAAGATCGGTGGCTCCGGGCCAGCAAAGGCCAGGATGGTCGTGAGTCGCGCGAGCGCTTCCAGGTTTGCTCGACGGGTCCCGGGCAGTCGAACTACCAACTCGTCATCGACGAAATGCAGAAAGACGGCGCGACGATGAAGTCCCGAATTAGAGTCGTCCACGACGAAAGCCTATTATCTGCCCGGGTATCTGCACCGTCCAGCGCGACCCGTTGCTACAGGAGAGGTGAGCGCTGTATGGTCCGGCTTTCGTCGCTCCGCAGGAGGTAGGAGGTCGTGGACCCACTCGACGCCGTCACGGACATAGATCGCTTCTGGCTCGACACAGCGTCCGGTCGACGTGTCAACCTCGCTCGACCTAAGCCCTCGGACATCTGCGCGGAGGACATAGCCGCGGCGCTTGCGCAGATATGTCGGTTTGGGGGACACTCCCGCGAATATTTTTCGGTGGCACAGCACTCCCTTCTGGTGGAGGAGCTAGTTACGAGCTGGGGCCGGGGCGATCTCGCGCTCGAGGCTCTGCATCACGACTCGCACGAGGCTTTTACGTGCGACCTGCCGTCGCCACTGAAGAGGCTGCTCGCGGCTGGTGGCGATTTCGCCGCGTACGAAGCGTTAAGCAGAAACTTCGATAATGCCATCCGCCAGGCTCTTGGGCTTCGGCGCCGCCTTTCGGCGGCGGATCGACATTTGGTTAAGCGAGCCGACTCTGTGGCGTTTGCTCTCGAGGCTACTCGGCTTCTCGCGAGCGGCGGCGATCAGGCGATCGCGGATCGAGACGATTACGTTGCCGAGCTTATGCTCCGAGATTGCCCCGAGCCGATGGCGCCGGCTGAAGCGCGGCGTGCGTTCTTGCAACGCCACCGCCGCCTGACGGCCGAGCGCCGGGGAAATCTTCGTCAGAGTGCTGAGCGCACCAGGGGCAACCGCAATATGCCTCGATAGCCACTTGATGCTCGTGGCAGCACCGACTCTTCTGGATCCAACGCGAGCCCCCCCATTCGGTCAAGCTCGCGCAAACTTCGCGCGACGACAAAACGCACGTAGCCAGCAGCCGGGCAAAAGTGGCGCCCAGCACCGAATGCCAGCTGCCTTCGGTGCGATTCATCAACGCGCGCGGCTTGACCAATCTCGAGTCGGACTTTCTCTCCGGTCCGGATCGTCGCACCACCGAGACTCAACTCGGCGACGGCTACCCGCGAACAGTGTTCGAATGGGGCGGCGTCGGAAATCACTGTCTCGGTATCTCGCGGAAGCTGCCGGCATATCCGGACGAGCCCTGTCGCGATAATACTCTCGAGGGGCTGCTGGCCGTCGATGAAGAGGTTGATTGCTACGGCATCCGCCGTCTCATCCTCGAGGCCCGCAGCCGCGGCAGCGCTGCGAATGACCGACAATCCCCGACATCCTTCGCGGGCCAGAACCGGCAAGGCGTTGATCAACACGTCGAGCGCTGCGGAACCTCGTCGGACGTCGGCGGCGGTCGGAGTCGACACACCGATGAGGCCCACGACGTCTCTGCCGGCGGCATCAACTTCAGCAAAGGTTGCTGGAGGAATGTCAAACAACTCTCGGATGGCTACAAGGCTTATGGGGCGAGTAATCTCTTGGATCGCGTCGAACCGTTCCACCGAGCCAGCCCGGATCGCCGTCTCTACGATGAAGTCCGACACGCGACTGCGTACCTCCTTCGAATCGAGCCGCTTGAAGGCCTCTCGGACAACCCGCCTGGTCGCGCGATGTTGAGGCCCCTCGCTCAGCATTGGCCACCGCGACAGGAACGCGTCGAGCGCCGAGGCGGATATGGCCTCGGGAGACGAGATGCGCCTCAGACGCGAGCCCCGTTCGGCCGACAGCGATTCCGAGCGCAGGCCTTCCTCCACGTCAGCTGGGTCACGCGCGACCCAGGCATTCAGGTCAGTCGACCAGTCCATTGCCTAGCTGACCTGATGACGTGTTGTTCGGCCTATCAATGACGGCTCCAGCGGTAGTTATGTTTTCGGGCGGGAGAGACTCTTCCCTCGCGGCGTGTCTCGAGATCAATGAGGGGCGTCCAGTATGTCTAATGACCGCTCGAACTGGCGCCACCATCGACAGCGACGTGGTCGCGGCGCGCGTCCGCGAGATCCGTGCCGCGTTTCCCGATGTGGGACTCGAATGGCGGCAGCGCCAATGCCACGGGCTGTTTCGCCGGGTTGCAATCGTCGACATCGAGCAAGACTTTGCGCGCTATAAGAAGAATCTGATCCTGATAGGTCACCACTTTGCGGTGCTTGCGGAAGGCATCGTGCTCTGCCGCGAGCTCGGGTCCGACCGCCTGATCAGTGGGGCCTCGGCGTATCAGGCCGATGAATATCAAGAGCAATCGACCGCCGCACTCAACGTGTTCGCGGATGTTTGCTCGCAATTTTCGGTGTCGCTCGAGACACCCATCCGAGGCTATGACTCCCTCGACTCAGTCAAGTACCAACTCCTCGACTTTGGGGTGACGACGAAGTCACTTGAGTCCGTTTCACTGTTCGCCGACTCATTTGCCAGGACGACCGATTCGGCGGTGGTCCGGTACCTATCCGAAAAGAGAGACATTGTCGATCGTTACATCGCGTTGAGAACCCGCCGTTTTTAGAGCGGCGGAACCTCGTCGCCGACTCAACGATCTTGACACGCGCAATTTGTTGCGCAGGAGACTTTGGCAAGGGAGCTGGGCCCATCTGAGCGGGGCACGAGTGACAATCGACCGAGCCGCGCTCCCGCAGCGCTACGTCACCGTCAGGCGGCGTCGCGGACGTTTGAGCCCTCGACCAGCCTCTGTGGCGACACCCTGGGCGACACCTGACCTCCTGCGTGCGTAGCGGGGCGGTTGCCCCCTGCCGGTTAGGCGGGAAATCACGTTCCGCGGTACTGGTTCCCCCTGGTCTCGTGCTTTCGGGGATTCGGCGAGTGCTTTCTCCTTCAGCGGTGCAGGACCCCCGGCCTCCAGTACGGACGTTCGCGCGCGGCCACCGCGGTGGCGTGTATGGCTGTCGCGATCACCGACCTGCCGGCGTTGTTCGGCCCCACGAAGATCGTCAGGGGGTGCAGATGCACGTTCGCCCGAGCGACCGGCCCGCAGTTCTCGATTGTTACGTGTACGGTCATTCGCTAGGACGGCCCACAGCCCTGGCAATGTACCGGAGAACCATCGCGCGCTCACCGCGCGTTCTCGACTCCGCCACCGCGGGTGCTTCCGCAAGCCGACGCTCATCGCGCGCGGCGATGATCCACCCGGCTAGTGGCAGTCTTCTGGAGCGCTCACACTGTAGCCGTCGCCAAACACCGGCTGCGTTCCGTGGACTTCGAGTTCGGTTTCGAACTGACAGGATTGACCCGTCGTACCTTCGCTCGTCGACTTCGCCACGAACGTGACGTCGCAGGTCTTGATCGGTTCGCCACTGCCTGTGCTCCCGCCCGAATTGCAGCTGTACCGTTGGATCGATTCCGCGTGTAAAAACGACTTGAAGTGTTCTCCGAGTTCGGCGTGTTCGCTCTCCCCGCAGCCGACGAATGCTCCGCTCGCAAACACGACAAGCAGGGTCCCCAGCATCCACCTCACTCGCAACACGTTACCGCCGCCGACCCGTCATCGCTGCCTGAACACGGCCGACGCGTATGGTCGATCTCAAAATGTTCTTTGCGCCACACTTCACGCGCCGTTGAGGTTGTTGACGAACTCGCCGCCGCCGGGTTGAAGGCGAGGCCGGTGCCGACGACGGACGATCCCGGTTCCCCTGCAGAGGACTGTACGCGAACGCGACCATGATCGCGCCGAGGGCATGCCGAGGGTGGCCCATCGTGGTATGGAGCGGTCCCGCTCTCGGACGCGGACCGCGAGCGCCTCAGCCGAACTGCTCCCCTGCTCGGTCACAAGACCGCATCATCCCGCGCGAGCGCGTCGCGTGCCCTCACTGCTTTACAAAACCACGGGGCGCCGGGTCAGATCCGCGGCACTTTTAGGTCCTTCGCTCCATGGTCCGCCCAATCACGTGCCATCTTCTTATTGTTGGCCTCGATAAGGGCCGAGACGACGTCGACCACGAGATCAAGCACTTCTTCGGATTCTTCCGACTCCCAGTAGAAACTCGTTGAAGCCGCACGTCGCCGTAGTTCTTTCGCGAGGAAGTCGCGCGTTTCAGCCTCTGTGAACCCGTAGTCGCGCACTAGTCGGGCTCGTGCTCGTACTTCTCGGCGATTCGCTTCATCGCGGCGTCGAGCTCAGAGATCGCCGCTGCTATTGCTAGTGCGAGTGCCTGCCCAGCTTCTGCGAGCCGTTTTCGCGTTGCGATCACGGCGGCGTCGCCGTCCCACTGCGCCGCGAACTCTCGCTCCTCATCGGCCGGGGGGTCGTCACGGTGCGGTGGGAGCCGGTTTGTGGCAGCACCCTCGAGCCCACTTCGCAGCAGACTCGGAAAGGCCGACTCGTACCATCTCGGGTACCCCCCCTCGAGCCCGACCTCCTGCGCCAGAAGCGGCGCTCTTTCCGCGAACGTCTCCCGCGCCATGGAAAGCGCCTCGTTGAAAAGCTCCACGTCCTCGTCAACGGCATCGAGCACGGTCCGAACGGCCGGTCCTGCCATCGTGTTTGCTCGGCCGTCGCGGACATACTCGCGCCAAATCACAAGCTGCGGCGCAGGCCACGCCGACTCATAGCCCGGACGCTCCAAAAGTATGCCTGAGTGTTGGACGTGCTGACCGGCG
The DNA here is from genome assembly GCA_035507895.1 of Solirubrobacteraceae bacterium. GTDB lineage: Bacteria > Actinomycetota > Thermoleophilia > Solirubrobacterales > Solirubrobacteraceae > Palsa-744. Next base: position 84,594 of record DATJNQ010000031.1, on the reverse strand, counting down.
GCGATTACGCGCTGCAACGCGGTTAGCTCTTCGCGGATTGGCGTGTAGACCTTCGCCTTCCGCCGGATTTCGGACAGGGCCTTGCGCCGCCGAGATTCGAGCTCCACGCTCGCGAAGTACGAAGCCGCCGCACCCGCAAAGCTGCCGAGGAGTGCAGCGGCCACGGCCACCACTGCGGTGATCCACCAAGCCTCCGTAACGCCGGCTGCGACCCCATCCACGCTCTGCACGGCAGCCAATTTCGCAGACGCATTGGACGCTACATAACCGGGGGTAAGGGTGGGGCGACCGTGCGGGCGCCCGTGCGGGCGGCCGCAGGCCTTCGGCCGCACGCCGTCCGCCCGTCCGCACCTACACCAGCGCGCCGTCCACGTCTTCGAACAGTTGTGGAACTACATCATTCGTTGCGGGGAAGGCGATGCCGGCGAAGCCGGCGCCAACGGGCGCCAGCGAGTGGGCGTGTGACGTCCCGCCGTATCGCCGCGCCGTGCGTTCGCCGATCGTCGCTCATAAGTGTCGAGTTCGGCAGCGGATGTATTTGCAATTTCACACACCGGCTGCGAGCGATGGTCGAGCGATCTGGGAGCGCGCCGTGGCGAACTTGAAAAGGACCGCGCCGCCTCCCGTCGTCGCTTCGCGGCGACGGTCGTCGGATCGCGCGGGGTGATGCTGTCGCCCGGTTGAACGCGACGATGGCACTCGCCGTATACGCGCGTCGGATCGTGGACCGAGCGCGATCTCCTTGGTGCGGACCAAGGCAACTGATCTCCTGCCGGGTAGGCAGGGGGTCACGGTTTGCCAGCGTCGTCGCGGAAATCAGCGCTGAAACGGCTGTCGCGAACCAGCCGACGAACCCGACCACGAACACGCCGCGCTTGCGCCCCGTGCGCACCCTGGCGTCGAGGCCCGCCGCGAGCGCTGGCGTTAAGTCCCCCCTCGCTTGTCGCGGCACTTGGCTATCTCTCGGTCGGGCGACCCAACAACACGTCGGCGAGGCGCTCGCTCCCACGTGCCGATAGCCGTCCTCTCGCAGCGGAAGGTCTATTCCACCGTGACGGAATTACTCGCAGGACTCGCAGTGCCTTTCCATTTCAGCTGAACCGGCGTATCGGTATAGGTCCACGTGCCTGCTGGAACGTTTAGTTCGGTGCAGGTGGTTTTGGTAATCGTTCCGCTGCAGTTCGCTTCGGCGGACACAACAGCTTTGGTCGCCACGTTCTCGCGTGCGAGGACATATCCTTCCAGTGAGCCGCCGCTGGAGAGCGTCGCGGCGGGCCAGGTAACAGTCACGCTGCTTCCCGAAGCGACGGCGCTCGGCGTGTTGCCGGCGGGCACGGATGCGGCGGCGGCGGCCGCGTCTCCGGAGCCGGACACCGACCAGGCCGCAACGGCGGTGGCCGACAGGACCGACACTAACCCGACGGTCGCAATCAGTAGCGTCACTAGCTTCCTTGGGCGCGGGGCTACGTGCACGTTTACGCCTTTCGCGCGAGTCCGCTGTACTTGAGGCGGAACACCACGCCCTGGCACGGGTCGGGTGCCGTGCTCTTGAGCGTGACCCGGACAGAGGTGTGAGCCGACGAGTGCGCCCTAACCTTCAGTCGACCTGCAAACCTCGTCACCGTTAGGTTCGAACCACGACAGCCCGCGGCACGGCTCCCGACGGCCGTCGAGATCGATCTAACGATAATCGCGAATTTGTGACGGTTGGTCACTACGAGCCGGAGTTTTCGTGAAGCGCCGGGATACAAGCCGCGAACCGATCCGGAGATCTCGAAGCCGCGGGACGCGGCTGCTGCCGACGCGCGCCACGACGCGCCAACGCCTCGCAGGCTGGGTTGTTCGCCTCGATGCGCGAGCGCACCTGCGGCCAGCGCAGAGAGAACGACGACCACGGCCGCGACGCCGAGCGCGCCTCGGCGGGGGCGCGGCCGAGATTTACCGAGCTGCTGCTCTGTTGGCTTCATTCGCGACTCGCTGGGCGCGTCGCCCCGTCGGCTATTCCTGGGTCCCCGTAACCGTGAGCCCGATGTCGAAAGCGACGGCCTGGCATCCCGACGGGGCGGTTTCTGCGAGCTTAAGCACGGCGGGGAATTCGATCGTGCTGCTCGTGCTGTTTGCGGATATAGCGATACTCGCCGTCGTTGGAGCGCCTGAGGCCAGGCTGATGTTCAGGCTGGCGCACGCGGAAGCGTTTGTCGAGGTCGGAGTGCCCCAGGTCAATCCCGTAACTTTGACTGGAAAGGGGTTCGTGTTCTGAATCGTGACGAAGACAGGGCCTGCGGGCCCACCTGGGTACAACGAGGCCCCCGGGCCACTCGGCGTAACAGGAGTCACTACCAATCCGTTGACCTCGGTCGCTGCTCCCGCCCCGGAGCCGGATCCGGACACCGTCCACAGCGCGACCGCTACACCTACCGTGATCGCGAGCGTCACGGCGGCGCCCGCCGCGCTGATCCACAGCCGCTTCTTTCTCATGTCCAATCTCCTCGGTATTCGGTTCGTTCGTTCCGACGGGCTCGGGGTTTGCCCATGCCCACGCTGCTGGCTCACTGCCGATGACGTTCCGTCGCCTTGGGCGAAAACGGCTAGTGAGGTCACCAAGCGGCAGAATTTGCCCGGCGAGGAACCGCGCGAGACGTTCGAGCACTGCGGCGAGAACGACCTTTCCCAATAAGTTACTCGCTCTCGGGCCCGTTAGCGCCGGCGCACCGAGGGGGACGTGAGTTGGGGGCGACGGGGAATGCCCTGCAACAGTTGACGCTCGCCGTCAGGAACCAGGCGACGGTCCCCATATCTCCCCGTGGTGACCTTCTGTTGGATGAGCAAGAGATCAGACGACGTCCCGTCGTCGTGGTGGCGCCGTCACCACGATCTCCGAGGCGATCGGCTCAGCTCGCGCTCGCCCACTTTGACGTTTTCCTTCGTCCGCAGCGGATCTCATTCTCTGTGTGCATAGCGGGAGGTCGCGCGTGACCGTCGCTCTGTCTCCCAGGCGCGCGCCGGCGCGGCTAGGCGGACGCGTTGAGCTCGAGCTTTTCTTCGTCCGTCAGCAGGAGTGATGCGCCCAGACCGACGAAGTTGAAGTAGCCCGGTTCGAACCCGCCCGCCAGGACGCTGCGTCCGCCTCCGACGAACCGTTCGAGGTGCTGTTTCCCCCCGGACTGGGCGAACACGACAGACGTGGCGAGCTTCATCGCGTCCGCCTTCACCGCGCCGATCACGTTATAAACAATCGACCCCGGCACGTCGCCGCAGTCAAAGGCGGCGAAGGTTTCACCCGACGGTGTCACGAGGAGGCCGACCCCGTCCTTCGCCGGTGACGGTTCGGCCGTCGTTGCGCCGAATTCGCCGCTCAGTGGACTCACTGCGATTTCGCCCGCCGCCTGTCCGGCTGTCGAGCACATCTCCCCCGAGTGTTCGCACCCCGCGAACGAAAGTGCGAGGTTCGACACTTCGTCCGTGCCGACGTATTCGCCGCCTCCGCGGACTTCGCGGCAGGTGATCGTCTCGCGCGACTTCGTCTCAAGCGTCAGTGAGCCGCTTTTCAGCGAGACGCGGAAATGGTTCCGCAGGGCGCCGGGTTGCCATTCGTAGTTCCGCTTGCCGCCCGGCTCGGTGCAGTTGGCGTTTCCAAATGCGCCCGTCGGCTCGGCGACCCGTACGCAGCGTCCGAGCACCGGCGGGATGGGTAGCGTCTGGAACACCTCTTCGCCGCTTTGCGTGCGGCCCGTCGCGTTCGCCGCTACGAACCTATAGCGATAGGTGGTGTTTGGCCTCAGCCCACTGATCTCGGCCGAAACAGGCACGAGGCTGCGGCCCGATCCGGGCAGTTCGGAGCACGGGGCGGTCGATCCGAGGCTCGGGGTCTGTCCGTATTCGAACTCGCATTCCGTGAGCGGCTGTCCTTCGGGGTCGACCGTGGCGTCCAGCGTCGCGGATGTCGACGTGATCGACGCGGGCTGGTAGGGGACTTCTATCGTCGGAGGAGTCGGGAGCGTCGTGAATTGCTGATCTTCCCCGTAGCTCGTTCCCGCGGCGTTCGTCACCGCGATGCGGTAGTGGTATTCCGTCAGCGGCATCAGTGAATACAGGGTTGCGCCCGTTGGTTCCGGGGTTTCGCCCTCGCCGGGTGACGGCGTGCACGGCACACTTTCGCCGTACAGCGTCGTGGTCCCGAATTCGAACCGGCACGAGTAGAGCGGCTCCCCTTCGGGATTCACTGATCCCGAGAGTGTCGCCGACCTCGTCGTCACGTCCGATGCGGCACCTGTCGATGCGACCGCGGGCCCCGTCGCCGGGAAGAATGCCCACACCGCGCCCCTGTATTCGAAGTCGTCCGGAGCACCGATGACGGCTGTTGTACCTTCTGCTGAGAGCGCCACGCTGGAGCCGAACAGCACTACGTCACCGATGTGTGACGGCGGCGTCAGCGTTTCACGCAAACTCCAAGAGGTGCCGGACCGCAGGTAGAGCGACGCGTAACCGATGCAGCCAGCGTCGCAGTTCGATCCGGGCGCCCCCACCATGAGCACATTTCCGTCTTCGGAAAGAGCGAGGCTCGTCCCAAAGCGGGCGTTGAACGGTTCCAAGCTGCCCAGCCGTTCCCCCTGCTGGGTCCACGTCGAGCCGGACCGGGCGAAGACCCACGCCGCACCGGAGTCTTCGCCGTACTCGGGGTTGCCGACCGCGGCCGTATCTCCGTCGCCGGAGAGTGCGACGACTGAGCCGTACGGCGTTCCTTCGCTAGATGTGACGAGCTCTTCGCCACTCGACCAGCTTTCGCCTTCCCTCGTGTACGCCCAAACGCCCCGGTAGCCGCTGCCGACGAGCGCCGTGTCGCCGTTGTACGACAGGGCGACGCTTGAGCCGAAGAACTCGACGCCCGGCTCCCTCAAGATCGGTCCTTGTTGAACCCATCCCGAGGGAGATCGAACGAAAATGGCGGCGTCGTCCTGTTCGGGGCACCCGAAGATTGCGGTGTTGCCGTCGCCGGAGAGAGCCAGGACTTCGCCGAAAACCCTGCAACCTTCGATCGAGCCCGTGAACCCTTCGCCTTCCTGGTTCCAGGATTCGCCTTCGCGCAGAAACACCCAGACACCGGACTGGCTACCGACGAGCGCGGACGATCCGTTCGCCGAGAGCGACACGGTCTTGCCGAATTCGAGCGAGGTGCCACGTTTTATCGCCGCTTGTAGTTTCAGCGTTTCGTCGTCCCGCGTGTAAAAACCAATTTCCCCTCGCTGGTAGCCGTTGCTGGTCCCGCCGGCGAGCACCGTCTTCCCGTTCGCCGATACGGCGACGCTGGTGCCGAAGAAACCGATCGACTGACGAACCTCAGTGCTGCTCTGGAAGTAAGGGTCGACGCGAAGCGGGTACACAGCACCGCGCGCGTTGACGATCACGCTCAGACGGCCGCCTGCTACCGCGAGCCGCGACGCGAGCACGCGGCCGCGTGCGTCCGTGGTGTGAACCGGTCCGTAGGTCATGACGGTGCTGCTGCCGCGAGTGAAGAAGATGCTGGTTGCGCGGCGCGATAGCACGGGCCGCAGGCCGGTGTGAAGCGCCATCGCGATCGTGAGCGTTCCCGATGCACCAACCGCCGGCGCGCGCGTCACCGTGAAGCCTTGCTCGAGCCCCGAGGGCCCGTTGCGATACCACTCGTCGAGGCCCGGGCGTGTGTAGAGGACCGAGTTGGCGGACTCGGTCGGGGTCGTCGGGGTCACGCTGGAACGCGCGGCGCCCATACTGATGGCGGCCAAACGGAGGCTGACGCCGCTCCCGCCCGTCGATACTGTCACGCCGTTGGCCGAGAAGCGCTCGTCCAAGTGCTGAAGCCGATTCGAGGCTTCAAAGGAGCCTCCGGGCAAGCGGTGTGCGCCGTACGGGGGGGCGGTACGCGTCGCCTGGCGCGGAGCCGGGCGAGCAGACGCCACCGAGACGACGGCAACAGCAGCGAGCAGCGCAAAGAGCGCGAGCTGCTTTCTAACGGGGCGGCGCCGGCACGCAGCACTTGCGCCGCGACGCGACTGGCATTTCCCACCGACGTCTTCGGCCCGCGTCGCCATCCGTGCTCACCTCCCCGGCCGGGCAGCCGGTGCCCCACCGGCACGACAAAGGCTACACCCTTCACTGAAAGGCGAAGCAACGGCGACCGCCGAACCGCGGGAGTGGGTGCGTCCGAGCTCCTGTTGCGTAGTCAGGCGATCGCGGGACCCCGCTTGGCGGCGTGGCATTGCGGCGGCGTCGGACGACGATGAGCCGGGGTGCACCGCCACACCGGTGTTCATCGAACTCCGGCGGAGCTTTAGTCGTGCTTTCGCACTGCCGATTCTGGACGTGTGCGCAGCGCGCGAGTCATCGGCGCCATAACGGTCGCGCTCACGTCACTTGCGGGCGCCGGCTGTGGCACAAGCCTGCGCCCTCCACCTAAGGCCGCGACGCCTTCGGGCTCCGTTGATCCGGTCACGAGCGCCCCGAGACTCAGCGCCGCGGTCGCTTATGCAAGGATCGTGAACCTGAGAGCGTCCGATCTCCCAGCATCGGCACGCCGTGCACCGTCGGGATTACGCTCTCGGCGCTCGAAGCAGTCGCGCGAGTTTGCGAGATGCGTCGGCACACATAGCGCCCACGGCATTGTCGGGGCCCGTGAGTCCCCTGCGTTTACCGTGCAGACGGACACGGCCTACGCTCTGTTCGAGTCCGCCGTCACGGTCACTTCGAGCTCCTCCGATGCCGCCCGCGTGTCGGCGGTATGGCACCGGGTCGCGGTAATGCGGCATTGCCTCGCACGAGATTTCAGGTCGAGTCTCTCCGGTGAGAAAGCCGCCGATCGCGTAGGTCACATAGCGGCCACCGCGCTTACCAACCCACTGCAAGCACTTCCGGACAGCTTCGGCTATCGCGTGGCAATTGCCATTCGTAGCGCTCCGTCGGAGATGGACGCTGCGAATCGCCGCAAGCCTAGGGCAACCTCCGCGTCAACCCGCGTATACGTTGACGTCCTGGGATTTCGATCCGGGAAGGCCATCGTCGTTCTCATCGTCGAGTCGTATCCGCTGCCGATCTCGCCGAAAGAGGAGCATCACCTGCTTGCGCGGCTCTACACGCGAGCAAGCGCCGACGGGCCACACCGCGACTGTGAAGAAGCCGGCTTCAGCGCCCAGGGAGGGCGCGAAGGCCTCTGTCCTGACGCAGGGGCTGGGCCCAACAGTGATGGCGAACCAGCGAGAGTTTCAGAATTTGCGTTGAAGGATGGCGAAGCGGCGAAACTGGCAGAAGCTGCTCTTGTGGACGCTGAGTCGTACGCCAAGGTGCACCACCGCACGTACGAAGGTCTCACTCCACTTGTCCTACACCGGCACGACCTCGCGCTCAAAATTGGACCTGGGTCCCGAAAGGCTTACCTGAGCTCTGCCATCGCGATCGAAGACGGTGAAGGGTTCGAAGTCGGCACCACGGCGGTCTCGGGTCATCAATTCAGCGTCGTAAGGCGCGCTAACGGTACGGTCGAACGTAGGTGCACCCCCACGCATGTGACGGGGAAGCTGGGCGGCGCCTGCCAGAACGGCACCTGGTAGTGCGCCCCACGCCAGCCGTCTGAGATCGCAGCGTGAGTGGCAAGCGGTAGCATGTCGCGGTGATGGGGATGGGGCCGAGGGCCGTTTCGGCAGTCTGCATTGCGACGGCGTTGCTGACGTCGTCGGGCACCGCCGCGAGCGCGTCCACGCCTGAAAAGTGCCCTACGCCGAGCCTTGCGATCTTCGACCTCGCGGTACCGGCGACGGCCAAAGGCGTGGAACGACTCACGCTGCTTTCGTCTGCCGGTGGCGTGTGGACCGAGCTCGCGGAAAAGGACCCATCGCACTCGCACATCCAGCTGTTGGATTACGAGGTGATCAACGAAAAAGAGAAAGTCGGCTCCGCGAATCTCCCTCCCGCCGGCGCGCTCTCAGGGGTCGATTACCTCGTATCCGGTTCGATAACTGGGCAGGAGGGCTCATTCACGGTCACGGTGACGCTCGAAGACGCCGTCACACGCGACGTGATAGCGACCGGAAGCGCCACGTTCGCAGAAGCTGAAGAAGGGCTCGCGGCGGCAGAACGCGCCGCGAGTCAGCTTACGCCCGCTCTCGACAAGATTCGCTTCTACCAGAGACAGCTCCGCAACAGCAACGACGAGATAGCGATTCTGGCGGAAGTTCTCGTCAGACCGGAGCGCAAGCGCATCAAGGTCGGCGAATCCACCCGTGTCACGGTCGAGGCGCTCGACTGCGACGGTCAACCCTTGAAGGGCCGCTCGATTGCGCTGCGCGCAAATCACGGCCGTATCTCAGCGTCGAAGGTCAAGACCAACGGCCGCGGCGAGGCGACCGTGACCTTCCACGCCCACTTGCGCGGCTCCGCAAGGATCATTGCCGATTACAACCCGTATACGACGGCAACCCACCGTCCGAACCGCGCGCAAGGTGAGGCTCTCGTCGACGTCGACGATCCTTTGACTGACATGTACGTCGTTGAAGCAACTGTCAACTGGAATCAGCAGGGCAACTCCCACACGACCGAACACGAACCGCTCCAGATCGAAACGGTCCACTGGTTCGAAACCGGGACGGCCCGCGTCACCGAGGTGGTGCGTGGCGACCCGTTGGGGCGGAGATCGTGCGACGGGTGCGTGCACTATCGACTACTCGCGCAGACCGTTACCGGTAGTTTCTCGGAAGGGAAGACGACCAACACCCGAACGACCTATGAGCCGATCCTGACGACCGAGCAAACCGAGGAATTCCAGTCGGGAGATGCACTCAGAACCGAAGTGGCTTTCGCTCGTGCCCACGGTAGTTATCGCTCCGAGGTTGACGTGAATTTTGGCGGTACGGAGTTGACCAGCGGATACAGCGCGGGCGGCGGCGCCGAACCTACGTCTGAAAGCGGGAGCGCCGCGGCCGAACGCACCCTTGAAGTCAAGATGTCGAGTGCAGAGGGGTGGTCGCAGCACTGCACCGGCTCCAGTACTCACATCAGCTGCACCGACCGCCACACCGAATCATTTGCGGGAGCGAACACCTCCAGCGAGGCCGGCACGGGGACGATCGAGATTTCGATCCGTCGGCTACGGGCGTCACAAGCCCTCTAGCCGAGCACGGCGACGGAGCCGTCGGGCTCGACGATCGGCGCGCCAGCTCCGTCCGTTGGTGCGGCTTTGCGCGGCGTATTCCGGGGCAATGCGAACCGTTGCCACTTGGCGACGTGGGGGGACCTATCCCGATGACCCGGATACGTGAGGGTCGCAACGTGACCTCCTGTGTGCGTAACGGGAGATCAATCGCCTTTACATCCGCGTTGGGAGCCACCATCGGTTACGCGACGCAAGCCGCGCCTCGCATCGGCTGAGCTAACCATTTACGCGCAAATCCTCACGCGCACCGGCTTGGCCTAGTATTTAGGCGCTGCAACTCCTTGGGTGGGCGCGAATCTGCGTTGAAATCGCAAAATGGCAACACGGCAGGCGCCGAACCGAGTAGAGTGCCGACGCGTTGCGCACAACAGCATTATTAGGAGGAGTTATGCGTCGTATTGTTCTCATCGCACTCGCGTGCGCGTTTGGCAGCCTGGCTGTAGTTGCATCGGCCCAGGCGCGTTCGTCAGTAGGCACCAAGTCCCGCTCGCAGTCTCGGGTGAGGCCAGCCCTGGAATTCCCTGGGAAGCCCAAGAAAGAACAACTCTGCAACACCGAGGGCGCTGTCGGCGAACTGCTCATCTACACCAACAAAGCGACGAAAGCTAAAACGTTCAAGATTCCGCCGTACGACGACGAAGGGATCGTGGAAAAAGGCAAACATGGCCTTGAGATCCTCAATGAGATAGCCGAGAACAACTACTACTACGAAGGCTATAAACAAGGAAAAACGAAACGCTTCGTGGGCGGCGCTTTTGCCTACCCGTCGGGCGAGTTGCTCACCGATGCCGAATGGGGCAAGGGCCTTACGGACGAATTCTGCTGAGCGTCTGACGGTCACGGCTTCATCTAAGTGACCGGCGCGGCGACTACCGACATCGTCGGTAGTCGCCGCGCGCGTTTAGGCCGTGCCACACTGTCGACAATCGCAGTTATGCTGACCTCCTGCCGACTAGGCAGTAGATCGCTCCGGGGTGAGCGACCGCAAGACAGCCGGTCCTTCGCGCCATCCGTGTGACGCAGGAGACGGTGTGGTTAGGCGCGCGGTCCCGTGATTCGCGCTGCGCACACTCATGTAGAGTCCTTGGCTGGCGAGACGGGATCTCCGGTGATTCCGGGATAGGCGTCGTGCGATGAGGTTGGTCACCGCCGTGATGGACTCCGGGGTGCGCGTTCTGCGCGGGGCCGGCTCGTTCGCGGCAGGGTTGACGTTGGCGTGTGTATTGGGAGCGGCGTGCACGCCGGCCGTGGCGCTGGCAGCTCCTGCCCCGTGTAAGGCCGTCTCATGGAACTATGGCTCCGGTCGCGTGGGTGTTCAGATCTCGTGCTACGGCGCCTACGAAGGACCACCGTGTTCCGAACGTCAAATCGCTCAATGCGCCCCGGGTCGGCAAATTGAACCTTTCCCCGCCTTGGGAATCGAGAAGGGGTGGCCTGGCAGCTTTGCAACGCCGCAGATCGAGGCGAACCAGCCGATCTTGTTCGTGTCCGACCCGACCGGGGAGATGGGCATCCCCGGCCACGTCCTTCTCTGCCGCGGCGGGCGCCACGGCGTGCACAGTTGGGGCTGCCGACCACCGAGGCACAGCAGTCTCTGGCACGTTATGTATCTCGAAGGGGATGAAAGTGTTGACGTCGGCCCGCGAAGGTTCGGATTTGTCGTTGGCGTCAAGAGGCCGGTCTGCCGCGGCTCGCGGGGACTGATCCTCCGGGTTCAGTTCGACGTGTTCTACGAAGACCCAGAACTGACCCCGGTCTGGGGTCTGGCAGAAGAGCTCACCGTCAAGCCGCCCTGCACCGCCGGCTAAGCCGGACCGTGCCCGCCGACGTTCGGGCACTGACTCCCGGCTTCAGCGCCTCCGGCCGGCCTAACTTTGCTGTCGAGGCATCGCTGGCTGGGCGACAGGGGGTACCGATACCGGCAGCGGCGTGGCGACATGCCGCGTGGAGGAGCACAAGAGAGCGATCACGCGCGCCACGCGGTGGCGCGCGCCGGCGCCCTGCAGCGCGGCTCGACTTTCAGGCCATACGACGCCCGCGACGATGTGCGGACCGGAGTGTGCGTCTGGACTGCTCACGCTCGGCTCAGTCGCGAGGGCGGGCGCTCCGCCCGCTCGGCGTTCAGTTAGCGTCAGCGCTTGGCCGCAATCACGCGCGCGAGGCGTTCGAGCTCGCGGCCAGGTCGCGCGGAGGCCCCTCGGGTTGCACCAGATAGGTGCGGGCTGCCTGGGCGAGTGCCTCGCGGGCGGGGCGCGACTCGTAGCCAAGCTGCAGGCGGGCCTTGCTGTCGTCGAACAGGTGTGGCAGGCGTCCGGCCCTTACCTCGTCGAGCACTAAAAGCTCTGGTTCGCGACCGGCGACCCGGATGGCAGTGCTGAGCACGAGCGCTGTGGCGTATGCCGCTCTCCAGGGGACGGGGATGCGAGGCGCGGGGCGACCGGCCGCGCGTGCGACTGCGGCGAAGATCTCGTGCATTGTCATGTCCTCGCCACCCAGGAGGTAGCGCTCGCCTGAGAGCCCCAGTTCGAACGCGAGCGAGTGCCCGCGGGCTACGTCCTCGACGGCGACGACGTTGAGCGCGCTGCGGGCCAGGTATCCCCGGGCGCGGCCGGCAGCGACGTCGGCGACCATCTTCCCGGTGGGCGTTGGACGCAGGTCGCCGGGGCCGACCGGGACGGTCGGGTTGACGATCACGACGTCCCCGCCCTCGCGCGCCGCGCGTAGCGCAAGGCGCTCACCTTCGAGCTTGGTGCGCTTGTACGGAACGACGAGCTCTGCGCCGGGTGGGAAGTCCCGCTCGGTGGCGTGGCGCCCCCTTACGGGGCCGCAGGTGGCGCAGGAGCTCGTGTGCACGACGCGCCGGCGCTGTCCGCGCAGCGCCGCGTCGAGCACGGTCTGGGTGCCGCGGACGTTCACGGCCTGCATGAGCGACGCGTCGGCTCGCGCGTAGCTGTACACGGCCGCGAGGTGAAAGACCGCGTCGCATCCCTCTACGGCTCGGCGTACGGAGTCCGCGTCGAGCACGTCGCCTCGCACGAACTCCACCTCGCTGGAGTCGAGCGCGGCGGGGGGTGGGTGTCGATCGAAGGCCCGGACCGTGGCCCCCTGCGCGGCGAGGACGCTGACCACGTGCCCGCCGATAAATCCGGCCGCGCCGGTCACGAGCGCCCTCACCGTGCGCCGGCCCTGCGCGGCGTGAGCCATGATCGCGCTGTCCCGCTCGCCAGGGTGCGCGCCAGGCGCGCCATCGCGAGCGGCATACGTTCGGCGTCCGCGATCACCTGCTCCAGGGCCGCGGCGAAACGGCGCGCCTCGTCCTCCTCGATCACCAGCGCCGGCAGCGCCTTGACGACGTTCATTCGGTGCCCGGCAACCTGGCAGAGGATCTGGTGCTCGTGGAAGAGCGGCACGGTGATCAATTGCGCGAACAGGCCGGGCTGTGCGCGCTCCAGCGCACGGAAGAGCGAGCGCCCGCTTGCCCCGGCCGGAGGGCCGAACTCGATCGCCCACATCAAGCCCATGCCGCGCACGTCGCGCACCGTCTCGTAGCGCTGGGCGAGCGGGCGCGTCAGCTCGAGCAGCAGCTCGCCCATCCTCTGCGTGTGCGCGATCACGCGGTCGCGATCGATCACCCGCAGGGTCGCGATCGCGGCGGCGGCCGCGAGGTCGTTGCCGCCAAACGTGGAGCCGTGTCGCACGGCGCGCTCCATGCCGTCGAATACGCGGTCGAAAGCCTCGCGGGAGACCAGCAGCGCGCCGATCGGGACCAGTCCGCCCGACAGCGCCTTCGCGAGGCAGATCATGTCCGGGGCCAGGTCCCAGTGCTCGAGCGCCAGGAAGCGTCCGGTGCGGCCCACGCCGGTCTGCACCTCGTCGCAGACGAACAACGCGCCGGACTGTCGGCACAGGCGCTGAGCGTCCGCCAGGTAGCCGTCGGGCGGGATGTTCACTCCCTTGCCCTGAATCGGCTCGAGGATCAGCGCGGCAACGTCGCCGCGCTCGAGCTCGCGCTCGAGCGCCGTGGTGTCACCGAACGGGACGCTCTCGCATCCCGGCAGCAGTGGCCCGAACCCCTCGCGGAACTCCCCGTTGCCGTTGAGCGACAGCGCCCCCAGCGTGAGCCCGTGAAAGGCGTGGTCGGCATAGAGCACGCGCTGGCGGCCGGTGGCCGCGCGCGCGATCTTGATCGCCGCCTCGACGGCCTCGGTGCCGGTGTTCGCGGGAACCATCGCGGCGACGCTGGCGGGAGCGCGTCCCAGCAGCTGCTCCGCGAGCACGCCGCTCAGCAGTGTCACCCCGAGCTGCGGGAGGTTGGCCGTGCGCGCGGTGAGCACTTCGTTGACTGCCTCGATCACGTCGGGGTGGCTGCGGCCGAGCGCGAACACTCCGTAGCCGCCGATCAGGTCGAGGTAGCGCCGGCCGTCGGAATCGATGAGGTACGGGCCCTCGCCGCCAGACCACGTCCTGTCCAGGCCCAGGGTGCGCACGATGCGGCCGACCTGAGGGTTCAGATAGCGGTCGTTGAGCGCCATCGCCTCGCTCGCGCGGGTTTCCAGCAGATCGCCGATCGAAGGGATCTGATCCATCGCATCAAGCGTAAACGTCCGTCGAATGGGCACTGCACGCGGGAGCTCGGCGGCGGTCGTGAGCTCATACACAAACCTTCGGTGAGCCTCATGCGGCCCACAGGGCGGTCGCGCATCGTGGAACAAGCCGCTAACCCCACGATCAACATCGCACAAGAAGGATCAGTCCATGTTCTCCCAGAAAATCACCAGGTCGATCACTGCGACGGCGGCACGTACAAGACCGTTCCAAAGACGAAGCCCAAAGTCACCGACTTCGACGACTCGAGATGCGCCTACAGCGCGTTCAACTGGTACGCGATCAAAGACGGGACCGGCTACGGAACGTCGGGTGAACCGGGCGAAGTCATCCTGGAAGGCAATTTCATCGACTCGTTCTGGCTGCAGAAATAGAGAGATCCGTTGCGCCAGGGAACACCGTCCCGGTCCGCGATTAGACGGACCGGGACGGTACCTTGGCCCCTCGGTGGGCAGCTCCAAACGAGGACAGCTGCCGTGCGGCGAGCCCGAGCGATGGGCCGCTCAGTAAACGCCTCGAGCTCTTCCTCCCCCGAGGTGCACTCCCGACTCGGTCGGCGCCCGCCCGCGCCCGTGGTTGGGCGCACTAGGAGCCCACCGCCGTCGAAAACTTCGAAGAGCCGCCGTTCGCGTTGGAGTAGAACGTGGTGGCTAACGTCCCGGCCGACAGCGCCGGCCGGGCCGCGACGCACCCCCGCCGATCCCTGCTACGACTGGAGCGAGAGGGACCGTTCTCAGTGACGCCGGCTGGCCTTCATGACTTCTTTCTGGCTTCGGCGGGTGTCGCGGGTGCGCTTATCGGGCTCCTTTTCGTGGCGATCTCGGTCTCGCGCGAGCATCTCGCCGACACCGTCGATTCACCGATCTTCCGCGTCCGCGCGTCAACCGCCCTCACATCGTTCGTCAACGCCTTGGCTATTTCGCTGTTCGCGCTCATCCCCGGGGAGAAGATCGGATGGGCAGCTGTCGTTGTCGCGCTGATCGGATTGTCGTTTGTTGCCGCGTCGTCGATTGAGATGCTCCGACCGAACGGACCGAGCTGGCGCACAGCGCGCGACGCCGCGTTTCTGGTAGGCCTCGCGTCGACGTTCGTCTTTCAGCTCCTTGCCGGGCTCGACGTCGTCGCCCACCCCGGCGACGGCGGCACGGTCCGTACGATCGCCGCGCTCGTCGTCGTCTGTTTCCTGATTGGAATCGCGCGTGCGTGGGAGCTGATCGGCGGGCCCAGGATCGGCATCGGACGCGAGATTGCCGAGATCGTCCGCCGGGGCGAGCGGGATGACGATGCCCATTGAGCGGCCGTCCTGCCGGGCGTGAGTGGCGCCGATCTCGACGGAGGAGGCGACGCGCGCCTCGTCGCGTCCCGCGCTCCTCGCGCAGGGCGGGTGAGCTTCCGGGCCGGGCGCGCGAGGGTCGGTGTCGCGCCCCCGGCCCGGGCCGCCTTCTCGAGCACGCGAGCCGCGTCGAGCCGACGGCTCGGGTCGCGTTCGTGCCCGCCGAACGTCAAGATGTCTCGGCGACCGGCACGCCGAGGTTCATCGCCTAGCGCGAAGGCGCCGCGAAGTCGCTGCCGGCGTCGCGGGCCCAGCGGTCGAGCACGATGAGCGTCCTCGTGCCGGTGATCTTCCCGCTGCGTCGCAGGACGTTGACGACGCGCTTGAGGTGCTCGACGTCGTCGACGCGCGTGCGCACGATCGCGTCGGTGTCGCCCGCGAGCGTGTAGACCTCCTGCACCTCGGGAAGCGCGGCGACTGTTGCGACGATCTCGTCCACGTCGCCCGAGCCGGCGAAACGCAGCTCGGTGAAGGCCTCGATCGACTCGCCGATCTTGGCGTGGTCCAGCACGACGGTGTAGCCCTTGATGACCCCGAGGCGGGCGAGCCGGTCGATTCGCCGCTTGACCGGGGCGGGGGAGAGTGCGACGCGCGCGGCGATGTCGGCCACGGTGCGCCTTGCGTCCTCGCTCAGGAGCTCGAGGATCCGGTGGTCAGTCTCGTCGAGCAAGACTGGTTGCGTCATGGCTTCAAGATAGCGGCCGCCGCACGTAACGTGCGCGAAACGCTCGATACGCGCAACAAATCCTCCTTTGCGCGCACGATGACTGAAGTTGAGGTGCTTACCGTCCCTCCGCTGTGCTTGTGTCGATTGGAACATACCGTCTACTGGGAGAGGGGCCGAAGATGGTCGACTTTTGGAAGTCCGAGCAGCTGGTGATCTGTCGGGACGAAGGAGTCGGCTTGCGCGCCGCGATCGCGGTCGATGACACCACGCGTGGTCCGGGGCTTGGCGGCATCCGCATGCGCGCCTACCCGAGCGACGGGGACGCGATCGTCGAGGCGCAGCGCCTCGCGGCCGCGATGACGCTCAAGAACGCGTTCGCGGAGCTGCCGTTCGGCGGCGCGAAGTCCGTGATCCTCGCGCCCGACCCGGGGGTCGACCGCAGCGAGCTGATGCGCCGCTTCGGCGAGTTCATCGGCCGCACCGGCGGCGCCTATCTGCCCGGCGTCGACATGGGTACGAGCCCCGCCGACCTTGCGCTGATCGCCGACACGGGCACCGAGGTCTCCTGCTCGGACGAGGACCCCTCGCCCTGGACCGCCCTCGGCGTGGCCTGCGCCGTGAAAGCCGCCGTCGAACAGGTCGACCGCCGCAGCGGCATCGAAGGCATCAGCGTCGTGATCCAGGGGGCGGGCCACGTCGGCGCAGCCCTCGCGCGCGACCTCTCATCGGCAGGGGCGCACGTCTCGCTCGCGGACGTCGACGGCGACCGCGCCGCCGCCGTCGCCGAAGCCGTCGGCGGACGCGTGGTCCACGCCGAGGACGCCCTGATCGCCCCCTGCGACGTGTTCGCACCGTGCGCCGTCGCGCGCGTCGTGTCGCAGACGTCGATCCCCCGCCTGCAGTGCCGCATCATCGCTGGCGCCGCCAACGACACGCTCGCGGATCCCGCCGACGCGGACGGGCTCGCGGCCCGCGGGATCACATACGTGCCGGACTTCGTCGTCAATGCCGGCGGCGTGATCCACATCCACGCGGTGCGCTCCGCCTACGACGAAGAGAGGCTGCGCGCCGAGGTCGAACGCATCGGGGACCGCGTGCACTGCCTGCTCGCCGATTCTGACCGCGTGGGCATCACGCCCTGTGCGCTCGCCGAACACATCGCGCGCGCAACGGTCGAGAACGCCCGCGCCGGCGAGTTCACGGGGGTCGGCGCGTGATCAGCGACGCGCCTGCCCGGCGCGCCGTGTCGCTCGACGATCGCTACACCGCCGAGTGCGGCGCGATCATGATCAGCGGCATCCAGGCGCTCGTCCGGGCGATGCTGGACCTGCGCCGCCGCGACCGTGACCGGGGGCTGAACACCGCCGTCTTCGTGAGCGGCTACCCCGGCTCCCCGCTGGGGGGCCTTGACCGCGAGCTCGTGCACGCCCGAGACATCGCGGGCCCCGCCGGCATCGTCTTCCAGCCCGCGATCAACGAGGAGCTCGCCGCGACCGCGGTCGGCGGCACGCAGCTGCTCGGCGAGCTCGACGGGCGCACCAGGGACGGCGTGACCGGCTTCTGGTTCGGTAAGAGCCCCGGCTTCGACCGTGCCGCCGACGCGATCCGCCACAGCACGCTCAGCGGCACCGCACCCCTCGGCGGGGCCGTCGCGCTGATCGGAGACGACCCGACGAGCAAGTCGTCGACGGTGCCGAGCTCCTGCGAGCCGATGTGCCGCAGCCTGACCATGCCGCTCCTCGCGCCCGGCTCGGTCGCCGAAATCGTCGCGCTCGGGCTGCACGCCGTCGAGCTCTCCCGCCACGCGGGCCTCTGGAGCGGCCTGAAGATCGTCGCCGACGTCGCCGACGCCTCGGCCACGATCCTCGCCGGCGAGGCGCTCGGCGAGATCCCCGACCTGCCGCGTCGCGCGGCGACGCGCCCCGCCGTCCTGCTCCCGCCGACGAACCTCGACGCCGAGCAGGACCTGCTCACCGCGCGCCTCACGCGGGCGCGGGAGTACGCGCGCGCCGCCGCCCTGAACCGCGTCACGTTCGAGCCGTCGCGGCCGCGCGTCGCGCTGATCGCCGCCGGCCTCGCGTACCAGGCATTGGTGCGCGCCCTCGAGGACCTCGGCATCGGCGAGGACGCGCTCGAGCGGGCGGGCGTACGGGTCGTTCAGCTGCGCATGCCATGGCCGCTCGCCGGCGACGCCGTCGCCGAATTCGCCGCCGGCGTCGAGACGGTCTTCGTCGTCGAGGACAAGCTGGCGTTCATCGAGACGCAGGTGAAGGAGGCGCTCTACCGCAAGCCGGCGCAGCCGCTCGTGATCGGCAAAGAGGACGCCGAGGGCAGGCCGCTCCTGCCGGTCCGCGGCGCGGTCGGCGCCGACGACGTCGCGTCGGCGCTCGCGCGCGTGCTGCCCGCCGGCATCGTTCCGGAGCGGGCGCACGCCGCGGCGCGCCCGGGGCCCGCCGAGCTGGACGTGATCCGGCGCGTCCCCACCTTCTGCTCGGGCTGCCCGCACAACGTCTCGACGCGCGCCGACGCCGACCAGATCGTCGGCGCGGGCATCGGCTGTCACACGATGATCGCGCTCGAGACGCCCGAGCGGCGCGGACAGCTCGTGGGGATGCCGCAGATGGGCGGCGAGGGCGCCCAGTGGATCGGCCTCTCGCCCTTCACCTCGGAGCCGCACTTCATCCAGAACCTAGGCGACGGCACCTTCCACCACTCCGGCTCGCTCGCGATCCGCGCCGCCGTCGCGGCGAACGTCAACATCACCTACCGACTGCTCTACAACGGGGCGGTGGCGATGACCGGCGGGCAGCGACCGCCCGGCAACCTCTCCGTGCCCGATCTCGTCCGCGAGCTCGCCCTGGAGGGCGTGAAGCGCGTCGTCGTCACCACGCCCGACCCCGACGCCTACGACGGCGTCGAGCTCGACCCCGTCGCCGAGGTCCGCCACCGCGACGAGCTCCAGGACGCGCAGCGCGAACTCGCCGCGATCGAAGGCGTCACCGTGCTCCTGCACGACGACCTCTGCGCGACCGAGAAGCGCCGCATGCGAAAGCGCGGCAGGCTGCCGGCGCCCGTCGAGCGGGCCTGGATCAACGAGCGGGTCTGCGAGGGGTGCGGCGACTGCGGCGAAAAGTCGAGCTGCGTCTCCGTGATCCCCGTCCAGACCGAGTTCGGGCGCAAGACGCGGATCCACCAGAGCTCCTGCAACCAGGACATGACGTGCCTGGCTGGTGACTGCCCGTCCTTCATGCTCGTCACGCCCGACCCGCGGCGCCGCCCGCGCGAGATCCCAGAGCCACCCGCGGCGCTGCCGCAGCCGACGCGGCGCACGCCCGACGAGGTGCTGATCCGCATGGCCGGCGTAGGCGGCACCGGCGTTGTGACCGTCTCCGCGGTGCTGCAGATGGCGTCGCACCTGCAGGGGCGCCACGCCGCGGGCATCGAGCAGACCGGACTCGCGCAGAAGGGCGGACCGGTCATCTCCGACCTGCGCCTCGCGCCGGCGCCCCCGAAGGGCCAGGTGCGAGCGAGCGCCGGCGCCGTCGACGTGCTCCTCGGCTTCGACCTGCTCGGCGCCGCGACAGCCGAGACGCTCGCGACGCTCGACTGCGCGCGCTCGGTCGCGGTGCTGAACACGGGCGTCACCCCGACGGCGTCGATGGTGACCGACCCGGCTTCACCGGCCGCCGACGGCGGCCGCCTCATCGAGCGCGTGCGCCGCGCGTCGCGCGGCGAGGACGCTGTCACGCTCGACGCCGAGGCGATCAGCGAGCGGCTCTTCGGCGACCACATGCCCGCGAACATGCTGCTCGTCGGGGCGGCGTTCCAGCACGGCTGCCTGCCGCTCGACGCCGCCGCGATCGAGGAGGCGATCGAGATGAACGGCGCCGCCGTCGACGCGAACCTCGCCGCGTTCCGCTGGGGCCGCGCCGCCGTCGCGGACCCCGCCGCCCTCGACGCGGCGCTGTCAGCCTCCGCGCCGGCGAGGCCCGACGCGGCGCGGCCCGCGGCCGTCGAGCGGATTCTCGCGGAGGTCGACGTGCCGGCGCCCGTCCGGGCCGAGCTCGAGCGGCTCGTCCCCGAACTCTTCGCCTACCAGGACGGCGCGTACGCGCGGGCGTACGCGCGCGACGTCGCGCGCGTCGCTGCCGCCGAGGCCGAGCGCACCGGCGACGCCCGCGCGCCAGTCGCGACGGCATACGCCCGCGGCCTCTTCAAGCTCATGGCCTACAAGGACGAGTACGAGGTTGCGCGCCTTCACCTCGACGCGTTCGAGCGCGCCAAGCTCGAGCACGAGTTCGGCGCCGGCGCGAACATCGCGGTCCTCCTTCACCCGCCGCTTCTGCGCGCGCTCGGCATGAAGCGAAAGCTGCGCCTGAAGCGCACCGCGAAACCGCTCTTCAAGCTGCTGCGCTCGCTGCGCCGGCTGCGTGGAAGCAGGCTGGACCCGTTCGGCCACACGACCGTCCGGCGCACCGAGCGCGCGCTCGTAGGCGAGTACCGCGCGCTCGTCGACGGCGCGATCGGCGCACTCGAGCGGCGCAACGCGGCGCTCGTCGTCGCCGTCGCCGAGCTGCCGGAGCTCGTGCGGGGCTACGAGGCGATAAAGCTCGCGAACGTCGAACGGATGCGCGGTCGCGCGCGCGAGCTGTGCGCCGCGATCGAGCGCCGCGGCGCGGCGCCGCTCGCCGAACTGAAGGTCATCGCCGCCGCGCCAGCGCCCGCGGTGCCCGCCGCGCCGCAGCCCTGAGCGCACCCCCGCGGTCCCCCGGCGGTTGCCGTTTGACGCCCCTCGCCGGCCAGCGCTAGCCTCGGCTGCGTGCTTCGGCGCACCCCAGCCCTCCTTCTTGGGGTTGCGGCCGCGGTGGCGAGCGTCTGCTCGATACCCGCCGCGGCCGAAGCCGCATCCCACAGCGCGGCGGCGCGTCACCGCGACGCGCGGCGGATCGTGCACCGCGGCCCGCTCGCCTCGATCGCGCCGCCGATCCCGCCGGGAGGCTCGCGCTGGTACGCGGCGCCGCGGGCCCACGCCGCGAGCGTGCTCGAAGAAAACCAGCTCGTCGGCACGTCGAGCTGGCGTCTTGCAGGCGACTCGACGTTCGGCGGCGAGGTGGTCGGCGACGTCGAAGGCTACGTCTCCAACCAGGCGCCGCGGGCGGGCGAAACCGAGACGGTCTACGTCAACGCGCCCGACGCCAAGTTCGTCTCGCTCAACCTCTACCGCGTCGGCTGGTATGACGGCACCGGCGGCCGGCTCGTGATGGCGACGGGGCTTCTGCCCGCGGTCGCGCAGGCGCCGTGCATCCACGACACGCTCAGCGGGATCACCGAATGCGACTGGCAGCCGACGTTCACGTTCCAGATCCCGAGCGACCTGACGAGCGGCGTCTACATCGTGAAG
Organism: Solirubrobacteraceae bacterium; assembly: GCA_035507895.1. Taxonomy (GTDB): domain Bacteria; phylum Actinomycetota; class Thermoleophilia; order Solirubrobacterales; family Solirubrobacteraceae; genus Palsa-744. Next base: position 63,410 of record DATJNQ010000031.1, on the reverse strand, counting down.
ATGAGCACCGACACGGGCGAAGAGGCCGACTGCATGTTCGTGCTGCGCCCCTCCACGCCGCCGCGGATCCTCGTGCAGATCCCGATGTCGACCTACCAGGCGTACAACTTCTGGGGCGGAGACAGCCTTTACCCGGACGGCCTGCCGCTGACGGCGTTCGGCGGCACGACGCAGGGGTACGAAGTGTCGTTCGACCGGCCGTACGAGGACGACGCCGCGCCCGAGAGCGACACCGGCGCCGGCGAATTCCTGATGCGCGACGTGGCGCTCGTGCGGTTCCTCGAGCGCTACGGCTACCCCGTCGGCTACACGACCGACTTCTCGATCGCCGAAGAACCCAGTCAGCTGCGCGGCGCGAGCGTCGTGATCGATTCCGGTCACTCCGAGTACTGGTCCACGTCCCAGTACGAAGCGTTCATGGAAGCGCGGGAACGCGGCACGAGCCTGCTCTTCCTGAGCTCGGACACGGCGGCATGGCGCGTGCGCTACGAGTCCGCGGGCAGCAACTCAAGCGATCCGGGCGCGCCCTTCCGGACGATCACGAGCTACAAGCAGAACGAAAACGTCGACCCGGACAAAGTCGAACCGACCGGACTCTTCCCGTTCGGCGGCGCGCCGCTCACCGGCAGCGCGTACGACGGCTGCATCACGCCGCGCTCCAAGCCGACGGGGCCGCCTGACTACAGGTACTTCCGCTGGCGCCCGGACCCGACGCTGACGCCGCGCTGGCTCTTCCAGGGCACCGGCCTCACCGCCCGCAGCACCGTGCCGGGGATCGCCGGCTACGAGCTCGACCAGCGCGACTCCTTCACGCCGCCCAACGTCGAGACGGTCGGCGAAAGCGTCGACGCGACGTGCCGGCGCATCGCCCACACCGGCAACATCGGCGAAACGACGCTCTTCACCGCGCCGTCCGGGGCCCTCGTGTTCGCCGCGGGAATGCTCGGCTGGCTCTACGGGCTCAACCCGATCGAGGGCGCCACCGCGAACATGCCGGCGCACGCGAGCCCGGCGATCGTGCGGATGACGCGCAACGTCCTCGCGCGGGCGCTCGCGACGAGCTCGGTCGCGCTCAGCCGCCACGGCCGGCGCCGCCGCGACTAGAAGTAGGCGCCCCGCTCGGTCTCCTCGGGCAAGAGGCTGTCGAGGACGTCGCCGTAACGCCCCAGCAGCAGCGACAGGTGGCCGTCGTCTTCCTCGAGCTGGAGCCTTGCCCCGGGTATCCGTTCGGCGAGCCAGCGCCCGTGTGACGGCGGCACGAAAGTGTCCTGTTCGCCGTGCCAGACCGTGAACGGCCTGTCGATCACGCTCACCGAGAAGCCCCAGTCGCGTTCGAACGCGACGTCGTCGTCGAACCATCCCCACACGCCTGTCGACAGCGCGCCCTGCATGCAGTCGACCAGGAACGCCGCGCCCTCGCCGGTCATCGCGTCACGGTCGGGCGGCGAGATCAGCTCGCCGAGCGCGTCGCGCAGCTGATCCGCCGTCGCGCCGCGCATGCCCTGCGCCTCGCGTTCCAGGAACGCGAGCAGCGCGTCTTCCCCCTCGCGCGCGGCGCCGAACTCGGCGAGGTTCTCGGGCGCCATGCCGGCAGACCAGTCGAGCCCCTCCGCGTCCTGCGGCGCGACGCTGCCCATCACGGCGCCCGCGAGCACGCGGTCGCCGAGGTGCGCCGTCGTCGCGAGAGCGTGCGGCCCGCCGCCCGAGAGGCCCACCGTGTAGAACTTGCGCACCCCGAGCGCGTCGGCGACGGCGGCGACGTCGGCGACACAGTCAGAGACGCCGCGGCCCGCCACGCGCGTCGAGCGCGCGTAGCCCGGACGCGAGTAGGTGACGTGGCGCAGTCCGCGTTCCTCGCCCGCAGCGACGATCGCCCGCGACAGGCGCCCCGCGCACGGCGTCCCGAGCTGCAGCAGCACGACGGCGCCGTCGGTGGGCCCCGCGGTCTCGACTTCGAGCGCACGGCCCCCGGGCCCCTCGATCAGCGAGCGCTCGGCCACCGCACGAGCTTACCGACGCCTGCGCGGGACGGGCCCTAGCGCGTGAGCGTGAGCGGCGACGCGTCCGCGACGACGACCGGCCTCACGCGCCGCGCGAGCGGCAGGCCGCCGAGCGCGACGACGGCCAGCGCGAGGAACGCGGCGTCGGGGTGATGGACGAGCGCCTGCGCGACGAGCGCGATGACGATCCCGCCGAGGTTGCCGGCGAGCCAGACGATCGCGCCGGCGGTGCCGGCGGCCGGCCCCGCCATCTGCTCCGCGCTCGTGAGGATCACCGGCAGCGCCGGCAAAAGAAGGACGCCCATCACCGCCAGCGCCGTCGCCCACACGGCGATGTGCGAGCCGACGGCGAGGACGGCGCAGCCGCCGCAGGCGACGAAGACCGCGGTGAGCATGAACGGCCGCTCGGCGCCGCGGCGGGCGACGAGCGCGGGCAGCACGGCGCACGCGACGATGCCGGCGACGACCATGCCGACGAGCATCGCCCCGGCCTGCTGTTCGCTGACGCCGGCTGGCTGCAGCAGCTGCTGCAGCCATGTCGCGAGCGCCACGAAGATGCCGAAGCCGACGAAGGCGAGCCCGCAGTACGTGCGCATCGCCGGCAGCGCCCACAGGGCCCTCGCTGCGTTGCCCTCGATCGCGGCGTGCTCGTCGCTCTCCTGCCCGGCGCGGCGCAGCAGCACCATGAGCCACAGCGCGGGCAGCAGCGCGAGGATCGCCTCGACGAGGAGCAGACGTTCGATCTGGCCGTGGCCGCCGACGGTCGGGCCGAGGACGAGCGCGACCACCATGCCGGCGAAGGAGCCGGCGGAGCCGACCGCGATGCCCGCGGCGCGTTCCTCGCGCGGCAGATACTCGCCGGCGAGCTTGCTCACCGCGCTCAGCACGATCGGCTGCGCGACGGCCACGACGAACTGGCCCGCGAGCGCCCACGCGAAGGCCGGGCCGCCGAGCCTGATCAGGCCCCCGGCGGTGACGAGCGCCGCTCCGGCGGCGAGCGTGGGCCGGAACGCGCGGTCCAACAGGAGCCCGGCGGGGATGGCGAGGACGACGTAGAGGAGGGGGAAGATCTCGGCGAGCCAGCCGATCGCGGTCACCGAGACGCCGTAGTGGCGCGCGGACTCCGTCGTTATTGGCGCGAACGTGAGCCAGAGCAACTGTGTGCCGGCGCAGACGAGGCTGTAGGCGACGATCACCTGCCAGCCCCGGTGCCGCACGACCGGCGCCGCGCGCTGCGTCGAAGCGTCAGTGGCCAACGCGCCGTCCGCCGGTCCTCGAGCCCATCATCGCGGCCGGAGTCTAGCCGCCGTTTCGCCCCGATCCGCGACCGTGCGCGGGGCCGCGGGCGCAGAAAAAAGGCGCCCGCGAAACGCGGGCGCCCCTCGATCCGACCAGCGGGGTCTCGCCGCCTATTCGTTGTAGGTGGCGATCACCTTGAACGATTTGTCGTTCCTCGCGACCCTGTAGGTCATGTTGTACGTCCGCACGCCGCTCTCGTGCTTGACGAACAGGAAGTAGTCCGATTCCCAGACGTTCTCGGGGCCCGGGAATTCGCGCACCCCTTCCTCGCCGCCGACGAGCTTTTCGAACTTCTCGCCGTTGACCGTGTGGCAGCGCTCGATGTCGCGTCCGCCGCCGGTTTCATCGCCCGGGAAGCCCTTCCTTTCGCTCGTCTGGTGCCGCCCGACGCAGCGCACCATGCCGCGGCCGTAGAACTCTTCGTTTTCGTATTCCACTTCGAAGTGCGTAGTGGTCTGCTTTTCGTAGTGGAGCTTCGCGGTCTTGGTGTGCCCGGCGCCGTGGTCGGGGGCCGCCGACGCGCTTGCGCTGAAAAGGCAGAGCGATCCGATGGCGGCCAGCACTGCTGCCGGAAGGTAGGGGGTACGGCGCATTCTCCAGTCTCCTTGCTCTCCCCTGGGGCGGGGAGCGTCATCCGTGTGTCGTGATCCGTCCGACACGGCGCCCCGGCTGCGCGCTTCTCCGTCCCGTCTCCATCGCGTGCCGGCGCGTGGGCGTGTCCCCAGTTTCTACCAGCAGCGGAGGTGCGCGCGGGTGAGAGCTGTCACAAGAAACCCCAGCATTTCGGCTGTTTTGCGCGCTCGCGGCGGCGCCCGGATGGACGCGTGCGACGCGGCGGGGGACGGCTCGCCGCCGCGCGGCTACGATCGGCGCGATGGCCGCCCCCGAGCGGATCACCGGCGGATGTGGCTGCGGCGCCGTGCGCTTCGAGGTGAGCGCCCCGCTGGGCGGGGCGCTGTACTGCCACTGCACGCGCTGCCAGCGGCGCACCGGCACGGGGTCGTCCGCGAACGCGCGGGCCGAGCCGGGCAGCTTCCGGATCCTCGCGGGCGAGGAGAGCCTGCGGGCGTGGCGGCCCGAGGGGGGCTGGGCGAAGTGGTTCTGCGGCGAGTGCGGCTCGGCGCTCTACAGCTCGGACCCCGAGGACCCGGATCGCATCGCCGTGCGGCTCGGCGCCGTCGACGGAGACCCCGGGGTGCGCCCGCAGCTGCACCAGTTCGTCGCCTACGCGGCGAGCTGGGAGCCGCTCCCCGACGACGGGCTCCCGCGGTACCCCGAGAGCTCGCGTACGCACTGACCCGCCCGCGGGGCGCTAGCCGTCCTCGCCGGCGGGCCGCATCACGTACGGCGTCGTCTTACACAGCGCAACGAACCCCAGGCGCCTGAAAATCGGCTCACTCTGCGGACCCGCGTCCGCGTACGCGTAGCGGTAGCCGGCGTCCAGCGCGATCGCGCGTGCGCGGCTGAGCAGGGCGCGGAACACGCCGCGGCGGCGCTGGTCGGCGACGACCCCGCCTCCCCACATCGATACGAAGCCCGTGCCGGGGTGCAGCGCGATACGGCCCGCCGCGACCGGCGCGCCGTCCACGATCGCCACGAGCGCCGCGGCCCCCGGGGGCTCTTCGCGGATCGCCGCGAGCGTCGCCGCCCCGGTCTCGGCGTGGGCGGCGCCGAACACGTCCGCCTGGACGGCGGTCATCTTTGCGATGCCGGCCTCGTCGGCGACGCGCACGACTTCGACGCCCGCCGGCGGGTCGAACCGGAACGGGAGCCGCTCGAGGTCGCCGACCATCACCGTCTCCTCCTCTTCGGCCCTGAAGCCGGCGGCGAGCAACCGGTGCGGCAGGTCGGCCGGCAAATCGTAGGAGTAGAGCTTCCACTCCCACGCGCCGCCGACGGCGGCGAACGCCGCGATCTGCTCCGCGATCACGGTGTCGACGTCGGCGCCCGCGAGATCGCTCCACGTCACACCGCGCCAGTCGGCGTGGATCTCGCGCAGCACGTGGTCGGTCCGTTCGATCCGGCCGCCGGCCTCGTCCGCGCGCGGGTGCCGGCGCAGTTCGTCGAAGGCCGCGAGGAGCTCGTCGTCGTCCACGCAGTCAGCCTACGCGCGCCGGCGGGCGGGGGGGTCGAGGGAGCGCTCGTGACGACATCGACGTAGATGGACCGACAGGACCGCGGGATAGGACCGTGCTGAGCGCGCGTGACCGCGAGATAGTGGCCTGGATCTCCGGGCTCGGGGCCGCGAGCGCGCTCGACGTCGCGGTGCGCTTCGGCGTCGACGAGCGCTCCGTCTACCGGCGCATGAGGACGCTGGTCGGGGAGCGTCTGCTGTCGGTGCACCGGGTCCTCCACCGCCAGCCGGGTCTCTACGCGGCGACCCCCGAAGGGCTGCGCTGGTGCGGGTTCGGCGGCGCCGCCGTGCAGCGCCTCGGGCCCGCGAACTTCGTGCACCAGGGCGCGGTCTCGCGCGTCGCCGCCGCCCTCGGCCGCGGCGGCCTCGAGCTGCTCGGCGAGCGCGAGTTCCGTCTGCGCGAGCGCCGCGAGGAGAGGCTGCTCGGCAGCGTGCCGCTCGGCAGCGGTGCGGCGCTGCACCGCCCCGACCTGCTCGCGCTCGCGGGTCGCCGGCGCGTCGCGCTCGAGGTCGAGCTGACCGTCAAGTCGCCGCGGCGCCTCGAGCGGATCTGCACCGCCTACGCCCGCGCGCGGCACCTCGACGGCGTCATCTACCTCGCCGCGCCCGGCGCGGCGCGGGCGCTCCGGCGCGCCGTCGCCGGTTCGCGTGCCGGTGCCCGCGTGCGCGTCGTGGCGCTGCACGAGACGGCGGCCGTGCACGCCGCGCTGCGCGCAGAGCGGTGATCGCCGCGCTCGTCGAAGCGATGCTGCCCGCCGCGTGCGTCGTCGGCGGCGCGGGCTGGTGCGCGGCGTGGCTCTTGCGCGCGCTCGGCATGCGCTGGATCTGGGCGCTCGCGGCGTTTCCGGCGGGGCTCCTGCTGCGCGGAACCGGCGTGACCCTGCCGTTGTGGCTGGCTGCCTGCGTCGCGGCGTACGCGGGAGCGCGGATGGAGCGCCGCGGCGCGCCCGCGCGCCAGCTGCTCGGCGAGGTCGCCGGGGGCGGCGAGCTCGTCGCGGGCGTCTCGCACGACGGGCGGCCCGTGCCCATCGGCGTGGGCGCCAAGGCCGGATCGCACGTGCTCGTCGTCGGCGCCACCGGCTCGGGCAAGACCGTGAGCGAGGCCTGGATCTGCTCCAACCTCGTCGCCGCCGGCCGCGCCGCAGTCGCCATCGACCCGAAGGGAGACGCCGATCTGCGCGCCGCGCTCGCGGACGCCGCCCGCCGCCGGGGCGCTCGCTTCGCCGAGTGGACTCCGGAAGGCCCGCTCGCCTATAACCCGTACGCCGTCGGCTCGGCCGCCGAAGTCGCCGACAAGGCGCTCGCGGCCGAGGACTTCACCGAGCCGCACTACCTGCGCCAGGCACAGCGCTACTTGGGCCATGCGGCGCGCGCTATGCGCGGCGCGGGCGTCGTGATAACGCCCGCGTCCCTGCTCGAGCATATGGACCCGCGCCGCCTGGAGGAGACGGTGCGCTCGCTCGCCGAGCCGCAGGCGACGGTCACTCACGCCTACCTGGACGGACTCACCGAACGGCAGCTGCGCGAGCTCGCCGGGGTGCGCGACCGGCTCGCCGTGCTCGTCGAGTCAGAGCTCGGCGAGTGGCTCGAGCCATCCGGGGCGGGCGCGCTGGAACTCGAGACGGCGCTGCGCGAACGCGCGGTCGTTTACGTCCGCCTCGACGCCGACCGGCGCCCGCTTCTCGCGCGGATGCTCGGCACGGCGCTGATCTGCGACCTCGTCGCGATCAGCGCGCGAGCACAGCGCGACCCCCTCGACGCCGTCGTCGTGGTCGACGAGTTCGCCGCCGTCGCCGCTGCGGCCGTCGCGCGTCTTTTCGGCCGCGCCCGTTCAGCGGGCATAACGCTCGTCCTCGGCGCGCAGGAGTTCGCCGACCTGCGCGGCGCCGCGGGATTCTCGATCCGCGACCAGGTGCTCGGCAACGTCGGCACGGTCATCGCCCACCGCCAGCTCGTGCCGGACTCCGCGGCGCTCGTGTCGCGCCTGGCCGGCCGGCACGCGCAGTGGACGACGACATACCACACGGGCGCGGGGCCGCTGCGCTCACGGATCGTGCGGCGCCGCGCGCGCCGCAGCGAGCTCGTGCCGCGGATCGAGCCCGAGGAGATCGCGAACCTCGCGGTGGGGCAGGCCGTCGTGATCCGCCCCGGCAGCGTGCCAGTGATCGCGCGGATCCACCGGCCCCCGCCAGCGGCGCTCTGAGGTTTCAGCCGCGCGGCGCGCCGGCCGGCTGCTTGCCGTCGGACGAGGAGATCTTGGCGAGCGCGCGGCGGCGCACCGAGCGCCGCCATGACTGGAAGATCGCCTTCGAGAAGCCGTAGCCGTAGCGGATCGTCGGCGGCTTCTTCGTTTTGCCGTGCAGGCGGTGGACGACGGTCACGGGGACCTCTTCGACGACGAACCCCCTGGTGAGCGCCTCGATCAGAAACTCGGAGGTGTGGAACTGGCGTTGGCGCAGGTCGAGGTGGGGCAGCATCGCGGGGGCCATGCCGCGATAGCCGTTCGAGCAGTCGGTGATCTTCGTGCGCGTGAGGAACGTGACGAGGCGGTTGAAGAGGGCGATCCCCAGTTCGCGCGCGAACACGCCCGGCTCACGGTGGCCGAGCACGCGTGAGCCCTGCGTGAGCTGCACGCGGCCCTCCAGCACCGGCGCCGCGAGCAGCTCGAGATCCTCCGGCAGGTGCTGGCCGTCGGCGTCCATCGTGACGACGCAGCGCGCGCCGGCCTGGATCATCAGCGCATAACCGCAGCGCAGCGCGGCACCGCCGCCGCGGTTCGCCGGGAAGGTCGCGACGACGGCGCCCTGCGCGAGCGCGACGCCGGTCGTGTCGTCCGGCGAGCCGTCGTCGACGACGAGCACCCGCGCCGCGACGCCGCACACGGTGTCCGGGATCGTGGGCAGCAGCTCGACGAGGTTCTCGGCCTCTTCGTAGGCCGGGACGACGATCGCGACGGTGCCCGCGAAGAGCTCGCCGAGGCGCTCGGGCGGGACGGCTTCGCCGCCGAACGTGACCGGGACGCCCTCGGCCTCGGCCATCAGGTCGGCGGGCGGGCCCGTCTCTGTCATTTCACTGGTCGATGCGCTCATGTCGCTTTTGGTACGGAGGCGTCCATCGGTCGGGCGCCATACTATGCGCCCATGCGAATTCTTATTCTCGGTGGCGACGGCTATCTCGGCTGGCCCACATCTCTGCACTTTTCCCGTGGCGGCCACGAGGTTGCGCTCGTCGACAACTTCGCCCGCCGCCGCTGGCACGGCGAACTCGGAAGCGACTCGCTGACGCCGATCTGCGACCTGCCCCAGCGACTTCGCGCCTGGCGCGAGGTTAGCGGCAACGACCTCACCCTCTACGGCGGCAACGTTGCCGACCCGGAGTTCATGGTCGGCACGATCGCCGAGTTCCAGCCCGACGCGATCGTCCACTACGCCGAGCAGGCCTCGGCACCCTTCTCGATGATGAACCTCGCGCGGGCGACGGAAACGCAGCAGCTGAACGTCATCGGGACGCTCAACGTGCTGTTCGCGATGCGTGAACACGCGCCCGACTCGCACCTGGTCAAGCTCGGCACGATGGGCGAGTACGGGACCCCCAACATCGACATCGAGGAGGGGTACATCGAGATCGAGCACAACGGCAGGCGCGACACGCTTCCCTTCCCGAAGCTGCCCGCGTCGCTCTACCACTGCTCAAAGGTCCACGACTCGACGAACATCCACTTCGCCTGCCGCATGTGGGGCGCGCGCGCCACGGACCTCAACCAGGGCGTCGTCTACGGCATCGAGACCGACGAGACCGCCATGGACCCGCGGCTCATCAACCGCTTCGACTACGACGAGTACTTCGGCACCGCCCTGAACCGTTTCTGCGTGCAGGCCGTGATCGGCAGGCCGCTGACCGTGTACGGCTCGGGCACCCAGACGCGCGGCTTCCTGAACATCCGCGACACGATCCAGTGTGTCGACCTCGCGGTCACGAACCCGGCCGACCGGGGCGAGTTCCGCGTCTTCAACCAGTTCACCGAGCAGTTCTCGATCGCCGAACTCGCCGAGCAGGTCCGTCAGGCCGGCGAAGCCCTCGGGCTCGAGGTCGAGATCGACTCGCTGGAGAACCCGCGCGTCGAGGCCGAGCACCACTACTACAACGCCGTGCACCAGAAGCTGCTCGACCTCGGCCTGCAGCCGCACCTGCTCGGCGACGAGCTGGTCAAATCGGTGCTGCAGACGGTCGAGCGCTACAAGGACCGCGTGATCCCCGAGACGATCGAGCCGCGCACGCGCTGGAACCCGGCGGCCGCGGCGCCCGCCGCGTGACGGGCGTCAGTACAGCTTGATCGGCAGCGGTTCCGGCGGCGCGTAGACCTGCCAGTGCTTGCCGTTCAGCAGTAGACGCCAGCCGGCGGGGATCCGCTCGCGCGTGCGGTTGTCGAGCTTGTGCGCGTCCAGTTCACGGATCGTGAGCTCGGTCGGCTCGACGATCAGGTGCGTGCGCGACCCTTCGATCTGGTCGATGACGGTCGTGTACGGCACGCCGAGGACCCACGCAAGCTCGGAGTCGTCGACGGCGCCGACCATCGCCACCGAGTGCCACTTCGCGCCCTTGATGTCGACGTCGTGCGCGACGGACCCGATTTCGTGGTTGAAGCTCTGTTCGATGTAGCGCCCGAACGCGACGTATTTCATCGTCGGGCCGAGGCGGTTCATGGTGTGCGGGACCGTGAAGTAGACGAGCGGGAAGAGACAGAGCGCGCCGACTGCGAAGACCGCCGCGAAGGGCTGTTTGTGACGACGCACGAGGCGCGCCGGGATCGAGAAGCCGACGACCGCGAGCAGCGCCATCAGCGGGCTGAGGAGCGAGTAGTCACGGCCGGGCACGTTGAAGTGCGAGTGGGCGAGGATGAGCAGCCCGATCAGCGTGAGGAGCGTCGTCGCGACGAGCAGCAGCACGCGATTGCGGCGCGGGAAGAAGAACGCCGAGCCCGCGCCGACGAACGCTCCGAAGACGATCTCCCACGAGAGCTGCAGGTGGATCGTGTCGAATATCCCCGCGTACGTGCCGGTGCCCGTCTGGCTCACCGCCGAGCCCGACGCCGACTCCTCCGAGTAGAGCGGTTTGCCCGCGACGATCCATTCCATGACGAGCCACGCCACGATCGGCGCCGCGACGAGCACGGCGATGCGCAGCAGTTTGCGCAGGTCCAGCGTGTGGCCCTCGCGCCACCACGTAAGGACCCCGTACGCGCACAGGAACGGCCAGGCCTCCGGGCGCATGAGCCCGTCGATCATCAACAGCAGCCACGCGCCGCGGTACTTCTTCTCCATGTCGAGGACGAGCGCCCAGATCATCAGCGTCGCGTAGGGCCCGTTGTTGTAGGCGACGTCCGCGACGTAGAACGACGGCATCACGAAGCCCGCGAGGAAGGCGGCGACGAGCGGCGCGGGCTGCGGGATGTCGAGCAGTTCCATGATCCGCCAGGCGCCGGCGGCCATGATCACGAGCGTGCCGAGCGTGAACATCATCGTGATGTCCGGCGAGGAGCCGCCGAAGAGCGACAGCCCCGCGCCGGCGGCTATCGGCAGCGGCTGGAAGGCCCGTCCGCCGAGCAGCGGCAGGTAGTGGTGGCGCAGGTCGCGGCCCCAGTCGAGGAACGCGTAGCTGTCGTCGGTGACGTTCCCCTTGTGCAGGTAGAACGCGATCACGCCGCCGACGATCCCCAGCGCCCACAGCCAGGCCCAGCGCGGACCGGGGAGGGTGAACGTCGACGGCGGCTCTGTGCGCCTGCGCGGCGGCGCGTGATGTAGCGGGCTCTCTACAGCCATCGGCGGTGCATATTTACAGAGGCGATGAGCGGAACCGTCGGTTCCCGACAGTCTACGGTCCGCTCTTAGCGGCGAAGATTTGCGCGGCGGGATTAGAGTAGGGCCGGGGTTGAGCTTCTATAGTCGATACCTCACCTGCCTGATGAACAAAAGGAGAGAGTCCAGATGACGCTGCAGCTTGGCGACGAGGCCCCCGACTTCGAGGCCGACACCACCGAGGGCCGGATCAAATTCCATGACTGGATCGGCGACTCGTGGGCCGTCCTCTTCAGCCACCCGAAGGACTTCACCCCGATCTGCACGACCGAGCTCGGCTACATGGCGAAGATCAAGCCCGAGTTCGACCGGCGCAACGTGAAGATCATCGGCCTCTCGGTCGACAGCCTGGATAACCACGAGGGCTGGGCGAAGGACATCGAGGAGACGCAGGGCGCGGCGCCGAACTACCCGATCATCAGCGACACCGACTTCGCGGTCTCCAAGGCCTACGGCATGCTGCCGGCGGCGACGGAGGGCGACGCCGCGACGCGGACGCCGGCCGACAACCAGACGGTGCGCAACGTGTTCGTGATCGGCCCCGACAAGAAGATCAAGCTGATCCTCGTCTACCCGATGACCACGGGCCGGAACTTCGACGAGGTGCTGCGCGTCGTCGACTCGCTCCAGCTCACCGCGAACCACAAGGTCGCGACGCCCGTCAACTGGCAGCCCGGCGAGAAGGTCGTGATCGCGGGCTCGGTCTCCAACGAGGAGGCCAAAGAGAAGTACCCGGACGGGTGGGAGGAGCCGAGGCCCTACATCCGGCTCGTCCCGCAGCCGCAGGACTAGCGCCCGTCGCGGAGCGCCCCGCTGCCGGCCGGAAAGCCCCGGCCGGCAGCCGTCTGCGCGCCCCGCAATGACTGGTTGATTGGCCAGTCAAACGCGGTTATGCTCCGCTAACCTCTAGTTGTCGCGCGGAATCGCCGGCGGTCCGGCGAGCGCCGCGCCCGCGTTCGCGACCACTTCCTAAGGAGACGGCATGCCAGCCACCGACGCCTACGTCTATGACGCGATCCGCACGCCCCGCGGCAAGGGGAAGGTCAACGGCTCGCTCCACACGATCAAGCCGGTCGACCTCGTCGTGGGTCTGATGCACGAGACGCTCTCGCGCAACTCCGGCCTGGACCCCAAGCGCGTCGACGACGTGGTGCTCGGCTGCGTCTCGCCCGTCGGCGACCAGGGCGCCGACGTCGCGAAGACCGCTGCGATCAAGGCCGGCCTGCCCGACACCGTCGCCGGTCTCCAGGTCAACCGCTTCTGCGCCTCGGGGCTCGAGGCCGTGAACATCGCGTCGCAGAAGGTCGCGTCCGGCTGGGAGGACCTCGTCTTCGCGGGCGGCGTCGAGTCGATGTCGCGCGTGCCGATGGGATCGGATGGCGGGGCGTGGGCGATGGACCCCGAGACGAACTACGACACCTACTTCATCCCCCAGGGCGTCAGCGCGGACTTGATCGCGACGATCGAGGGCTTCTCGCGCGACGATGTCGACGCGTACGCCGCGCGCTCGCAGGAGAAGGCAGCGCACGCGTGGGACGAGGGCCGCTTCGGCGAGTCGGTCATCCCGGTCGCGGACATCAACGACAACGTCGTCCTCGACCACGACGAGTTCATTCGCCGCGGCACGACCGTCGAGACGCTGTCCGGCCTGAAGCCCTCGTTCGAGGCGATCGGGGAGATGGGCGGCTTCGACGCCGTCGCGCTGCAGCGCTACCACTGGGTCGAGAAGATCGGCCACGTCCACACGCCCGGCAACTCGTCCGGCATCGTCGACGGCGCCTCGCTGCTGACGATCGGCAACGAGCGCGTGGGCGACGAGCTCTCGATGACGCCGCGCGCGCGCATTCTCGCGACGGCCCTCTCCGGCGCCGACCCGACGATCATGCTGACCGGCCCGGCGCCCGCGAGCCGCAAGGCGCTCGAGAAGGCCGGGCTGACCGTCGACGACCTCGACCTCGTCGAGATCAACGAGGCGTTCGCGGCCGTCGTGCTGCGTTTCGTGCGCGACATGGGGCTGGACATGGAGAAGGTGAACGTCAACGGCGGCGCGATCGCCATGGGCCACCCGCTCGGCGCGACCGGCGGCATGATCCTCGGCACGCTGATCGACGAGCTGCACCGCACCGGCGGCCGCTATGGCCTCGCCACGCTCTGCGTCGGCGGCGGCATGGGCATCGCCACCGTCGTCGAGCGCGTCTAGCGCCCCCGCAACCCCCCGAACAGACAGAGAGCGAGAGATGAGCGAGAGCACCACGATCGGCTGGGAGCAGGACGACGACGGCATCGTCACGCTGACACTCGACGACCCGAGCCAGTCCGCGAACACGATGAACGCCGCGTACATCACGTCGATGGCGGCGACGATCGACCGCCTCGAGGCGGAGAAGGAGAACATCAGCGGCGTCGTCATCACGTCGGCCAAGAAGACCTTCTTCGCCGGCGGCGACCTGCACGACCTGCGCGCCGTCACCCGCGAGCAGTCGGCCGAGTTCGCCGCCGGGATCCGCGAGGTCAAGGCCCAGCTGCGCCGCCTGGAGACGCTCGGGGTGCCCGTCGTCGCCGCCATCAACGGCGCCGCGCTCGGCGGCGGCCTGGAGATCGCGCTCGCCACCCACCACCGCGTCGCCGTCGACGACCCCTCGGTCCAGCTCGGCTTCCCCGAGGTCACGCTCGGCCTGCTGCCCGGCGCCGGCGGCGTCGTGCGCACCGTGCGCATGCTCGGCATCGTCGAAGCGCTCATGCAGGTGCTGCTCCAGGGGCAGCGCCTGCGGCCCGCCAAGGCCAAAGAGGTCGGCATCCTCGACGAGGTCGTCGCGACGCGCGAGGACCTCGTCCCCGCCGCCAAGCGCTGGATCAAAGAGCACCCCGACGGCGGCGTACAGCCGTGGGACGTCAAGGGCTACAAGATCCCGGGCGGCACGCCCTCGACCCCCGCGCTCGCGCAGAACCTGCCGGCGTTCCCCGCGAACCTGCGCAAGCAGCTCAAGGGCGCCAACTACCCGGCGCCGCACCACATCATGTCGGCCGCGGTCGAGGGCGCGCAGGTCGACTTCGACAACGCCATCGAGATCGAGGGCCGCTACTTCGTCGACCTCGCGACCGGCCAGGTGGCGAAGAACATGATCCAGGCGTTCTTCTTCGACATGCAGCGCGCCGGAGCCGGCGACCGGACGCGCCCCGAGGGCCTCGAGCCGTTCGCGCCAAAGAAGATGGTGGTCCTCGGCGCCGGCATGATGGGCGCCGCGATCGCCTACGTGAGCGCCAAAGCCGGCATCGACGTCGTCCTCAAGGACATCTCGCTCGAGGCCGCCGAAAAAGGCAAGCAGTACTCCGAGCGGCTCCTCGCGAAGGCGCTCGAGCGCGGCCGCACGACGCAGGAGAAGGCCGACGAGCTGCTCGGCCGCATCACGCCGACGGCCGACCCCGCCGACGCCGCCGGCGCCGAAATCGTGATCGAGGCGGTCTTCGAGGACCCCGCCATCAAGGCCCAGGTCTTCGCCGAGATCGAGCCGCACCTCGCGCCCGACGCGCTGCTCGGCTCGAACACGTCGACGCTGCCGATAACCGGCCTCGCCGAGGGCGTCTCGCGGCCCGATGACTTCATCGGCCTGCACTTCTTCAGCCCCGTCGACAAGATGCCCCTGCTCGAGATCATCCGCGGCGAGCGCACGAGCGACGAGACGCTGCACCGCTCGCTAGACCTCGCCAGGCTGATCCGCAAGACCCCGATCGTCGTCAACGACAGCCGCGGCTTCTTCACCAGCCGCGTCATCGGCACGTTCATCAACGAGGGCATCTCGATGCTCGCCGAGGGCGTCCCGGCGCCGACGATCGAGCAGGCCTCCTCGCAGGCCGGCTACCCCGCACCCGTGCTGCAGCTCTCGGACGAGCTGAACCTCAACCTGATGCGCAAGATCCGCAAGGCCGCCGAAGACGCGATCACAGCCGAAGGCGGCACGCCGCCCGAGCACGCCGTGAACGGGATCATCGACCGCATGCTCGACAACTTCGACCGCGGCGGGCGCCTCGCCGGCGCCGGCTTCTACGACTACGAGGACGGCAAGCGCACGGGCCTTTGGCCCGGTCTGACGGAGGCGTTCCCGCCGCTCGCCGACCCCTCGACGATCTCGCTCAAGGACCTCGAGGAGCGCATGCTCTTCATCGAGGCGATCGAGAGCGTGCGCTGCATGGACGAGGGCGTCATCGAGTCGGTCGCCGACGCGAACATCGGCTCGATCCTCGGCATCGGCTTCCCCGGCTGGACCGGCGGCGTGCTGCAGTACATCAACGGCTACGAAGGCGGCGTCGCCGGCTTCGTGGAGCGTGCGCGCGAGCTCGCCGAGCGCTACGGCGACCGCCTCGAGCCGCCGGCGTCGCTCGTCGCGAAGGCCGAGGCGGGCGAGATCTACAGCGACGAAGCCGCGCTCGCCCCCGCCGCCTGAGGGCCCGGGAAGCCCTCAGGAGAGAAGCTGGGGCGCCCGCCCCGCCCCCCATCCGCCGCCCCGCGGCGCGGGGCTTTCGAGCGCCCGCGCACGCCGAGCGATGCGCCCGCCGCGGCGCGTAGCCTCCCTGCGGCACACAGCCGCCAGCCACAGGAGGGTTCATGAGCACCCAGGGGCACCAGAGCATCAACCATTCCATGTACCACCGCGCCGCGAACCTGCGCCCGAGCTACGTCCGCGGTGCGCTGAAAGACGTCGAGGGCTTCAACGCGAAGCTCGCGGTGCTGATCACGTCCGCCGTCGGCACGATGGCCTGCGCCTACATCTTCACCATCATCGCGCTCATCTCGCTGCCGGCGATCCTGATCTCCGCCGGCGTGCTGCACAAGAGCGACGTGCCCGCGTTCTTCACGAAACCGGGTCTGATCCTGATCGTCGCGTGGGTCGCGCAGACCTTCATCCAGCTCGTGCTGCTCTCGATCATCATGGTCGGCCAGCGCGTGCAGAGCTTCGCCTCCGAAGCGCGCGGCGAAAAGACGTTCAGCGACGCCGAGACGATCCTCGACCGCCTGGACGTCCACACCCAGGGCGGCCTGCGCGAGGTGCTCGAAGCGATCTACGCGCTGCCCGGGTCGCCGGGTGCGCCGCCCGCGGCGGGCGGCAAGCCCTCGTGAGCGGCTACTCGATCGCGCCGGCGGGCGCGGACGACCTCGCCGACCTGCTGCCGCTGCTGCGCGGCTACTGCGACTTCTATGAGACGGACCCGCCCGACGAGGACCTGCTGTGGCTCGCGCGGACCCTGATCGACGACCCCGAGCGCGAGGGGATCCAGCTCCTCGCCCGCGACGCGGCCGGCTCCGGCGCCGGCTTCGCGACCGTCTTCTGGAGCTACGACACCTCGACCGCGTGCCGCATCGGCGTGATGAACGACCTGTACGTCGCACCGGCGGCCCGCGGCAGCGGCCTCGCGGACGAGCTGATCGCGCGCTGCGCCTGCCTCTGCCGCGAGCGAGGCGTGCCGCGCCTTGACTGGGTCACCGCCGCCGACAATCTGCGCGCGCAGGCCGTCTACGACCGCGTCGGCGCCAAACGCGAGTCGTGGCAGAACTACACGCTGCGCGTCCAGCCGGCTGGCGTTCGCCGCGAGGACGATTTACGCTAGCGGCGTGAGGGGCCGGGCGGCTGTACCCGCACTGCTCGCGGCGGCAGCCGCGGTGCTCGCGACGGCCGCGTCCGCCGCTGCGCAGCCGCCCGAGCTCGCCGCCCCGTACGAGTACCTCGGCTGGGGCGAACCGCAGCCGCCGGCGCAGGTGATCCAGGAAACGGGCGTCCAAGCGATCACGCTCGCGTTCGTGCTCGCGCACGACGGCTGCAACCCCGAGTGGGAAGGCAGCGAACCGCTGCTCGGCGGCAAGGACCAGGCCGCGATCGAAGCGATCCGCGCCGCCGGCGCGGAAGTCGTCGTCTCGATCGGCGGCTGGAGCGGCAAAAAGCTCGGCAGTGCGTGCAAGTCGGCAGCGGCGCTCGCCGCCGCCTACGAAGACGTCATCACCGCCTACGGCCTGCACGCGATCGACATCGACATCGAGCACACCGAGCTCTCGTCGGCGAAGGCGCGCGCACGCGTCGCCACGGCGCTGCGCCTCGTGCAGCTCGCGTACCCGTCGCTCGAGATCTCGCTGACGATGCCCGCCGACGAAGAAGGGCCCGAAGCGGCCAGCGCGAGCCTCATCGCTGACGGCGCCGCCGACCATCTCGTGCCGTACGCGTGGACGATCATGCCCTTCGACTTCGGGCCGCCCGCGAGCGACATGGCGACCGCGTCGATCCGCGCCACCGAAGGGCTCGCACGCGACATCGCGTCGAGCTACGGCATCGGCGAACGGGAAGCGTACGAAGAGGCCGGGATCTCGACGATGAACGGCAAAACGGACGAAAAGAGCGAGACGGTGACGCCCGCGAACTTCGAAACGATGCTCGCCTTCGCGACGGCACACCATCTCGCGCGGATGACGTTCTGGTCCGTGAACCGCGACCGTGAATGCCACCCGGCGCGCGAATGCAGCGGCATCGCGCAGGCCCCGCTGCAGTTCACGCGCCTTCTCGCGGGCTACCGCGGCTGATCGCCGCGCTCGCCGCGCTCGCGCAGCTGCCGGGCGTCCGGCCAGCGGCCATGCTCGTCGAAGTATTCCCGCGCGCGCTGCTCGCGCTGGCGCTCGCGGTCGCCGCTCGCGCCGAGGCGGATCAGCCAGTTGATGAAGTAGATCGCAAGTCCGGCGCTCACGATCCCCGCGCCACCCTCGAGGTTGATTTCGCCGCCGCCCGTCATCACGAGGATGCCGCCGATCACCACGACGACGGGCAGCAGGTAGCGGACGGTGAACATGAACGGGCCCTGGCTCACCCGCGCAAGGATAGGCGCAGCCGCGCACCGCGCCCGCTGCCGCTGGCGAGCGACGCGCCGCGCGCGCGCAGTATACGGTTCGCGCCGTGGGCGATACCGCCGCGCACGCTGAACTGCAGGAGCTGCGCCTCGCGGACGACCCTGAGCGCTGGCGGGCGCTCGGCTTCAGCACGAGCGGCGACTCGCTCCGCATCGGCGCGGTCGACGTGCGCCTGCAGGGAAGGCACGACGGCCGCGCGATCACCGGCTGGACCCTCGCCGGGCCGCTCTCGGGCGAGCTCGACGGCCTGCCGACCGAGCTCGCGCCCGAGCGCCATCCAGCCGCCGGCGCCCAGCACGCCAATGGCGTCACGCACATCGATCACATCGTCGCCGTCTCACCCGACCTCGACCGCACCGTCACGGCGCTCGAGGACGCCGGGCTCGACCTGCGGCGCGTGCGCGAGGAGCCGACGCCGGCGGGCGCACCGCGCCAGGCCTTCTTCCGCCTCGGCGAGGTGATCCTCGAGGTCGTCGCCGAGCCCGAGGCGGTCGCGCAGGCGCACGGCGGACGCGACCGCGACGCGTTCTTCTGGGGCCTCGCGCTCTCCGTGCCGGACATCGCGCTCGCGGCCCCGTTCTTCGGCGACGCCCTCGGCGAGCCCCACGCCGCCGTCCAGCCCGGCCGCAAAATCGCGACCGTGAAGCGCTCCGCCGGCCTCTGCGCGCCCGTCGCGCTGATCACCCCGCGGGAGGAGACGTGAGCGACCCGCAACAGCGCTGGTCGGCGGTCGACGCGTTCGTGAACGAGCAGATCGTCGGCGAGGATGAGGCGATGCGCGCTGCCGCGACGGCCGCCACCGACGCCGGCCTGCCCTGGATCGCGGTGACGCCGGCGCAGGGCAAGCTCCTCTTCCTGCTGACGCGCATCACGGGCGCGCGGCGCGTCCTCGAGCTCGGCACGCTCGGCGGCTACAGCACGATCTGGATCGCGCGCGCCCTGCCGCCCGACGGCTCGATCGTCAGCCTCGAGCTGGAAGAGGACTTTGCACGCGTCGCGCGCGCGAACATCGACCGCGCCGGGGTCGGCGCGAAGGTCGAGATCCGCGTCGGGCGCGCGCTCGACTCGCTACGCGACATCGCGGAGCGCGGCGAAGGCCCCTACGACCTCGCCTTCCTCGACGCCGACAAGCAGACGACCCCCCAGTACTTCACCGCCGTGCTCGCGCTCATGCGCGAAGGCGGCCTGATGGTCTTCGACAACACGGTGCGCGGCGGCGAGGTCGCGAACGCCGACAGCGACGACGCCGGCGCGCTCGGCATGCGGCGCACCCACGAACTGCTCGCCGCCGAGCCGCGCGTCAGCGCCACGACGATCCAGACGGTGGGCGACAAGGGCTACGACGGCTTCACGCTCGCCCTCCTCGACACCCCGCCCGGGGACGGGGCGTAGGCGCGATGGCGCGGGAGCTGAAGCTCGGCCTGAACACGGGCTACTGGGCGGGCGGCCCTCCGCCCGCCGCGGCAGAGTCCGTGCTCGAGGCCGAGCGCCTCGGGTTCGACTCGTTCTGGACCGCGGAGGCGTACGGCTCGGACTGCCTGACGCCGCTCGCGTGGTGGGGCGCCGCGACCGAGCGCATCAAGCTCGGCACGGCGATCGTCCAGATGTCCGCGCGCCAGCCCGCGGCCACCGCGATGGCCGCGATGACGCTCGACCACCTGTCGAACGGCAGGTTCATCCTCGGCCTCGGCGTCTCCGGGCCGCAGGTCGTCGAGGGCTGGTACGGCATGCCCTTCGAAAAGCCGCTCGCCCGGACGCGGGAGTACGTCGCGATCCTGCGCGGCATCTGGGCGCGCGAAGGCCCCGTGACCGCGCCCGGCCCCCACTACCCGCTGCCGCTGCCCGACGGCACCGGGCTCGGCAAGCCGCTCAAGAGCTCGATCCACCCGCTGCGCGGCGATATCCCGATCTACCTCGGCGCCGAGGGCCCCAGGAACATCGCCCTCAGCGCCGAGATCTGCGACGGCTGGCTCGCGCTCTTCTTCGCGCCCGAACACCAGGACCTCTACACCGGCTCGCTCGCCGAGGGCTTCGCGCGCGAGGGCGCGCGGCGCAGCCAGGAGGACTTCGAGATCGCCGCGACCGTCCCGCTCGTCATCTCCGACGACATCGAGGCGGCCGCCGACTCGCTGCGCCACTACTACGCCCTCTACTTCGGCGGCATGGGGGCGAAGGGCACGAACTTCCACGCGAACGTCGCGATCAAAATGGGCTACGAGGCCGAGGTCGAAGCGATCTGCGACCTCTACCTCGCGGGCAAGAAGCAGGAGGCGGCGGCGAAGGTGCCGCGCGAACTGATCGAACAGATGTCGCTCATCGGCCCGCCCGCGAAGATCCGCGCGGACCTCGAGGCGTGGCGCGAGTCGATCGTCACGACGCTGCTCGTCTCCGGCGACGTCGCCACGCTCCGCACGATTGCCGAGCTCGTCTACTCCTAGCGGCCGACCGTGACGCGCGGTCGCGGCCCGCTGCGCGCCGGCGTCCGGCCGTTAGGTCCCGTACCGCGCGTACTCGCGCATCGCTTCGATCAGCGGCGCGAGCCGCTCGCCCTTCGCCGTGAGCCGGTATTCGACGCTCGGCGGGCTCGTCGGCAGCACGGTGCGCTCCAGCAGGCCCGCGGCCTCGAGGTCCCTGAGGCGCTCGGAGAGCATCCGCGGCGAGATGCCTTCGACGGCCTGGGAGAATTCGTTGAAGCGGCGGACGCCGCTCATCGCGGCGTAGATGATCGAGATCTGCCAGCGCCGCTCCAGGAGGTCCGCCGCACGGCGGACCTCCACGGGAACGGACTCGCAGCGCTTAGACGCGTGTGACATCGACCGCCGGCTCCAGAGCCTGCTCGAGGGCCTCGTGGACGGTCATCACCGGGTGGAACGTCATCTGCTCGCGGACCTCCTCCGGGATGTCGTCGAGGTCGCCGCGGTTGCGCTCGGGCATGATCACGTCGGTCAGTCCCGCGGCGTGAGCCGCGAGCACCTTCTGCTTCAGGCCGCCGATCGGGAGCACGCGCCCCTGCAGCGTGACCTCGCCCGTCATGCCGACAGTGTGCTTGACGGGGCGGCCGGTCAGCAGCGACGCGAGTGCCGTGACGAGCGCTACGCCGGCGCTCGGGCCGTCCTTCGGCACCGCGCCCGCGGGGACGTGGACGTGGAAGTCACGACCCTCGAACGCACGCTCGTCGATTCCCAGTTCGTCGGCGTGCGCGCGCACGTACGAGAGCGCGATCTGCGCCGACTCCTTCATCACGTCGCCGAGCTGGCCCGTGAGGACGAGCGACCCGTTCCCCGAGCCGCCGGTCTTCATGGCGGTCGCCTCGATGAAGAGGACGTCACCGCCCGCGCCCGTGACCGCGAGGCCCGTGGCGACGCCGGGTGTGGCGGTGCGTGCAGCGGACTCCTGGAAGAACTTCTGGCGTCCCAGCGCGTCACGGACCGCGTCGATGTCGATCGTCACCGGGCGGCGCCGTTTGCGCCGCTTCGCGGGCGCCGCGCCGTCGGCGGACTGCTCGGGCTCGGCCGCTGTCGCCGCGACCTGTTCGGACGCGATTTTCGTCGCGGTCTTGCGCAGCACCGTGCCGAGCTGACGCTCGAGCGTGCGGACGCCGGCCTCGCGCGTGTACTCGGCGATGATCAGACGCAGCACGTCGTCCGAGATCTCGACCTCGTTCTCGCGCAGCCCGTTGCGCTCAACCTGGCGCGGCCACAGGTAGCCCTTCGCGATCGCGAGCTTCTCGTCGGCGGTGTAGCCGTCGAAGCTGATGACCTCCATACGGTCGAGCAGCGGACTGGGGATCGTGTCGGCGACGTTCGCCGTGGCGATGAACATCACCTGGCTGAGGTCGAGCTCGACGTCGAGGTAGTGGTCGCGGAACGAGTGGTTCTGCGCCGGGTCGAGGACCTCCAGCAGCGCCGCCGAGGGGTCGCCGCGCCAGTCGGCGCCGACCTTGTCGACCTCGTCGAGGAGGATCACCGGGTTCATCGTGCCGGCGTCGCGCAGCGCGCGGACCAGGCGGCCCGGAAGGGCGCCGATGTACGTCCGGCGGTGACCGCGGATCTCGGCCTCGTCGCGCACGCCGCCGAGCGACATGCGCACGAACTCGCGTCCCGTCGCCCGCGCGATCGACTCGCCGATCGACGTCTTGCCCGTTCCCGGCGGTCCGATCAGCGTCAGGATCGCTCCCGCCCGCGGGTCGGCCTCGATTTTGCGGTCGGCCCGCAGCTTGCGGACGGCCAGGTACTCGGTGACGCGGTCCTTCACGTCCTCGAGCCCGGCGTGGTCGGCGTCGAGCACCTCGCGGGCGGCGACCGGGTCCAGGCGCTCCTCGGAATTCTTGCCCCACGGCACGGCGATCAGCCAGTCGAGGTACGTGCGAATCATCGACGACTCGCCCGTCTGCTCGCCCATGCGCTCGAGGCGGGCGACCTCCTTCTCGGCCTGCGCGCGCACTTCATCGGGCATCGCCGACTCCTCGATCTTCGCGCGGTACTCCTCGGCGACGGAAGCCTCGTCCTCGCCGAGCTCCTTGCGGATCGAGTCCATCTGCCGGCGCAGGAAGTAATCGCGCTGCTGCTTCTCGGCGCCCTCTTGCACGTCCTCGCGGATGCGCCGGCGCACCTGCAGCTCGGCGAGGCTTTCGCGCTGCAGCTTGACGGCGAGCGCGAGGCGCTCGGTGACGTCGAGCGTCCGCAGCAGCTCGACCTTCTGCTCGTAGCTGAGCGTGGGTGAGTAACCCGCGGAGTCCGCGAGCGTGCCCGGCTCGCTGATTGCCCGCAGGAAGGCAGAGATGCGGCCGTCGTCTCCGCGCAGCTCGAGGATCTCCTCGACGGTGGCGCGGTACTCGGTCTCAAGCTCACGGGTGCGTTTGTCGGCGGGCACCTCGTCGGGGCGCTCGTCGACCTCGACGCGCAGCTCGCCTTCCGGCCCGGCCTCGGCCTTGCCGATCAGCGCGCGGTGCTCACCGGAGAGCGCGACGGCGCGGCCGCCGCCGGGGAGGCGCACCTTCTCCGAGACCGAGACGATCGTCCCGACATCGAGGTACTCGCCTTCGTGGCGCGGAACGAGGACGACGCGCTCGTCGCTGCCGACGTCGACGGTGAGGGTGATCCCCATGTTCGGGAACACGACGGTGTCGTCGAGGGGGACCAGGCGAAGACGGGGCGTGGGGTCCGCGGCCGCCTGGAAGTCCGGTGTCTCTATTGAGTCGGGCATAGGTGATGCCTCCATAGCTGCTAATGAAAGTGTAGTTAGTATAGCGTCATTGGAGCAGCCTCAGTTGCCGTCGAAGTCGACCTCGACGTTCTGGATCTCGAGCCGCTCCTCGACTTCCGCAGACATCGTCATCGCGCGACGGTCGGCATCGAGAACGTCTTCGGTGAACAGCGTGCGTGGCCACAGTCGGTAGTAACGAACGACGTTCACCTCCGCCGCAACCAGGACAAGCTGGCCGGCGAGGAACAGCCACGCGAGCAGGCCCAGCACGATCGCGAACACGCCGTAGAGCGGCGTCGTCCGCTTCAGCGTGTGGTCGACGTAGATCCCACCGAGGTGCTCAAGGAGCTGCCAGAACACGGTCGCGACGATCACGCCGATGATCACGTCGCGCCACTCAAGGCTCTTCGCTGTCAGCAGTTTGAAGGCGAGGAAGAACAGGAGAAGGTTGAAGGCAAGGGCCACGAGGGTCGCAATCACACCAGCGATGAACGACTCGCCGCCAGCACCGACGGCGCCCGCGACAACCGCCGACACGACGCTTAGCGAACCGAGCAGAAGGAGCGCCCCGAGGCTATGCAGACGCCTCACGATCGCGTTGGGACGCGACTTGAAGGGGACACCCCAGATCCGGTTGAAGGCGCTCTGCGTGGCGTTCGTGATCCCCATCCCCGCGAGCAGCGCGAGGACGACGCCGACGACCAGGGCCGCAACACTGCCGTGAAGCCCCTGGATCGTGATCGAATCGGAGATCAGCGGGATTTTTCCGAGCGTCCCATCGAGGATGGTCTGGCGCTCTGACGGGTGGTCCTGCAGCACGAAGCCGAGGACCGTGACGAGTATCAACAGCAGGGGAAAGAGCGAAATGAACGCGTAGTACGCGATCAGAGCGCCGAGCTGACCGGCCTGGTCTTCGGTGAACTTCTTGATCACCGCGACCGGGAACGCGAGGAGCCGGCTGTGCTGCTGGCGACGGTCGAACGCGCGCAGACGCTCGCTCATCGGTCGGCGCCCGCGGATCCGCGCCCCGGCCGTCCGAGCGCGCGATCGGCGGGGGGGTCGCACCGCGAAGCCGTCGACATAACGATGTGTGTACCCGATGTGAAAGCGGAACGCGAATCGTCGACTCCAGCAGGCCGGTACCCGCCGGACGCCGAGAGTCGGCACTCGAGTTGCGCATCGCGTACGTGGTGCGGGCGCGGTCGGCGGTCTTGTTGCGGACGCACGCGAGGCGACTGAGGCGAGCCGACCTTGAAGAATGTCTGAGCCAGGCGGCGCTCGAGCTGATCTGCGCGTGTCGGCGCGGTCGCCAGTTCGACTGCGATGTCCACATTGCTAACGCGTTCGACCAGCGCTTCCTTTCGCGTGTCGCGGACCAGCATCGGGCGCTCGGGGGTCGCAGCCTCGGCCGCGCCCAGTTCGCTCGTGCGCTAGCGGCAAACGCGGAATCGGAGATCGAGCGAGAGATCGCTGGCGACGAAGACGACGTCGAGCGGATCGTGTTCGCCCGCGACGAACTGCGCTCCGTGCTGCGGGCCGCCCGGGCGCTCACGAAAGATGAGCGAGTCGTCCTCGGCTCGCGCCTGGGACTCGGAGGCGACTCCGAAGAGGTATGTGCGGCTCGTGGCTGGTCGCGCGAGAGGTACCGCAAGCTTGCCCAGCGCGGGCGAGACCGCCTGCGGACCTTCGGCCTCGACGGATCCGCAGCGTAAGGCGGGCTGGTGATCGACGTTGAACAGGAGTGAGCCCGGCCGCCCGGGCGCAGATGATGACGCCGGGGAGCCGAACCCCAAGGCGGGCTACCACGCGCGTCGACCGGCCGAGGCCGACCTTTTCACCGTTCGAACTGGCGGCGTCGAGCGGCCGGCCTTCGAGGGGCGGGGCGACGACGCCTCGACGAGCTCGCCGCGCGCGAGCCGGCCGCGGTTCCGAGCAATCCTCGCGCTCCTCGCGGTCCTGGCCGCCGTCGCGTTCGTCGCTGGCGGACACGGCGACCGTGACCGCCGCCCAGAGGCGCGGCGACCTGCCCGCAGCGCGCTGCCGCGCCGCGTTCACATACGCCAGGCGCGCCGGCGCCGACATCCCGTCCCGCGACGCCGACGTCGACTGGACCGGACTCGCCCCGCCGGTGCCCACGAAGTGCTGCCTGACGGGAGCGGTAACCGGCCCAGAGAAACGCCGGTCGACGTCGAACCGTGCGGCGCGACGGCCGAGTTCGGCTTCGAGCGCTGCGGGCGGTGATTCGCCCCTCTCATCAACCCAACCGAAAGGAACTCATGTCGCGCATCGCCACGTTGCTTGCATGTCTCGCGCTCTGCGGGGTCGTCATGACACCGGCGGCTGCTCGCGCGGCGACGGAGAAGATCCCGGTCCGGCCGCATATCGTCGCGGCGGCGAGCCTCGAATCGGCAGCCACCAAGGCGGGGTCGATAGCGAGGTCGGTCGCGATGAGCGTGATCGGCATCGCCTTCGCCGCCGCCGCGGTCGTGCTGGCGTTTCGCCGGGATTTCCGTGACGCGGTGGCGGCCTTCGCCGTCGGTGTTGTCGCCGTTCTCTTCGCCACGCCCGCAGGCGTCGCGCTTCTTCGCACCACTGTCACGTCGCTTTTCGGTTAGGGACAATGGAGATCACGGGCTACCACAAGGTCTTCGCCCCCGAGCGGCGCATCTACCGGATAGACCGGCTGCAGCTCCCAGCCGCGGGAGTGCCGGTCCGCGCCATTGGCTACTTCCTGGTTCTGGCGCTCGCGGCCCTCGCGTCAAGCCGCGCCCCCGGCGCGCGGGCGCTGTTCGCCGCGGTTCCGTGGCCTTTTTGGGGCGTCATCGCGCCGGCTCTGCTCAGCGCGGTCTTCACAGCGATGCGCTTGGACGGACGCGCCATGCATCTTCTCGCTGAACCGCTCGTGCTGCACGCCTTCGCCTGCGCGCTGGCGCGCCGGTCACGGCCAGACGAGCGACCAGTTCGCGTGGATCCGCGACGAACGTTCGTCGCTCCCGGGCGCAATGTGCGTTATACGGGCCCCGGCTGGATACGGATCGCATGTTCGTACCGCCTCCTGGCCGGCCCTCCGCCGATAGCGGGCGAGCGACGCCGCTCAAGGCGCTCAACCCAGGCCGAACTGCAGTGCCTGCCCGCGCGCGGCGAGCCATGCTCCCTTTGGGTACCACGGCGCGCCTCCCTGCGCGTAACGACAGCCGTCGCCGCTCGGTGAGGTCGTGAAACACTCGCTCGCGGCAGTCGTCGGAAACTGCGTCTTCGGGACGAGCCTGCGCGACCCCTGGGCCGCATTTGCATTACCGGTCGCAAGCTACGACCTGCTGCGTGACGATCAGAAGATCGCGCGCCTTCACGCCCTCTCGGCAGCGCTCGAGGCCACACAAAGCGAGTTCCAGCTCCTGCGGATCGCCGACGCGCGTGGCGAGGATCGACGCGAGACTGCGGTCGGCGCGGACACCGATCTCGCGACGGTTCGGGATGCGTATGTCGCCGCGCAGCTCGCCCGCACGGAGTCACCGCGGGCAGGTAAACCGCGGCTCTTCATGTTCGTCAGCCTCCGCGAGAGCGCTGCGAGCGCTCTAAGGCGGACGGCACTAGGAGTGAGCCCGACGTCGCTCCGGTCTGTCGCGGTGGGAAAGCGTGGTCGCGTGATCAGTGCGCGACGCCTCGAAGATGCCCGGCTGCAGGCGGAGCGCGTCCAACGCCGCATCGGTGAGCACCTTGAACTCCGGCCGGCGACGAGCGCCGAGGTGCAATGGGTCCTCCGCCGGTCCTACTCGCGCGCCGTGGTTGAGCCGGAGCTCGATGCGGCAGGCGGGGCGGCCCCACTCGCATTCGAAATGAACGGCGAGGCGGTGATCTCCCCGCTCGATGGGGTCCATCGCACGTGGAGCGCCTGCCACGTCACCCCGCGGCTGAGAGAAGTGGTCGTCCACTCGGAGTTCGGCAGCGCGCACCAGGCGACGCTGATGTTTGGCGCGTTGCCGGAAGCGATCGACTTTCCCGGAGCCGAGACCGAGTTGATGTTCAGACCCATGGAGAGGCTCGCGTTCCCCGTCGACGTGTCGCTTAACGCTCGCTACCTCTCCAACGCGGCTGCGGTGCGACTCGTGCGTCGACGCCTGCAGGACGCGAATCAGATCGTCCACGCGGAGGCAGAAGGCGAACAGGGGGCCTCCGACGCTGGTCTGCGCCGCTCTGACCTTGCTCGCGCCCTGCTCGCCGAACTGCAATCCGGGCGCGTCCCGCCCCTGTTTCGCGTCAGCGTCGCCGTGGCGGTCGCAGCGAGGGACCGGGACGAGCTTGACGAGCGCGTCGACGCGTGCCGTCGCTCGTTCGCCCCGGTCCGTTTGCACCGACCCGTCGCCGACCAGCTCCGCGCCCTCTCACACCACATCCCGGCGCAGCGGGGTCGCGTACCCGGCTACGACCAGGTTGTGACAGCGCACCAGATCGCGGCCCTCATGCCAACCGCAGCGGAAGAGACTGGGTCCGAGTCGGGGTTCTATCTCGGCCACACGCTCACCAACAGCCGGCGCGTCGTTCGCTTCAACCTGAGGGACGGCTCGGACGGGGACCAGAACACCGCGATCCTCTGTGTCGGCGCCCTCGGAACCGGGAAGACGACGCTCGCCCAGAAGCTCTGCTACGAGGCGCTGCTTCAAGGGGCGAGGGTCGTGGACTGCGATCCGAAGGGCGACCACCGACTCCACCTGCTCGACGAGATCGCTCCGCACGCGGAACTCCTAACTGTCCGCCCGGAGCGCTCGCTGCGCGGGCTTCTCGACCCGCTCCGCGTCACCCCGCCGCACCTGCGTCACGATGCGACCGTCGAGTTTCTGCGGGCGATCCTGCCGATGGAGCACCGCCGCGCGTGGGGATCTGCGGTGCTCGCCGCGGTAGACCGGGTCATCTCGACTTGCGAGCTACCGACCTGCACCGAGGTGATCCGC
Organism: Solirubrobacteraceae bacterium; assembly: GCA_035507895.1. Classification (GTDB taxonomy): domain Bacteria; phylum Actinomycetota; class Thermoleophilia; order Solirubrobacterales; family Solirubrobacteraceae; genus Palsa-744. Next base: position 35,082 of record DATJNQ010000031.1, on the reverse strand, counting down.
GCGGTCCGGGATGCGGGGCAGACCACTCTCGCCGAGATGCTCGAGGTCCACGCGCGATCGGGCCTGACCCAGCTGGCGTTCGCCGACGCCGATACCCGGCTGCCCGCCGTCGGCGAGCGCCCGTTCACGTACATCGCCATTCGCGATCTGCCGGGTCCCCCGATCGGCACGCCACGGGCCCAGTATTCGCATTCGGAGAACGTCGGCGAGCAGATCGTCCGGCTCGTTGCGCTGCTCTCGATGCACTTGCTTTCCAGCGACCGTGCCCGACTGAAGGTCTACGCATTCGACGAGGGCTGGCGGCTGCTGAGCGATCCAATCGGGCGAACGCTTCTCACCGGGCTGCAACGCATGGGCCGCTCGGAGCTCGCCGTGCCGATCATTAGCACGCAACTCATCAGCGACGCCCACTTCGGAAACGAGTCCGCCGAGAACCTCGTCGGCCCCGCGTTCGTATTCGGCATGCGAGCCGACCGCGAGGCAGGGCGCGCGCTAAGGATGCTCGGACTCGACGCGGACGAGCGATCAGTCGAGCGCCTGCTGGGCATGCGCGCCGGTCGCTGCCTCTTCCGCGACCATCGCGGGCGCGTCACGTCGATCCAGGTCGACGTCGTGCCCGACCAGCTGCGCAGAGCCCTCTCGACGACGCCGCCGCGCGAGTCGAGCTCGGCTTGATCAGACGCGCGCGGTGCTGCGCGGCGATGGTCGCGTGCGTGGGCGCAGTCGCGATCCACTCTGCCCCGGCGCTCGGGGCGGATAACGCAAAACGATCGAGTTCGCGACCGCCGATCACCGACTCGCAACCCTCCAAGAGGACGCCAGGCACAACGGCCCGCAGCGAACCCACCGAGTCGTCTGAACCGCTGCGGGCGAATGGTCTCGTCGGACCGCAGTGTCGAGATCTCGCGGCCAAAGGCGCCGCCGCCGGCTGCAACGCGCCGGCGGAACCGCCGGACTCCTACGGAATCGACGTGAACGTCGATACGGGCCTGTTCGGACTGAGCGAAGGCGGGCTACTCGCGACCGTGCAGGACCTCGTGGTTCAGCCGATCTGGATGCTGCTGGTCTGGTCCGTGCGGTCCGCGAGCGTCGTCCTCGAATGGTGCTTTTCTCTCGATCCGTTCTCGCGTGGCGTAGGGGCTCGCCTCACGGGCGGTCTGCGAACAGTCGAGGGCGCCGTGACCTATCCGGCGCTCGGTGTCGCGCTCGCGTGTGCCGCGGTCCTCGCTGTCCACCACGGGATCATGCGGCGCAGGGCGGCCCAGGCAGTCGCGGGAGCGGCCTCGGCGGCGCTGATGATCGTCGTGACACTTTCGATCGTGGGCCAACCTCTGGGAACGGTCGGCGAGGCGGTGAACGAGAGTAACCGGCTCGCAGCCGGTGCCATGGCGGCCGCCTCCGGGGCGGTTGGCGATCCCACGTCATTGGGCGCCGCCCTCGACGATCTTGACGCAAGGCTCCTGCAGCGACCGTGGTGCTACCTGGAGTTCGGTGACGTCTCGTGGTGCATGTCGCCCCGAAGCGCGGATCGGCCTCTTGACCGTGCCGCCCTCGCCGTCGCCGCCGAAGCGGTGCTTCTCGGCGAATGCCGGCGAGGGCCTCGCAGGACTACGTGCCGCTCAGGCGACGGACCGCTTGTGGTCGTGGACGACGTCGAGCGCGCACGAACCATCGGCGAACTCTTCCTCGCCTTCCCCGCCAACGGCAGCGCCAGAAACGACGCGGAACGCAGCCCGTCGCTGCTCAACACGCTGTGCGGGAGTGAAGACCCCGACGCCTGCTCGGGTCCCACTGCGCAGCAGGCCGAGTTTCGCACGGCGTCGGGTACGTGGCCGCGTGTCGGCGGACTCCTGCTAATTGCCGTCGGCGTCGCCGGCGTCCTCGCGTTGATCGGCGTCATCGCACTCCGACTCCTCGTCGCCACGGCGCTGACGATCATCCTGCTGATCGCGGCCCCCTTCGTCGCCGTCGCCCCGGCGTTCGGCGAGCGTGGTCGCGGCGTCTTCTGGACCTGGATCGAGCGACTCGCCGCGGCGTCGGTCGCGAAGCTCATTTATGCCTTTGTCCTCGGCGGCGTCTTCGCAGTTCTGTCGGTGACGGCCGAACTCGCGCCCCACCGCTGGCTCGCGGACTGGCTGCTGACCGCCGGACTCTCGTGGGGCATGTTCCTGAAGCGGAACTCCTTCTGGCCACGGACCGCTAAGTCCGGCGGGAGTTCGACGTTCCTGAGACGCGCCTCGCAGGCGGCGGGTCTTGCCTGGATCTTCGAGCACCGACTCGACCGCGACCCGAACCCGAAGCCTCCCGCGAGGGCCGACACCACAGCACGCATCGCGTCGCCGCCTCTGCCGGCGGCGCGAACGGACGTGCGCCGGAACACTCCGCTCGTCGAAACAGAGTTCGAACGCAGGCGTCGGCGACTTCACGCTGCGACGGACGAAGCGCGCGCAAGTGGCGACCGGCGCCGGGAGGTCAGCCTGCGGGGCCGGCTCGCACGACTGGAAGCAGACGAGCAAGCGTTCGCAATCCGCCCGCCGGAAGGCTGAGACTCAGGTGCTTCGCGGGCCCGCCGCGTGCTGCACCCGCCGTCGGAATAGAGAATGTGGACGGGGGAACCTCACGCGGCCTTACCGTGTTCAGAATCGCGGCAGGCGCGGGCGCCGCGACACTCGCGACGTGTGTCATCGTCGCCGTGGCCGCGCTGGGCTTGACCTCGGGCGGCGCGGACGCCGAGGAATCGCGGGGCGAAAGTCTCCCCTCGGCACTCGCGGTCAGCACAATCCCCGCCCGCTTTCTGACGCTGTACCGAAGTGCCGCGCGCCGCTACGGCATCGCGTGGGAAGTCCTCGCGGGTGTCGGAACGATGGAGTGCGACAACGGTCGCGACCGAGCACCGGCCTGCCGGCGGGAAGGCGCAGTGAATTCGGCCGGTGCGGGAGGGCCGATGCAGTTCCTCGCGACTACCTGGGCCGAGTACGGTGTCGACGCGGACGGAGATGGACGCAAGGATCGATGGGATCCAGCAGACGCGATCTATGCCGCAGCGCGCCTGCTCGCAGCATCGGGGGCCCCGCAGGACTATCGCCGCGCGGTCTACGCGTACAACCACGCGTGGTGGTATGTCCGCGACGTCCTCGCCTGGGCGCGTCGGTACCGTGGCGGGCCCGCCGATCAGCTCGAAGAGGACTTCGATGCAGCTGGCGCAGGACTCCTGCAGGCCCAGACGAGCACGCCTGTGCGTTTCATCGACGGCGCTCGCGCTGAGCTCGCGCCCGGTGACGGGCACCTCGCGCTGATCCCCGCCGACGCGCCGTTTGTCGTGAAAGCGATGATCGTCGCCGGCAACGAACTGCAGGACCTGCCATACGGTCCCGAGGGCCACCCGGATCCGCTCGGCGCGACCGCAGAGGACTGCTCCAGTACGGTCAATTACGTTCTCTACAGAGCCGGAATTAGGCCATTGTCAGAAATCGAGCGCCTCAACCCGCTCGCCCAAAGCTACGTCGCGTGGGGCGACCGGGGCCCCGGGAAGTGGGTATCGATTTACGCGGCCGACACTCCGACGCCGCACGTCTTCATGGTTATCGCGGGGTTGCGTCTCGACACGAGCCACGCTGGCACCGACACCGGGCCGAACCGGTTCGAAAACGGCCCGCGTTGGCGAATCTACGGCTCGATACCCAGCTGGGCCCACTGGTCGGTCAGGCATCCGCCGGGGTTGTGAGCGCCCGTCGAATCCCGCGGCTCGACGTCAAGCGGCGTGCGCGCTCTGCAACCTGAAAGACTGTCCGCGTGCCGGACCGCTCGATCGACTACCTGCTCGTCGGTGGGGGCCTCGCGAGCGCGAACTGTGCAAGGTGGCTGCGCGAGTCGGGCGCCGATGGCGCCGTCGTCGTCGTGGGCCGCGAGCCCGACCGCCCTTACAACCGACCAGAGTGTTCGAAGGGTTACCTGAGGGGCGAAGAGTCCCGCGAGGAACCCATGTTCCGGCCGGAGAGCTGGTGGGATGAGCAGAACATCGAGGTCCTCACGTCCACGAGCGTCACGGCGCTTGACGCGACTGCTCGCACCGCGAAGCTCTCGACGGGCGACGTCCTCACGTTCGGCAAGGCGCTGATCGCCACGGGAGCCAACGTGCGACGCTTGAACGTCGACGGCTGCGAGCTTGACGACATCTACTACCTGCGCACGCTCGGCAACGCCGATTCCATCCGCGCGAGCGTCTCCGACGCCGACGAGGTCGTGCTCATCGGCGGTTCGTTCATTGCGTGCGAGGTCGCCGCGTCACTCACCGCGCTCGGCAAGAAGTGCACGCTCGTGATGCAGGAGCGCGTGGCGCTCGAAGCGCGCGTCGGCGAGCAAGCCGGTCAGTTCGTGCACTCGCTTCTGGAATCGCACGGCATCGTTCTTCACGGCGAGGACGGGCTCGAGCGCTACGAGGGAGACGGTCGTGTCGCGAAGGTCGTGAGCAACCGCGGCGTGGACCTGCCAGCCCAGACCGTCGTCGTCGGGGTCGGCGTCGCCCCCGACGTCACGATCGCCAAGCGCGCCGGGATCGAGATCGGCGAGCGGGGCGGCATGCGCTGTACAGCGCAGCTCGAGACGTCCGTGCCCGGGATATTCGCCGCCGGTGATGCGTGCGAATACAAGTCGGTACTCCACCGCGGTTCGATGCTGCGACTCGAGCACTGGGATGTCGCGTTCAACCAGGGTCGTGCCGCCGCATTGAACATGCTCGGCGGCGGCGACGCATACGCGACTGTCCCGTACTTCTACTCGGTCCTCTCGGACTGGGGCGAACTCGAATCCGTCGGGCCGATCGGCTCGTGGGACCAGGAGATAGTGCGCGGCTCCTACGACGACGGCAACTTCACGACGTGGTACCTGAAGGACAACGTCGTCGCGGCTGCGCTCACGTGGGGACGGCCCGACGACCTCGACCATGCGCGGCGACTCATCGAGCAGGGCGAACCGCTGTCCGATGCCGCTCGCGAGCAGCTTCGCGACCTCGACAGCGACCTTGCGCTCGTCGGCCGGTAGTCGTTCGGATAGACTCCGCGGCGCTGAATAGACACGTCGGTCGCTAAGGGAAGCCGGTGCAACTCCGGCGCGGACCCGCCACTGTGACCGGGCGAACCCGTCGCTCGCGCCGATGAGCGCAGCCACTGAACCGCACAGGTTCGGGAAGGCGCGGCGGGCCGGACCCGGAAGCCAGGAGACCTGCCCCGACGGTAAGCCCACATAGACCCTCGTGGAAAGGGGTTGGCCGATGCCAAATGCAGCACATGAACCATCGCGCGCGCGGCGGCGTTTCGCGCTCCCGCTCGCCGTGCTTCTGCTCGTCGTACTCGCCGCCACCGCCGGCGCCCGGGCGATAACCGCGAGAGCCCACTACCCGACCATCCGCATCATGATCGTCGGCAAGAACGGCCGCGTGATCCTGCCCGCTCGGAGCATCACGGACGCGCCGGCGACACTGAAGGTGGAAGGCCACCGCTGCGCCGTCGCGGCCGGCACCGCGCTCGCCGCTCTCGCCGACCTCGCGCGCGCCCACGTGCACCTGCCGCTCGGTCTCATGGCATACGAGCCGTGCGACACGAACCCCGCGAGCGCGGAAGGGCTCTTCGTCGAAACGATCGACGGCATCCACCGCGACGCGGCCGAAAAGGGCACGTACAACGGCTGGGCGTACAAGGTCGGGAACCGCGGCGCCACGGCTGGCGCGGGCAGCGAGAAGGGGCCGTTCGGCAACGGCCGCAAACTGTCGACGGGGCAGGACGTCCTCTGGTTCTGGTGCGTCTACAAAGGCTCGCTCTGCCAGCCGACGCTCGGCGTTTCGCCTGCGCACACCACCGCCCGCGCGGGCGGCAAGCTGGACGTCAAGGTCGACGCCTACGACGAAAGCGGCAAAGGAACGCCGGCCGACGGCGCGACCGTGACGCTCGGGTCGCAATCCGCGACCGCGGGAGCCACCGGCCGCGTGCAGATCACGGTGCCGGCCCGCGCCGGCCGCTACCTGCTCTCGGCTCACAAGCGCGGGCTCGTCACCGCGTTCCAGCGGACGATCGTCGTCACGGCGAGCGGAGGCTAGGCGCAGACCGATGCGCCGCTGGGCCGCGCTCGGGGCCGTCTGTGCCGCAGCCGTCCTACTCGCCGGCTGCGGCCTCGGTCCCGGGGCGACGCCCGCCGCCGTGACGCTCACGGTCACGCGGAACTTCGGCGCCACGGCGATCAAGCCGAGATCGCCGCTGCAGGTGAAGGGCCAGGAGACCGTCATGAGCCTCTTGATGCGCAACTACGACGTGCACACCGAATACGCCGGCGGCTTCGTCCAGAGCATCGACGGCCATGCCGGCGCGCCCCAGGCCTCGCCCCCCGTCGCGTGGTTCTACTACGTCAACGGCGTCGAGGCGCCGAAGGGCGCGTCCGCGACCAACGTCGTGAGCGGCGACAGCATCTGGTGGGACCTGCACCAGTGGGGTGCTGCAGAAGGAACGCCCGCGGTCGTCGGCTCGTTCCCGGAGCCGTTCCGCAACGGGATCGCCGGCAAGCGCTACCCGGTCCGCGTCGAATGCGCGCCCGGCGCGCAGCAGGCCTGCCAGACCGTCGCGACGAGCCTGCAGCGCTACGCGATCCCCGCCGCCGTTGCCGGCGCCACCGGCGGCTCACAACCGGACACGCTGCGGATAATCGTCGGCGCGGTCCGCGAACTCGACTACGAAGGCACGGTGCGCTCGCTCGAATCCGGTCCTCGCGTCAGCGGCGTCTACGCGTGGCTCACCGCCACGTCCCTGACGACGCTCGACGAAGCGGGCAAGGCGGTGGCGCGTTACGGGCCGGGCAGTGGCGTCATCGCCGCGACCGTCCAGGACGGCGAACCACCCGTCTGGATCGTCGCGGGAACCGACGCCGCCGGCACCGAGCGCGCCGCCGCCGACTTCAACGAAAAGGCTCTGCGCGACCACTTCGCGCTGGCCGTCACGCCGGCGGGTTCGCAGGCCCTGCCGGTCGCGGGCTGAGGTATGCGCGCGGCGATCGCGTACCGCCACCGGCCAACGGCGCTGCACGCCTGCCGTGCGACGGTCGCCGCGTCGTTCGGCGCCTCGATCGTGCTCGCCGCCCTGATCGCGGCGAACCCCGTCGTGCTCGCCGCGCTCCTCGTCGCGGTCTGCGGCGCTGCTTCGCTCGCGTCCGTGGCGCGCGAGGTACGCACCGCCGCGGCGTGGACCCTGGTCCCGCTCGTCGCGATGACCGTGATCGTGAACCTCCTCGTCAGCCGCGAAGGTCTGACCGTCTTCGCCCGGCTCGGCGACTGGGCCGTGCTCGGCCAGGTGAACCTCACGCTCGAGGCGCTCGTCTACGGGCTCGTGACGGCCCTCCGGATCGTGATCGTCGTCCTCGCCTGCGTTCTGGCCTACTGCACCGCCGACCCCGACGAGCTCCTCGCGGCGAGCCGGCGCTGGCTCCCGCATTCAGGGCTTGCCGCCGTTCTCGGGACGCGCATGCTGCCCGTGCTCGCAGCCGACGCCGCGCGGCTGTCGCAGGCGCAGCGTTGCCGCGCCGACGGCGGCGCCACCGGGGCGCGGGCGAGGCTCGCGATCCTGCGTGCGACGGTACAGGGAGCGCTCGACCGGTCGCTCGACGTCGCGGCTGTGCTCGAGATGCGCGGCTACGGCGCCGGCAGACGCACACGACGCGAGCACGAGCCGCTCTCGCGCCACGACATCGCGTTCGCGGCGGCCGCGGCTGCGATCGTCGCCCTCGCGCTCGCGTCCACCGCGCTCGCCTCGGCGTCGTTTTCCGTCTACCCGCTGATCCGGGCGCACTTCGGATTCACCGCGCTGGCGCTCGGCGCGGCGACGGTCTGCGCGGCGCTGCTCCCGTTCCTCGACCAGCGCGGGGTGGAACGTTGACCGCCGTCGAGTTCGACGCGGTGACGTACAAGTACCCGGGCGCGGCGCGCCCGGCGCTGCGCTCCGTGTCGCTGTCGATCGAGCCGGGCGAGTTCTGCGTCGTCGCCGGCCTCTCGGGCTGCGGCAAGTCAACCCTGCTGCGGGCCGCCGCCGGGCTCGCGCCGCGGTTCTTCGGCGGCGAGATCGACGGGCGCGTACGCGTCAACGGCGTCGACACGAGAGACGCGAGCGTGGCGCAGATCGGCCAGCACGCGGGCACAGTCCTCCAGGATCCCGAGACGCAGGTCGTGATGGCGACCGTCCGCGCCGAGATCGCGCTGGCGCTCGAGAACCGCGGACTGCCGCGCGCCGAAGTGGCGCGGGCGGTCGAGGAGACGGCGCTCGCCGTGGGCGTCGCGGACCTGCTCGACCGCTCCACAGCCGAGCTGTCCGGCGGGGAGCTGCAGCGCGTCGCGCTCGCCGCGGCGCTCGCGCCACGCCCGGCGCTCGTGCTCCTGGACGAGCCGACCTCACAGCTCGACCCCGTCGCCGGCGACGAGCTGATCTGGCAGCTACGGCGCCTGAACCAGGAGTCCGATACCGCCGTGCTGCTCGTCGAGCACCGGCTCGAGCGATGCCTCGCCGCGGCGGACCGCGTCGTGGCGCTGGACGACGGCGAGCTCGTATGCGACGCCGACCCGCAGGGCTTCCTGCGCTGGGCGGCGAAGGCCGCGCCGCGCCTCATGACCCCGGGCGCGCGCCTCTTCGCCGCGGCGGGAATCGAACCGCTGCCCGCCGGCGTCAAGCAGGCGCGCGCGACGCTCCGGCGCGAGGGTCTCTCGCCGGCCGCCGCGACGGCCGAGGGGAGCCCGGCGCCCCGTCCGGCCGGGCCGTGCGCGCTCGAACTGAAGGGCGTCTGGCACGAGCTGCGCGACGGTCCCGTGCTGCTGCGCAACGTCGACCTGAAGGTCGCGCCGGGCGAAGCGGTGGCATTGATGGGCCGCAACGGAGCCGGCAAGTCGACGCTGCTCCGCCACTGCGCGGGCCTCGAGGAGCCGACACGCGGCGCCGTCCGCAGCGGCGGGCGCGTGGCGCTACTGATGCAGAACCCGTCGGACTACCTGCTGCACGAACGCGTCGCCGACGAGGCGCCACACGCCGCGCTCGAGCTGGTCAGCCTCGCCGGCCTCGCGGATCGCAACCCGCGCGACCTCTCGGGCGGCGAGCGCCAGCGTCTCGCCCTCGCGATCGTCCTCGCCGGCGGCGAGGCGCCGGCGGTGATCGCGCTCGACGAGCCGACGCGCGGCATGGACGCGGCGGCCAAGGACGCCCTCGCCGCATGGCTGCTGGCGCGGTGCTCCGCGGGCTGCGCGGTGCTCGTCGCGACGCACGACACCGAGTTCGCCGCGCGGTTCGCGGCGCGGACCGTGCTGCTCGCGCGCGGCCGCGTCATCGCCGACGGTCCGACGGGCGCGACGCTCGCGCGCGGACGGTGGTTCACGACGGAAACGGCGCGCATCCTCGGCGGCGCCCGCGACGCGCTGCTGCCGGAGGACGGCGCGCGCGTGATCCGCCGCGCTGATGCTGTCAGCGCGGCGTCGGAGGCCCCGGCGTGAGCTGGCAGCTCGCGTCGCTCGTGATCGTCTGCGCGGCCCTCGGTGCCGCGGTCGCGTGGATCGAGCTGGCGCGGCCCTCCGCCCGCCTCGTCGCGATCGTCGCCTGCCTCGGCGCGCTCGCCGCGCTCGGGCGCGACGCGTTCGCGGCGATTCCGGACGTCAAGCCGACGACCGCGATCGTCGTCGTCTGCGGCATGGCGTTCGGCGCCGGTCCGGGCTTCGCCGTCGGCGCGCTCGCGGCGCTGCTCTCGAACATGCTGCTCGGCCAGGGGCCCTGGACGCCATGGCAGATGCTCGGCTGGGGGCTCGTCGGCCTGTTCGGCGCGCTTGTCGGCCGCCTGACCAAGCGCGACGCCGGCCCGCTCACGATCGCCCTCGCTTGCGCCGTCGCAGCCGAGCTCTTCAACCTCGTCGTCGACCTTTTCACGCTCAGCACGACGGGCAACCACTCGCTCGCCGCGTTCGGGGTCGTACTCGCCACCGCGGCGCCCTTCGACGCCACCCACGTCGTCGCGAGTTTCGTGTTCGGCCTCGCGTTCGGCGCGCCGCTCCTTCGCATCCTGATGCGCGCCCGGGCGCGGATGGCGGTGCGCTGGGGCGAAGCGGCGAAGCAGGCGCCCGTACGCGCCGGTGCCGGCACGGTGGCGGCGCTCATCGCGGCCGCCGTCGTGGCGTCGACGGTCGCACCGGTACCTGGGGCGCGCGCCGGCACGTCGGCGCTCGGGCGCGCACGCGCGTACCTCATCCGCGCGCAGAACCGCGACGGCGGTTACGGCTCGTCGCCGGGGCTGCCGAGCAGCGAGCTCTTCACCGCGTGGGCCGCGATCGGGCTCGCCGCGGCGGGAGAGCCGCCGGGCTCCGTCGTGCGCGACGGGCACTCCGTCGTCGCTTCGATCGACGCCGGCGCCAGGTCACTCCACGGCGCGGGCGACATCGAGCGCACCATCATCGCCCTGCGCGCCGCCGGCGCCCCGCCGACCGCCGGCGGCCGGCACCTGCTGCGCGAACTGCGCGCCGACCAGGACCGCGACGGATCGATCGGCGGGCTCGTGAACCTCACGGCGTTCGGCGTCCTCGCCATGCGCGCGGCCCGTGTCGGGCCCGGCGCGCGGCCGGTCGCGGCGGCCGTCCGCTGGCTCGCCGCGCAGCAGGACGCCGCCGGCGCCTTCGGCTACGCCGGCGGGCGTGGCACGCAGGGCGACGTCGACGACACGGCGTCCGTGATCGAGGCTCTCGCAGCCGGCGACGGGCCGCGCCGCGTGATCCGCCGCGCCGCGCGCTTCCTCGAGCGCGCCGAGAACCGCGACGGCGGCATGCCGGAGGTCCCCGGCGAAACATCCAACGCGCAGTCGACGGCGTGGGCGGTGCAGGGGCTCATCGCCGCGCGCATCGCGCCGCGCTCGGTACGCCGTGGGCGCGCGAACCCGCTCGTCTACCTCGAACGTCTGACGTCGTCGAGCGGGGCGGTCGCTTACTCGCGCGGCGACACGCAGACACCGGTGTGGGTGACGGGGGAGGCGCTGGGGGCCCTCGCCGGCCGCGCGCTGCCGGTCGCGCCGGTGCCCCCGATCCCCCGCGCTGCGCCGCACGCCGCGTCGCGCCGGCCGACCGTGAGGCAGCTCAGCGACGCGGTCGAAGGGCTCGTCATGCACGACGTCGCGCCCGTCGCCGCGGGCGTTGCCGAAGGTCTTTAGCGGCCGCCGTAACCTCTACTCGATGGCGGTCGACACACACGCCTCCGCGGAGCTGCCGGCGGCCGGCGCGAGGACGGCGCGCGGCGCGCGCGGCCCGCTGCTCCTCGCGGCGGTGCTCGTGCTGGCCATGGCGGTGCTCTGGATCCTCGCGGAGCTCGTGCCGTACGTCCGCGCCCACGACGCGCTGCTATTGGCGCGCGCGACGTCGCTGCAGGACGAACGCACCGGATCGCTCGCGCGCGGCCTCCTGAGCACGCTCGAAGTCCCCTACGCGTTGCTCTGGGGCGCCGCGATAGTCGCGGTGGCGCTCACGCGCGGCCGGCCGCGGCTCGCGGTCGCCGCCGCGGCGATCATGATCCTCTCGCCCGTCACGGCGGACCTGATCAAGCCGATCCTCGCGCACGCGCACGACCGCGCCGGCGCGACGCGCGTCGGCGCGGCTTCCTGGCCGAGCGGGCACGCGACGGCGTCGATGGCGCTCGTCTGCGCTCTCGCGCTCGCGGTGCCGCGCGGCGCGCGGCCCGCGGTTCTCGCCGCCGGCTCGATCTACGTGCTGGCCGTCGCCGCCGCGCTGCTGCTGCTCGCGTGGCACATGCCGAGCGACGTCCTCGGCGGCTGGCTGCTCGCCGGCGTATGGACGGCCCTCGCGGTCGCTGCGCTGCGCGCGGCCAACAACCGGCGGCCCGAACGGCGCGTGTGGTGAAGGGCTGTCAGCTCGTGCCGTGCGCGCCCGGCTGCCAGAGCGGCTCGGGGTGCTCGTCCGGCTCGTTCGCGGCGCGGCTGAGGACGAACAGCAGGTCCGAGAGCCGGTTCAGATAGCGCACGACCTCGCCGGCCCCTTCGTCGGCGAGCGCGAGCGCGCGCCGCTCCGCCCGGCGGCAGACCGTGCGGCAGACGTGGAGCTGCGCCGCGGCGGGCGTGCCGCCCGGGATGACGAATGAGTGCAGGGGCGCAAGGCGCGCGTTGACCTCGTCGATCGACTCCTCGAGCCAGCGTGTGTAATCGGCGCCCACGCGCAGTCGTGCGCGGGCGCCGTCGGCCTGTGGCGGGACGCACAGGTCGGCGCCGACGTCGAGCAGGTCGTTCTGGATCCGTTGCAGCCAGGGGCGGAACGTCGCGGGCATGTCCGCGGCGCACAGCGCGACGCCGAGCGCCGCGTTCAGCTCGTCGACCGTGCCGTACGCCTCGACGCGCGGATCGAGCTTGGAGACACGGCTGCCGTCGCCCAGATGTGTCTTGCCGTCGTCGCCGAGACGCGTGTAGATGCGCGTCAGGTTGACCGTCACACGACGAGTCTCGCACAAGTAGCTGTGCGGCCTTCGGCGACGCGATCGGATAGGTTCACCGTCCTGCGATGAGGATCGGCGTGCCGAAGGAGACTGCCGAGGGGGAGCAGCGCGTCGCGCTCGTCCCGGATGTGGTGGCGAAGCTAAAGACGCGCGGGCTCGACGTGGTCGTGGAGTCCGGCGCAGGCGAGCGCGCGATGCTCGACGACGCGGCGTACACCGACGCGGGCGCCGAGATCGGCGACGCCGAGGCCGCCTGGGGCGCCGACATCGTCGTCGTCGTCGCGCCGCCGTCGGCCGAACACATCGAGGGTCTCGCCAAGTCGTCGGTGCTCGTCGGCTTCCTCGCGCCGCTCTCGAGCCCCGAGACGACGCGCGCGCTCTCGGCGGCCGGCGCGACGGCCTTCGCGATGGAGCTGATCCCGCGCATCTCGCGCGCACAGTCGATGGACGCGCTCTCCAGCCAGAGCAACGTCGCGGGGTACCGGGCGGCGCTGCTCGGAGCCGAGGAACTCGGCCGTTTCTACCCGATGCTGATGACCGCCGCGGGAACGATCCCGCCCGCGAAGGTGCTCGTGCTCGGGGTCGGCGTCGCGGGCCTGCAGGCGCTCGCGACCGCGAAACGCCTCGGCGCGCGGGCCACCGGCTACGACGTCCGACCCGAGGTCGCCGAGCAGGTCACCTCGCTCGGCGCCCAGTGGCTCGACCTCGGTCTCGAGGCCAGCGGCGAGGGCGGCTATGCGCGCGAGCTGAGCGACGAGGAGCGCGCCAGGCAGCAGCAGGCGCTGACCGACGCGATCAAGGGATTCGACGTTGTGATCACGACGGCGCTGGTGCCGGGCAGGCCCGCGCCGAAGCTCGTCACGGCCGAGGCGGTGCACGGCATGGGGCACGGGTCGGTGATCGTCGACATGGCGGGCGAGACGGGCGGCAACTGTGAGCTCACCGAGCCGGGCAAGACCGTCGTCCGCGACGGCGTGAAGATCGTCGCGCCGCTGAACCTGCCCGCGACGATGCCCGAGCACGCGTCGCAGCTCTTCGCGCGCAACGTGCTGGCACTGCTCGAATTGATGATCGACGAGGAGGGCGAGATGAAGCTGGACTTCGACGACGAGATCATCGACGGCTCGTGCGTCGTGCGCGACGGCGAGATCGTCCACGCCGGTGCGAAGGCGGCGACGTGGCTGTGATCCTCGCGTCGACCCTCACCACCAACCTCGCGATCCTCGTGCTCGCCGGCTTCGTCGGCTTCGTCGTCATCAGCAAGGTGCCGAACACGCTCCACACGCCGCTGATGAGCGGCACGAACGCGATCCACGGCATCGTCGTGCTCGGCGGCCTGCTGCTCATCGGCCTCGCCGGGAACGACACCTTCAACCACATCATCCTCGTGGTCGCGATCGCGTTCGGCACGATCAACGTCGTCGGCGGCTTCCTCGTCACCGACCGCATGCTCGAGATGTTCAAGTCCAAGCCGCGGGCGAAGGCCGACGACGAGGACAAGGGGGCCACGTGAGCACGCCGCTCGCGGTCTCGTTCATCCAGAGCGAGAGCTTCCTCGACGTCCTCTACATCATCGCGTTCGCCCTGTTCATCCAGGGTCTGCGGGGCCTGTCCGGTCCCACGACCGCGGTGCGCGGGAACCGCATCGCCGCGGTCGGCATGGCGATCGCGGTCGTCGCGACGCTGCTGCAGCCCAGCGAGGGCGACTGGGGCCTGATCGTGCTCGGCGTCGCGATCGGCGCGGCCGTCGGCGTGCCCGCGGCGCGCAACGTGAAGATGACCGCGATGCCGCAGATGGTCGCGCTGTTCAACGGCGTCGGCGGCGGCGCGGTCTTCCTGATCGCCTGGGCCGAGTTCCGGCGCTTCGGCTCGACGTACGGCGGCCACTCGTACACGGTCGGCTCGCACATCACGCTCCCCGGCGGCTCGGAAGGAGTGTTCCTGCACCACGTCACGCTCCCCGGGCCGCCGACGTACGTCGCGATCTTCTCCGTCTTCGCGGCGATCATCGGGTCGATCTCCTTCTGGGGCTCGAACATCGCGTTCGGCAAGCTGCAGGAAATCCTGCCGGGGCGGCCGATCACGCTCGGACGCGCCCAGCAGTTCGTGAACCTCCTGCTGCTCGCGATCGCCGTCGCCTGCGGCATCGACCTTGTCGCGGGCGCCCACTCCGAACTGCTCTTCATCGTCATGCTGATCGCCGCCGCGCTGCTCGGCAACGCCGTCGTGCTGCCGATCGGCGGCGCCGACATGCCGGTGGTCATCAGCCTCCTGAACGCCTTCACCGGGCTCTCGGCGGCGGCGACGGGGATGGCGCTCGACAACACGGCGCTGATCGTCGCCGGCATGATCGTCGGCGCGTCCGGCTCGATCCTGACGAACCTGATGGCGACCGTGATGAACCGCTCGATCCCGTCGATCGTCGCGGGCGGCTTCGGCGGCGGCGCCGAAGTCGCGGCACCCGGCGGCGAGGCGGCGCACGGCGGCACGGTGCGCTCCACGAGCGCCGCGGACGCGGCCATCCAGCTCGCGTACGCGAACCGCGTGGTCATCGTGCCCGGCTACGGGATGGCCGTCGCGCAGGCGCAGCACGCCGTGCGCGAGCTCACCAAAGAGCTCGAAACGCGCGGCGTCGAAGTCAGCTACGCGATCCACCCGGTCGCGGGCCGCATGCCCGGCCACATGAACGTCCTGCTGGCGGAGGCGGACGTGCCGTACGACCAGCTGAAGGAGATGGACGAGGCGAACCCGGAGTTCCAGCGCACTGACGTCTCGCTCGTGATCGGCGCCAACGACGTGACAAACCCGGCGGCGAAGAACACGCCCTCCTCGCCGATCTACGGCATGCCGATCCTCGAAGTGGCCGACAGCCACTCGGTGATCGTCATCAAGCGTTCGATGAACCCCGGTTTCGCGGGCATCGAAAACGAGCTCTACTACGACCCGAAGACCTCGATGCTGTTCGGCGACGCGAAAGCGGCGGTGAGCGAAATCACCGCCGAGCTGCAGCAGCTCTGACGCTGGGCTCTGCGAAACTGCGGCCGTGATCGAGCGCGGCCGGGCAGTCGACGAGCTAGCCGGGCGCGAGTTCGACGTCGTCGTCGTCGGCGGCGGGATCACAGGCGCCGGCGTCGCCCTCGACGCGGCCTCGCGCGGCTACCGCGTCGCGCTGCTGGAGCGCAACGACTTCGCGGCGGGCACCTCGAGCCGCTCGAGCAAGCTCGTCCACGGCGGCCTGCGCTACCTGCAGAACTTCGACCTCGGCCTCGTCCGCGAGGCCCTGCTCGAGCGCAGCCTGATGGTCAAGCTCGCGCCGCACCTCGTGCGTCCGCTGCCGTTCGTCGTCGCGTCGTTCGAGGGCGCGCGCCCCGACCGCATGATGGGCGTCGGGCTGAACCTTTACGACGTCATGTCGGTCGACTCGGGGCGCCTGCGGGGCCGGCGTGCGCGGCGCAGCGCCGACGAGGACGGACAGCAGGCCGCGTGGAGTCCCGCGCGCCACCGCACCATCACGGGCGCCGAGGCGGTCGAGCTGCTGCCGGCGCTCGGCGGCCGCGAGCCGACGGGGGGCTACCTCTTCTACGACTGCCAGACGGACGACGTGCGCCTCGTGCTGACGGTGCTCGGCGAGGCCGAGCGTTTCGGCGCCGTGATCGCGAACCGCGCGGAGGTGACTGCGCTGCGCGAAGGAGAGGGGAACGCCGCGGGCGTCCTCGCGCGGGACCGCGAGAGCGGCCGCGATTTCGAGGTGCGCGCCGCCCACGTGGTCAACGCCACGGGGGTCTGGGCGGACGAGCTGCGACCGCAGGAGCTGCACGACGAGGCCGAGCTGCCGTCGATCCGGCCGAGCCGCGGCACCCACCTGGTCTTCGGCGCGGCGGATCTGCCGCTGCACGCCGGAGCGATCGTGCCCGCGGGCGAGGGCCGCTCGATCTTCGCGCTGCCGTGGCTCGGGCACGCGCTCGTCGGCACGACCGACAACGACTACGACGGCCCGCTGGACCACGTCATGCCGGCGCCGGACGACATCGCGTACCTGCTCGACGCCGTCAACGGCTTCTTCGGCACAGCGCTCGAGGCCTCGAACCTGGCCGGCGCATTCGCGGGCGTGCGGCCGCTGATCGCGACGGGCGACCCGCGCAAGTCGGTCGACATCTCACGCAAGGCGGAGCTGTACGAGACCTCGTCGGGGCTGATCACGATAACCGGCGGCAAGCTCACGACATGGCGGCGCATGGCGAAGATGGCGGTCGACCGGATCGTGCTGCGGGAAGGGCGCGACGTGCCCTGCCGCACGCAGGAGATCCCGCTCGGCAGGCCCGTGGAGACCGACGAGCTACCCCGTGTCGCGGGCGTTGCGGGTGCCTCGTACGGCGCGCTCGCGTCGCGCTACGGGCAGGCCGCGCGCGAGGTCCTCGAGCTCGCCGCGGCGAACCCGGCGCTCGCCGCACCGATCGTCGACGGGCTCCCCGACCTGCTCGCCGAGGCGGCGCACGCGGCGCGACGCGAGCAGGCACGGTCGATCGGCGACGTGCTGCTGCGCCGCACGCGCGTCGCGCTGCTCGCGGCGCCGGCGCTGGCGAGCGACGCCCAGGGCGCCGTCGCGCGCGTCGCGCGCGCCGTCGGCGACGAGCTCGGCTGGGACGAGCGGCGCCGCGAGGCCGAGATCGACCTTTTCGCGGCGGAGGCCCGCGCGGAGGGTCTGCCGCTGCGCGCCGGAGCGGCGGCATGAGCGTCAGGCCCGCCTCGTTCACGACGCGCGGCATGACGGTGGACATTACGCGCCCCCTGCTGATGGGGATCGTCAACGCGTCACCCGACTCCTTCAGCGACGGCGGCGTGCACGCGACGCTCGACGAGCGCGTCGCGCTCGCGCACCGGCTCGTCGCGGACGGCGCCGCGATCCTCGACATCGGCGGCGAGTCCGCGACGACGGGGCGCCCCGTCGTCGACCCCGGGCGCGAGATCGAACTCGTCGTGCCGCTCGTCGAGCGCGTCGCCGCCGAGCTCGACGTCCTGATCTCGGTCGACACGTACAAGGCGCCCGTCGCCGCCGCCGCGCTCGAGGCGGGCGCGCACATCGTCAACGACGTGAGCGGCCTGCGCGACCCGTCGCTCGCCGAGGTCTGCGCCGCCACGGGCGCCGCGCTCGTGCTCATGCACACCGCCGCCGCGCCGCGCGTGCGCGTCCAGGACGACGACCTCTACGACGACGTCGTCGCGGAGGTCATCGAGTTCCTGCGCGGGCGCATCGAGATCGCCGCCGCACACGGCGTGTCCCGCGACGCGCTGATCGTCGACCCGGGCCCGGACTTCGCGAAGACGCCGGCGCAGACGATCGCGCTGCTCGCCGCCGTCGACCGGCTGCACGAACTCGGACGCCCCGTCCTGATGGCGGTCTCGCGCAAGGACTTCATCGGCGCGCTGACCGAGCGCGCGCCGCGCGGCCGCGACGCCGGCACGCTCGCGGCCCTCGCACACGGCATCGAGCACGGCGCGCAGATCTTCCGCCTGCACGACGTGGCCGCCGCCGCCGACTTCCTCAAGGTCCGCGGCGCGCTCGCCGGCGCCGGCGGCGGCGACGCGGCGCTGCGGCTCGCCGACGAGCTGCGCCACGAGCCGGCATCGGGTTGACAGGACGCGACGGCCGTCCGCGCTAGGGTTGCCCGCAGCGGGTGCCCGCGGCCGCAGACGCCGGGGACGCATGCCGCCCACCACGACACGAAGGGAACGAACACATGGCTGTACTCGAGCGCTCCGAGCTGGAAGCGAGCCCGCTCGCCGACCTGCACGCAATCGCACGCGAGATGGGGCTCGACGGTTACCGCCGCCTGCGCAAGGCGGATCTCATCGACGCGATCCTCGGTGAGGAGAGCCCCGCCGCGCCGGCGCCGGCAGACGCCGCCGAAGACGACACCGAGCCGTCGGCGCGCCCGGCCTCCCGGCGGCGCCGCGCGCCGCGCCGCGCGCGCGCCGCGGACGACGGCGGCGCGGGAGCGGACCGCGACGCGGGCGCCGACACCGTCGAGGGCGTAGTCGAGGTGCTCGGCAACGGCTCCGCGTTCCTGCGCGTCGCGGGCCCCGAGGCCTCCGACGGCGACGTGTACATCTCGGCCGCGCAGGTGAGGCGCTGCGAGCTCGTATCCGGCGACCGCGTCGCGGGACCGGCGCGCGCGCCGCGCCGCTCCGAGCGCTATCCGTCGCTCGTGCGCGTCGAGCAGATCAACGGCGCGCCCGCCGACGAGGTCGCCGACGGCGCCCGCTACGACGAGCTCCCGGTCGCGTGGCCGAGCGAGCGCTTCGCGTTCGGCGCGAGCGACGACGCCACGATGGAGGCGATCGAGTGGCTCACGCCGTTCGGCAAGGGTTCGCGCGTCGTGATCGTGGGCGGCCGCCACACCGGCAAGAGCGACACGCTGAGACGGCTCCACCGGGCACTCGCGGACAACGACGGGGTCGAGGTCTCGCTGGCGTTGCTCGGGGTGCGCCCCGAGGAGATCGCCGACTGGCACGACGCC
Organism: Solirubrobacteraceae bacterium; assembly: GCA_035507895.1. Taxonomy (GTDB): domain Bacteria; phylum Actinomycetota; class Thermoleophilia; order Solirubrobacterales; family Solirubrobacteraceae; genus Palsa-744. Next base: position 16,073 of record DATJNQ010000031.1, on the reverse strand, counting down.
GGCGTCGAGCCGGCGGTCGCGCTGGCGTTCTCCGCGCCCGCCGAGGCGCAGGCGCAGGCCCTCGAGCGTCTGCTCGACGGCGCGCGCCGCGCGGCGGCGCGCGGCGCCGATGTGCTCGTCCTGATCGACACGCTCGACGCTCTCACGCCGCAGGCGGCCCGCCGCGCACTCGCGGCGGCGCGCAACCTGCGCGACGCGGGCTCGCTGACGATCGTCGCGACGGCCAGCGAGCCGCTCGGCGGCGAGACGACGGTGATCGCGCTGGACGCCGCCCTGACCGCCACGGCCGGCCGGCCGCTCGTCAACCTCGTCGCGAGCGGAACGCTCCGCGCCGACCTGCTCGTGGGCGAGACGGGGGCGCAGGAGATCGCCCGGGCGCGCGCCAAAGCGCTCGAGGAGAGCCGCTAGCGCGCGCGCTCAGCGGCGGTAGGCGACGCGGCCCCACGACGGCTCGGGCGCGAGGCGTATCGCCTCGCCACCGTCCTCGCCCGCGTCGCCGCGCTGGATGTAGGAGAAGCCGCCGTCGCGGGCGTCGAAGCTGACGTCGAGCTCGCCCTCTTTGACGCGCTGGTCGAGCCACGCGCCGCGGAACACGAGCCGCCGCAGCCAGTGCACGAGCGAGCGCTCCGCGGGGCCGATCAGCTCCGGCCAGCAGTCGTTGACGTGCTCGCCGAGCGCTGAGGCGGGCTCGGCGATCTCGCCGTTGACGGCGAGGTTCACGAGATCCTCGAGCTCCTCGCCGCTCAAACGGCCGCCGACGAAGCCGAGCTGCAGCGCCGCCTGCTCGCAGCGCTCGGTGAAGTCCACCTCGTTGAAGGTGAAGCGCAGCTCGCCGTATTCGAGCACGAAGTGCTCGCCGGAGTCGTAGTTTTCCCGCCTGGTCGCTTCCATCGTCTCCGCAGGGCTCCCTCCCCTTGCGTCGAGATCATATGCCCGGCTCCTTCTCCGCCGGACGTCATGAAAGCGCCGTTGCAAGGCGGCCGCCGTGACGCCTTTGTAGCCTGCGGCGATGGCAAAACTCTCCCAGCGGGGACTGCGCAAGTCGGTCGGCACGGCCGGGATGTTCGCCACCGCCTACGGAAACGTGGGCTCGTCGATCTACTACGCGCTGGGGCTCGTCGCCGCACACGCGCTCGGCCTCACGCCGCTCGTGTTCCTCTTCGCCGGCGGCCTCTTCGCGCTGACCGCGAAAAGCTACGCCGAGGGCGCCTCGATGTTCCCCGAAGCGGGTGGCTCGTCCTCGTTCGCGCGCCACGCCTTCAACGACGCCGTGTCGTTCTTCGCGGGCTGGGCGCTCAGCCTCGACTACATCCTCACGATCGCGATCTCCGCGTTCTTCGTGCCCCACTACCTGAGCGCGTTCCCGGGCCTGGGTGCCCTCAAGCACAACCCCGACGACATCTTCGGCGGCCTGGTCGTGCTCGTCGTGCTCGTCGCGCTCAACATCCGCGGCCTCGGCGAGTCCGCGCGCCTGAACCTCGGCCTCGCGTGCCTCGACCTCTGCACGCAGCTGCTGCTCGTGTTCGTCGGCACGTTCCTCGTGCTCAACCCGTCGCTGCTCGTGCACCAGGTGCACATCGGTGTCGCGCCGAGCTGGAAGGAACTGATCTTCGCGCTCTCGCTCGCGATGCTCGCGTACACGGGCATCGAGACAGTCGCGAACATGGCGGAGGAGGCGCGCGACCCGGGCCGCCAGGTGCCCAAAGCCGCGAACCTGGTGGTGCTCGCCGTGCTCGCCGTCTACGCCGGCATCTCGGTCGTCGCGCTCTCGGCGCTGCCGGTAGTGCACCACGGTGTCGGCTACAGCGAGCCGCTGAAACAGAGCTTCTCCCATCCGGGTTACGCGACCGCGCTCGGCCACTTCTTCGAAAACGACCCCGTGCTCGGCGTGATCGAACACCTCGGCCTGCACGGCGCGGTGCTGAACGGCGCGCGATATTACGTCGGCTTCCTCGCCGCGACGATCCTCCTGATCGCGACGAACGCGGGCATGATCGGCATCTCGCGGCTCTCGTGGTCGCTTTCCGAGCACCGCCAGCTGCCGAGCGTCTTCGCGTCGCTGCACCCGCGTTACCGCACCCCGTGGTTCACGCTCATCTTCTTCTCGCTGTTCGCGAGCGCCCTGATCATCTACGGCAACACCGAAGTGCTCGGCAACGTGTACTCGTTCGGCGCGATGCTCTCGTTCACGATCGCGCACGTCTCGATCATCCGCCTGCGCCAGACCGAGCCCGACCAGGAGCGTCCCTACCGCAGCCCCTGGAACGTGAGGTTCAAAGGCGCGGAAATTCCGCTGGCGGCGGTCGTCGGCGCCGTCGGCACCTTCCTGGCGTGGGTCGCGGTCACCGTTCTGCACTCCGAGGCGCGCGTCGTCGGCATCCCGTGGATGATCGTGGGCTGCGTCGGCTACGTCCTCTACCGGCGCAGCAAAGGCATGTCGGTCAGGGCCGACTACCGCCTGCGGCCGCCCGCGCGCCCCGCGGACTTCGAGCAGCTCGACTACCGCACCGCGCTGGTGCCGATCTTCGGCGCCGACATCAGCGCCGACGCGCTCAGCGACGCCGCGCGCCTGATCGGCGAGGAAGGCGTCGTCTACGCCGTCTACGTCCTCGTCGTGCCGCAGCAGCTCTCGCTCGAAATCGGGCTCGAGGAGGAGGAGGCCGCGGGAAGGCGCGTGCTGGAGAGCGCGCGTATCCAGGCGAAACGGCGCGGCATCAAGATCGAGACGGGGCTGATCCGCACCCGCAGCGCCGGCCAGGCGCTCGTCGAGGAGGCCGAAAAAGTCGGCTGCGACGTCATCTACTGGTCCACGATCCACGCCCCGAGCGACGAGCAGGGCATCGGCCCGACGGCGTCGTACCTGCTCGCGCACAGGCCGTGCCGCGTGATCATCGAGAGCGAGAACCGCGGCCGCCCGCCACGCCAGGCGGCGCCCGTTCCCGTCTGAGCGTCAGGCGGGCAGCGCGGCGGCGAGCGCCCCGTCGAGGTCGGGCTGCGCGAAGCGGTAGCCGAGCACGAGAGCGCGCGCCGGCAGGACGCGCGCGCCGGTGGTCAGCAGCGACGCCATCTCGCCGTACCGCGCGCGCAGCGCGAGCGCCGGCACCGGTACCAGCGCGGGGCGGTGCAGGCGCGCGGCGAGGCGTTTCGCGAAGGTGCCGTTCGTGACGGGATCCGGCGCGGTCGCGTTGACGGCGCCCGCCCAGCGCTCTTCCTGCGCGGCCGCGAGCATGAGCCCCACCACGTCGTCGACGTGCACCCAGGAGATGTACTGGTGCCCGCCCGCGATCGGCCCGCCGAGCCCGAGCCGGAACGGCGGCAGCATCTCGGCGAGCGCGCCGCCCGCCGCGTCGAGGACGACACCGGTGCGCACCAGCGTCACGCGGACCCCGTGCCGCTCGGCGCCGCGCGCGGCCTGCTCCCACTCCACGCAGACGCCGGCGAGGAAGCCGGTGCCGGGCGGCGTCTCCTCGTCGAGCGGCTCGTCGCCGTGGGCGCCGTAGTAGCCGATCGCCGAGGACGAGACGAGCACCGGCGGGCGGGCCCCGGCGCGCTCGATGCCGCCGACGAGGTTCGCGGTGCCGACGGCGCGGCTCTCGCGGATCGCGCGCCGTGCCCGCTCGCTCCAGCGCTGCGCGATCGTCTCGCCCGCGAGGTTGAAGACGACGTCCGCTCCCTCGAGCGCCTGCGCGGGCGCCGGCCCGGCCAAAGGGTCCCATTGCACCGCGCGGGCGCCGCCGAGCAGCGGGCCCGCGCGCGAGGGATCGCGCGTGAGCGCCGTCACGTCCGCGCCGGCGGCTTTCAGCGCGGCCAGCAGGCGCCGGCCGATCAGGCCGCTCGCGCCCGTCACGGTCGCCCGCGCGACGCTCACGCGGGCGTGCCGTCCGGCTGCGCCGTCGGCACCGGCCGGGCGCGCTCGACGACCGCGGCCGCGACCGCGGGAGCGACGGCGCGGTTGAACACGGACGGGATGATGTAGTCGTCGCGCAGCTCGGCGTCGGGCACGATCGACGCGATCGCCTGCGCCGCCGCGAACTTCATGTCATCCGTGATTTCGCTCGCACGCGCGTCGAGCGCGCCGCGGAAGATGCCGGGGAAGCAGAGCACGTTGTTGATCTGGTTCGGGTAGTCCGAGCGGCCCGTCGCGATGATGCGCGCGTAGCGCGCGGCCTCCTGCGGGTCGACCTCCGGCGTCGGGTTGGCCATCGCGAAGATCATCGCGTCGCGGTTCATGCGCGCCAGCGCGTCGGGGTCGAGGACCCGTGCGCCCGAGAGGCCGACCACGAGGTCCAGGCCCTCGATCGCGTCGACGGGGCGCCCGCTGCGCCGCTCCGGGTTCGTGCGCTCGCAGTAGCGCCGCTTGGCGTCGTTCATCGTGCCGTCGGCGTAGTCGTCGCGGCCCGTGTGCAGCACGCCGGTGGAGTCGCAGCCGATGATGTTCGTGACGCCGCAGGCGAGCAGGATGTCGGTGACCGCCATGCCGGCCGCGCCGACGCCGATCACGAGCACGCCGAGCGACTCGAGCGTGCGCCCCGTGAGCTTCGCGGCGTTCAACAGCGCCGCGAGCACAACGACGGCGGTGCCGTGCTGGTCGTCGTGGAAGACGGGGATTTCGAGTTCGCGCTTGAGCTGCGCCTCGATCGCGAAGCAGCGCGGCGCCGCGATGTCCTCGAGGTTTATGCCGCCGAGGCCCGGCGCGATGAGCCTCACCGCCTGGACGATCTCGTCGGGGTCGTGGCTGTCGATCGCGACGGGGAAGGCGTCGACGTCCGCGAACTCCTTGAAAAGGCAACACTTGCCCTCCATCACCGGCATCGCCGCGCGCGGGCCGATGTTGCCGAGCCCGAGCACCGCCGAGCCGTCCGTGACGACGGCGACGGTGTTGCGCTTGATCGTGTAGTCGTAGGCGAGCCGCTCGTCCTCGGCGATCGCCATGCAGACCCGCGCGACGCCCGGCGTGTACGCCATCGAAAGGTCGTCGCGCGTCGCCAGCTCGGGCTTGTTGCGCTGTTCGATCTTGCCGCCCTCGTGGATCTCGAACGTGCAGTCGACCGTGCCGAGCACGCGCGCGCCTTCGATCGCGTCGACCGCGTCGGTGATCAGCTGCCAGTGCGCCTCGCTCGCGGCGTCGACGGTGAAGTCGCGCAGTTCGCGCCCGCCCTGCGTTCCGGACCCGGCGGCGCCCTGGACCAGGCCGCCCACCGCCGCGATCGCGTCGGCGGCGGCGCGCACGGTGTCGGCGCCGTCGACCTCGACGGTGATGCGGATGCGGTACTGCGCGCTCGGTGTCTCGCTCACGATTTGCGGCCCTTCGAGAGTGCTGCCTGTCCGTGATCTTATGGCGATCCGGCGCGCGCACGGCCGCCGGCGGGGCCGCCGCCCCGTACAGTGGCCGTACAGATGAGCGACGGGGGCCAGCGGCGACTGTTCCTGATCGACGGGCCGAGCCTCGTCTACCGCGCCTTCTTCGCGCTGCCCGAGGCGATCGCCACGGCCGCCGGCGAGCCGACGAACGCGATCTTCGGCTTCGCGTCGATGCTCGTGAAGATCGCGACGGACTACGGCACCTCGCCGACGATCGTCGCGTGGGACGCCGGCACGTCGGGCCGCACCGACGTCTACCCGCAGTACAAGGCGCAGCGCCAGAGCCGGCCCGACCTGCTGCGCGAGCAGTGGCCCGCGATGGCGCCGCTCGTCGAGGCGTTCGGTTATCGCAACGTGAGCGTCGAGGGCTGCGAGGCCGACGACGTGATCGCGTCGATCGTCGAGCGCGCGCTCGCCGCCGACCCGCCCGTGCCGGTCACGATCGTCACGGGCGACCGCGACGCGTTCCAGCTGATCGACGGCGACGGCGTCGTCGAGGTGCTCGCGACGGCGCGCGGCATCACCGACACCAAGCTCTACGACCGCGACGCGGTGATCGAGCGATACGGGATCCCGCCGGAGCTGATTCCCGACTACTACGGGCTGAAGGGCGACACGTCGGACAACATCCCCGGCGTGCCCGGGGTGGGGGAGAAGACCGCAGCCGAACTGATCGCGCGGTACGGCTCGCTCGAGGGCGTGCTCGACTCGGTCGACGAGATCAAAGGGGCGAAGCGCAAAGAGAACCTGCGCGAGAACGCGGAGCTCGCGCGTATCTCCAAGCAGCTCGCGACGATGCACCGCGACCTCGACGTCGGCGTGGACGTGAGCGAGGAGTTCGCGCGCGACGTCGACCGCTCGCAGCTGCGCGAGACGCTGCGCCGCTGGGAGCTGCGGGACCCGCTGCGGCGCATGGAGCCCCTGCTCGCGCCGGACGGCGCGGGCGCCGCCGCGACGAGCGTCGCGTTCCGCGCGGGGAGCGTCGCGGATCTCGCGGCGTTCGGCGAGGGTGAGATCGCGATCGTGGTGCGCGCAGGCGAGCCGGAGGAGGGGCAGCTGTTCGCGCAGGACGCCGGCTGGCGCTTCGCCGCCGAGTGCGCCGGCGCCGTCATCGCGGGCGACTGCGACGGGCCGGGCGAAGTCGTTGAGGCGCTCGCGCGGCGGCCGGTCGTCGCGCACGACGCGAAGTCCCTCGGCACCGTCCCCGCGACGCTCGCCTTCGACACGATGCTCGGCGCCTACCTGCTGGACCCCGCCCGCCGCGGCTATCCGCTCGCCGAACTCTGCGAGGAGGCGGGGATCGCCGTCGAGGCGGACGATCCGCTGGCGGCGGAGGCCGCGATGCTCGCCGCGCTCGCGGCGGCGCAGCGCGCGCGGATCGACGAGCTCGACCTCGCGCCCGTGATGGACGACATCGAGCTTCCGCTCGTCCCGGTCCTGCGCGAGATGGAGCTCGACGGGATCCACCTCGACATCCCTCGCCTACAGGAGATCACCGCGCGCGTGCGCGAGGAGACCGCGCAGCTGGAAGCGCGGATCCACGAGCTCGCCGGCGAACCGTTCACGATCGGCTCGCCGCAGCAGCTGAGCGAGGTGCTGTTCGCGCGGCTCGGCCTGACGCGCGGCAGGCGCGGCAAGACGGGCTACTCGACCGACGCCCGCGTGCTGCAGGCGATCCGCGACGAGCACGAGATCGTGCCCGCCGTCGAGCGCTGGCGCGAACTGTCGACGCTGATCAAGACGTACCTTGACGTTCTTCCCGGGCTCGCGGACGAGAACTCACGCATCCACACGACGTTCCTGCAGGCGGTCGCGCAGACGGGGCGTCTCTCCTCGACGAACCCGAACCTTCAGAACGTCCCCATACGCACCGAGCTCGGCCGCGAGATCCGCGGCTGCTTCACGGCGCAGGAGGGCCGCGTGCTGGTCTCCTCCGACTATTCGCAGATCGAGCTGCGCGTGCTCGCTCACATCGCCGAGGAGCCCGCGCTGATGGAGATATTCGCGCGCGGCGAAGACGTGCACACCGCCACCGCGTCGCGCGTCTTCGGCCTCGACGGGGACGCCCCCGACGCCGGGATGCGCTCCAAGGCGAAGATGATCAACTACGGCATCGTCTACGGGTTGTCGGATTTCGGTCTCGCGGACCGTCTGAACATCCCGCGCGCGGAGGCCAAGGAGTTCATCGACGCCTACCTCGAGCGCTTCCCGCGCGTGGCCGCGTTCATGCAGGAGGTCGTCGAGCAGGCGACGCGGGACGGCTACGTCGCGACGCTGTGGGGCCGCCGCCGGCCGATCCCCGAGCTCTCGGCGCGCAACGCCCAGGTGCGGATGCTCGGCGAGCGCCTCGCCGTGAACACTGTCGTCCAGGGCACCGCTGCCGACGTCATCAAGCTCGCGATGATCCGCTGCCACGAGGCGCTCGCCGCGAGCGGCCTCGCGACGAAGCTGCTGCTCACGATCCACGACGAGCTCCTGTTCGAAGCGCCGCAGGCCGAGCAGGACGCCGCCGTCGCGCTCGCGCGCGAGCAGATGTGCGCCGTCTGGGGCGACCGCGAGCCGGCGCTCGCGGTCGATGTCGGCGCGGGCCACGACTGGCTGGGCGCGAAGTGAACAGGACGGCCGCGATCGCCCTCGTCGTGGCCGCGGGCGTCGTGATCGCGATGCAGGCACCGGTCAACGGCCGCCTCGGCCGGCAGATCGGGACGCTGCAGGCGGCGACCGTCTCCTTCCTCGTCGGCACCGCCGCGCTGGTCGCGATCACCGCGGCGTTCGGCGACGGCGGCATCGGCGCGATCTCCGGGGCGCACCGCGCGCCGTGGTGGGCGCTGATCGGCGGCCTGCTCGGGGCGTTCTACGTCGCCGTCGCGCTGCTGACGGTGCGCACGCTCGGCGCCACGGTGCTCACGGCGCTCGTCGTCTCATCGCAGCTCGTCACGGCGCTGCTGCTGGACCGCTTGGGCCTCTTCGGCTTGACGCAGCGCCACCCGACACCGCTCCAGCTGGCCGGTGTCGTGCTCCTGATGGCCGGGACCGTGCTCGTCATCCGTCCCTGACCTCCCTTGAGGGGATGGAGCCGCCGCGAGCGACGGGACGCTCCCGCGGCGGCGCGGGCTTCGAACGGGACCTCAGGCCGCCGCCGGGCTGCCGGCGCGCGCCACCGGAAGCGGCTGCGGCCGCACGAACGTCGGCGGCGCGATCGCCAGGTAATGCCGGAACGCCCAGTCCGCGAGGCGCTCGTTGGCGAACGCGGCGACGAGCAGCGACGTCGCGCGGCTCGGCGTGAGCCGGCCGATGGCCTGCTGCGCGCGCAGCAGCCAGCGGTACTTCCACTCGTGGGCGTCCGAGAACGCGGCGTAGTCGGCGAGCGCCTGCGCGGCGCTCTTGCGTCCCTGGTGCGCGTCGCGTAGCTCGCGGCCGCACGCCAGCCCGAAGTAGAACGCAGTGCGGATGCCCTCGGCGGTGACCGGCAGGCAGTGCCCGGCGGAGTCGCCGGCGAAGAACACGCCGTCCTCCGCGGCGCGCCGGAGCTGGTGCGGGATCCAGTTGCCCTGGTAGCCGTCGGGCGGCAGGCCGAGCTCGGCGGCGAGGCGGACCGTCGGCTCCTTGACGTGGCGCTCGGGCCAGAAGGAGCCGACGCCGACGCGCACCTCGTCGCGGGCCGGGAAGCTCCAGCCGTAGCCGGCGCGCGCGTAGCGCGGGTCGATCCAGAGCTCCATCTCGGCGCCGGCGCCCGCGGGGTGGACCTCGAGGCCGCGCGAGAGGCGCGCGTTGGGCGGCTGGATCGTGGGGCCGTTGGAGAGCACGCGGCGCCATCCGAGCGCGTCGACGATGAGGGGCGCCGAGAGGTCACCGCGGTCGGTGTGGACGGTGTTGCCGCTGCGCCCGTCGACCTTGGCGGTATCGAACTCGACGTCCGCGCCGCCCTGCGCCGCGAGCGCGGCGCAGAGCTCGCGGTAGTCGAACGTCGCGAACGACCACGGCAGCCGCCAGCGCGCCGTCGTGTACGGCGTGTGGACGACGATCTCCTCGAACTCCTGGCGCAGCGAGCACGTCAGCTCCATCGCGCGCAGCCAGTCCGTCGGCGCGGCGCAGGCCGAGGTTTGGCGCTCGCCGATCTCGTAACGGTCGATCACCATCACGCGCGCCCCCGAGCCCGCGAGTTCGCGCGCGACGGCGAGGCCCGCGAAGCTAGCGCCGCAGATCAGAACGTCGCAGTCCCGCGCGAGCGCCGTGCGCTCGGCTCCGCGCTTGGTCGCTCGCACCGGCATGTGGCCGAGATGATACGGCTGCGCTAAGGTTCGCCGGTGCAAACTATGGCTGACGGCGGCGCGACAGATGCCGCGGGCGGGACGAGTGCGCTCGTCCTGGAAATCGACGGCAAGCTCGTCCCGAACTATGACGCGACCCTCCGTGACATCCAGGAGGGCGAGGTCGTAACCGGCCACGTCGTGCGGATCGACAAGGACGAGGTCCTCGTCGACATCGGTTACAAGTCCGAGGGCGTCATCCCGGCGAGCGAGCTCTCGATCCGCAAGTCGGTCGACCCCAACGACGAGGTCGCGCTCGGCGAGGAGGTCGACGCGATCGTCCTCACCAAGGAGGACCAGGACGGGCGCCTGATCATGTCCAAGAAGCGCGCCCGCTTCGAGAAGGCGTGGCGGCGCGTCGAGGCCGCCGTGGAGTCGGGTGAGCCCGTCACCGGCACCGTGATCGAGGTCGTCAAGGGCGGCCTGATCATCGACCTCGGCGTGCGCGGCTTCCTGCCCGCGTCGCTCGTCGACATCCGCCGCGTCCCGAACCTCGACGAGTACATGGGCACCCAGATCGAGACGAAGGTCATCGAGCTCAACCGGGCGCGCAACAACGTCGTGCTCTCGCGCCGCGCCGTGCTCGAGGAGGAGCGCAAGGAGGTCCGCCAGCAGATCCTCGACCGTCTGCAGCCCGGCCTCGTCGTCGAAGGCCAGATCTCGAACATCGTCGACTTCGGCGCCTTCGTCGACCTCGACGGGATCGACGGGCTGATCCACATCTCCGAGCTCTCCTGGTCGCACGTGAACCACCCGAGCGAGGTGCTCACGATCGGCCAGACGGTGAAGGTCAAGGTGCTCGACATCGACCGCGACCGCCAGCGCATCTCGCTCGGTCTCAAGCAGACCCAGGAGGACCCCTGGCAGCGCGTGATCGACACGTACGGCATCGGCGACGAGCTCTCGGGCAAGGTCACCAAGGTCGTCCAGTTCGGCGCCTTCGTCGAGATCCTCGACGGAGTCGAGGGGCTCGTCCACATCTCAGAGCTCGCCGCCCACCACGTCGAGAGCCCGCGCGAGGTCGTGCACCCGGGCGACGAGATCCGCGTCAAGATCCTCGAGATCGACAGCGACCGCCGCCGCCTGTCGCTCTCGGCGAAGCGCGTCGAGGGCCAGGTCCTGCGCGGCCCGGCGCCCGGCGATCTCGCCGACGACGGCGAGGCCGGCGCCGAGGCGCAGGCGCCCAGCGGCCTCGCCGTCGACGACGAGACCGGCGCCGAGGCGGCCCCCGTCGAGGTGGCCGTCGAGGAGTCCGCCCCCGATGAGGGCACCGCGGCGCAGGCTGAAGCTCCCGCCGAGCCGGCGCCCGAGGCGCAGGCCGACGGCGCCGAGGGCGAGGGCGAGGCTGCCGCCGACCCGGGCGCCGACGAGGGCGCGCAGGCCGGCGTGGCCGAAGAGCCCGCCGAGGGTTAGAGCGCGCCCGCGCGCATGGCGGGCAGCGTCCCGTTCGTCGGTCTGACGGGCGGCCTCGGCGCCGGCAAGTCGACCGCCCTCGCCGCGCTCGAACGACTCGGCGCCGAGGTCATCTCCAGCGACCAGGTGGTACACGACCTCTACGAGGAGCCCGCGGTCCGCGACGCCGTCGTCGGGCGCTTCGGCGAGCAGGTCGCGCCCGGCGGCACCGTCGACCGCGCCGAGCTCGCCCGCGCCGCGTTCGCGTCCGACGACGGACGACGCTGGCTCGAGGAGCTGATCTGGCCGCAGGTCGGGCAGCGCATCGCGGCCTGGCGCGCCGCCGCCGAGCAACGCCGGCCGCCGCCGCCCGCGACCGTCGTCGAGGTGCCGCTCCTCTTCGAGGCGGGCCACGAGGGCATCTACGACGCGACGATCGCGGTCATCGCTTCCGAGCCGCTCCGCGCCCGGCGCGCAGCCGCGCGCGGCCACGTCGCCGTCGACGAGCGCGCGGCGCGCCAGCTGACCCAGGACGAGAAGGCCGCCCGCGCGACGTACGTCGTCGAGAACGACGGGACCGTCACGGACCTCGAACGGGGCCTGTCGGACGTCCTTGCCAAGCTGACGGCGTGAAACGCGGGCTCGCGAAGGCCGCGCTCGCGGCCGTCGCCGCCGGCGCGGTGGCTCTCGTCCTCTCGCTCGACCTCCGCCACGAGCGCGAAGCCGCGCTGCCGCTCGCCGACACCGCGATCATCCGCACGCAGGCCGCGGCGAAGCACCTCGACCCGGCGCTGATCGCGGCCGTCATCGACGCCGAGACGCACTTCGAACCGCGCCCGTCGACGGCGGGCGCGCAGGGGCTGATGCAGCTGCTGCCGAGCACCGCGTACTACCTCGCTCAGCTCTCCGGCGGAACGACGTTCAACGCGAGCGACCTCGCCGCGCCGGCCGTCAACATCGCGTACGGCAGCTACTACCTGCGCTACCTGCTCGACCTCTTCGGCGGCAACGAGGAACTCGCCCTCGCGGCCTACAACGGCGGCGTCGCGAACGTCGAACGCTGGCTCGGGCGCGCCCGCAGCCGCGGCGAAACGCTGACCGTCGAAGACATCCCCTTCCCGCAGACGCGCGAATACGTGCGGACGGTCATGGCGCGCCAGCAGGAATACCGCTCGCGCTACGGCGACGTGCTCGGCAGCTAGCGCGGCGCCGGCGGGCGACGAGCGCCGCGCCGCCGCTGCTCCCCCGCGCCGTGGCTAGCCTTGCGTGCGGTGGCAAACTTCAAGCTCGACGCGGCGTTCACCCCGACGGCCGACCAGCCGGCGGCGATCGCCGCGCTCGCGGAAGGCATCGACGGCGGCGAGCGCTTCCAGACGCTGCTCGGCGCCACCGGCACGGGCAAGACGATGACGATGGCCGGCGTGATCGAGGCCGTCCAGCGCCCCTCGCTCGTGATCGCCCACAACAAGACGCTCGCGGCGCAGCTGTGCAACGAGTTCCGCACCTTCTTCCCCGACAACGCGGTCGAGTACTTCGTCTCCTACTACGACTACTACCAGCCCGAGGCGTACGTGCCGAGCCGCGACCTCTACATCGAGAAGGACTCGGCGATCAACCAGGAGGTCGACCGCCTGCGCCACGCCGCGACGGCGGCGGTGTTCGCGCGGCGCGACGTGATCATCGTCGCGTCCGTCTCCTGCATCTACGGCCTCGGTTCGCCCGAAACCTACGAGATGAACATGCAGATCCTGCGCCGCGGCGAGATGATCGACCGCGACGCGCTGCTCGGGAAACTCGTCTCGATCCAGTATTCGCGCAACGACACGGTGCTCTCGCGCGGCACGTTCCGCGTGCGCGGCGACACGCTCGAGGTGTTCCCCGCGTACGCCGAGAACGCGCTGCGCGCGATCATGTTCGGCGACGAGGTCGAACGCCTGCAGGAGTTCGACCCGCTCACCGGCGAGCTCCTCGCCGACGACCTCGAGCACGTCGCCGTCTGGCCGGCGACGCACTACAACGTGCGCGAGGGGCTCATCGAGGCGGGGGTCGAGGAGATCGGCCGTGAACTGGAGGCCCGCTGCGCCGAGCTCGAGGCCGAAGGCAAGCAGCTCGAGTCGCACCGGCTGCGCCAGCGCACCCAGTACGACATGGAGATGCTGCGCGAGGTCGGCTTCTGCTCGGGGATCGAGAACTACTCGCGCATCCTCGACGGGCGCGCCCCCGGCTCGCGGCCGTACTGCCTGATCGACTACCTGCCGAAGGACTTCGTCTGCTTCCTCGACGAGTCGCACCAGACGGTCCCGCAGCTCGGCGCGATGTACCACGGCGATCGTTCGCGCAAGCAGACGCTCGTCGACTACGGCTTCCGCCTGCCGAGCGCGCTCGACAACCGGCCCCAGACGTTCGAGGAGTTCCTCTCGATAACGCCGCAGCTGCTTTTCGTCTCCGCGACGCCCGGCGAATTCGAGCGCGTCAGCGCGCGGCGCGTCGTCGAGCAGATCGTCCGCCCGACGGGCATCGTCGACCCGCACGTCGAGGTGCGCGCGACGCGCAACCAGGTCGACGACCTGATGAGCGAGATCCGCACGCGCACCGAACGCGACGAGCGCGTGCTCGTGACGACGCTCACCAAGAAGATGAGCGAGGACCTCTCCAAGTACCTCGTCGAGATGGGCTTCAGGACCCGGTATCTGCACAGCGAGATCGACACCCTCGAGCGGATCCAGATCATCCGCGACCTGCGACTCGGCGAGTACGACGTGCTCGTCGGCGTGAACCTCCTGCGCGAGGGGCTCGACCTGCCGGAGGTGGCGCTCGTCGCGATCCTCGACGCCGACAAGGAGGGATTCCTGCGCGGCGAGACCTCGCTGATTCAGACCATCGGCCGGGCGGCGCGCAACGTCGGCGGGACCGTCCTCATGTACGCCGACCAGCAGACCGCGGCGATGCGCGCCGCGATCGCCGAGACCGACCGGCGCCGCGAGATCCAGCTCGCCTACAACGAGGAGCACGGCATCACCGCCGCGACCGTGGTCAAGGGGGTCTCGGACATCGCCGAGTTCCTGCACGGCGAGTCGAAGGTGCCGCGGCGCCGCAGCCGGCGGCGCAGCGCCGACCGGCAGGAGCTGCCCCAGCACGAGCTCGAGCGCCTCGCCGTCGAGATCGAGGAGGAGATGCTCGCCGCCGCCGACGATCTGCGCTTCGAGTACGCGGCGCAGCTGCGCGACGAGCTGCGGGAACTGCGCCGCGACCTCGCCCAGGTCCAGACCGAGGCGCCCACGTAGGCCGCTTTCGCGGGCCGCCGTTGCGCGATCGCGCGCCGCGTGTTCGCCTAGCATTGCCGCGTGGACCTGGACCGGCACGCCATCGAGCGGCGCGACTTCCCGCTCACGCGCCGCGGCTACGACCCGGCGGCCGTCGACGCCCACCTGCGCGCCCTCGCGGACGAAGTCGAACGGCTGCGCCGTGAGGCCGGCGCCGGCGGCGTCGTGTCCCTCGCCACGAACGCCGGCGTCCAGGTCCAGGGCATCATCCAGGCGGCCGAGCAGGCCGCCGCGGTGATGGAGCGCCAGGCCGCCGAGGCGGCGCAGACGACGCGCGCCACCGCCGAGGCCGACGCGGCGCGCACGCGGGAAGCCGCCGTCGACCAGGTCCGCGAACAGGTCGGGGCGGTGTCGCGCGCGGCGGAGGCGCTCCTCACGAGCGTCGACACGATGGACGGCGAGATCGGCGCGCTGCTCGGCCAGCTGCGCGGCGGCGCGCAGCGGATCTCCGCCCAGCTCGAACGCGCCACCGGGTCGGTCGGCGAGCTGCACGGCTCGCTGATCGCCGCGGCTCCCGCGGCGGCGCTGCCCGCGCCGGCGCCGCCGCAGATCGCGCCCGCCATCCCCGCTGCGGCCGCTCCCGCGATCGCGCCGGCGGCGCAGCCCGCCCCCGCGCCGGCGGAACCGCGCCCGCCCGAGGCGCCCGTCGCCGCCGAGCCGGCGGCGAGCGAGCCCGCGCCCTCCGAAGCCGCGTCGGTGGGCGCCTCGGGTGGCGCGGACATCGACAAAGCGCGCCTCGTCGCGGTCAACATGGCGCTCGGCGGGGCGAGCCCCGAGGAGACGGCGCGGCACCTCGCGGACGTGTACGGCGTCGGCGACGCGGACGGCCTCGTTGCGGACGTCTACGCCGCGATCGACGGCTGAGCGCCACTTTGGCGCGCCGGCGCGCACCTAGAATGGTGCGCCGATGGCCGGAGATCAGATAGTCGTAAGCGGAGCCCGGGAGCACAACCTCAAGGACGTGACGCTCGCGCTGCCGCGCGACGCCCTGGTCGTGATAACGGGGCTGTCTGGGTCGGGCAAGTCGAGCCTCGCATTCGACACGATCTACGCCGAGGGCCAGCGCCGCTACGTCGAGTCGCTGTCGGCGTACGCGCGGCAGTTCCTCGGCCAGATGGACAAGCCCGACGTCGACTCGATCGAGGGGCTCTCGCCGGCGATCTCGATCGACCAGAAGACGACGTCGCGCAACCCGCGCTCGACCGTCGGCACCGTGACCGAGATCTACGACTACCTGCGGCTGCTGTGGGCGCGCGTCGGCGTGCCGCACTGCCCGATCTGCGGCCGCCAGATCAGCGGCCAGTCAGCCGAGCAGATCATCGACCAGGTCATGGAGCTCGCCGACGGCTCGCGCTTCATGGTCCTCGCGCCGATCGTGCGCGGCCGCAAGGGCGAGTACGGCAAGCTCCTCGAGGAGCTGCGCAGCGAAGGTTTCACGCGCGTGAAGATCGACGGGCGCGTGCGCCTGCTCGAGGAGTCGATCGTGCTCGACAAGCGCTACAAGCACGACGTCGCCGTGGTCGTCGACCGCCTCGTCATGCGCCACGACATCCGCAAGCGGCTCGCCGACTCGATCGAGACGGCGGTCGCGCGCGCCGACGGCCTCGTCGAGATCGAGATCGTGGGCGCCCGCGACGCGGGGCCAGGCGACGACGGCGAGGGCGACGTGGCGGGCGTGGGGGGGGGG
>DATJNQ010000030.1:0-148754 GCA_035507895.1 Solirubrobacteraceae bacterium | reverse complement strand
GACGGATGATTTGACGAGTGTTTTGGTGCACGCGGAGGTCGAAGGCGAGAAACTCGAGGAACACGAGATCGTGATGGGTTTCTTCCTCTTGATGGCCGCGGGTAACGACTCGACGAAGGCGACGTACTGCAGCGCGATGCGCGCGCTGATGGAAAACCCCGAGCAAAAGCAAAAGCTCGTCGAGGACCCGGCGCTGATCCCCAGCGCGGTCGAGGAGGCGCTGCGGATGTTCCCCGCGTTCGCGCACTTCCGGCGCACCGCAACGCGCGACACCGAACTGCACGGCCAGCCGATCAAGAAGGGCGAGAAGGTGGTGATGTGGTACGTCTCCTCCGGGCGCGATGAGACCAAGTACCAGGACCCCGACCGTTTCGATGTGACGCGCAACCCCGAGCACCAGGCCTTCGGTGCCGGGGGACGCCACTTCTGCCTGGGTACCGCCCTCGCGCGCCTTGAGCTGCGCATCCTCATCGAAGAGACACTCGCCCGCTACCCCAACATCACACTCGACGGCGAGCCGAGCCACGTCGAATCGCTGTTCCTGAACCAGCTGAAGACGCTGCCCGTGACGCTCGGGTAGGACCGCGTGCCGCCTCGCGCCGCGCGCGACTGACCTTTGCGCGCGGGTCATAGGATCACGCGCGTATGGGCACCGCTTCACTGAGGCGCCGCGCGGCGCTCTGCGCGCTGGGCGCGGCCGGAGCGCTGCTCGTCTCGCCGGCGCCGGCCCTCGCGCACGGCATCATCGGCAAGCCCGACCTGCCCGTGCCGCGCTGGCTCTTCGCGTGGGCCGCGGCCGTCGTCCTGATAGTGAGCTTCGTCGCGCTTTCGGTCATGTGGCGCCGGCCGCGCCTGCAGAACGTGATCGCACACCGGGTCGCGGGCCTGCCTGGCCTCCTGCGCCCCGCGTGCGGCGCCGTGGGGCTCTTCTTCTTCTGCCTCACCGTCTACGCGGGCCTCGCAGGCGAGCAGGTGCTGCCGCCCTCGAACATCGCGCCGACGATGGTCTACGCCCTCTTCTGGGTCGGTTTCGCCTTCGCGAGCCTCTTCGGCGACGTCTTCCGCGCGTTCAACCCCTGGCTCGCCTTCGCCGAGGGGGCCGCGTGGCTCGCACGCAAGGCCCGCATCCGGCGCCCCTTCGCCGTCGCGCCCTACCCGCGGTGGCTCGGCCGCTGGCCAGCCGCCGCGGGCGTCTTCGCCTTCGCGTGGATGGAGCTCATCTACGTCGAAAAAGACACGCCGCGCAACCTCGGCATCGTCGCGCTCGCGTACGCGCTGCTGATGCTCGCGGGGATGGCCGTCTACGGCATCGAGACGTGGAGCTACCGCGGCGATGCCTTCTCCGTCTACTTCAACCTGTTCTCGCGCCTGTCGCCGCTCAGCTGGCGCCGGCGGCAGCTCGACGCTCGAACCGCGCTCTCGGGGATCGTCGACCTCGAGCTCTGGCCCGGGACGCTCGCGCTGATCATCGTGATGATCGGGACGATCACCTTCGACGGCCTGCAGCAGGGTCCGCTGTACATGAACCACATCTACCCGGCGGTCGAGGAACCGCTCGCCGGCCTCGGGCCCACCGTCGCGGTCGAGCTCGCAGGCTCGATCGTGATGGTCGGCGTCGTGCTGCTCGTCGGCGCCGCGTACAGGCTCGGCATCCTGGGCATGTCGACCGTCGACCGCGACACGCCGCAGCGCGTGCTCGCGCTGCGCTTCGCGCACTCGCTCGTGCCGATCGCGCTCGCGTACGCGCTCGCGCACTACTTCTCGCTGCTCGTGTACCAGGTCCAGGCGTTCTACTTCCTGATCTCCGACCCGCTCGGCAACGGCGCGAACTACTTCGGTACGGCCGGCGGCATGATCAACTTCACGTTCCTGACGCCGAACTCGATCTGGTACTTCCAGGTCGCGGCGCTGCTCATCGGCCACGTATGCGCGCTCGCGCTCGCACACGACCGTGCGATCGCGCTCTACCGCGACCCCGTGCAGGCCGTGCGCTCCCAGTACTGGATGCTCGTCGTGATGGTGTTCTTCACCTGCCTCGGGCTCTGGCTGCTATCCGCCGCGGCGTGAGCGCCGCCCCTACAGGCGGACCATCACCTTGCCCGTGTTGCCCCCCGTGAAGAGGAGGTTCAGCGCCGCCGGGGCGTTCTCGAGCCCCTCGACGATGTGCTCGGCGCCCTTGATGCGTCCCTCCGCCACCCAGGCACCGAGCTGGGCCTGCGCCTCGCCGAAGCGCTCGGCGTAGTCGAGCACCAGGAAACCCTCCATGCGTCCGCGGCGGATCACGAGCATCGTGTAGTTCGCCGGGCCCTGCGCTGCGGCGCGACCGCCCGCGGCGTTGTACTGGCTGATCGCGCCGCAGATCACGATCCGGCCGCGCAGCGCGAGGTTCGCGAGCGCCGCTTCGAGGATCGTCCCGCCGACGTTGTCGAAGTAGAGGTCGATGGCGGGCGCCTCCTCTGCAAGGCGCGCCGCGACGTCCTCGTTCTTGTAGTCGATGGCCGCGTCGAAACCGAGCTCGCCGGTGAGCCAGGCGCACTTCTCCGGCCCGCCGGCGATCCCGACGACCTTCGCCGCGCCCTTGATGCGCGCGATCTGTCCGGCCACCGAGCCCGTCGCGCCGGCCGCCCCGGAGACGACGACGACATCGCCCTCCTTCACGCCACCGACGTCGAGCATGCCGAAGTACGCCGTCACTCCGGTGAGCCCGAGGATGTTCAGCGCAAGCGTCGGCGGCACCTGCGCCGGGATCACCTGCATCGCCCGTGCGCCCTCGTCGGCGACGGCGTACTCCTGCCAGCCGACGAGACCGAAGACGCTGTCGCCGACCGCGTAGCGATCGCTCTTGGACTCCACGACCTCGCCGAGCCCGCCGGAACGGATCACCTCGCCGACGCCGATCGGGGGAAGGTACCCGGGCGCGTCGTTCATCCACGTGCGGATCGTCGGGTCGATCGACAGGTAGCGGACCGCGACGAGCGCCTCGCCGTCGGCGAGCTCCGGGGTCTCCTCGGTCTCGAGCCGCGTCGTCGAATCGTCAACGACTCCCGTCGGACGCTCGGCTAGCACAACCCGCCTGTTCCTCTGGCTCATAACGCACCTCCCGCCCGCTGGGCGTCGACACGGCCCGCGCGGGGCCCCGCGGGGATCCTATTTGGGCGCGCGCCGCCGCTACTTTTCGCCGACGTACGTCGCCAGGACCGTCGAGCCCGACGCGCCGTTGGTGAGCCGGTAGCGGCCGTGCGGCCCCGGTTCGACGGAGACGCTCGCGCCTTCCGCCCACGTGCTCGTGCGGCTCCGCTCGTCCGGCGGGATCGACCACACCGAACCGTCGTCGAGGAGGATCAGCGAACCGTCGGGCGATCCGGATTCCTGGTTGTGTTCGCCGCCGTTCGCGTACGTGCGCGGGTGGCGCACCGAACCGACGTACTGCGCTTCGCCCTTTTCGCCGCTCGCGACGTCGATCATGATCGCTCCGCCGCTCACGGTCCGCACGCGCTGGTCCAGCCAGCGGCTCGCGTCGCCGCTGACGAGCGCGAAGACCGAACCGTCGGTCAGCTCGATGATTGAGCCGTCCGTCGTAATCGAGCTGACCACGCCCGACACGGGCCCGGCATGGGCTTCGTGCCCGGGGGCGGGCGCCGCCACGTTGCCGGCGCAGCCGCCCGCGAGCAGCGCTGTGGCGGCTGCGAGCGCCGCGACGGTCGGGGATCGCGCGATGGCCCGCACCACGGAGTCACCGTAACAGCGCGCCGGCGCGCCGCCGCGAGCGCGCGCGCCTCTAATCTGGCGCGAGCGCCCCCGCTCGATCCTGGGCGCAGCACGACGATGAGCGACTCGAACACGGACGGCGGCCGCGACACGGCCCGACTTCTGATCAGCTGCCCCGACGGGCCGGGGATCGTCGCGGCCGTCTCGGGCTTCCTCTTCGAGCACGGCGCGAACATCGTCTCGTCCGACCAGTTCTCGACCCATCCGCATGACGGAACGTTCTTCATGCGCGTCGTCTTCTTCCTGCCCGCGATGGACCGCTCGGCGCTCGAAGCGGACTTCGCGCCGCTCGCGAGCCGCCTGCGCATGTCGTGGCGGCTACGCCCCGCGGGGGCGCGGCGCGTCGCGCTGATGGCCTCGCGTGCCGACCACTGCCTGCTGGACCTGCTCTGGCGTCAGCGCCGCGGCGAGCTCGACATGGAGCCCGTGTGCGTCGTCTCGAACCACGAGGATCTGCGCGGCGAGGTGGAGCGGCTCGGCGTCGAGTACCTGTACGTGCCGGTCACGCCGGACACGAAGGCCGCCGCCGAGCGCGCCGCGCTCACGCGCCTCGCGGGCAGCGCGGAGCTCGTCGTTCTCGCCCGCTACATGCAGGTCCTGTCCGCCGACTTCCTCGCGGCCGTCGGCTGCCCGGTGATCAACATCCACCATTCGTTCCTGCCCGCGTTCGCGGGCGCGCAGCCCTACCGGCAGGCATTTGAGCGCGGCGTCAAGCTGATCGGCGCGACCGCCCACTACGTGACCGAGGAACTCGACGAGGGACCGATCATCGCGCAGGCGGCGGAGCCCGTCTCGCACGGTTCGAGCGTCGCGGACCTCGAACGCCTCGGCCGCGACCTCGAGCGCCTCGTGCTCGCGCGGGCGGTCGCGAGCGAGCTCGAGGACCGCGTCCTCGTGCACGCCGGACGCACGATCGTCTTCTGAGACGCCCGCCGAGACGCGCCGCGGGCGCCGGGTAACCTTTGCATCGCGATGAGCCCCGAGTCGTCCGAGAGGCAGCAGGCGGGCTCGGCGGCGGATTCCGGCGCCGGGCCGGTCCCGCCGCGCTTCCCCGACTTCTACCTCGTCGGCCACCCCAAGTGCGGCACCACCGCGCTCTTCGTGATGCTGCGCCAGCACCCCGAAATCTTCATGTCCGCGCGCAAGGAGCCGCGCTACTTCGCGCTCGACCGGCGCTCGGTCCTGGTGCCCGCGGACGAGGACCACGGCCGACACCAGCGCCTCACCGAGGAGGGGTATCTCGACCTCTACAGGGACGCGGCGCCGGGCCAGAAAACGGGCGACGCATCGCCGAACTACCTCGTCTCGCGGGAGGCGGCGGGGGCGATCGCCGCGGTGCGGCCGGACGCGAAGATCATCGCGATCTTCCGTGAGCCCGCCGACTTCCTGCGCTCGCTGCACGAGCAGCTTTACGCCTCCCACGTCGAGGACCAGCTCGACTTCCGCCGCGCCATCGAGCTCGAAGCGGCGCGCGCGCGCGGCGAGCACATCCCGCGTGGCTGCCACCACCCCGAACAGCTCATCTACGCCGACCACGTCCGCTACGCCGAGCAGCTCGCGCGCTACAGGGACGCCTTCCCCGCCGAGAACATTCACGTGATCGTCTACGACGACCTGCGCAAGGACAACGAGGGAACCGTCCGCGACGTGCTGCGCTTCCTGGAGGTGCAGGACGACTACCCGCTGCAGATGCAGCGCACCGACCCGGTGCGCGCGCCGCGCTCGGCGCGCTTGCACCGCTTCGCCGGCGAACTGCGGCGCGCGCGACGCCGGCCCGAGGCGGTGTCGCGGCCGGCGCGCATCGCGAGCCGCGTGCTGCCCGAATCGCTGACCGACAGTGGCCGGGGCCTGTGGCGGCGCTTCGGCTATGCCGGAGCGCCGCCGCGCGATGCCGACCTCGAGGTCGAGCTTCGCGCGCGCTTCAGCGGCGAGGTCGACGCGCTCGGCCAGATGCTCGGGCGCGACCTCACCGCGCTCTGGGGCCGCGGGGAGTGAGCGGCCGCGGCGCCCCGGCCGCCGCGGACGGGTAGTACGCTGGACGGCGGAGCATGAGCTCCGCCTATGCGCACGCGCTGACCAGCAACCCGTCCCGCCCGATGGCCAACAAGGGGGTCAGCCCGTGCCGCGTCAAGGCGCGCTCGTCGCGCGCAACATCCGCAAGTCCTACGCCGATGTCGTCGTCCTCGACGATCTCTCGCTGACGGTGAACTCCGGCGAGCGGGTCGGTCTCGTCGGCCCGAACGGCATCGGCAAGTCGACGCTGCTGCGCATCCTCGCCGGCGCGGAGCGGCCCGACGCCGGCGTCGTGCGTCTCGAGCCGCCTCGCCTCACGGTGGGCTACCTCGCCCAGGGGGCCGCGCGCACCGGCCCGTCGCCCGGGCAGGCCGCGCGGCGGGCGCTGCGCGGGCTGCTGCTCGAGGAGCCGGCGGTGGTGCTGCTCGACGAGCCGACGAACGACCTCGACCTCGCCGGGCTCGACGAGCTCGAACGCTTCGTCACGGCGCACGCCGGGCCTCTCGTCGCAGCGTCCCATGACCGTCGCTTCCTCGAGCTGATGACGAGCATCGTCGAGTTCGAGAACGAGACGCGTCGCGTGACGCGCTACGCGGGCCCCTGGAGCGCGTACGAGGCGGCGCGCAGCGACGCGCGTCAACGGGGCGAACGCGCATACGGCGCGTACGTGGCCGAGCGCGACAGAGCCGAGACACACATCCGCCGCATGCGCTCGTGGCAGCAGCGCGGCTACGGGCAGGGGCGCAAAAAGAAGAAGGGCCGCGACCTCGCCAAGGCGGCCGAGCGGCGCCGCGCGCGCGTCCAGGCCGCCGAGAAGCCCTGGCAGCCGTGGACGCTGCAGTTCGACCTCGCCGCGAGCCAACGCGGCGGCGACGACGTCGTCGGCCTCGAACGCGCGGTCCTGCAACGCGGCGATTTCACGCTCGGCCCCATCGACGTCGCCGTGGGCGCGGGCGAACGCGTCGCCGTCAGCGGTCCCAACGGCGCCGGCAAGAGCACGCTGCTCGCCGCACTGCGCGGCGAGCTCACGCCGACGAGCGGGAGGCGGTGGGTCGGGCCCGGCACGGTGATCGGCGCGCTGCCGCAGGGCGACGGGCCGTTCGCCCACGCCCGCAACCTGCTCGACGCGTTCGTCTCGGCCTGCGAGATGCCCGTCGAGGACGCGCGCGGCGTGCTCGCCAAGTTCGGTCTCGGACCCGACGACGTGCTGCGCTCCGGCGCGACGCTCTCCCCCGGCGAGCGCCGGCGCGCCGTGCTCGCGGCACTCAGCGCCCGCGGCGCCAACGCCCTGATCCTCGACGAGCCGACGAACGACCTGGACATCGAGGCGATCGAGGAGCTCGAGGCCGCGCTCTCGTCCTACTCGGGAGCGGTTGTGATGGTGACGCACGACCGCCGCTTCCTTGAGAGCTTCGCCGCCGATCGGGCGATCGATCTGCCCTGAACGGCGCTGCGGCGCGTCGCGTGGCAACGGTTTGTGCGCGCGATGCGGGAGCGCGCGCCGGAGGCGGGTCCCGGACGCGTTAAGGTCTCGCAATGTCCGTCGCTGCCCGCGAAGCGAAGGCCGCGTACCGTCCATCGCCGTTTCGTCGTCTGATCGGGCGCCGCGACGGACGCCCCGTCGTCTGGGCGGAGCTCCTGGTCGCGGTCTGGCTGCTCTGGCTGTACGACGAAATCAACAACCTCGCGCCGCTGCGTCGCGTCGTCGCGCTGCACGACGCGGCCGGTGTCCTCGCGCTCGAGCGTTCGCTGGACTTCGCGCCGGAGCTGCGCCTCGACCGCTGGGTGGCCGCGCACGCCCCCGTCGGGCTGATCGCCTCGTACTACTACGTGGCGGCCCACTTCTTCGTCACGTTCGGGTTGCTCGCGTACATGTGGTGGCGGCGCACCGACGCCTACCGCCCGCTGCGCACGCAACTCGTGGTCATCAACCTGATCGGCTTCGCCGTCTTCTGGCTCTTCCCCGTCGCGCCGCCGCGGATGCTCATCACCGACGGCTTCCGCGACGTCATCGCGCTCACCGGGGCCGTCGGCGACTTCCACCGCGGCGGTCTCGCCAAGGCAGCGGACCAGTACGCCGCGATGCCCTCCCTGCACATCGCGTGGGCGACGTGGTGCTGCATCGCCGTGTGGAGCCTCACGCCGAGCCGGAGGTGGCGCATCGCGGCTCTCATCTACCCGCTCGTCACCGCGTTCGTCGTGATCGCGACCGGAAACCACTTCGTGCTCGACGTGCTCGCCGGCGCCTCGGTCGCGCTCGCCGCGGCGCTGGTCGAGAAATTCGTGATCCGACGTCTCAGCATCACGCGGCGGCTGCGCCGACGCGGACCGCCGGCCGGCGCCGTGACCGCACAGCAGGCGCCGCTGCCGGTCGCGACGCCGACGGCGCGCTGACGCCGTCGGCGAACAGCAAGCTGGGGCCGTGCGGGTCGTACCGAACGAGATGCCGGGCCGGGGCCCTTTGACATGCTCGTCGTCGTAGCGCTCGGCGGCAACGCGCTCCTGCGCCGGGGCGAGTCCGCAGACGTCGAGGTCCAGCGGCGCAACGTCGAGCTTGCCGTCGCGTCGATCGCCGGTCTCGCGGCCGACCACCGCGTGGTCGTCACGCACGGCAACGGCCCGCAGGTCGGACTGCTCGCGCTCCAGGCCGCCGCCTATAGAGACGCGACGCCCTATCCGCTCGACGTGCTCGGCGCCGAGAGCGAGGGCATGATCGGCTACCTGCTCGAGCAGGGTCTCAGCGGCGCACTTCCGGGGGTTGCGGCCGCGACGCTGCTGACCCAGGTCATCGTCGACCCCGGCGACGCCGCCTTCGCCGCCCCGACCAAGCCGATCGGCCCCGTCTACGACGAGCTCACAGCGCGTCGCCTGGCGGGCGAGCGCCGCTGGGTCGTCGCGCCCGACGGCAACGCCTGGCGACGCGTCGTACCGTCTCCCGAGCCCGTGCGAATCGTCGAGCTACGGACCATCCGCACGCTCGTCGACGCGGGCGTGCTGGTCGTCTGCGTCGGCGGCGGCGGAATCCCGGTCGTCGTCGGCGACGACGGCGCGCTGCGCGGCGTCGAGGCCGTGATCGACAAGGACCGCTCCGCCGCGCTCCTCGCGCGCGAACTCGACGCCGACGCGCTGCTCCTGCTCACGGACGTCACGGCCGTCGAGGAGGGACACGGGACGAGCGAAGCGCGGCCGCTGCGGCGCCTGGACGTCAGGGAGTTCGATCTCGCGAGCCTCGACGCAGGGTCGATGCGACCCAAGGTCCAGGCCGCCGGGAGCTTCGCACGCACGGGCCGGATCGCGGCGATCGGCTCGCTCGCCGACGCCACGCGAGTGCTCGCCGGCGACGCCGGCACGCGGGTCGTCGCCTAAGCACGCCCGGCGAGCGCGACGCCCCGCGATCGGCGGGCTTCAAACGGCCGTAGTTTTCCGCGCCCGCGCCTGCGGGCGAACACCGATGAAGCGGTGCCGTTCGACGTGAAAACTGCAGGCCAGTGAAGCATTTCATCGACACCCAGGACTTCACCCGCTCCGAGCTCGAAGGAGTCCTCGGGCTGATCGGGGTGCTCAAGGAGGCCGACTACGACGGCGCGGTGCCGCAGCTCCTGCCGCGCCGCTCGCTCGGGATGATCTTCGAGGAGCCATCGACGCGCACGCGGGTCTCGTTCGAGGTCGCGATGACCAAGCTCGGCGGGCACGGGCTCTACCTGAAGCCCGGCGAGATCCACCTCGGTGGCCGCGAGTCGCTGTACGACACCGCGAAGGTGCTCTCGCGCATGTGCGACGTCATCGAGGCGCGCGTCCTGAAGCACGAGACCGTCGTCGAGCTCGCGAAGGACGCGGAGGTCCCCGTCATCAACGGCCTGAGCGACTACAACCACCCGACGCAGGCGATCGCGGATCTCTTCACGATCACAGAGCACCTGCCCGCCGGCCGCCGGCTCGAGGACTGCACCGTCGTCTTCGTCGGCGACCGAACCGACGTCTGCAGCTCGCTGATGTTCATCACGACGCAGTTCGGGATGAACTTCGTGCACGCCGCCCCCGCCGCGTACCAGGCCCCCGACGCCTGGGTGAAGATCGCCGAACAGAACGTCGCGACCGCCGGCAGCGGCAGCGTCACGGTGACGGACGCGGTCGAGGAGGCCGTCGCGAACGCCGACTTCCTCTACACGGACGTCTGGTGGTGGTACGGGCAGGAGGACGAGGTGGCCGACCGCACCGCCGCGTTCATGCCCCGCTACCAGGTGAACGCCGAGCTCTTCGCGCGCGCACCCGACCACGCGCTCTTCATGCACTGCCTGCCCGCGACGCGCGGCGGCGAGGTCACCGACGCCGTCATCGACCACGAACGCTCGATCGTCTTCGACCAGGCCGAGAACCGCCTCCACGCCCAGAAGGGGCTGCTCGTGTGGCTCACGTACCCCACGATCAAGCACGGCCCGAGCGAGGAGCTGCGCGCATTCCACGAAGGCCGCGTGCAGGCGTACCTGAGCGAGCTCGGCTGGGATCGCGCGGCCTCGGCACACACGACATACCGCGTGCCCGACGGGCATGCCGGCCTCGCGAGCGGCTGAAAGCCGGCGCGCACGTCATGGCCACCGACACCGCAGCAGCGAGCGAAACGGGCGCCGTCGCCGCGCCGCGCCGCAGGGTCCTCGGCCTGCGCGACATCACGCTCTACACCGTTTCTGCGGTGCTGGTCGTCGAAACGCTCACCTCCTCGGCCGCCGTTGGCACGAAGACGCTCGCGTGGTGGCTGCTCTTCCTGATCCTCTTCTACGTGCCGTACGGTCTCATCACGGCCGAGCTCGCGACGACGTACCCCGAACAGGGCGGCATATACGTCTGGGTTCGGCGCGCCTTCGGCCGCCGCGCCGCCGCGCGCACGACCTACTGGTACTGGGTCAACGTCGCCATGTGGATGCCCGCCGTGTTCGTCGCGTTCGCCGGCGTCTTCTGCCAGCTGTTCATCAAACCGTGGAGCGAATGGCCGGCCGGAAAGTGGCCCCAGGTCGTCATCGCGCTCGCCGCCACCTGGCTCGTCGTCCTCGTCGGCATGATCCGCCTTCAGGTCGGCAAGCACTTCAACAACGTGGGCGCGGCCCTGAAGGTGGTGATCATCCTCGCGCTCGGCGTCGGCGGCATCGTCTTCGCGATCCGTCACGGTGCTGCCAACTCGATCACCGCCTCGAGCTTCGTGCCCTCGTTCGATGTCGCGAAGAAGTTCCTGCCGGTGATCATCTACCTGATGATCGGCTTCGAGCTGATCTCGAGCATGGGAGACGAGATCGAGAACCCGCGCAAGCGCCTGCCGCGCGCGCTCCTCAGCTCCGGCGTCGCGATCGCGTTCCTGTACATCCTCGCGACGCTCGGCATCCTGCTGGCGCTGTCGCTGACCAAACTGCACCTGATCGAAGGCCTCGTCGAAACGTTCAAGGCGATCTTCGGCCGCAGCGGCGTCGGATTGGTCGTCGTCTACGCGCTCGGCGTCGGGGCTCTCTACACGTTCTTCTCGAACATGACGACGTGGACGATGGGCGCCAACCGCGCGGCCGCCGAGGCGGGCCACGACGGCGAGCTCCCGAAGCTGTTCGCCCGCGAACACCCGGTGCGCCGCACGCCCGTGGCGGCGTTTGCGCTGACCGGCGCCGTCTCCTCAGGCGTCCTGCTGTTCACCGCGATCTTCATCAACACGGAGGACTCGCTGTTCTTCGCGATCTTCGCGTCCTCGTCCGTGATCTTCCTCATGCCCTACCTGCTCATGTTCCCCGCTGTGGTGGCCCTGCGGCGCAAGGATCCCGACCGCCCGCGGCCGTTCAGGATCCCCGGCGGCATGGGCGTGGTGGTCGCGATCGCGACGATCACGACGGTCATCATCGCGGGCGGCATCCTGCTCTTCGTGTGGCCCGAAATACCCCACGCGCCCGAAGAATGGTCATACACCGGGCCGCTGCTCGCGATCGTCGCGGCGGCCCTCGTCGTCGGCGAGATCATCATCTGGAGCGTCTTCCACCCCCACCGGGGCGAGCACGCGATCGTCCACCGCGGCCACCCGCACGCCCGCCCGCATCTGCGGCACCGCTCGTCCGCGTCCGAGCCCGGTCCGCGCGTCACCGCGGCGACATCATCGTCCCCCGACGTGGAGCCGCCCGCCGGCGGCGGGACGTGAGCGAGACGTTCACGTCGACGCCGGCAGCCGACGGTTTCCGGATGCCGGGCGAGTTCGAGCCCCACGCGGGCTGCTGGATGGTCTGGCCCGAGCGTCCCGACAACTGGCGACTCGGCGCCAAGCCCGCACAGCGCGCCTATGCCGCGGTCGCCACGGCGATCGCGGGATCCGAGGAGCTCACGATGGCGGTATCGGCGGAGCAGTTCGAGAACTGCCGCTCGATGCTGCCTGCCGCGGTTCGTGTCGTGGAGATGTCGACCGACGACGCGTGGATGCGCGACAGCGGCCCGACCTTCGTCGTCGACGACGACGGAGGCCTGCGCGGAGTCGACTGGCACTTCAACGCCTGGGGCGGCCTGGCGGGCGGCCTTTACTTCCCGTGGGATCGCGACGATCAGGTCGCGCGCAAGGTCCTCGAGGTCGAACGCGCCGGCCGCTACAGGGCGCCGCTGGTTCTCGAGGGCGGTTCGATCCACGTCGACGGGCAGGGCACCGTCATGGCGACCGAAGAGACCCTGCTCAACCCGAACCGCAATCCCGAGCTCTCGCGCGAGCAGATCGAGCAGGCGCTGTGCGCGTACCTCGGCGCGCAGAGCGTGCTGTGGCTCGGGAGGGGCGTCTACAACGACGAGACCGACGGTCACGTCGACAATCTCGCGTGCTTCGCGCGGCCTGGCGCGGTCATGCTGACCTGGAGCGAGGACCCCGACGATCCGCAGCACGCGATCTCGCGCGACGCCTTCGAGCGGCTTACGTCCGCGCGGGACGCGCGCGGACGTGAGCTTGAGATCGTCCTGCTGCCGTCGCCCGGCCCGCTCGAGATCACGCCCGAGGAGGCCGCAGGCGTCGACGCGGTCGAGGGGACACAGCCGCGCCGCGCCGGCGACCGCCTGGCCGCCTCATACGTGAACTTCTACCTTGGGAGCTCGCGCGTCGTCTATCCGCTGC
This sequence comes from Solirubrobacteraceae bacterium, assembly GCA_035507895.1. GTDB lineage: Bacteria > Actinomycetota > Thermoleophilia > Solirubrobacterales > Solirubrobacteraceae > Palsa-744. Next base: position 135,859 of record DATJNQ010000030.1, on the reverse strand, counting down.
TCGACGAGCGCAGCGACACCGATGCGGGCCAGATCCTCGCGCGCTGCTTCCCCGACCGCGAAGTCGTCGGTGTCGCGGCGCGCGAGATCCTGCTCGGCGGCGGCAACATCCACTGCATCACGCAGCAGGTTCCCCGCGCGGCCTGACCGTCGTCGCGACCGCGTGGCGCCCGCTTCAGGCGCTGATCAAGCCGTTGTCGAGCGCGTAGCTGACCAGCTCGGAGCGCGTCGTCGTGCCGAGCTCGTGCTGGATGCGGGCGCGGTGGGTCTCGACGGTGCGCACGGACAGGAAGAGCTGCTGCGCCATCTCGGCGTTGGTGTGGCCGAGGGCGATCAGCCGCAGGATGTCCGCGTCGCGCGGTGAGAGACCATCGGGAGCGTCGGCGGGCGGCGCGACGGCCATGCGCTCTCCCATGCGCGGGTTGACGTAGCGCTCGCCGGCGGCGGCGTACCGCACGGCGCGCACGAGCTCATCGTCGGCCGCGTCCTTCACGACGTAGCCGATCGCGCCTGCGGCGAGCGCCTCGCGCGCGAACGCCGGCTCCTGCTGCATCGTGAGTACGACGACGGCCGTGTCCGGGAAGTCGCGGGTCAGGCGCGGCAGGGCCTTGAGCGTCGAGCCCCCGGGCATGTTCAGGTCGACGAGCAGCACATCGGGACGGTGACCGAGCAAGTACCGCCGCGCCGTCGCGATGTCCGGCGCCTCGGCGACGACCTCGAATCCCGGCTCGCGTTCCAGCAGCATGCGAAGACCGCTGCGGACGACGGCGTGATCGTCGGCAAGGACGATGCGCACCCCCGCGGCCTCGTCGCTCTCGCAGCGCGCCTCCGCTGACTTTCGCGCTCTCACCGGCATACCGTCAAGTTAGGACCCCGCGGTCGCGCGCGTATCGGGGCAGGCACGCCGAGTCGCTGCGGTTTCCTACCTATCTTCGGCCGCGGTCGCGGGCCCCCGGACGGCGTCAGCCGAGGGCAGAGACTCGTCCCGATCGGAAGCCGCTGAGCGGTGGCGCGCTGGAACCGTGACGCTGATCGTCGTGCCCTCGCCAGGCGCGGATGTGACGCGCAGCTCGCCGTTAAGCAGCGCGACGCGCTCCTGCATGCCGAGCAGCCCGAAACCCGCGGTCGGCGCCGTGGTGTCAAAGCCGCGCCCGTCATCGCGGACGGTGAGGTGGACGGCGCGCTCGTCCTCACGGATCTCGACGACGGCACGCCGCGCCTGTCCATGCCTGGACGCGTTGCTCAACGCCTCCTGCACGATGCGGTAGAGCGCCGTCTCGAGCTCGGCGTCGAGACGTGTCCGCCGCGTGTCCCGCTCGTACGCCAACTCGACGTTCGTGTCGACCTCGAAGCCGCGCTCGCTCGCGCGTTCGGCGAGCGCCTCGATCGCCGCCGTGACGCCGAGTTCGTCGAGCGCCGCGGGCCGGAGCTCGGTGATGAGCGCTCTGAGGTTCGCGATCGTCTCGTCGAGTTGCTCGACGGCGCCCCCCAGCGCGTCGTCGACGGCGCCGGCCTCCGCGGCGCGCCGTGCACCCACGAGCGCGATGCGCAGCGCGCCGAGGCTCTGCAGCGTCTCGTCGTGCAGCTCTCGCGCCCACCGCTGGCGCTCGCTCTCAGCGGCGGCCAGACGCTGGCGCTGACGCTCGGTCGCGACGAGCTCCGCCGTCGCGACCGCGGTCGCTGCGCTCGTCGCGAACGCCTGCAGCAGCTGCTCGTCCTCGGCGGTGAAGTGCGGGCCGCCTTCGAGCCGGTCGATTGCGAGCAGCACGCCGTGGCGCTGCCCACGGAAGATCAACGGCACGGCCAGGCCCGCTTGCAGCTTTGCGCCGAGCCTGCCGATGCCGTGCTCGTCGAAGCGCGCGCGATTGAGCTCGTCATCGAGGCGCTGGATGCGCCTCGTCCGCAGGGCATGCGCCGCGACCGTGTCCGCCAGCTGGATGCGGCTGCCGACCAGGCCGGCGGGTAGCTCGCCCGCGCCGGCCGCGATCTCCAGTTCGTCGTCGCGCACGAGCTCGATCAGCAGCGCGCGCGCCGACACGAGGGCCCGGCCGCGCTTGGCGACGAGCTGCAGGACTACGTCCGGATCGGTCTCGCCGCCCAGCGCGTGCGCGATCTGCGTCGTCGCCTCGAGCGCGGCGACGGTCTGCGCGAGCTCGTCGCGGTCGTCGCGCGCCCCTGTGTAGCGGCGGGCGTGGTCGATTGCGACGCCCGCGAAGTCGGCGAGCACGATCAGCGACTCTTCGTCGTCCTCGGTGAAGGGGCGCCCGTCGGTCTTCTCGGTCAGGTACAGGTTGCCGAACGGCAAGCCGCCCGCGACGATCGGCACGCCGAGGAAGGTCCGCATCGGCGGGTGGCCGGGGGGAAAGCCGTAGGAGCGCGGGTGTTCGTTCACGTCGTCGAGGCGAAGCGGCACCGGGTCGTCGATCAGCGCGCCGAGCACGCCGCGCCCGCGCGGCAGGCTGCCGATCGCCGCGCGCGTCTCCTCGTCCACGCCGCGCGTGAGGAAGCGTGCCAGCTCCCGGCGCGAGTCGTCGAGCACGCCGACGGCGGCGTAGCGGGCACCGGTCAGATCCTGTGCGGCGGCGAGCACCCTGTCCAGCACGACGTCGAGATCGAGGTCGCCCAGCACACTGCGCGCGACCTCGAGTATCTCGCTAGTAGCTCGTTCCACGCGTTCCGCTCTTCGACACCGGTTTCGGCTGCCGGCGACCTCTATCGTCGCGCCCCACGCGACGTCTGCGCGCTCATCCGCGCATGATTGAACCACTTTTGGGGCCTGCAAAGGAGCGGAGTTCCGCGGCAGGGTTGTGGACGCGCGCGGGCCGGGGTCGGGGGCGCGCCGGTGGGATGGCCCGCCGGTCCACGCTCCCGGTGCGCGGACGGCCAATAGGGTTCCCGCGGTGGGGCACTACCAGAGCTTCTTGATCGCGAGCACGGGGGCATCCGCCGCGATCCTGGGGTTGCTGGTCGTCGCGGTGTCCGTGGTCAACGCGGACGACGCCGACCCGACGACCAGGGAGAGGCGCACAGTGCTCGCGGGAAGCGCGTTCGTCGCCCTCGTGGACATCTTCTTCGTCTCGATCATCTCGCTCAGCGGCGGTGCGCTCGCGTTCGGGCTTTCGAGCCTGGCGATGGCGCTCGTCGGGCTGCTCGCGACGGCCAAGCTGATTGCGCGCGCCAGGCGGGCGGGCAACTTCTCCCACGGCTTTCGCGGCAGAAGGCTGAACCTCCTGTTCGCGACGATCTCGGTCACGGGCTTCTCGGTCCAGCTCGTTCTCGCCGCAGCGCTTGTGGCGAACACCGGCAGCGGCGCGCTCCGGCGCGCGTTGATCCTTTTGATCGTGGCCCTTTACGCGAGCGCTCTCGGCCGGGCGTGGGAGGTCACGGGAATAACGAGGCGGGGAGAGAGGTAAGTCCGAATCGGATCGCTGGAGGGTGCTTTGCTCTGGCGCGCCGTCGGCGGACGGCTCGCCTTGACGAGCGCGAGCGGGATCTGTCACGGTCGCATCTCCATGGCGCCAGCCGATGACTGAGATCGAGGTGCGAGTCGTGAGCGCCGAGGCAGCCGACCACGGCGCGGCCGAGTTCTGGCTCGGCGACCGGCTGTTCGGTTTCACCAGGCTCGACGACGGCGAGCTCGTTCTGACGATCGAACCGCTCGAAGACGGCCGCGCGATCTCGGTCAACGCGCACAGCCTGCACGACGCGCTGGCCGAGGCAAAGCGGCTGCTCGCGTCCTATTGAGAAGACGCGGTGCGCCGCGTCGGCCGATCCGGTCGGCGGAAGCGGCATCCGATCGGGTGCGGCGGGTTGGGAGCGCGGGGCGCCCCTACGCGTGAGCGCCCTGCAGTTCGCGGGCCTGCTCGGCGACGCGCTGGGAGAGGTTCCCGGGGACCTCCTCGTAGCGCAGGAACTCGAGGGTGTAATCCCCCTGTCCCTGCGTCATCGAGCGCAGGTCGGGCGCGTAGGTGAGCATTTCGGCGATCGGCACCTCGGCCTTGATCTCTGTTGCAGCGCCGTTCGGCTCGATCCCCTGCGGTCGTCCGCGGCGTCCGTTCAGATCGCCGATGACGTCGCCGACGCTGGCCTCGGGGACGGACAGCGTGACGAGCATGATCGGCTCGAGGAGCACGGGGTCGGCGTTCTCGAGCGCCTGCCTCATCGCCTGGATACCGGCGAGCTTGAAAGCGATCTCTGAGGAGTCGACGGAGTGGTGCTGGCCGTCGAGCAGCCGGATGCGCACACCCTGCACCGGGCAGCCCGCGACGACGCCCGCTTCCATCGCCTCGCGCACGCCCTTCTCGACGGCGGGAATGAAGGAGCTCGGGATCACGCCGCCCTTGATCTCGTCGACGAACTCGTACCCGGAGGCGGCCTCGCCGGTCGCGGGATCGTGGAGGGGCTCGATCTCGATGCGGCAGTCCCCGAACTGTCCTCGCCCGCCCGACTGCTTCTTGTGACGACCGTGGCCGGCGGCGCTCGCGCGGATCGTCTCGCGGTACGGCACGCGCGGTGTCTTGAGCGTCACCCCAACGCCGAAGCGGTCGCGCAGACGGCCGACGATCACTTCGACGTGGACCTGCGAAAGACCCGCGACGATCTCCTCGCCCGTCTGCGGATCGCGGTGCAGGTCGATGGTGGGGTCCTCCTCCTGCAGGCGCCGCAGCGACGCGGCGACCTTCTCCTCGTCACCCCTGCTCGTCGGCGTCACGGCGAAGGCCATCACGGGAGCTGGCAGCACGGGGCGCGGCATCTCGATCGGCTCGTCGCGCGCCGCGAGCCAGTCCCCGGCCCGCGTCTCCTTGAGCTTGGCGACGGCACCGATGTCGCCCGGGCCGAACTCGCTGACGTGCTCGGCCTTCTTCCCCGTCGAGACGATCAGCTGGCCGATGCGCTCCTTGTGGTGGGAGTGCGTGTTCAGGACGTGGCTGTCGGCCTTCATCACCCCCTGGTAGATGCGCATCAGGTTGATGCGGCCGGCGTACGGGTCCGCGCGCGTCTTGAAGACGTACGCGAAGAGCTCCGCGTCCTCGCGCGCCTCGAGCTCGATCTCGCCGACCTGCAAGGCTCCGTGCTTGACCGGGGACGGGAGATCCTCGACGATCGCGTCGAGCAGCCTGGTGGTTCCCAGGTTGCGGGTGGCGACGCCGCAAACGACGGGGAAGATGGACCCGTGGTTGGTTCCCTCCTTGAGCGCGTCGACGATCTCTTGGTGCGAGATCTCCTCCCCTTCGAGATAGCGCTCCATGAGCGCGTCGGACACTTCGGAGACCTCGTCCATGAGCTTCTCGCGGTACTCGGCGGCGAGCTCCGCGGAGGACGCCGGGATGTCGACCTCGCTCCAGGCGCCTCGTCCCGCGGAGTCCTGGCGGTACGCCTTCATGTCGACCAGGTCGATCACGCCTTCTACCTCGTGCTCCGCACCCATCGGAATCTCGGTGGCCACGACGTGGCGGCCGAAGGCCCGCTTGAGGCCTTCAAGGGTGCGGAAGAAGTCGGCGCGCTCGTGGTCGAGCATGTTGACCAGCACCATGCGCGCGCTGTCGAGCTCCGCCGCGCGCGCCCACAGTCTCGTCGTGGTGACCTCCACGCCCATCACGGCGTTGACCACGAACACGGAGGACTCGCAAACCCGCATCGCGCCGAGGGCGTCCGCGATGAAGCTGGGCTCTCCCGGCGTGTCGATCAGGTTGATCTTGCGCGACTTCCACTCGACGGAGCTCAGCGTCGCCGAGATCGACATCTGGCGCGCCTGCTCGTCGGGTTCGGAGTCCGACACCGTGCTGCCGTCGGGCACGACCCCGAGACGGTTGATCGCCCCGGCCTCAAACAGAAGTGCCTCGTGAAGCGAGGTCTTGCCTGAGCCCCGGTGTCCAACTAGGGCCACGTTGCGAATTCGGTCCGCTGGCGTATGCATGGTTGTCGGCCTCCTCGGTGAAGCGACCATATCGCCGGTCGCGCGGCAGGTCCAGTCGCGTGCCCGCGGGCCGGGCAGGCCGCCGCGAGCCGTCGCCGAGGGACCCGTCGATCGCGTGGGACACCGCGTCGGGACGACGCGCGGTCCGCTCGCCGGCGGGGTGCGGGTTTGTCCGCCGCAGCCCTCCGCTCGTTGGGAGCAGGTGACGGGAAAGACGCTGTTGTGCAGCGCTTTGGGGATGGGCGCGGCGGGTTTCGAACCTGCGACCTCTCGCGTGTGAAGCGAGCGCTCTCCCACTGAGCTACGCGCCCCTGCCTGCCGCTCGTTCGGGCGGCCCGGGGCGCCCGACTTTACCGCACGCGAAATCGCCGACCGCGACGTCGCTGCCAAGGTCCGCCGGCGATGCCGCTCGCTAGATTCGGGCCGTGGCGACCGATCTCCCAGAGCTGCTCGTGGCCGACGCTGCCGCCTGGCGCGCGTGGCTCGCCGAACACCACGCAGCGCACGGCGGAGTGTTCCTCGTGCTCGCCAAGAAGGGGACCACTGAGCCAACGAGCCTGAGTTACCAGGAAGCGCTCGAGGAGGCTCTCTGCCACGGCTGGATCGACGGACAGGTCGCTCGCCGCGACGAGGCGACGTTCCGGCAGCGCTTCACGCGGCGCCGTCCCCGCAGTTCGTGGTCGCGCCGAAACGTCGAAGCGGTCGAACGTCTGCAGGCAGAAGGGCGGATGCTTCCCGCCGGGCTCGCGGCGGCGAGTGCCGCGCGTGAGAGCGGTCGCTGGGAGAAGGCATACGCGGGCTCTGCGACGATCGACGTCCCCGAGGACCTGGCAGCCGCGCTGGCCCGCAACGCCCGCGCGAGCGCAGCCTTCGCAGAACTGAGCGCCCAGAATCGCTACGCGGTCCTTTATCGCGTCGGTGAGGCCAGACGGCCCGAGACGAGGGCGCGCAGGATCGAGAAGTTCATCGCGATGCTGGCCGACGGGCAAACACCCCACCCGCAGGCGAAAAAGGTCAAGCACGGCGCGGCCGACTAGCCGGACCTACGTGCCCATCTGCGGCGCGACCGCCGGAACGAGCTTGGCGCTCGCTTCGGAGTACGCCGTCGCAAGGTCTTCCACTTCGGCCTGCGTCAGCGGCCCCGCGAATTCGCCGGGGCCGCCGAGTTCGTGGAACGCGCCTTCTATGTGCCTGCCGACGCCGGCTAGTTTCTCGTGCGCATCGTAGATCGCACCGATGTAAAGGCCGCTCACTTCGCGGGCGAAGCGCGCCGAAGGCGCCGGTCCTTCGACCTGCAGCCGCGCCGTTTCAGCCAGTTGCGCCCATGAGCGCGACGCGAGCAGCGCGAAGCTGCGGAACGGGTCGTAGGCCGCGGCCGCCGGTTCCAGGAGCGGGAAGGTCGCCGCGCCCGGGACGCGTTCGGGCGACCTGATCGCCGCCGCCGCGGCGCTCGCGCGCTCGATGAGCCGACGCGCGTGCGGGCTCAGGTGCACCGGGAAGCCCGCGTAGATCAGCGGCCAAGCTGCGCGGGCGGCTTCGACCTCGCGCTTGACGGCCGGCTCCTCGTGGCCGAGCGCGCGTGCCGCCGCGACCGTGTCCTGCGTCGCGAGGCGCACACGAGCCGCGCTCGACGAGCTGTTGGTCGTCGTCGTTGTGGTCGTTGTGGTCGTCGCGGCGACCGCGCCGGAACCGCAGCCGGACGCGGCGACCGTCAGCGCGAGAGCAGCGGTGGCGGCGCCCGCGAGCGTCGCTGCTCGGCGCGCTATGCGCCGAGCAGGTCGACTACGAAGACGAGCGTTTCGTTCGCCGGGATCGTCGGCGGCGAGCCTTTCGCGCCGTACGCGAGGCTCGGCGGGATGATCAGCTCGCGCCGACCGCCGACCTTCATGCCGACGACGCCCTGTTCCCAACCGGGGATCACTTCGCCCTTGCCGATCGTGAAGGAGAACGGTTCGTTGCGCTTCCACGAGGAGTCGAATTCCTTGCCGGTCTTGTAGAGGACGCCGACGTAGTTGACCGTCACGTGGTCGCCCTTCTTCGCTTCGGCGCCGGTGCCGGGGATGATTTCTTTCGTTTCAAGTTTCGTCGGCGGCGGGCCCGTGGGGACCGTCACGACGGGCTTTTTGGAGAGCGGGCCGCTGGTCGGGGTCTTCGCGCTGGTCGACGAGTTCGATGCGGAGGTGCTCGTTCCGCTCGTGACGAGTGCGTTGTCGGCCGGGTTCTCGTTGCCCACGGTGATCGTGCTCGAGCCTTCGGACGAGCCGCATCCGGCGGCGAGCGCGACGATTGCAAACGCGGCGGCGCCACAGGCGACGCGGCGGGGGGTAAGTGCTGCGACGTTCTTGTTCACGGCGGGCAGCCTATCGCAGCGGTACTGCCGTGCACGTACGTTAGGCTCCGCGACAGGACCGTGCTAGGCGGGGAGGTAGCGGTGCCCTGAACCCGCAATCCGCTCTAGCGGGGCCGAAGTCCCTCTCGAGGGGCCGAGGTTTCGGTCGCTCCGTCGGCTGGGCGTCGATGGTGCGGGTCCCGCGCGGTGCCGGCTCGTGAACCAGGTCAGGTCCGGAAGGAAGCAGCCTTAAGCGATGTCCAGGCAGGTGCAGCGGGCGTTCCCGTACCGGAGCCCTCGCCTTCGGTGGGCGCCGGGGCCACGGTTTCGAAGGAGGGTGCACGGTCCGTTATGCGCGCGCAGGCGCGGTGCTGGCCGCGGGTAGACTGGCAGGTCCGTGGGCATCCAAGGCGAGGAGCGAGCGCAACCGACGTCGATCTACCGGCGCCACCGGCCCCGGACGTTCGCCGACGTCGTGGGGCAGGAACAGGTCGTGCGGACGCTCTCCAACGCGATCACGCGTAACCGCGTCCATCATGCCTACCTCTTCGTCGGCTCACGCGGCACGGGCAAGACGTCGATGGCGAAGATCCTCGCCGCGTCGCTGAACTGCGAGCAGGGGCCGACGCTGGAACCGTGCGGCGTTTGCGAGTCGTGCACGTCGATCGCGGCTGCTACGTCGATCGACGTCGTCGAGATGGACGCCGCGTCGAACAACTCGGTCGACGACATCCGCGAGCTGCGCGGCACCGTCTCGCTCGCGCCGCTCAGCGGCAGGCGCAAGCTCTACGTCCTCGACGAGGCCCACATGCTCTCCACCGCCGCGTGGAACGCGTTCCTGAAGACGCTCGAGGAGCCGCCGCCGATGACGGTCTTCGTCCTCGCGACGACCGAGGCCGACAAGGTGCCGGCGACCGTCGTCGACCGCTGCCACCGCTTCGACTTCCACCGTCCCACGGTCGACCAGATCGCTGAGGTCGTGACGCGCGCCGCGGTGAGTGAGGGCATCGAGATTCCGCCGCGCGCCGTCGCCGCGCTCTCGCGCCAGGCCGCGGGCAGCTTCCGCGACGCGCTCGGCCTGCTCGAGCAGATCGTGACCTACTCCGGCAGCCCCGTCACGCTCGAGGATGTGCTCGCGGTCGTCGGCGCCGCCGACGTCGGCCTGCTCGCGGCCGTCGTCGACGCCGTCGCCGCCGGTGACGGCGCCACCGCGCTGCGCCTCCTCGATCGCTCGTGCGGCGAGGGACGGGAGCCCGCGCTGCTGGCTCGCGAGCTCGAGGTCCGCGCGCGCGAGCTGATGGTCGTCCAGACGCTGGGCGAGGTGCCGGCCGAGCTGCGCATGACGCCCGAGGACGACGCGGCGCTGGCGGCACAGGCCGAGCGCGTGCCCGCCGCGGTCGTGATCCGCCTGCTCGAGCTGCTCGCCGACGCGCTCGAGGCCGTCCGCGCAGGCGCAGACGGGCGCACGCGGCTCGAGCTCGCCCTCGTGAAGGCCGCGCGCCCCGACGTCGACGGCTCGCTGCGTGCACTGCTGTCACGGATCGAGCGCCTCGAAGGCGCCCCGGGCGCGCAGCGCCCCGCGGCGCCGGTCGACGGCGACAGCACGGAGGCCGAGGAGGACGCCGGCGAGCCGCCGCTGCCCGACGAGTCCTCAGCGACGACCGCCGAGCCCTCGCCTGCCGCCACCGAGCCGCCGCCGGACGCGGCCGATGACCCATCGGCGTTCTGGGCGGCAGTCGTCGAGCTCGTGCGCGGCGAAAACGCGATGCTCGGCGCACTCGTCGCGGAGGCGACCCCGAGCTACGGGGGCGAAGGGGCACTCACGCTCACGTTCGCGCGCTCGTCCGCGTTCAAGCGCAAGAAGGCCGAAGAGAAGACGAGTCGCGAGGTGATCGCGGGCGCTGTGCGCGCCGTCGCCGGCGCGCCCGTGACGCTCACGTTCGCCCTCGGCGACGTCGAGGAGCAGCCCGTCGCGCCCGTCGACGAGGGCGAGATAGTCGCACGGATGATCGAGGAGTTCGACGCCGAGGAGATCCCCGGCGAATGGGACGAGAAGGCCGCGCACGCGGAGAGGGGGGGCTGATGGCCAAGCCGCAGCGCACACCAAACGTCCAGCAGATGCTGGCGCAGGTCCAGAAGATGCAGCAGGACATGCAGGCTGCCCAGGAGCAGCTGAAGTCGCAGACCGTCGAAGCGTCCGCCGGCGGCGGCGCGGTCACGGTCAAGGTGTCCGGCGAGCTCGAGGTGCTCGAGGTGAAGATCGACCCCGCCGCCGTCGACCCCGACGACGCGGAGATCCTCGCCGAGATGGTGCTCGCAGCCGTGAACGACGCGCTCCGCTCGGCACGGGAGCTCGCCGAGCAGGCGATGGGCAGCGCGACGTCGGGCATCGACCTCGGCGGACTGGGTCTCCCGGGCCTGTGAGCGGCACCTGGGCGCCGCCCGTCCAGCGGCTCATCACCGAGCTTTCGCGGCTACCCGGGATCGGTAACCGCACGGCGCAGCGCCTCGCGTTCCACATCCTGCGCGAGAGCGACGAGGAAGCTGCTGCGCTCGCGCAGGCGATCGTCGAGGTGAAGGAGAAGATCGGCCTCTGCGAGGTGTGCTTCAACCTCACCGACGAGCCTCGCTGCTCGATCTGCAGCGACCCGCGGCGCGAGAGCGACGTGATCTGCGTCGTCGAGGAACCCGGCGACGTGATTCCCGTCGAGCGCACGCACGAATTCCACGGCGTGTACCACGTGCTCGGCGGGGCGCTCTCGCCGATCGACGGCGTCGACCCTGAGGACCTCCGCATCGCCGAGCTCCTCGCGCGTGCCCGCGACGGCGTGCGCGAGGTCGTGCTCGCCACAAACCCCACCACGACCGGCGAGGCGACGGCCCTGCACATCGCGCGTGAGCTCGCCGCGACCGCGCCGGCCGTGACGGTGACGCGCCTGGCGAGCGGCCTTCCGGTCGGCTCGGACCTCGAGTACGCCGACGAGGTGACGCTCGGCCGTGCCCTCGCGGGGCGCCGCGCGCTCTAGTCGCCTAGAACGGTTCCTCGACGCGGACGGTGTCCTCGCCCGCGAGCTCGAACGCGCTGTGCAGTGCCTGGACGGCGCGTGGCACGAGGTCGCGCTCGATGACGCACGAGATCTTGATCGGCGACGTGGCGATCATGTCGATGTTCACGCCTTCCTCGGCGAGTACGCCGAAGACCTTCGCCGCCACGCCCGGGTGCGAGCGCATCCCGGCTCCGACGATCGAGACCTTGCCCATGTCCTCGTGCGCCGTCAGCTGCTGGAAGGAGGTTCCCTTGAGGGCCCCGAGCGCCTCGCGCGCGGATCGCAGGTCGTCGCGCGGGACCGTGAACGAGATCTCGGCCTGCCCCTCGGCCGTGATCGGCTCGTTCTGCACGATCATGTCGACGTTGACGTTCGCCTGGGCGAGGGCGTCGAAGATGCGCGCCGCCGCACCCGGCGTGTCGGGGACGCCGATCAGCGCGATCCGCGCCTCGGCGGTCGTGTGCGTCACGGCGGTGATGAGCGGCTTCTCCATGGCGTCTCCTTCGGCCTGCACGATAGTGCCGGGCTCGTCGGTGAACGACGAGCGGCAGTGGATCGTGACGTCGTGGTTGCGCGCGTACTCGACGGAGCGCAGCTGCAGCACGCCGGCGCCGGACGCCGCCATCTCGAGCATCTCGTCGAAGGAGACGGTGTCGAGCTTGCGCGCGTTCGGCACGATGCGCGGGTCCGCCGAGTAGACGCCGGCGACGTCGGTGTAGATTTCGCAGACCTCGGCGCCGAGCGCCGCGGCGACGGCGACGGCGCTGGTGTCCGAGCCGCCGCGGCCGAGCGTGGTGACGTTCTTCGCTGTCTGCGAGACGCCCTGGAAACCCGCGACGAGCACGACGTTACCGTCCTCCAGTGCGGCGCGAATACGGTCGGCGCGCACGTCGAGGATCAGCGCGCGCGTGTGCGACTCGTCCGTGACGATCCCCGCCTGCGACCCGGTCAGCGACACGGCGCGGTGGCCGAGGTCGTTGATCACCATCGCGCACAGCGCGCACGAGATCCGCTCACCGGAGGAGAGCAGCATGTCCATCTCCCGCGGGTCCGGGGTCGCCGAGACCTCCTGCGCCATCTCGATCAGCTCGTCGGTGGTCTTGCCGCGCGCCGAGAGCACCGCGACGACAGGACGTCCTTCGCTGCGCCGTTCGACGATCCGCTGCGCGGCGCGCTTGATCCGGTCGGCGTCCGCGACGGACGTGCCGCCGAACTTCATGACGATGATGTCGTCCATGGCCCCCTGAGGATATTCGGCGTCGCCGCGCGCCCTTGCCGGCCCGGCCAGTTCAGGCGTCGAGCGCGTTCTGCAGGCGCTCGAGCACGCGGACGACGCGCAACCCGCTGAGACCGTCGGAGCGGGGCTGCACACCGTCGCGGATGCACGCCAGGAAGTGTTCGCACTCCAGGCGCAGCGGCTCGGCGTTCGGTAGGCGCGGCGAGTAGATGTCGCCGGAACGGGCGATGTACTCGCCCCAGGTGCGCGTGTCCTCATCGAAGCCCTTGTCGTAGAGCGTGAGCTTGCCCTCGGTCTGCATGTCGTCGAACGTCGCCATCCGCTTCGCGCCGACGACGGTGATGCGGCGCTCCTTGTGCGGGTCGAGCCACGAGAGGTGCAGGTGCGCCGTCACCCCCGACGGGAAGCGCAGGAAGCAGAAGACGACGTCCTGGATGCCCTCGCGCACGTAGCTTGCGCCCTCGGCCGTCACCTCGTCGGGCTCTTCGCCGACGAGGTAAAGCGCGACCGAGACGTCGTGCGCGCCGAGGCTCCAGAGCGCGTTCTCGTCGGCGCGCAGCTGGCCGAGGTTCACGCGGTTGCCGTAGACGTAGAAGAGGTTGCCGAGTTCGTCGCCGTCGATCAGCTCCTTCAGGCGCGTTACGGCGGGGTGGTACTCGAGCAGGTGGCCGACCATCAGGATGCGACCTGAACGTTCCGCGGCTTGCACGGCGAGCTCTGCGTCGGCGGCGCTCGTCGCGAGCGGCTTCTCGACGAAACAGTGCCGGCCGGCGTCGAGCACGCGCCGCGCGAGCTCGGCGTGCGTCGGCACCGGGGTAGCGAGCACGACGGCGTCGACGGACTCGTCCGCGAGCACGTCGCCGAGCTCGGCTGTCGTCTTCGCGCCAGGGTGAAGGGCGGCGCTGCGCTCAAGCGCCGCCGGGGATGCGTCACACAGCCATGCGACCTCGCAGCCCGGCAGCGCAGCGAAGTTGCGCGCGAGATTCGGGCCCCAGTAGCCGAGGCCCGCGACGGCGACGCGGACGTTCGCGCTCACAGCGCGTCGATCGCCGCGACGCAGCGCTCCGCGGCGTGGCCGTCGCCGTAGAGCGCGGGGTGCTCGGCCGGGAGCGGCCGCTCGAGCGCGGCAGCGAGAGCGGCACGGTCGAGGTCCACGACCGTGTTCCAGCCCGTCTCGACGGTCTCGGTCCACTCGGTGGTGGGCCGCAGCGTTACGCAGGGCACCCCCGCAAGGTACGCCTCCTTCTGGACGCCGCCCGAGTCGGTCACGACGGCGCGGGCCTGGCAGAGCAACGCCGTGAACTCCATGTAGCCGAGCGGCGCCGTCACGGTGAGCCGCTCGTCCTCCTCGAGGCGCTCGAGCAGCGCCGCGCGTTCGAGGCGCAGGCGGGTTCGCGGGTGAAGCGCGATCAGCGCGCGCGCCGGCAGCGCCTCGATCAGTTCGACGAGCGCGCGCAGACGCTCCGGGTCGTCGACGTTCTGCGCCCGATGCGCCGTCACGAGCAGGTAGTCGCCGGGCGCGAGGCCGTACGCCGCCGGCACCTCGACGCTGGCGCGCGCCGTCGGCTGGCGGCGCAGCGCGACGTCCACCATCACGTCACCGACGACCTCGATGCGCCCGCTGACGCTCTCGCGGCGCAGCTGCGCGGCGGGCGCCTCGGCGCTGCAGAGCAGAAGCGCCGCGAGATGGTCGGCGAGGATGCGGTTGCGCTCCTCGGCCATCCGCATGTCGCCGGAGCGCATGCCTGCCTCGACGTGGATGACGGGGACGTCGGCGCCCGCGGCCGCCAGCGCGCCGGCGAGCGTCGAGTTCGTGTCGCCGTAGACGAGCGCCGCGTCGGGCGACACGTCGCCGATGAGCGGCTCGAGCGCCGCGAGCATGCGGGCGGTCTGCGACGTGTTGCTGGCGCCCGCGATGCCGAGCTCGAGGTCGGGGCGCGCGAGGCCGAGCTCCTCGAAGAAGACGCGCGAGAGCGTGTCGTCGTGGTGCTGGCCGGTGTGCACCAGGACCTCCTCGTGGCGCTCGCGCAGCGGGGCCGACACCGCCGCTGCCTTGATGAACTGCGGCCTGTTGCCGACGACGGTGAGGATCCGCACGGCGCGATTATCTCCCGCGCGGCGGGCGCCGCGGGATCTACGCCGCGGCGGCGACGACCGACGTGCTCCAGTCGATCACCGACGTCGGCTTGACCACGTGGCGGCTCATGCCGAGTTCGCGCGGGCTGAGCCCGAGCGCGAGGCCGACGAGCTGCGGCAGGTGAAGGACGGGCATCGCGAGCCGGCGCCCGACCACTTTGCCCGCGAGCGGCTGCTGCAGGTCGAGGTTCAGGTGGCAGAGCGGGCACGGCGTGACGAGGCAGTCGGCGTCCGCGTCGGTCGCGTCGCCGAGGTGCGTGCCCGCCTGCTTGAGCGACGCCTCCTTGTTCATCGTGATGATCGGGAAGCCGCAGCACTTGCGCATGCCGGCGTACTCGACGACGGTGCCGCCCAGCGTCTCGATGACCTGCTGCAGGTAGTGGTCGCGCGGGCGCTCCGCGTCGATGCCGAGGCGCTCGGTGGGGCGCACGATGTAGCAGCCGTAGAACGGTCCGACGCGCAGGTTGGTGAGCGGCGTCTTGACCTTCGCGGCGAGCGCCTCGAGGCCGATCTCCTCGACCAGCAGCCAGAGGAAGTTCTTGTTCGTCAGTCCCTTCTCGTAGCTCAGACCCTCGCCGGCGAGGGTCTCGTTCACGTGCGCGCGGTACTCGGCGTTGGCGTCCAGGCGTTCCTGGCACTCGCTCTGCGCGCCTTGGCAGGTGGAGCAGATGTTCATCATCAGCTCGGCGCCGTCGACCTGCTGCGCGAGCGCGAACGTGCGTGCGTTCAGCGTGTCGGCGAGCTCCTGGTTGTGCTCGGCGATCACGCCGGCGCCCGTGCAGCAGGCGCGGTCCAGCTCGACGAGCTCGATGTCCAGCAGCGGCGCGACCTGCGCCATCGACCCGTGCAGCTCGGGCGTGAAGCCGCGGCTCACGCAGCCCGGCCAGTAGGCGACCCTCACGATGCCTCGCTTTCGCCGCCGGCGGCGGCCGTCTCGGCCGGCGGCGGCTCTTCGTCCTCGCCGGCGATGTACAGGTTCAGCTCGTAGCGTTCGTCGCGGCCCTCGACCTTCGCGTAGATCGACTGGACGCTCATCAGGTCCTTGGCGGGGAGCTTGTGGGGTTTGAGGGCGCCGAAGGGCGATACCTTGCCGCGGAAGATCGCCTTGAGGATGACCGGCAGGGAGCTGATGAGCTCCTTGCCCGCGGCGGGCGCGAATTTCCCGAACCACGAATTGCCGCCGTACGAGCGCGGCAAGAGCTCGGCCTCCCAGAGCAGGCCGTTGTCCTTGATCAGCGTCGTGAACGCCTGCTCGTGCCGCTCGCCGTTGTTGGCGTCGACGATGTGGTAATCGCCGGTCGCGGCGCGGCGCAGGCGCATGATCTGCCCCATCGGGTTCACGTCCTTCGGGCACGCCTCGACGCACTTGAAGCAGTGGGTGCAGTCGAAGATCCCCTGGGGGTCCTGCGCGAGGTTGTCGAGGCGCTCGCGGTGTTTGTCGTCGCGCGGGTCGCCGACGAAGCGGTACGCCTTGGCGAGCGCCGCGGGGCCGACGAAGCCCGGGTCGACCTCCATCGCCAGGCAGTCGGAGACACACGCGCCGCACTGGATGCACGCCATCGTCTGCGTCACGTCGACCATCGCCTCGCGGTCGACGATGTACTCGCGCTCGGGGGCGGGTTCCTGCGCCATCAGCCACGGCGTGACGCGCCGCACCTTGCTCCAGTGCACCGCGTCCATGTCGACGATGAGGTCCTTGATCACGGGCATGTTGCCCATCGGTTCGACCTCGATGACGCCGTCTTTGGAGGTGCGCCGCGCCTCGTCCATGTGGGTGTGGCAGGCGAGCGCCGCCTCGCCGTTGACGCGCACGCCGCACGAGCCGCAGATCGCCTGGCGGCACGAGCAGCGGATGCCGATCGAGCCGTCGACGCGGTCGCGGGCCTGCAGGATCCCCTCTAGCACCGAGCGGTGCGGCTCGAGCTCGACCTGGTGCTCCTCCCAGTAGGGGGCGCCGCCGGACGACGGGTCGTAGCGGCGCAGGCGGAGCGTGAACTTCTCGGGCGGTCTGTCGTAGCTCTCGGGCATCTCGTGGTGGCTCTCCCTCGCGGCCGTCAGTACCTGCGTACCTCGGGCTGCCATTGCGTGAACGTGACCTCGGAGTAGCTGATCTCCGGCCCGCCGTCGGTGAGCGTCACGTCGATGTGCTTCAGCCAGTTCTCGTCGTCGCGCTCGGGGAAGTCCGTGCGGAAGTGGGCTCCGCGCGACTCCTTGCGCTCGATGGCGCTCAGTACCGTCGCCTCGGCGCAGTCGAGCATGAAGCCGAGCTCGAGCGCGCCCAGCACGTCCTGGTTGAAGACCGTGCCCCGGTCGTCGATGTACGCCGACTTCGCCTCCTCGCGCAGCCTGTCGACGGTCTCCTTCGCGCCCAAAAGGCCCTCCTCGTCGCGGAAGACGGCGGCGTAGCGGTTCATCGTCTCGCCGAGCTCGGTCTTTATCTCCGACACGCGCCGGCCCTCGCGCGGCCGGTTGATGATGGCCTGCATCTGCGCTTCGTCGCGGTGCAGCTCCTCGCGGCCGATTCCCTCGGGGAAGCTCATCGACGCGGCGCGCCGCGCGGCGTGTTCGCCGGCGCGGCGCCCGAAGATCAGCGTGTCGAGCAGGGAGTTGGCGCCGAGCCGGTTGCCGCCGTGCACCGAGACGCACGCGACCTCGCCCGCCGCGTACAGGCCCGGGATCGACGTCGCGCCGTCGACGTCGGTCTTCACGCCCCCCATGTAGTAGTGCTGGCCCGGGCGGATCATGATCGGTTCGCGCGTGATGTCCACGCCCGCGAAGTCGCGTCCGAGGTTCACGATCTCGCGCAGCGCCTCGAGCGTGCGCCTGCGCGGCACGACCGTGACGTCGAGGTAGATGCCTTCGCCGTTCGGGCCGACGCCGCGGCCCTCTTCGATCTCGACCTGCTCGGCGCGCGAGACGACGTCGCGCGACGCGAGCTCCATCTTGTTCGGCGCGCTCTTCTCCATGAAACGCTCGCCGTCGGCGTTCAGCAGGTGCGCGCCCTCGCCACGGGCGCCCTCCGTGATCAGCATGCCCGTCTCGACGAGCGTCGTGGGGTGGTACTGCACCATCTCCATGTCCATCAGCGGCGCGCCCGCGCGGTAGGCCATCGCGATCCCGTCGCCCGTCACGATGAGGCCGTTGGTGGTCGGCCGGTACGCCTGGCCGGCGCCGCCGCACGCGAGGATCACGTTCTTGGCGCGGAAGACCTCCATCGTCCCGCTGCGCACGTCGCGCGCGATCACGCCGACGCAGGCCCCCGCGGCGTCGGTGATCAGCGAGGTGGTGAACCACTCCTCGAAGCGCTCGACCGTCTCGTGGTGCTTCATCAGCTGCTCGTAAAGGACGTGCAGCATCGCCTGGCCCGTGATGTCCGCGACGTACGCGGTGCGCTTCATGGACGCGCCGCCGAAGGCGCGCAGGTCGAGCTCGCCGGCGTCGTTGCGGTGGAACGTGACGCCCATGTGCTCGAGCGCGAAGACCTCGGCCGGCGCTTCCTCGCACATCACCTCGATCGCGTCCTGGTCGCCGAGGAAATCCGAGCCCTTGACGGTGTCGTATGCGTGCGAACGCCAGTCGTCGTCGACCGCGAGTGCCGCATTGATGCCGCCGGCGGCGGCGACCGAGTGCGACCGCACGGGGTGGACCTTGCTCATGATCGCGACGCTCGCGCCCGACTCGGCCGCGGCGAGAGCCGCGCGCTGGCCGGCGAGGCCGGCGCCGATGATCAGGACGTCGTGGTGGGGCATGAAGTTCTCTTGCGGGCTCCTGCTAACCGGGGGCGGGTCGCCCAACTCTATAACGCGCCTTCGCGCGCTCGCCGCGCCGTCAGGTGGCGGGGCGCATCGCCCGGCGGATCTCGTGCGCCGTGACCACGCCCTGCAGGACGCCGTCTCCATCGACGGCGACCATCGCGCCGAGCCGGCCCAGCCCTTCGCTTGAGAGCAGCGACTCGAGCGAGGCGCCGGGGCCGATCCGCACCGGGGCGTCGCTCTCGGCTACCTCGCCGGCGGTCAGCGCCGGGCGCCCCGCGGCGAGCTCGGCGTCGACGCTCTGGCCGCGCAGGATCCCGAGGTAGCGACCCGCCTCGTCGACGACGGCGAACCAGGGCCAGCGGTAACGCACGAAGAACTCGTCGTGCGCGTCGAGCAGGCTCGTCGCCCCCGGGATGACGACGGGCTCGCGGTCCATGACGTCGCCGACGGTGAGGTTCTGGATCCGTCCCGCGACGGTGCCCTGCAGGACCGCGGCGGACGCCGACTGGTAGACGAACAGCGCGATCACCATGATCATCAGCCCGAGCAGCGATTCGTGGCCCGCGAAATCCCACAGCCCGAGGACGCCGAGCAGGATCGCAAGACCCCGGCCCGCCATGCCCGTGGCGCGCGTCGCGCGGTTGCGGTCACCGGTGCGGGCCCAGATCACGGCGCGCGCGATCCGGCCGCCGTCGAGCGGGAACGCGGGCAGGACGTTGAAGACGAGCAGCATCGCGTTGATGAAGCCGAGCCAGCCGAGGAGCGCGAGGAGCGGCGTGGTTACGGCGCCTTCGGTCGTCAGCAGCACTTCTCGCGTGTGTTCTGAGCCGCCGACGAGCAGCGTCGCCGCGACGCACGCGACGAGCACCAGCAGCGTCACGAACGGCCCGGCGGCGGAGACCTTCAGTTCCTCGCCGGCCGTCGCGGGTTCGCGCCTCATGCGCGCGAGGCCGCCGAGGAACCACAGATCGATGCCGGCGATAGGGATGCCGAGCCGGCGCGCGACGAGCGCGTGGCCGAGCTCGTGCACGACAAGCGAGAGGAAGTAGCCGAGCGCACCGGCCACGGCGACGACGTACGCGGTCGTCTGGGAGCCGCCGAGAACTTCGTGGAAGAAGTGGGAGAGCCAGAAGATCAGCACGAACAGGAACAGGAACCAGCTCATGCTGGCGCCGATGCGCACGCCGAAGATCCGGCCTAGCTGTAGGTTCGAGCGGGGCCGCACGTAGTTAATGGTATTCCGCGCGGCGTGGTCAGTCGCCGACTTTCGCGCGCTCGATGATCGCGCCGAAGTCCGAGCCCGCGGGCAGCGTTCCGTACTCCAAGCCCGCGTCGCCGTCCAGGCGCGCCGCGCAGAACGCGTCGGCGACCGGCGCGGGGCCGTTGCGGACCAGCAGCGACGCCTGCAGGCAGAGAGCCATCTGTTCGACGACGCGGCGGGCACGGACCTCGAGCGTCTCCGGCTCGGCGAAGGCGTCCTTCAGCCGGCCGGTCGCGCGGTCGAGCCGCTCGTCGGCACCCGCTGCGAGCTCGACCTCGCCGAGGAACACCTCGAGCGCGCGCGGCGAGCGCGCGAGGGCACGCAGCACGTCGAGGCTCATCACATTGCCCGAGCCCTCCCAGATCGACGCGAGCGGCGCCTCGCGGTAGAGGCGCGGCATCCCCGACTCCTCGACGTAGCCCGCGCCGCCGAAACACTCCAGTGCCTCGAACGCGTGGTTCGGGACGCGCTTGCAGGTCCAGTACTTGCCGACGGCGGTGGCGAGCCGCTTGAAGAGCTGCGCGTCGCTGTCGTCCTCGCCGGCGGCGGCGTCATCGTCGGCGTCGTCGTAGGCGCGCGCGAGGCGCATCGCGAGCGCCGTTGTCGCCTCGCTCTCCACGCACAGGTCCGCGAGCACGTTGCGCATCAGTGGCTGCTCTGCGAGCGCGCGGCCGAAGGCGCTGCGATGCGCGGTGTGGTGCACGGCGTTGACGACCGCCGCGCGCATCGCGGCCGCGGAGCCGATCGTGCAGTCGAGCCGCGTGTGCCCCACCATCTCGATGATCGTCGGTACGCCGCGGCCGGGGTCGCCGACCATCCGCGCCCACGCGCCATGCAGCTCGATCTCCGACGAGGCGTTGGAGTGGTTGCCGAGCTTGTCCTTCAGCCGCTGGATGTGGAACTCGTTGCGGCTGCCGTCGGGCAGGACGCGCGGCAGCAAGAAGCACGACAGCCCCTCCTCGGCCTGGGCGAGGACGAGGAAGAAGTCGGACATCGGTGCCGAGCAGAACCACTTGTGGCCGGTGATGAGGTACTCGCCGCCCGCGCCTCCCGCGCCGAGGGCCTCGGCGCGGGTGGTGTTCGCCCGCACGTCCGAGCCGCCCTGCTTCTCGGTCATCGCCATGCCGGAGATCGCGCAGCCCTTCTCGCTCGCGGGAACCAGGCGTGGGTCATAGTGCGCGGCGGTCACCAGCGGCTCCCATTCGGCGGCGAGCTCGGGCTGGGCGCGCAGGGCCGGCACGACGGCGAACGTCATGGTGATCGGGCAGCAGAAGCCGGCCTCGGCCTGCATCGCCGTCATGTAGAGCGCGGCGCGCGCCGCATGGCGGGCCTCACGGTCGCTCGTCCACGGCAGCGAGTGGAGCTCGTTCTCGATGCCCATTTGCATCAGCTCGTGGTAAGCCGGGTGGTATTCGACCTCGTCTATGCGGTGGCCGTAACGGTCGAAGGGCCTGAAGACGGGCCGGTTCTCGTTTGCGAGCCGACCCCATTCCTGCTGCGGAGGCCCGCCCACGAAACGCCCCAGTTCGGCGCCACGCTCGAGCACCCACGCGGCGCCCTCACGCCGCGTCGCCTCGACGAGCGGCGTATTGCTGGTGAAGACGTCGACCCCTTCCAGCGGCGGCGGCTGGTTGAGAACGTCGTGGGTGTGAAACGGGGAGCCGCCGGCAACGGCGGCTGGCACGCTCGCCATGTACAGAGTGTACGCCCCCGGTCGCGCCCGCCGAGCCGCGATAGCATCGCCCCCGCCGCCAGCCAATCGACGCACAGGAGCCCTGTTTGAGCAAGATCAAGGTCAAGAACCCAGTCGTCGAGCTCGACGGTGACGAGATGACGCGCATCATCTGGGCGTTCATCAAGGAGCAGCTGATCCTCCCGTATCTCGACGTCGACCTGCACTACTACGACCTCGGCATCGAGAACCGCGACGCCACCGACGATCGCGTCACGGTGGAAGCCGCCGAAGCGATCAAGCGTTACGGCGTCGGCGTCAAGTGCGCGACCATCACCCCCGACGAGGCGCGCGTCGAGGAGTTCGGGCTCAAGGAGATGTACCGCTCACCGAACGGCACGATCCGCAACATCCTCGGCGGCGTCATCTTCCGCGAGCCGATCGTGATCGCCAACGTGCCGCGCCTGGTTCCGGGATGGACGAAGCCGATCGTCATCGGCCGCCACGCCTTCGGCGACCAGTACCGCGCCACGGACCTGGTGGTACCCGGCGCCGGCACGCTCACGCTCGCTTACACGCCCTCAGACGGCGGCGACCCGATCGAGCTCGAGGTTTACGACTTTCCCGGCGGCGGAGTGGCGCTCGCGATGTACAACGTCGACGAGTCGATCCGCGATTTCGCGCGCGCTTCGATGAACTACGCGCTGCAGCGGGAATACCCGCTCTACCTATCCACGAAGAACACGATCCTCAAGCGCTACGACGGCCGCTTCAAAGACATCTTCCAGGAGGTCTTCGCGGACGAGTTCGAGCCGCAGTTCGCCGCGGCCGGCCTGACGTACGAACATCGCCTGATCGACGATATGGTCGCCGCGACGCTGAAGTGGGAGGGCGGCTACGTGTGGGCGTGCAAGAACTACGACGGCGACGTCCAGTCCGACACGGTCGCGCAGGGGTTCGGTTCGCTCGGGCTGATGACGAGCGTGCTGATGAGCGCCGACGGGAGCACGGTCGAGGCGGAGGCCGCGCACGGCACGGTCACGCGCCACTACCGGGCGCACCAGCGCGGGGAAGCCACATCGACCAACCCGATCGCGTCGATCTTCGCGTGGACCCGCGGACTCGCGGCCCGCGGCCGTCTCGACGACACCCCGGACGTGACGGATTTCGCCGAGCGCCTGGAGCGCGTCTGCATAGAGACGGTCGAATCGGGCAGGATGACCAAAGACCTCGCCACGCTGATCGGGCCCGACGAGCCGTGGGAGACGACGCAGGAGTTTCTCGCGTCGATCGATGAGAACCTGCAGCGCGCGAGCGCGTGACGCGCCGATCCGCGCGAAATATTTCACACAAACAAGAGCAGTCAGGAGAGAAAGACAGTGACCAGCCCAGTCAAAGTTACGGTGACCGGTGCCGCCGGCCAGATCGGCTACAGCATCGTCTTCAGGATCGCGTCCGGCCAGCTGCTCGGGCCCGACCAGCCCGTCGACCTGAGGCTGCTCGAGATACCTGCGGCGATGGGCGCGCTCGAGGGCGTCGCGATGGAGCTCGTCGACTGTGCCTTCCCGCTGCTCGGCGGCATCGACCTGCACGACGTCCCCGCCGACGCCTTCGACGGCGCGAACATCGCGCTGCTCGTCGGTTCGCGCCCGCGCACGGCCGGGATGGAGCGCGCCGACCTGCTCAGCGCGAACGGCGAGATCTTCACCGTCCAGGGCAAGGCGCTGAACGCGGTCGCGGCGGACGACGTGCGGATCCTCGTCGTCGGCAATCCGGCGAACACGAACGCCCTGATCGCCATGAACAACGCGCCGGACATCCCGCGCGAGCGTTTCACGGCGATGCTGCGGCTCGACCACAACCGAGCCGTCGCACAGCTCGCCGCGAAGACCGAGAGCGCGGTGAGCGACATCACTGAAATGGGTGTCTGGGGCAACCACTCGCCGACGATGTACCCGGACCTGTTCCACGCGAAGGTGCGCGGCCAGATCGCAGCCGGAGTCGTCGACGACCAGGCGTGGATCGAGGAGCAGTTCCTGCCCGGCGTCGGAAAACGAGGCGCGGCGATCATCGAGGCGCGCGGCGCCTCGTCGGCGGCGAGCGCCGCCAACGCGGCGATCGACCACATGCGCGACTGGGTCGCCGGCACGGACGGCGCCTGGGTCTCGATGGGGGTTCCGACGGACGGCGCCTACGGCATCGCGGAGGGACTCATCTGCGGCATGCCGTGCACGTGTGAGGGCGGCGCTTGGAGCGTCGTCGAGGGGATCGAGCACGACGCCTTCTCGCGCGAACGCATCGACGCCTCCGTCGCCGAGCTGGTCGGCGAGCGCGACGCGGTCGTCGAGCTCGGGCTCATCTGAAGGCGGCGACTCGCCGGGCGCCGGCAGCAGCCAGCCGGCGGCCCGGCGGGCCTGATTGTTGGCGTCAGGCGACGGCGTGCCAGCCGCGGCCGTCCTTGCGGACCTTCTTTTCCTCTTGCAGGCCCGGCAGGACGCGGTACAGGTAGTTCTGGGCTATGCCCATCTTCGCGGCGAGCTCCGGGATCGTTATGCCGGGCTGACCTTGAACGTATTTCAGTGCTTCGGCTGAGCGCCGGCCGCTGCCCTTTGGGCGTCCGGCGCCGCGGCGACCTTTTTTCGTGGTGCGACTCGCGGCTTTCGCGCGCGCTGGCTGCGCTTTTTTGCTCGTACGTCGTTTCACGGAGCGTTTGGCTGCGCCGCGGCGGCGGGGGGTAGTCGGGGTGGCTGCCGTGCCGTTCACGCCCTGGAGCGCTGCCGCGGCCACCTCCAGGCGGGCGTACTCCTCGACGAGCGGTTTCAGCTCCTTCAGGCGGCTGTCGATCTCGCGGCGCTTTTGGTCAAGAAAATCAGTCACTTTTTCGCCTCGGTCGTGTTTTTCGGCGTGCACCTCAACACACCTGTTGGACAGGGACAATAACAATTCAGTTGGTGGTTTCCGTAAGCAGGTCGCGGAGCCGTTCGAGTGTGTGATGTGCCTCGTGCTCGGCGACGCCGCCGACGAGGGCGGCTGAGACCGCCGCGCCGAGCTTGCCGAAGGGGACGTGAAACTCGTTGCGGTACGCGAAATGCGTCTGGTGGTCCGCCGTTTCGCTCAGCTCGTATTCGGTGTGTGCGCGCGAGCGGGCCGGCCCGCGCCCCTCCCACACGGCAAGCGACGGCGCCCGGCACTGCACCAGGCGCCAGTCGATGTCGACGTTGACGCCGCGCACGTGGAGCCGCTGTCGCATCTGCATTCCAGTGACCGGGGGGCCGGAGTCCGCGCTCAAGAGCGCGCGGTGGATCGTCACCCACTCTCCCAGGCGCTGAGGGTCCATGACCGTGTCCCAAACGCGCTCGGGGCGCGCCGGCAGATCGATCGACGCTTCGACGAGGCTCATCGGGCTGCCAGCGGCTCGTTCCGCTCCCAGTCCCGCAGCGCGCGCTCGACCGCCGCGCGGAACGAGTGCAGGCGCACCCCGAGCAGGTCCGCTGCGTGGTCGTCCGCCGGCAGCAGGTCCTCGCGCAGCCCTTCCATGAGCGGCAGCACGAGCTCCGGCTGCTCGCCCGCCACGGCGGCGGCGACGCGCGCCGTGTACGGCGTCAGTTCCACGGGCAGCCCCAGCGCCGGGCGCTCGACGAGCATCAGCTCGGCGATTTCCGTGAGCATCTCGCCGTAGGTGAGGATGTCGGGGCCGCCGATGTCGAGCGCCGGCGGCAAGCCAGCGACGGTGGCGCAGGCGGCGAGCATGTCCGTGACGTCGCGAGCGTCTATCGGCTGCGTCCGCGAGCTCCGCCACGAGGGCAGCGCGAGCACCGGCATCCGCTCGACGAGGTGCACGAGAAGGCGGAAGGAGCGCGAGCGTGCGCCGATTACGATCGACGAGCGGAGCGCGAGGCATTCGCCCGCCCCCCCGCGCAGCGCCTCCTCGACGGCCAGGCGGCTCGCGAGGTGGGGGGAGGGGCTGGCGTGGGGCAGCAGGCCGCCGAGGAAGACGATGCGGCGGACTCCGGCTTTCCGCGCCGCGGCAGCAAACGTGCGTGCGCCGCGCAGCTCGCGCGCCGCGAAGTCCTCCCCGGACCCGCGGCGCTCCATGCCGTGGACGAGGAAGTAGGCGACCGCGACGCCGTCGAGGGCGGCGGCGAGCCCGCGGCCCGTCTCCACGTCGAGCGATACGAGCGTCGCCTCGGCCGCCGCCCCGTCGAGCGCGCTGCGCACGCGGCCCACGCTCCGCGATGCAGCGAGCACCTCGTGGCCGTCCGCGGCGAGTCGCGGCACGAGCACCGAGCCGATCGAGCCGCTCGCGCCTGTCACGAGAATGCGCACGTTGCGGCCATGATGACGCGCGCGCCGCCGCGTCGCGGTCGAACGCGCGTGCCGGCGGCGCGTTCTTTGTGCCGCGATTTGCGGAGTGGCCCGTGCGGGCCGCGGGCGGCGGTGCTTTCATCGGCGACCTGGAGCGAGCGGCGAGCGAGGCGAGCAAACGGGTGACGGTTCACGGCGGCATGCGGGCACAGACGACGGCGAGGGCGAAGCGCAAGGACGCCGTCAGCTGCGACGGCTGCTTCTTTCGCGCCAACGGCCTGTGCGCGCTCGATCTCGCCGAGCCGTGCGCGACGTTCCGGCCCGCGGCGGCGGAGCTGCGCCCGCCGCAGCAGTTGCGCTTCGCCTTTCGCCAGGAGCGGCGCGGGCGCGCGGCCTGGACGTTCCCGTCGGCGCAGGAGCAGGCGGCGCTTCACGCCTGATAGGCTCAGGCGCGTCCGCGACGACAAGCGGGCGGCTGTCCTCGGGCTACGGGAGGAGCTGAGGGAACGATGGGAGAGACCGACACGTCCAAGGCGCGTCGCCGACTGCCGCTCGGCAGGCTTCTTCTGCTGGCGGTCCTCGGGGCCGTGCTTGCGCTCGCGCTCAGCGAGAGCGCCCGTTCGACGCTGCTGGACCTGATGTTCGGCGCGGAGGAGGAGTTCGACTACTCCGCTCCCGATGTCAGCGCGCCCGCGCCTGATGGCGCGGCGGTCTGACGGGGCGGGATCGGTGGGCACGACCGAGGCGGACGCCACGGGCGCGCGCGCCGATCGCCCGCTGTCGGGCGAGAAGGCCCAGAGGATCATCGAAGCGATGCGCAGCAACGTCGCGCGCCGCGGGCTGGCGGGCGCAACGTTCGACCAGGTGGCGCGCGACGCCGGCGTATCGCGGGGGCTGCTGCACTACTACTTCGGCACCAAGGAGCATCTGCTCGTGCAGGCGGTGCGGCACGACTGCGAGCTGCGCCTGGCGAGCCTGCGCGAGCGCCTCGTCGCGGCCAAGCGTGCCGATGACTTCATCGCGCTGATGGCGATGGACCTGCAGGAAGGGCTGACCGACGACCCCGACTTCACGACGCTGATCTTCGAGATGTTCACCCTCGCGCGCCGCAACGACGAGGTGGCGCTCGAGTTCGCCGACCTGCTGCGCCGCACGCGCGAGACCGTGACCGAGATCCTCACGGACGCGCAGGGCCGCGGGGTCGTTGCGCTGACGGCCGACCCGGCGTCCGTGACCGACGTGCTCTTCGCCCTCGCCGACGGCTTCGCGCTGCGGATCCTCAGCGAGCCCGAACGCGATTTCAGGGACTCGATCATCACCGCAGTGCGCAGCACCAGGCCGCTGCTGGGCTCCTGAGCGGCTCCTATACTCCCCGCCGCAGTGCCGATCTACGAGTACAGGCGCCCCGATGGGTCGACGTTCGAGATCCAGCAGTCGATCAGCGACGACCCGCTGAAGAAGGACCCCGAGACGGGGGTCCCGGTGACGCGCGTGCTGCACCCGCCGGCCGTGCACTTCAAGGGCAAGGGCTTTTACAACACGGATTACGGCACGCGCAGCCGCCAGCGCGAGGCCGCGGCGGCCGACAAGGCCGACAAGGCCGCGGAGAAGCCGGCAGCGAAATCGGGCGAGGCCAAGAGCGACGCCAAGTCGCCCGACAGCAAGCCGGCAAAGAAGACCGAGTCCGGCGACTGAGCGGCGGCGTCAGCCGGCCATGAACTGCGCTACGTAGTGTTCGCGCGCCTGCTGCGAGATCGTCAGTCCGTCCCCGCCGTCGGGCAGCACCACCGACCCCGTCGGCTTCAGCACGCGCGTCGGCGGCGTTCCCGTCAGCGCGAGGGCGGTGAACATGCCGAGCAGTTCCGCCCCGCTCATGTCGGAGATGATCGCGGGCGGCGCGTCCCACGAGATCAACGGCAGGCGCAGGAAGCTCGAGACTGACAGCAGCTGGTTGCGCATCGCGTTGAACAGTGCCTGCTGGTGTTCCTCGCGGTTGATGTCGTCCTGGTTCGGCGCGCAGAGGTTCTCGCGCGTACGCGCGAGCGCGAGCGCTTCCTCGCCGTCGATGTGGTGCGTGCCGGCGCGCAAACGCAGCGTGAAGCCGCCGTTGGCGCTGCCGCCGTCGAGCAGCGAGTGGACGCAGCCGCCGGTGTACGTCACGCCGCCCATGGCGTTGATGAGCTGCGGGAAGTTTTCGAAGTTGACTTCAACGACGTGGTTGATCGGGATGTGGAGCCAGTGCTTGATCACGCTCACCGACTCCGCGGGGCCGCCGTACGCGTGGGCGGCGTTGATCTTTTCCAGGCCGTGGCCCGGAATGTTCACGACCGTGTCGCGCGGGATCGACAGGCGCGCCGCGTGCCCGCCGCCGGTGCGGATCAGCATGATCGTGTCCGAACGCCCGTAGCCCGTCGTTTCGGCGCCCGGTTCCTTGCTGTTCTTCGGCCGGCGGTCCGAGCCCAGGATCAGGATGTTGTTCACCGAAGTCAGCGGGAAGCCGGAGGGGTCGAGGACCGCCTTCACGTTCCCCGGCAGCGGCGTGCGCTCGAAGTGCGAGCTGATCAGGAAGAGCACGGCCGAGAGCAGCACCCAGCCGACGAGCACGGCCAAAACCGCGGCGATGACGCGGAACGGCGTGATGCGCCGTCGCCGGCGCACCTTGGGCTGCTGCTCGGCGCCGTGCCGGATCTCGTTCGGGTCCGGCAGCGCGCCGGCGCGCTCGCCCGAGAACGGGCGACGCACGGAGCGGTAGCGCGTGTACTGGGTGGGGGGCTCTTGATCCACGGGCATTCGCCGTACCTATATTTGCCGAATGTCCGCGAGTTCCCCCGGCCAAGGCAGGCTTCTCATCTGCCCGACACCGCTGGGCAATCCGGGCGACATCACGCTCCGCGCCCTCGACGCGCTGCGGCGCGCGGATCTCGTCGCCTGCGAGGACACGCGGCGCACCGGCGCGCTGCTCGCCGCCCACGACATCGACGCTCGCCTCGCCGTCCTGAACGAGCACACCGAACGCGCGCGCGCGGGCGAGATCGCACAGCGCGTCGCCGCCGGCGAACTCGTCGTGCTCGCGAGCGACGCCGGGACGCCACTCCTCAGCGACCCCGGCTTCACCGTCGTACGGGCCTGTCGCGACGCCGGGCAGCCGGTCGAGGTGCTGCCCGGGGCCAGCGCGGTCACGACGGCGCTCGTGGCGTCCGGGCTTCCCTGCGAGCGCTTTCGCTTCGTCGGCTTTCTCGAGCGCTCCGCCGGGCGGCTGATCGAGCAGCTCGACGCCGACGAGACGACAGTCGCGTTCGAGTCGCCGCGCAGGCTCGCCGCGACGCTCGCCGCGATCGCGCGCGCGGACCCGGGCCGGGAGGTCGCGGTTTGCCGCGAGCTCACGAAGGTCCACGAGGAAGTGCGACGCGGCGCGGCAGTCGAACTCGCGGCCCACTACGACGCGAGCCCGGCGCGGGGCGAGGTGACGCTCGTCGTCGCGCCGCGGGCGCGCCGCTCCTTCGACGTGGAACGCGCCGGCGAGGCGCTCGAGCGGCTCATCGACGCGGGCGCGCGGCCACGTGCCGCCGCGCAGGCACTCGCCCGGCTCACCGGCCTGCGGGCCAAAGACCTGTACGACCGGCGCGCCGGGGGCGAGTAGCCTCAGCGCCGTGGCCGACAGCTTCTACGTCACGACGCCGATCTACTACGTCAACGCGGCGCCGCATCTCGGCCACGCCTACACGACCATCGCCGCCGACGTCATGGCACGGCACCACCGCCAGCGCGGCGAGAGGGTCTTCTTCCTGACCGGCACGGACGAGCACGGCGAGCCCGTGGCCGACGCCGCCCACGCCGAGGGCATCGAGCCGCAGGAGCTCGCCGATCGCAACGCCGAGCGCTTCCGCGCGCTCGCACCGCGCCTCGGCGCGACAAACGACTTCTTCATCCGCACGACCGACCCCGAGCACGAACGCGTGGTCCAGGAGGTCCTGAGCTCGGTCCACGACGCCGGCTACGTCTACAAGGGCCTGTACGAGGGGCGGTACTGCCCGCGCTGCGCCGACTTCAAGGTCGACAACGAGATCGGCGCAGACGGCCTTTGCCCGATCCACCACATCCAGCTGACGATCGAGCGCGAGGAGAACTACTTCTTCGCGCTGTCCCGCTTCCAGGAGCCGCTCGAAGCGCTATACGCCACCAACGAGCGATTCGTGCTGCCGCGCGAGCGCTTCAACGAGGCGCACGCCTTCATCCGTTCGGGCCTGCGCGACATCCCCCTCACCAGGCGGCGCCTGAGCTGGGGTGTGAGTGTGCCCTGGGACAGCGAGCACGTCTTCTACGTCTGGTTCGACGCGCTCCTTAACTACTACTCGGCGCTGCAGTTCGCGCCCGGCGCGGCCGGCGGCGATTTCTGGCCGCCGAGCTACCAGCTGATCGGCAAGGACATCCTGCGCTTCCACACCGTGTTCTGGCCGGCGTTGCTCCTCGCGGCCGGCATCGAGCTGCCCGAACGGATCTTCGTGCACGGCTTCCTGCTGATGGACGGCGAGAAGATGAGCAAGTCGCTCGGGAACGTGCTCGACCCGTTCGCCGTGATCGACCGCTACGGCACCGACGCGCTGCGCTTCTACCTGCTGCGCGAGGTGCCGTTCGGGCAGGACGGCTCGGTCTCGACGCAGTCCTTCGAGACCCGGTACGAGAGCGAACTCGCGAACGATCTCGGGAACCTCGCGAGCCGCACGATCGGGATGGTCAGCCGCTACCGCGACGGCGCGGTCTCGGCGGGCGAGCTTGACGGCGCGCTGGTCGCCGACTTCGACGGGCTCACCGCGCGCGTCGCGGAGCGCTTCGACGCCGCCGACCTAACGGGGGCGCTCGAGGAGATCTGGGTGCGCGTCAGGCGCCTGAATCGTTACGTCGAGGAGAGCGCGCCTTGGCAGCTCGCCAAGGACGACGGAGAGAGCGAGCGACTGGACACGGTGCTGCGGAGCCTCGTCGAGGGCGTGCGCAGCGTCGCCGTGCTGCTTTGGCCTTTCCTCCCGGCGGCGGTCGAGAGGCTGCTCGCCGCCCTCGACGCGGACTCCGACCTCGCGCTCGACGCAGCGAGCTTCCGTTCGCCTCATCCGCGCACCGTCGCCGCGCTGCCGGCGCTCTTCCCGAAGGAGCGCTCCGCGAGCGAAGCCAGCCAGGAGCAGCGGCAGTAGTCGCGCGGGCCGGCGCGCTGCCGCCGACCGCTCGTCAGCTCGCAGCGCAGGCGCCGGCCGCGCGGAGCGCGGGGGCGACGTCAGCTACGCGGAAACCCCCGATCTCGCGCGGGCGCAGGCCGAGTTCGCGAAAGACGTCCGGGAACCTTCCCGTGGAGTCCCCGAGCCGTTCGAGGATGATCGAGCTGCCCGAACTCGCTATCAGACCGCACAGTTCCGGCCTGATCGAAACGCCGTTCCAGTGGCCTTCGAGCGCGCTGATCGCGCGCTCGTAAGGTACGTAACGCTCGGGATTGTAGAAGCCCACGTAGCCGCCGGCCAAACGGAAGCGCAGGCCCGACTGGACCTGCCAGCCCATCTCCGCGCCGACCTGACCGAAGGGCACCGTCAGCACGGTCGCGCCGGCCGGTACCACCGAGGCCAGCAGGCGCCGGTCGTTCACCAGCGCGGGGCGTTCCAGGTGCGCGTTGGCAGCTTTAACGAAGCTCGCCGGAGCCACGGAGATGAGCACGACCGCGAACAACAGCCAGCGCCAGATTTCGCGCCTGGCCAGGAAGTACGCGCAAGCGACGGAGCAGGCGAGCCAGAAGTAGAGCATCAGGCGCGCCGGGATCGCTGAGCTCAGCAAGGGGAGCTTTTCGGCGAGCTCCCAGGGCAGCCGGAACGCCGTTTCGTGGCCGAGTACCGTCAGTTTGCTTCCGAGCGCGAACAGGAGCGAACCCGCGAGCACGATCCCGGTCAAGCGGCCGGCGGCCGTGCGGCGCTGCTCCCAGAGGAACGCCGCGAGCATCCCCACAAGCGGGACGCCCACGTAGGCGACCTGCTCCGTGACGACCCCGGAGAGGTGCGAAGCGCCGACGCCGAAGGCGTTCCCGACTCCAGGCACCTCCGTCACCGGCGTCGAAACGAAGAGGTTGGCGAGATCCGCGTGCCAGACGCCGCCTTCGACGTGTGGCAGTTCGGTGCGGTGGTGATAGAAGCTCAACAGGAACGGCAAGCCGATCACCAGGGCGCCGCCGTACGCGATCACGAGCTCGGCGGGCAGCGCGCGCATCGGCACGCGAGCGGGCGGCACCAACCAGTAGGTCGCCAGGAGCAGCAGCACGCCGGCGGCGGTCATCGTCGCAAGGACCTCGCTCGACGTGTAGATCTGTACGCCCAGCGTCACCGCGAGCAGCGTCACGAACCACCCGGGGCCGATTCGCCTCTGCAGGCGCAGCGCGACGAGCGCGACGGCCACCGGCACGAGCGCCACGGCTGAAAGGTTCAGGTGCGAAGCGGTCTCAACCACCTCGTAGGTGCCGATTGCGAACAGCGCGCCGCCGCCGACGGCGGGGGCGCGGCCGGCTCCCCGCGGCGAGAGGATGCGGCACATGAGGTAGACGGCCCAGCCGCTCACGGCTGGAGCGAGGACCGCGACCACGTTGAACGACGCGAACGCGCCGAAGAGCAGCGTCAGGGGCGTCGCCGCGATGCCGAGCGACGTAAGCGACGCGGTCCAGGCGAGAGCCCTGCCCAGCGGCGCGTAGATGAGCGTGGTGTGGAGCGGATCTTCGAGGTGCGTGAGCGCGTGCGCCGCGAACTGCAGATCCCAGGCGAACTGTTCCTCGTCGCGGCCGCCCCCCAAGCCAACGCCGATCAGTTCGCGAGTCGGGTGAAGCAGCGCTTCGCGGCCGAGTGCGAGCGCGCACAGCACGACATACGCGGCGAGCACTCCGAAGTCGATCGGCTGGAAAGCCCGGGACGGCTTTGCATGCGCCGGGCGCGGAGGGCTGGTCGCGGTTGACGGCGCGCCCATGGCGCGCGAGGTTACCCGTCGCCGCGGGACGGCGAGTCGCCCGGTCGCCGGAACGGGCACGCGTGTTACGCGCGCAGGCGCAGCTCGGATGAGCCGCGCGTCAGGTGACGGCCGCCGGTGCCCGCTCCCGGGCGGGCGCCCCGGATCGCGCTTCGCGTTTCCCGGATGTCGTGCGCCGCGGTTCGTTGCCGGCGATCAGCGCGACGAGGAGCGGCGCGAAGAACCAGACGATGTAGAAGTAGATCCAGTATTCGAGGGCCATCTCGACGGCAAGGACGCTCGCCGCCGACGCCGCGGCGAGGACGGCCACACCCGACCTGTACGTCCAGAAGCAGAGCCCGAGCGAGAAGAGGATCGCCAGCACGCCCACGACTTTCACCATGAAGCGGATGTTGTAGAGGCCCCACAGCGAGAACGGAGAGTCACGTTCCTGCTGGAAGCCGACGGTCCGTTCCCAGACGGTTGCCAGCGACGGCCCGTGAAGCAGAGCCGGCAAAGCGCCGACGACGACCGCGACCAGCAGCCCGACGCCGACGAGCGCGACCATCTGCGTGCGAAGCCGTCGCCCGCGCAGGCCGGCGACGGCGAACATCGGGACCAGCGCTGCCGGGAACAGCTTTGTCAGGAAGGCGAGGCCGATCGACAGCCCACGAGCGACATCGGCGAGGGGGTTCGTATACGCCGCCGCCAAAAGTGCCGCGAGTATCAGAGCCGCGGGAAGCGCGTCGTTCGAGTTCACGTTGACTACGTACGAGGTGAACGGGTAACTCACCCAGCCGTAGGCCATCGCGAGGCCGAGGGTCGGCCCGCGCATTCGCCTCCCGATCATGAAGAGCAGGAACGTCGACAGCAGGTCGAAGAAGATCGTGGCGGCGTGGGCGGCCGTCTGGCTCGAGCCTTCCTGCTGGTTGGGGCCCCCCAGCGTGGCCGTGAACGGTACGTACGCCTCGTACATGAAGGGGCCGTACGTGTCGCCGTGTTCCGTCTTGGCGGGGAAGTTGTCGTACAGCGGCTTGCCTTCCGTGATGAGCTGAGCGCCGATCGAGCTCGCGGCGCCGACGTCGAGGACGCTCGATTCGCGTGCGTCGAGGGATACGCGGAAGGCGAGCAGCGCGACGATCCCGACGACGAGGACGGCGGGCCCGACGTTCACCTTCAGCGCAGGCCAGCGTCCGTGGACCGTCATCCACGTCACGCGCGCGAGCAGATAGACCAGGAACGGGTAGAGAACGGGGACCGAGACGTCGACGCGCGCCTTGTTGAAGAAGAACACGGAGATCGACGGTCCCAGCAACGCAAGCAGGTCGAGGTTCTGCAGGCGCAGCGGATGGCGGAAGTCCATGAACGCCGCCAGGAACACGAGGCAGAGCGGAATCCAGATGTACCAGGACGTGACGTTCTTGCCGAAACCTTCCTTGGGGCCACGCGCCATGGGCCAGATCGCCGCGTAACCTGTCCAGGCTTCCGTGACGGCGCCGGTGGCGTCGTCGACCACGGCGTAGACGACCTGGGTCGGTTTGCCGCCCGGCCCGGGTTCGCTGTATGTCACCTGCCAGTGTTCGGTGCCGAGAAGCGCGACGCCCGGTTCGCCGGCCCCCGGGTGTTCGCGAAGATATTCGGCGACCTTGGGGTTCGCCTTGGCGATCGCCAGGATTTCAAGCGGGTTGTGCAGGCGCCCTGCCGGGACGGTGTTGTTCAGCGTGACGCCGACCGCTCCGCCCTGGTCGAGCGTGCGTTCGACCGAAAGCGCGTAGCCGCGCGGCCCGGTCTTTTCGACGCTCTGACCGGACGCCCAGCACTGCGTCGCGGTGGCGAGCAGAACGCCGACCGCGCAGAGGGCGACCAGCGACAGCCGCATCCTTAAGACGAGCGCCGCGGCGTCCCCGGGTCGCGGCGCCGTTCCGTTGCGCCCAAGTCTGACGCGCATGGCGAGCGAGCTTACATTGCCTGCGCGCCCTGCGCGAGCGGCAAGTCTCGCCGGACGCTGATCCGGATGCGTACGCGCGCGGCAGGTCGCGTCGACCGCTCCGCCCGCCGACGGCATCTACGTATACTCCCGCCCCATGAACGACGGGGACCAAGCAGCCGACGCCGAGCAGGATCAGCACGACCGCGAGCAGGAGCCGCCCGACGCCGAGCACGAGCGGCCCGACGGCGAGCAGGAGCGGCCTGTGAAATGGTGGACCGTGGCCGCCGTCGCAGTCGCAGCCGCCGTCGTGATCGTCATCGTCGTCGTCGCGGCGACAGGTTCGAGCACGACGCTCAACCCCGCCGGCGTCGAGAGCCAGGTCGAGCACGACTTCGCGACGAAGTACGCCGTCGTGACGCACGTCACGTGCCCGACGAACGTCGCGGATGAAGTCGGCCACAGCTTCAACTGCACCGCGGCGCTCGACGCCGGCTCAATACCGGTCGGCGTAAAGATCATCTCGACCACGCCTCACCTCGTCGTCACGTACACGTATCCGGCGGCCGTGCACACGGTCAACACGACGCACCTCGCGCAGAAGATCGAGACATACCTGCGCCAGCACGGGCATCCGGCTACCGTCAGCTGCCCGCAGTTCGTCCTGTCTACGACGGGCGTCACGTTCGCATGTCAGGCGATCCCCCACCACGGTGAACCCGTGCTCGTCAAAGGCGTCGTGCTGGCGAACGGCTCCGTACGCTGGGCGCCACCGACCCTCTAGCGAGCGGGGGAGGGGCGCGCGCCGGCGCCCGACGACGCGCGCCTCAAACTACCGGCGCGCCGCGCTGGGCTGCCGGAACGCCGTCGTGCGAGGCGGCCGCGAGGCCCCTCGGCGTCCTTGTCCGCGGCCCCGCCGGGAGGCGCGGATCCCGGGCTCACCGTCAGCCGACTGCAGAGTGATGCAAAGCGCGACGCGATCTGGTACGGTCTGCGCCGTCTCGTCTCAGCAGGCAGGGCTGGGCCGACCGCCAAACCACATATCAGAGTTAGCACGCACGCGAAATACTCAACTGGGGAGAGCCAATGTCGCAGCTCGGAACACCTAGCGGGACCGGTCGTACAGCCTTCGCCGCTGTCGTTGTAGTCGTCGTGGCCGTGCTCTCTCTTGCGGCTGCGTCCGTGGCGAATGCCGCCAAAACCGTGACGGTCACGGAAACGCAGACGACGACCGAAACCGTCACCGGGCCGACGACGACCGAAACACAGACGGTCTCGGCGACCGAAACCGTCACCGGGCCGACAACGACCGAAACGGAAACGGTGACCGAACCCGGGTCGACCGTGACCGAAACGGAACCGGCTTCGACGGTGACCGAAACGGAATCCGTGACCGAAACGGAAACGGTGACCGAACCGGCATCGACCGTGACCGAATACGAAACCACGGTGACCGAACCGGCATCGACCGTGACGGAACCGGCTTCGACGGTGACCGAAACGGAAACGACGACTGAACCCGCGTCGACCGTGACCGAAACGGAACCCGCTTCGACGGTGACCGAAACGGAAACGACGACGGAACCGGCGTCGACGGTGACTGAACCCGCTTCGACGGTGACCGAATACGAAACGACGGTGACGGAACCGGCGTCGACGGTAACTGAACCGGCTTCGACGGTGACCGAAACCGAAACCGAAACCGAAACCGAAACGGAAACCCTGACCGAAACCGAAACCGAAACGGAAACGGTGACCTTGCCGCCATCGACCGTGACGTCGACGGTGACCGGGCCGACGACGACCGAAACGCACACGGTAACGTCGACGACCACCGAACCGGTGTCGACGACGACCGAAACGCAGACGGTGACCGGGCCGACGACGACCACGACCGAAACGGTCACTGGACCGACGCAGACGAAAACCCAGACGGTGACTTCGCCTCCGTCCACGGTGACGTCGACGGTGACTGGGCCGACGGTGACGAGTACTCGGACGATCACGACGACCAACCCGATCGTCGTGAACAAACTCAAATCGAAACTGTCGAAATACGAACGGTGCTACCGACTCCTGAAGAGACATAAAAGGTGCACGGTCTAAGCGCCGCGGTCTGACTGAGTCAGAGCAACTAGCGACAGACGGCCCGGCAAACGCCGGGCCGTCTGCGTTTTAGATCGCGCCGCAGTCGGGCAATTCGATCCGGCCCGGTCGGTGACAGACACGCGACGCGTGCGATGATGGCGCCGCGTGATCGACTCACATACCCACCTGGACCTGTGCGACGAGCCCGACTCGGCGCTGGTGGAGGAGGCTTCGGCGGCGGGCGTGAGCCGGCTGCTCACGATCGGCACGGACGAGGCCTCGTCAAGCGCTGCCCTGCGGGCCGCGGGCACGTTCGAGTCTGTGTTCGCCGCCGTCGGCAGGCACCCCAACTACGCCACAGGCTTCGATGACGCGGCGACCGCTGCGCTGCGGACGCTCGCTCAGGACGCGCGCTGCGTCGCCGTTGGCGAGACCGGGCTCGACTTCTACCGCGACTACGCGCCCGCCGACGACCAGCGCCGCGCCTTCGCCGCGCAGATCGAGCTCGCGCGCGAACTCGATCTGCCGCTGGTCATCCACACGCGCGCCGCCGAGGAGGAGACGCTCGCGCGGCTCGCCGAGGCAGCCGACGTACCGGTCGTGATGCACTGCTTCTCGATGCCGGAGCGCCTCGACGAGTGCATTGAGCGCGCCTACGCGATCTCCTTCGCCGGAAACGTCACCTACCGCAACGCGACAGACCTACAGGCGGCGGCCGCCCGCGTGCCGGTCGGGCTGATCCTCGTCGAGACCGATGCGCCGTACCTCACGCCCGCGCCGTTCCGCGGCGAGCGCAACCGGCCTGCTCTCGTGGCGCACACGCTCGCGTTCGTGGCCCAGCTCCGGGGTGAAACGCCGACCGAACTTGGAACGCACGTCGAGGAAAACGGCCGACGAGTCTTCCGCTGGACGTGAATCGCCCCGCCCGGCATGATGGCCAGCCACCGCGCCGACGCATGCGCGAGCCCCGCATCAAGCCAAATCGCGACCTCGGTCAGAACTTTCTCGTCGACCCGAACATTCTCGGCGTCATCGACCGTGCAGCGTCGCTCGATAGCGAAGACGTCGTGCTCGAGGTCGGGGGCGGTCTCGGTGTCCTGAGCGAGCTGCTCGCCGAACGCGGGCGTTTCGTGCACGTGGTAGAGGTCGACCGGCGACTGGAAGAGGCGCTCGGCGCGGTCGCTGCACGCCACGGGAACGTTGCGCTGCACTGGGGTGACGCGCTGAGGGTCGACCTTGGTGACCTCGAGCCGCGGCCGACGGCAATGGTCGCGAACCTCCCATACGGCATCGCCGCGACTCTGCTGCTCCGGACGATCGCCGAGCTCACCTCCATTCGGCGCTGGACCGTCATGGTGCAACGCGAGGTAGGCGAGCGGTTCGCCGCCCGGCCCGGCACCGCGTCCTACGGCTCACCGTCGGTGCTCGCGCAGCTCGAGTGTGACGTCAAGGTCGTGCGGTCCATCCCGCGAACCGTCTTCCACCCGCAGCCGAACGTCGACTCCGTCCTGCTCTCGCTCACCCGCACCGACCAATCCCCCTCGGCGGCCGTCCGGCAGCTGGTCTCGAGCGGGTTCGCGCATCGCCGCAAGACGCTCGCGGGCTCGCTGAAGCTCGTCGGGTCCCCCGCCGTCGACCATGAACGCCTCGCCGCTGCGCTGGCAGACCTCGGGCTGCCCGCCGACGTCCGCGCCGAGCGTCTCTCACCGCAGCAGTTCCGCAGTCTGGCCGTCGAGATCGACCTGTGAGGCGCAGCGCCCCCGCGAAGATCAACCTCGGGCTCGCCGTGGGGCCGCGGCGCGAGGACGGTCGCCATGAGCTGCTGACCGTCATGCAGGCGATCACGCTCTGCGACGAGCTCGAGATCAGCGACGCGGACGGCGCCGACAGCGTCGTCTGTCCCGGCGTCGAGGGCGAAAACCTCGCGGCGCGTGCGCTCTCGTTGTTCCGCGAGCGCAGCGGCTGGGACGGGCCCGGACAGCTCCTGCGGATCGATAAGCACATACCTGTCGCGGCGGGTCTCGGGGGCGGGTCCTCGGACGCGGCCGCGTCGCTCGCCCTCATAGCGGCGCGCGCCGGCACCGAGGACGAGACGCTCGTACGCGAGGTCGCGACCGACCTCGGAGCCGACGTCCCGGCCCTCTTGTCGCCGGGCCGCTGGCTCGCACGAGGCGCAGGCGAGAAGCTCCGCGCGCTGCCGTCGCCCGTCGGGCTGTGGGTGCTCGTGCTGCCCGCGGGCCACGGATTGTCGACCGCGGCCGTCTACGATCGGGCCGACTCGCTCGGCATTGGCAGGGCGAGCAGCGAGCTCGACGCGCTCGCCCGGAAGGTCCACGACGAGCTCGCCGGCGGGACGGATCTCCCGCCTGCCGACCTCATGCGCAACGACCTCGAGGCCGCGGCGATCTCCCTCGCCCCCTCGATCGCGCGCTCGCTCGAGCGGGTCCGCGCGATCGGCGCCGACCACGCGATGGTGGCAGGCTCCGGGCCGACGGTCGTTGGCCTCTTTGCGGGCGTCGCGGCGCGCCAGCGCTGTGCCGCAGCCGCGCGCGCCCTCAACGACGGCGGGAACCCGGCATTATGGGCGCAGGCAATGTGATCCCCCGACAGGCACTTGCGCAACAATCCACGGACCGATGAGCAGATCGAGCGTCAACGAGCTGATCGGCGCCGGTGCGGCGGTCGTCGCACTGGCGCTCTACGTCGTGCTGATTCTCCGGCCGGCATGGACCTCGTATCAGCGCGGCTGGGAACGCTTCACAGCCGCGATCCTGTCGCTGTACGTGCTCGCGCTGCTCATCGGGATAGGCGTGGCCGGGGCACTGGCCGCCGTCTACTACTGGGGCTGACGCCGGCATGTCCGAGACCGTCGCGTTCGATGCGATCACGCAGGCCGTGGAGTCAGGCGCCGGGTTGCCGGAGGTCCTGCGCGCCGCAGCGCGCGCCCTGGACGGAAGCCTCGCCGTAGCCGACGCCTGGGGCTCGACGCTCGCCGTTGCCGCGCGCAGCCCCGCCGACGAGCGCGCCCTCCTCGCGCGCGGCAGCGGCGTCGAGGTGCATCAGCTGCGTGTCGCCGACAACGCAGTCGGCACCCTCGTGATGCGGGTCCGCGGCGACGGCCAGGAATCCCTGCGGCGACTCGTCGTCACGCTCATCGCCTCCGAGGTCGAGCGCGTGCGCGCGCCGAAGCGCATCAGCGAGACCGAGTCGGGCGAGCTGCTGCGGGCCCTCGCGGCGCGCGAGGTCTCGACGCGGGACGAAGTCCTCGAGCGCGCCGGCACGCTCGCGCCACTCATCGCCGACGGCGCGAGCATCATCGTGGCGCGCGCGCACCCGCAGGCGCCCACGCAGCAGGGATGGCGCGGACGGATGCGGGCGCTAGCCGAACGGGGCGCGCGCGCCGTCAGCAGCGGCGCCGTCGCGGCCCTCAACGACCGCGAGGGAGCCGGGGCCGAGGTCCTGGTGCTGGTCCCGACGACGGAGGACGCGGTCGCGGAACGCGCCGCCGAAGCGGTCGCCGGCGAGCTCGGCGCCGCGATGACCGGCTTCTCCTTCGCTCTCGGCCGAAGCCGCGTCGCCGCCGACCCGGCCGACCTCGTGCGCGCGAGCGGCGAAGCCCTCCTCGCCGCGAACGTGGCGCAGGGAGCCGGCGGCGCTGGGCCGCTCGCGTTCGAGCAGACTGGCGCGTACCGGCTGCTCCTGTCCGCGATGAGCGAGAACCCGGGGGAGCTGGAACGCTTCTACCAGGAGACCGTCGAGCCCCTCGTCGCGTACGACGAGCAGTACGAGACCGAGCTCGTCAAGACGCTCGAGACCTTCCTCGAAGCCGACGGCAACGTCGCTGGGACCGCACAACGGCTCTTCACGCACCGCCACACCGTCTACTACCGGCTCGAGCGTGTCCGCGAGCTATCCGGGCTCGATGTCTCTTCCAGCGACGGTCGCGAGAAGCTGAGCCTCGGGCTGAAGTCGATGCGCGTACTCGGCATCCCCACGGCCGACGGTCCCGCGAGCGAGGTCGGCGCCGCCGGCGGCAGGGTTCCCCGCCGCAGCCGCCGCTCGTGACTCCCGCCGGGCAGGCTTTATCCTCGGATGCGCGCTGGGGGGTCGTCCAACGGCAGGACATCAGGTTTTGGTCCTGAGAATCGGGGTTCGAATCCCTGCCCCCCAACTTCAGGCGCCTCCGGGGCAGCGAATAACATCTCGCTGTGAGCGCCGCCACGGTCCTGATCCTCGCCGCCGGCCGCGGCACGCGCATGCGATCGCAGAAGCCGAAGGTACTGCACGAGATCTGCGGCAGGCCGATCGTCGCGTGGGTACTCGACGCCGTGCGTGGCACCGGCGCCGCGCGCATCGTGCTCGTCGACTCGCCCGAGCAGCCACTTGCCCGGTTCGCCGGCGACGACGTGCAGATCGCCGTCCAGGCGACTTCCAACGGCACAGGCGGTGCGGCCCTCGCCGGCCTGGGCGCCGCGCAGATCGGCGAGGACAGCCCGGTGCTCATCGTCAACGGCGACGTCCCCCTCGTCTCCACAGAGGCGCTCGTCGCCCTGCTCGAGGCCCACGCCGAAGCCGACGCGGACGCGACGGTCGCGGCGGCGGCGCTCGACGACCCGGCCGGCTACGGGCGCATCGTGCGTGACGCGGACGGGGCGTTCCTGCGCGTCGTCGAGACCAAGCGCCCCGGCGACGCCGCGCCCGACGAGCTCTCGATTCGGGAGGTCAACGCCGGCATCTACGCCTTTCGCGCCGGCGCGCTGGCCGGCGCGCTGCCGCGGCTATCGGACGCGAACGCGCAGGGCGAGCTCTACCTGCCCGAGGTCCTCGAGCTGATCGCGGGCGAAGGCGGCCGTGTCCAGGCGCGCACCGTCGGCGACGAGTTGCTCGTCCTCGGCGTGAACGACCGCGTCGACCTGGCCTGCGCCGCCCGGATCGCCCAAACGCAGATCAACGAGCGTCACATGCTCGGAGGGGTGACGATCGTCGACCCGGCGAGCACCATCATCGATGTGGGCGTGTCGATCGGCGAGGACACCGTCATCGAGCCTTTCACGACGATCCGCGGTGTGAGCGAGATCGGCAGGGACTGCACGCTGCGCAACGCATACGTGCTCGACGCCGTGGTGCGCGACGGCGCGACGATCGGCCCGTTTGCGTACCTGCGTCCCGGAGCGGACATCGGCCCGGGAGCGAAGGTCGGCTCGTACGTCGAGGTGAAGAACAGCCGTGTCGGCGCCAAGGCCAAAATCCCGCACCTTTCCTACATCGGCGACGCCGACATCGGCGAGCGCACGAACCTCGGCGCGAGCACCGTCACCGCCAACTATGACGGCCGCGCCAAGCACAGGACCACGATCGGCGCAGACGTGCGGACAGGTGTGGACACGACGCTCGTGGCCCCGGTCACCGTCGGCGACGGCGCCGTGATCGCCGCCGGCTCAGTGATCACCGAGGACGTGCCCGCTCGCGCGCTCGGTATCGCGCGCGAGCGCCAGAGCAACGTCGAGGGTTACGCGGACCGCGAGCCGGGGCGGGCGTGACCGCACGGCGCCGGCCCTTTACACTGCGCGATGAGATGAGCGCGATCGACACGCGCACGGAGAGCTCTTCCGCGAGCCTGCCGATCGAATACAGCAAGCGCCTGATGCTGTTCAGCGGTCGCTCGAACACGCAGCTCGCGGCCGACATCGCCGACCGTCTGGGCGTCGAGCTGGGGCCGGTGACGCTGCGCACGTTCTCCAACGGCGAGGCGTACTGCCGCTACGAGGAGTCGATCCGCGGCGCCGACGTCTTCATCGTGCAGTCAACCGCGGCCAATCCAGCCGCCGGCGTCAGCGCCAACGACGCACTGATGGAGCTGCTGCTGATGATCGACGCCGCCGTCGGCGCGTCGGCGCACCGCGTCATCGCGGTCACGCCGTGGTTCGGCTACTCGCGGCAGGACAAGAAGTCCTCGCCGCGCGAGCCGATCTCAGCCCGTCTGGTGGCCCGCATGCTCGAGGCGGCCGGCGCGGACCGCGTCCTCACCATGGACCTTCACGCCGGGCAGATCCAAGGCTTCTTCCAGAAGCCGCTCGACCACATGACCGCCCTCTTCATGCTCACGCGCTACTTCGCGGACCTCGGCCTGGAGGATCTCGTGATCGTCGCGCCCGACGCCGGCCGCGTGAAGCTCAACAAGAACTTCGCGTCCAAGCTCGGCGCGGAGCTCGCGATTCTGGACAAGGAGCGCCCGGCCCAGCAGGTCGCCGAGATCGGCTACGTCATCGGCGACGTGAGGGGCAAGACCGCGGTGATCGTCGACGACATGATCGACACCGCCGGCACGCTGCGCGCGGCCGTCGAGACCGTCCGCTCGGAAGGCGCGGAGCGCGTCTACGCAGCGGCGACGCACGGCATCTTCTCCGGCGACGCGTTCGAGAACCTCACCGCCAGCGGCCTCGAGGAGGTCGTCGTCACCGACACCGTCCACATCAGCGACGACCGGCCCGCGAACATCCGCGTTCTGCCGTGCGCCGACCTGCTGACCGACTCGATCCGGCGCATCTTCGTCGACGACTCGGTGAGCGCCGTCTTCGGCGGCGAGAACCAGCTCTTCTAAACTTCCAACCCGCCGGCAGCGGCGCGGCGCCCTGCCGCCCGGTTGCTAGAGTCAAACGCCGCCATGGCGCAGGAGAACGCACAGCTTCAGACCACCAGCCGCGAGCCCGAAGGCTCGCGTGCGGCGCGCCGCCTGCGGCGCGAGGGCCGCGTCCCCGGCGTCCTTTACGGCGGCAGCGGCGAGGCGATCGGCTTTCACGCCGACGCCCGCGAGCTGCGCGTCGCCCTTGCGGCGTCCTCCGCGGTCATCGAGGTATCGGTCGACGGCGGTCGAGCGACGCCCGCAGTGCTCAAGGAGGCCCAGCGACACCCCGTTCGCGGCGAGGTCACGCACATCGACCTGATGCGCGTTCGACTCGACGAGGAGATCCACGCCGTCGTGCCGATCGAACTGCTCAACGCGGAGCAGGCCG
Source organism: Solirubrobacteraceae bacterium (assembly GCA_035507895.1). Taxonomy (GTDB): domain Bacteria; phylum Actinomycetota; class Thermoleophilia; order Solirubrobacterales; family Solirubrobacteraceae; genus Palsa-744. The sequence continues at coordinate 92,210 of DATJNQ010000030.1, read as the reverse complement.
CGGGCGCCAAGCTCGGCGGGATCCTCGAGCAGATAACGCGCGAGGTCAACGTCGAAGCGCTGCCCACCGCGATCCCCGAGTCGATCACGTACGACGTGGCCGAGCTCGAAATCGGGCAGACAGTCCTCTTGGAGGCCGTCGCGGCGCCCGCGGGGGTCAAGATCCTCGACGACGTCCACGACACCGTTGTCGCGCTTATGTCGGCGCCGCGCCTGCAAGCCACCGTCGAGGAGGAGATCGAGTCCGAGACGGAGGTCGTGGGCGAGGAGGAGCCGGCGGCCGAGGACGCGGCGGCCGAGGAATAGGCGCTGCGCAGGCCGTTCGCCGGTGAGCCGGCAGACTGGCTGATCGTAGGCCTGGGTAATCCCGGGCCGCAATACAGCGGCACCCGCCACAACGTCGGTTTCAGGGTCCTCGCCGTCCTCGCGGAACGCTGGGACCTCGGTCGCGCCCGCGACCGCTACGCCGGGCGCTTCCTCGCCGGCCGCGTCGCACCCGGCGGCCCGCGCGTCGCCCTGCTGCAGCCCCAGACCTTCTACAACGACGTCGGCCGCGCCGCCGGCCCCGCCCGCGGCGCGCTGAAGCTCGCCCCCGAGCGGGTCATAGTCGTGCACGACGAGATCGACCTGCCGTTCGGCGAGGTACGGACCCGCCTCGGCGGAGGTCTCGCGGGCAACAAGGGTCTCGCGTCGATCCGCGGAGCGCTCGGCACCCCGGAGTTCATGCGCGTGCGCGTCGGCGTCGGACGGCCCGACAGCACCGACCCCGAGATCGTGTCGTCCTATGTACTCGGGCGTTTCCGGGAGAGCGACGCCGAAGTGGACAGCCTGATCGACGAGGCGGCCGGCCACGTCGAACGGCTGATCCTCGAGGAGGCCTAGCGTGCCCGGGGAGCTGCGCGCGCTCACGCGGCTCGCGACAGAGGACGAGGCGACGGTGCGGCTCGGCCGCGACGGAGGCGAGGCGTTCGTGTCCGCCGCGCTGAGGCCCTACGCGATCGCCTCGCTGGTCGAGCTCGACGAGCGTTCGCGCGAACGGCCGACGATGGTCGTGGTCGGCGATGACCGCGCCGCCCGCGACCTCGCGGGCGAGCTGCAGGCGTGGCTCGCGCCGCGCCGGGTCGGGTACTACCCCTCGCGCGGCGTCGCGTACGAGTCGCACCTCGCGCCGCCGGCGCACCTGGTGGGGCTGCGCGTCGCGGCGCTCGACGCGCTCCTCTCGCCAGGCGCGGGCGACGGTCCGGTCGTCGTCGTGAGCGCCGTAGCGCTGTCCGAGAAGGTGCCCGACCCCGAGCTTCGGCCCCGTTCGTTCGCCCTGCACGTCGGCGATCTGCTGGACCTCGACGAGTGCGCCGACCAGCTCGTCGCGGCCGGCTACGAGCGCGTCGAACAGGTCTCCGAGCGCGGCCAGTTCGCGCTACGCGGCGGGATCATGGATCTCTTCCCGGCGACGGAGGAGCGCGCCGTGCGCGTCGACATGTTCGACGTCGAAATTGAGTCGCTGCGGTGGTTCTCGACTTTCACCCAGCGCTCGCTCGGCGACGCCGACGAGGTGCTCGTCGCGCCCGCCGCCGAGCTCGCGCTCGAGCACCGCGAGCTCGCGGAGCTGGCGGCGGCGGGCGGTTTCGCCGCCGACGGTGAGCGCCCCGACGTCGCAGAGCTCCTGCCTGTCGACCGTTTCCGGCCGCTGCTCGAGCTCGCGGGCGAGGTGCGCGTGATCGTGGGGGCGGACGAGGAGCTCGCGGGCGTCCTCGGCGACCACTGGTCAGACGTCTGCGCCGCGTTCGACGACCACGAAGCACACCACCTCTACGTCCCGCCGCGGCAGATCGAAAGCGAGCTCGCGCGGCGCGTCGACGTCCGCCTGTCCGCGCACTCCGCCGGCCAACGGGTCGAGCTGCGCGCCGAATCCGCCGACGGCCCGTCGCGTTCGCTAGCCGAAGCCGAGCCACGCCTGGAGCGCCTCATCCGTTCCGGCTACAAGACGGTGGTGGCCTTCCCGCACCGCGGCGAGGGCGAACGGTTCGCATACAACCTCGGGCGCCTGAAGGCGAGCTGGCTCGGGGAGCGCGGCGCGGGCGAGCTCACGCTCGCCGCCGCGGCGCTCAGCGAGGGCTTCGTCGCCCCCGGCTACCGGCTCGCCGTCGTGCCCGAGCACCGGCTGCTGCGCCGGCGCCCCGAGCGCTCCACGAGCGGCCGTGTCGCTGGCCGCGGTGTCCTTCGCTCCTTCGGCGAACTGTCCAGCGGCGACTACGTCGTCCACGAGGACCACGGTGTCGCGCGCTTCGCGGGCTTCCAGACGCGGACGGTCGACGGCGTGACACGCGACTATCTCTACCTCGAATACGAGGGCGAGGACCGCGTCCTCGTACCTACCGACCAGCTCGCCAAGATCTCACGCTACGTCGGGGCGCGAGGCGAGAGCCCGACCCTCTCCAAACTGGGGGGCAGCCGCTGGGAGCGCATGAAGGCGCGCGCCAGGCGCGCCGCCCAGCAGCTCGCGGGCGAGCTGCTGACGCTCTACACCGAGCGCCGCCGCCGCAGCGGCCACGCCTTCGGCGAGGACACCGACTGGCAGCGCGAATTCGAGCAGCGCTTCCCCTACGCCGAGACGCCCGACCAGCTCGAGGCGATCGAGCTCGTGAAGGCCGACATGGAGGCGCCCCGCCCGATGGACCGCCTGATCTGTGGAGACGTCGGCTACGGCAAGACCGAGGTCGCACTGCGGGCGGCGTTCAAGGCGGCCGTCGAAGGCAAACAGGTGCTGATGCTCGCGCCGACGACGATCCTCGCGCAGCAGCACTTCGGCACGTTCTCCGAGCGGCTCGCGGACTATCCGATCACGCTCGCGCACGTCTCGAGCTTCCGCAGCACCGCCGAGCAGAACGCCGCCATCGAGGGCTTCGCCAGCGGCAAGGTCGACATCCTCATCGGAACGCACCGCGTGCTCTCGCGCGACGTGCGTGCCAAGGATCTCGGGCTGCTGATAGTCGACGAGGAGCAGCGCTTCGGCGTGCGCCAGAAGGAACTCCTGCGCCAGCTGAAGCTCAAGGTCGACGTCATCGCGATGTCGGCGACGCCGATCCCCCGCACCCTGCAGATGTCGCTCGCGGGGCTGCGCGACATATCCGTCATCGAGACGCCGCCCGAGGGCCGGCGCCCGGTACGCACGTACGTCGGCGAGTACGAGGAGGAGCTCGTGCGCCAGGCAATCGAGCGCGAGCTCGCGCGCGGCGGCCAGGCCTTCTTCCTGCACAACCGCGTCGAGACGATCGACGAGACGGCGGAGCGCCTGCGTGCTCTGTGTCCCGGCGCGCGCGTCCTCGTGGCCCACGGCCAGATGGCGGACGGCGAACTAGAGCAGACGATGCTGTCCTACCTGCGCGGCGACGCCGACCTGCTCGTGTGCACGTCGATCATCGAGTCGGGTATCGACATCCCCCAGGCAAACACCCTCATCGTCGAGCACGCCGACCGCTTCGGCCTTTCGCAGCTCTACCAGATCCGCGGCCGCGTGGGCCGCAGCCGCGAGCGGGCATACGCGTACCTCCTTTACGACTCGGCGGCGGCACTCACCCCCGAGGCCGCGCAGCGTCTCGCCGCCCTCTCCGACCACACCGAGCTCGGGGCGGGCCTGAAGATCGCGATGCGCGACCTCGAGATCCGCGGCGCCGGCAACCTCCTCGGCGACGAGCAGTCCGGCCACGTCGCCGCGCTCGGCTTCGAGCTCTACATGCAGATGCTCGACGAGGCGGTGCGCGAGGCCGAGTCCGAACAGCTGCCGGAGCGCCCCGAGCCGGTGCGACTCGACGTCAACGTCGACGCCTACGTGCCGGCCGCGTACATCCCGTACGAGCAGGCCAAGATCGACGTCCACCGGCGCGTCGCAGCGGCCGTCGAGGTCGCCGACCTCGAACGGCTGCGCGAAGAGCTGCTCGACCGCTTCGGCGAGCCGCCCGAGCCCGTCGAGAACATGCTGGCGCTGCAACGCGCACGGATCCGTCTCGGCGAGGCGGGCGCCCGCAGCGTGACTTTCCGCGGCGGCCGGCTCGCCGTCGTGCCGATCGAACTCGACGCCGAGCGTGCTCGCGTGCTGCGCGACGAGCTCCCCGACGCGCTCTACGAAGGCGGCCGCTCACAGGTCACAATCCGCGTCCCCGACGCCGGGCCGGAGCGCTTCGCGGCGGTCGTCGAGGCAGCCGACACGCTTCTCGCGGTCGTCCGCCGCGACGGCCGCGGGGAAGCGAACGGACCGCAGCCATGATCCGCTACAGTCGTGGCAGCGTGAAACGACTCGCTCGTCCCATCGCGGCGCTCGGCGCCGTTTTCTTTGCCTGTATAGCGTTCGCCGCCTGCGGTGGCGTGCCCAGCGACTCGATCGCGACCGTCGAAGGCAACGCGATCAAGAACACGACGTTCGATCACTGGCTGCAGGTCGCTGCGACCACCAGCGCAGGCCAGATAGGCGGCGCCCCCGTCGTCCCCATGCCGCCCTCCTACGGCGCGTGCATCGCCCACCTTGAGTCGGTCCAGTCGAAAGCGAAAGGCGTCAAGCCGAAGACGCACGAAGAGCTCAAGAAGCAGTGCGAAACGCAGTACGAGTCGCTCAAGAAAGAGGTCGTCAACTACCTGATCTCCTCCGAATGGGTGCTCGGCGAAGCGAAAAACCTCGACGTCAAAGTCACCGACTCACAGGTGCACAAGGAATTCGAGAAAATCCGCGACACGCAGTTCCCGAGCACCGCCGAATTCGAAAAATTCCTCAAGAGCTCCGGCCAGACGGTCTCCGACCTGCTGCTGCGCGTCAAGCTCAACATGCTCTCGCAGAAAATCCAGCACAAGGTGCTGACCGAAAACGAGAAAGTCTCCGAAGAGGAAATCAAGAAGTACTACGAGGAGAACAAATCGACGTTCGGCACGCCCGAAACACGGTCTGTGGAGCTCGTGCTCACAAAGACCGAACAGGAGGCAAAGGAAGCCAAGAAGGAAATCGAATCGGGCAAGAGCTGGGACGAAGTCGCCAAGGCCCGCTCGATCGACCCCGTCTCCAAGGCCAAAGGCGGCCTGCTCAAGGAAGTCGTGAAGGGGCAGGAGGCCAAGGCGCTGAGCGAAGCGATCTTCTCCGCGCCGCTCAACACGCTATCCGGGCCCGTCAAGACGCCGTTCGGCTACTACATCTACGAAGTCAAGTCGATCCACCCGGGCACCTCCAAGCCGCTGAGCAAGGAGCACAAACGGATCAAAGAACAGCTCAGCGTCGCCAAAGACCAGAAGGCGCTCGCGAAGTTCGTCAAGGAATTCAAAGAACACTGGAAAGACCAGACCGAATGCCGCGAAGGATTCGTCGTGCCGAACTGCAAGGAGTACACGGCACCGAAGAGCGCGGCGAAAGCCTAGCCGCCGGCCGATGGGCGCGATCGAGCGCTTGCACGGCCGCCAGATCCTAGATAGCCGCGGGAACCCCACGGTAGAGGTCGACGTGGCGCTCGCGGGAGGGGCGAAAGGACGCGCCGCGGTGCCGTCGGGCGCGTCGACGGGCGAGTTCGAGGCCGTCGAGCTGCGCGACGGCGGCCCACAGTGGCACGGCAAGGGCGTGACGCGCGCCGTCGGCGCCGTGTGCGGCGAGATCGCCGACGCCCTCGCGGGCTTCGACGGCGACCAGGGAGCGCTCGACGCCACGCTGATCGACCTCGACGGCACCGAGAACAAGTCGCGCCTCGGCGCGAACGCGATTCTCGGCGTGTCGCTCGCCTTCGCGAAGGCCCGCGCGGCCGAGGCCGGGATGCCGCTGTGGCGGCACCTGGGCGGTGACGGGGCGCGGATCCTGCCCGTGCCGATGATGAACGTCCTCAACGGCGGCGCGCACGCCGACAACAGCGTCGACTTCCAGGAGTTCATGATCGTCCCCCTTGGCAGCGCCACGTTCGCCGACTGCATCCGCGTCGGCAGCGAGGTCTTCCACTCGCTCAAAGCGACACTGCATGCGCGCGGCCTGAGCACCTCCGTCGGCGACGAGGGGGGCTTTGCGCCTAACATCGCTTCCAACGAGCAGGCGCTCGAGCTGCTCGTCGACGGCATCGCGAGCGCCGGCTATGAGCCCGGGCGCGATGTCGCGATCGCCCTGGACCCGGCGGCGAGCGAGTTCTTCGCCGACGGCGCATACCGTCTCGAGCACGAGGGCCGCACGCTCGGCCGCGAGGAGATCGTCGGCTACTGGGCCGAACTGGCGGGCCGCTACCCGATCGTCTCGATCGAGGACGGCATGGACGAGGAGGACTGGCAGGGCTGGCGCGAGCTGACCGGCCGCCTCGGCGGCGAGGTCCAGCTCGTCGGCGACGACCTCTTCGTCACCAACACCCGCAGGCTCGCCCGTGGCATCCAGGAAGACGTCGCTAACTCGATCCTCATCAAGGTGAACCAGATCGGGACGCTGACCGAGACGCTCGCCGCGATCGACATGGCGCGGGGCGCCGGATACACGGCCGTGATGAGCCACCGCTCCGGCGAGACCGAGGACGTCACGATCGCCGACCTCGCGGTGGCGACCGGGTGCGGCCAGATCAAGGCCGGCGCGCCGTCGCGCACGGACCGCGTCGCGAAGTACAACCAGCTCCTGCGCATCGACGAGCAGCTCGGCGCCGCCGCCGTCTTCGCGGGCGCCGGCGCCTTTCGGCGCGGCTAGCAGGAATGCGGTCGGCGAGCGCGAATGCGCTTGCCATGGCCACGGCCTCCTCAGCAGCCCGTGCGCGCTCGCGCCGGCGCAGTTCGCACGGCGGCGTGCGCTGGGATCGCGTCGGGCGCGCGGTCTTCCTCTGCGTTCTCGTCGGCCTCGCGGTCCTCTACGCCAGCGCCGCGCTGTCGACGTTCGACGCGTGGCGCCAGTCGCGCGGCGTGGACGCGACGCTCGCGCGCCTGGAGCGCGAACATGCGCGACTGCGCCGCGAGCATTCGACGCTCGAAGCGCGCTCCACGATCGAAGCGGAGGCGCTGCGGATGGGGATGACGCACCGCGGCGAGCAGCAGTACATGGTCACCGGGCTGCCGTCAAACTGACGGCGCCTCGCTGCTAGCCTCGCGCCCGTGGCGCTGCGGGCAGCGATCGAACAGTGGCACAGCGGCGAACGTCGCCTGGCCGCCGCGCCGGAAGACCGGGCCGCGAAGCTCGAGCTCGTAACCACGAGGCTCGTGGCCGAGCTCCGGCGGCGCCTGGGCGGCCGTTTCACCGCCCGCGAGCTCGCCGACCTCTACGACGACGGGACCGGCTGGTGCGTGGAGCTCGCGATGCGGGCCGCGCCCGAAGAGCCGTGGGCGTGGGATCCCACGATCGTCGCCGACGCGGCGTTCGGGCGTTACCTGCGCGGCGCCGCCGACTACGCCGGCGGGCGGCTGGACGAGCCCCCGGCGGGCTAGTCGTCGTCGCCTGCGCGACGGATCACCATGCGGTCCTCTTCGATGGTGATCTCGACCGGGCGGTGCCCCGCCCAATGCTCCGCGTAAACCGGGTTCTCGGTGATCGCAGGGTCGAGCCAGAGCCCGAAACCCTCGTCGCCGTGGTCGAACGTGCCTTCGAGTGTCGCGCCGCGCACGCGCCGTCCGCGTCCGCCGCGGCGCCCGCGACGGCGCGTGCGCCTCATCGCGCCCTCCTCGTCGTCGTCCTCCCCGTCGTCTTCTTCCTCCTGTTCGCGGTCCGCGGCCGCAAGGCGCTCGCGTTCAGCCTCGGCCTCGGCCGCCTCGAGCTCCGCGGCGATGAGCGCGTCGTCCTCGGCGCGCAGGTCGATCTCGTCGGGGTAGCCGTTCGTCTCGCCGCCCGCGTCCTCTTCGAGCTCGTTCTGGCTCTTGAACTGCTCGATGTCGCGCACCGAAACCTCGAGCTGGTGGGCGATCCAGGCGTCGGTGCGGCCCTGTCGCACCCAGGTGCGGATCTGGTTAAGGTGGGGGCGCAGTGAACGCTTAGGCATCGACGGACCGGGACACTACCGTATCTGTAGAGCCGATCCGGCGGTTGCGACTACGCAAATTGCGGAGATCGGCGTGGTTCGCCCGCCGCCGCGATTATTATGCTGATCCATCCACTGGACTCTGGCCGATCGGGCCGGCGGGGAGAGAAAACGGGAAGATGCTGGTCCTCACGCGCAAGTCCAACCAGAGCATCATGATCGGCGACGAGATCGAGATCACCGTCCTCTCCGTGATGGGCGAAAAGGTGCGAATCGGAATTCAGGCGCCGCAGAAGGTCCCCGTCTTCCGCAAGGAGATCTACCTGGAGATCCACAGCGAAGTGGAGTCCGGCGCCGTCGCCGGACGGCCGGGCGCGGGCAGCCCAGACGGCGCCCGTCCCGCTGGCGGCGGGGCACGGCGGATCACGCGCTAGGCAAGCAGCAGGTAGAGCGTCTCGAACATCACGGCGGTGACGAGCACCGCCGTCAGCAGCAGGGTCACGAGCAGCGCGAAGAAACGCAGCCGACCATGCCGGTTGCGCTTGTCGACGCCGCGGCGCGCCGACCGCTGCTCGCTCGCGCGGATCAGCGAGCTGCGGCGGTCGCGGTCGAGCTCGGTCTCGCGCGCGAATTCCTGCTCGAGCTCGGCGAGGCTGCGGCGCATCTTCAGTGCCGGACGCATCAGCCGCGCTCGGCCTCCTCGTAGACCCCGATGAAGCGCCGGTAGTTGGCGGCGATCCGCTCTGCGGCGGCGGCGCGCTCGAGGTCGCCGTCGACGAAGGCGCGCAGCGGATCCCACCAGATCGAGCGTCCGATCGCGAATCCGATGAAGCCCTCCACGGGGGCGGCCTGGCGCAGCCAGTGGTCAACCTTCGCGTCGCTCGCACCGCGCCCCAGCAGCACGCAAGCGACGCCGTCGCGTCCGCCGCTGCGGGCCTGGGCGACGAGCATCTCGCACTCCTCGCGCCGTTCGACGCCCTCGATCTTCCACACGTCGGCCTCGATGCCGGCTTCCTGCAGTGCCGCGATGGCCCGCCGCATCAGCTCCGGGCGAAGCTCGGCGTCGTAACGGTCGCTGTCGCCGGCGACGGTCTCGAGCTGCGCCTCCTCGGCGGGGACGAGGAGCTCGAAAAGGAAGCGGCGGCCGTTGTCGTGCAGCCAGTCGCTGAGGCGGCGCAGCTTCTCGCGCTGGTCGGCGTTGGCCTGCTCGTCCCCGTCGGGGTTGTAGCGCACGAGGACCTTCGTGAAGTCGGGGTCGAACTCGAGGATGTGGGCGCCGAAGTCATCGCCGTACTCGAAGTCGAACATCTTCTGGCCGGAGCGCTCCGCCGGCATCGCCAGCGTGTAGCCGCGCTCGTGCGCCTCCCGCGGCACCGTCGAACCGAACTGCTCATCGACGAGGACGCCGGCCGCCTGGGCGTCCGCGCCGTCGGCGACGGCGCGGGAGATGCCCTCGAAGATGAGGTGCTTGGCGTCGGCGATCTGGGCCGTCTGTGCCTCGTCCGGCTCGCCCTCGATGCCGAAGAACGTCTTCACGAAGGAGCCACGGTGGTCGAACGCGAGGATGTACAGGCGCTTGTCGTATCCGTATGTCATGGGCGGAAGTATCTCAGAGGCTCACCGGCGGGCATGACGGCCACCGTAGAATGAGACGTCATGGGCTCTGGTGCTGATCTGTTCGTGGTCTGCAAGCACTGCGGGTCTGAGGTAAGCCCGTACGTGACCGAGTGCCCGTACTGCGGCCAGCGCATCCGCCGCCGTGCGCCGAAGATACCGCGCCCCGACAGCAAGCCCCGGCGAGCGCGCCGGGTGCGCGCGCCGGCCTGGAGCGTAGAGCGCCCATGGGCCACCGTCTCGCTCGTGGCGGCGGGCTGCGCCGGCTGGGTGCTCGTACACGCGAGACCCACGATCTACCTGAACGCGACGGTGGTCGGCCCGCTGGAAGGCAAGTGGTGGCGCCTCTTGACCTCCCCGTTCCTCTACCAGAACGGCGGCTACGCCTTCGTCGCGCTCGTCGCGTGCGCGCTCTTCGGCACGCTGCTCGAGCGCGAACGCGGCCCGCTCGTCGTCCTCGTGCTCTTCTTCGCGGCGGCGGTGACCGGCGAGCTCCTCGAGCTCGCGCTCAACAGTGTTCCCCTGGCGACGGGCGCGAACGGCGCGGCGCTCGCGCTGCTCACCGCTTACGCCGCGCCGCAACTGCTCGCGGCGCGCGGCGGCGAGGAACACACCGCCGATCTGCTCGGCACCGGCGCGATAGCCATCGTGCTCCTCGCGCTGCCCGCCGTCGTCGCGGAAGCTAGCTGGGTTTCGGGCTTCGCGGGCGTCGCGATCGGCGCCCCGGTGGGCGTTGGTCTCCGAGCCGCCGTCTAGCTTCCGCGGGCGACTATCATCGCGCCATGTCGATGGCCCACGCGGTCGTGCTGATCGAGTCCGAGCGCGACGCGCTCGCGACTCTCGGCGCGGCCCTCGCCGACGTCGAAGGCGTCGCGGAGGCCTATTCGGTCACTGGCGAGTGGGATTTCGTCGCCGTGGTGCACGTGCCAGACCATGAGCGCCTCGCGGACGTTGTGACCGCGAAGATAGGCGCCCTGCCGGGAGTCGCAAGGACACAGACGATGGTCGCCTTCGCCGCGTACTCGCAGCACGACCTCGAATCGCTCTTCTCGCTCGGCGGCTGACGGCCGCCGCGGCGCTATTCGGCGACCGGCGTTTCCCCGGCCGGCGGGACTTCTTCGGTCGCCGGAGGGGGCGTCGTGGTGGTCGTTTCGGTCGCTGCCGGCGCTTCTTCTTCGCTGCTGGCGCGTTCGCCTTCGGGCGCACCGACCGCGGTGACGCCCGTCGGTCCCGTCGTCGCGATCGGATCCGTCGTGGACGAGGCACCCTGCGCCGACGCTTCCGTCGTCGCTCCCGGCAGTTTCGTTTCTTCCGTCGTCACCTCGGTGGGCTGGCCGGTGGCGGTCGAGACCGTCGCGGGCGTCGTCGTCGTCGCCGGTGCAGCGGTGCGCTGCGGCGCCGCGGGTCCGGCGGGAGGCCGCACGTGCGTCACGGTGTGCGCCGCGGCCGCGCGGTGCAGCACCGCCGGCGCGTCGCTGTGTGCCGCCGCGACAGCGGGAGCGGCATGCGCGACGTTCGCCGTTTCGGCGGCGCCGCCTTCGGGCGTCGAGTGCGTGACGGCCACGGCCCCGGCGGTGACAAGCGCCGCCGCCGCGATCCCGGCCGCGGCCTTGCTCGCAACCGCTCCGATCCCGGCCGTGACGAGGCCGCTCGAAGCGACCCCGCCGCCCGCGGCGGTGCCGGCGCTCGCGCCGCTGCCGGCGGCGGCGTGGCCCGCGGACGAGCCGATCTTGCCGAGGAAGAGGTTCTTCAGGAGCAGCAGGGGCGCCACGGGCGCGAGGCCGGCCAGCACCTTGTTGTTGTCCTTGAGCGTGCGCTTGTAGGCACCGCAGCGCTCGCAATCCCGCGTGTGGCGTCGTGCCCCCGCCGTGGGCTTGCCGAGACCCTCGGCGGCTTCGGCGAGCTCGATCCGGACGTCCTCGCAGGTCAGTTTGCGCGCCTCGGCGGCGTCGGCCAGTGACATCCGCGCGCGCACCAGCAACGACTTGACCGACGGGACGGTCGTGTCCATCGCGGCCGCGATCTGATCGTAGGAGAGGTCGTCGATCTCGCGCAGAAGCAGCGCGGTGCGCTGCGTCTCGGGCAGCTCGCCGACGTCATTCACGAGCTCGCGGAAGCTCTCGCGGCGCATCACCTTGTCGCTCGTCGTGATGCCGTTCTCGGCGAAGTGGATGTCCATCGAGTCGACGCCCACGGCGCTCGCGCGACGCAGGTGGTTGAGCGAGCGGTTGCGCGCGATGCGGTAGAGCCACGGCTTCGCGTTGATCTCGCGCTCGTCGGCGAGGATCGCGTTGAACGCAGCCGCGAAGACCTCCTGCAGGACATCCTCGGCGTCCTCGCGGGAGGCGAGCATGTGGCGGCAGAAGGCCAGCAGGCGCGCCTGGTAGCGCGAGCAGAGCACCTCGAATGCGGCGTTGTTGCCGCGGCGCGTCAGCGCGATGAGACGCTCGTCCGACTGCATCCGCAGCATCGGTCCGGGCATGCCGAGGCTGCGGAGCGTGGGCTGCCGTCTGAGTGCTGATGCCTCCATCGCTGGGACCCTATTTCCCCTATCTAAGGCGCCGCTAACTAAAGATAAGGACACGGTAACGCGGCGAAAGTTGCGCGCCGATGAAAATGCTCTTCGCGCAGCACTTTCGTCCATAGACTAGGGCGGCCGAAAGGCCCGGGTGGCGGAAGCGGTAGACGCAGTCGACTTAAAATCGGCGGCCCGAGAGGGCGTGGGGGTTCGACTCCCTCCCCGGGCATCGGTCGCTAGAGTCGCCCCGTGGCCGAGGTCAGCCAGGTCGAGACCTTTCACGGCGGGCGACTGATCGCCCGGCGGCTGCGCGCACACGGCGTGACGCGCATCTTCACGCTCTCCGGCGGGCATCTCTTCTCGCTCTACGACGGCTGCCGCGCGGAGGGGATCGAACTCGTCGACACGCGGCACGAGGCGACCGCGGCGTTCGCCGCGGAGGGCACGTCGAAGGTCACGCGGAGCGTCGGCGTGTGCGCACTGACGGCGGGCCCCGGCGTCACGAACGGCATGAGCGCGATGGCGTCCGCGCAAGCGAACCATTCGCCGCTGCTCGTGCTCGGCGGCCGCGCGCCCGCGATGCGCTGGGGGCAGGGATCGCTGCAGGAGATCGACCACGTCCCATTCGTCCGTCCGCTCGCGAAGCTCGCCGCGACCGCAACGTCGGCGGGCGAGATGCCGGGCCTCATCGACGATGCCGTGGCCGCGGCCAGCACGCCGCACGGCGGTGTCGCGTTCGTCGACCTGCCGCTCGACCACGTCTTCTCCGAGGGCGAGGATGACGAGGCCGAGGGCGCTGCGCCACACCCGCCGACGCGCGCCGACGAGGGTGAGCTGGCTCGCGCGGTGGAGCTGCTGCGGGGCGCGGAACGTCCCGTAATCATGGCCGGGAGCGACCTCTACTGGGCGCACGGCGAGGGTGCACTGCGCGCGCTCGCCGAGCGACTTGCGATCCCGGTGTTCCTCAACGGCCTCGGCCGCGGCTGCGTGCCCGCCGACCACGAGCTCGCGTTCTCGCGTACGCGCTCCGTCGCCTTGGCGGGCGCCGACGTCGCCCTCGTGATCGGCGTCCCGATGGACTTCCGCCTTGCCTTCGGCGCCGTCTTCGACGAGGACGCGAACGTGATCGTCGTCGACAGCGTCGAACCGGAGCGTGGCCACCCGCGCGCCGTCGCAGCCGAGTGCTACGGCGACATCCCGTCGACGCTCGCCGGTCTGGCCGAGGGCTGCGGTGGCCCGCTTGAAAGCGGCGGCTGGGTCGCGCACCTGCGCGCCCAGGAGGATCAGCGCCGCGCGAGCGAGCTCGGGGAACTCCAGGACCCGCGCGCGCCTCTGCACCCGATGCGCGTCTACGGCGAGCTACGGGCGATGCTCGACCGGGACGCGATCGTCGTCGGCGACGGCGGGGACTTCGTCTCCTATGCGGGGCGTGTCATCGACAGCTTCGAGCCGGGCTGCTGGGTCGACCCCGGGCCGTTCGGTTGCCTTGGCTCGGGACCCGGCTACGCGCTCGCCGCCAAGCTCGCGCATCCCGGACGCCAAGTCGTGCTGCTGCTCGGGGACGGCGCGTTCGGCTTCTCAGGGATGGAGTTCGACACGCTCGCGCGCCACGGCGTGAACGTCATCGCGGTGATGGGCAACAACGGCATCTGGGCGCTCGAGAAGCATCCGATGCAGGCGCTTTACGGTTACTCAGTGATCGCCGACCTGCGTCCCGAGACCCGCTACGACCTGGTGTGCGAGGCGCTCGGCTGCCACGGTGAGCTCGTCGCGCGGCCCGACGAGCTGCGATCGGCGCTCGAGCGCGCCTTCGCCGCGGGCGCACCGGCCCTGGTCAACGTCCTGACCGACCCCGAGATCGCCTACCCGAGGCGCTCGAACCTGGCCTAGGGCGCAGCAGGGGCGCCCGCCAGCGCCAGCGCGCCGCCGGCGAGGATGTCCCGCTCAGAGACCTCGACCGCGTCGAGGCCAAACAGGTTCATCGACTCCTGCAGCAGGATCATGCCCGCGATGATCGTCGGCGCGCGGTCCGGGTGCAGCCCGACAACGGCGCGGCGCCCGGCTTCGTCGAGCTCGGCGAGGCGCGCGAGCAGCAGTTCGACGGTTGAGAGGTACAGCGTGTGCCCTTCGACGCGTGCGGGGTCGTAAGGGTCGAGCTGCAGCTCGATCGCGGCGGCACTCGTCGCGGTTCCCGCGACGGCGATCCCTGCCGCGACGCCGGCCCGGCGCTCGTCCGGGACCGCCGCGTGGAACACGCCGCGCGTGTCCAGGGCGAGCTCGGTGAGCTCGTCAGGTGTCGGCGGGTCCGTGTGTATGTGGCGCTCGCTCATACGCACCACGCCTGCCGCCGTCGAGACGTGGAACGCCATCGTTCCGCCGTCGCCGACGACGAACTCGGTCGATCCGCCGCCGATGTCGATCACCACACACAGACCCGCTCCGTGTGAGCCCGTCGACATCGCGCCCGCGAACGTCGTTGCGGCCTCCTCGTCTCCGCTCAGGATCCGCGTCGTGATGCCGAGCAGGGATCCCACCTCGTCAGCGAATTCGCGTCCGTTCGAGGCATCGCGCACCGCGGAGGTCATGAGCGCCACCGACCGCTCGCAGTCCGCGAGCGGCGCGCGGTAGCCATCGAGCGCGGCGAGAACCCGCTCCTCGGCCGGGCGGGCGAGCGCGCCCGATTTGTCGACCCCGTCGCCGAGGCGCGTGACGGACGAGCGGCGATCGACTTCGACGAGGGTGCCAGCGGCGTCGACATCGGCGACGAGCAGACGCGTCGAGTTGGTCCCGATGTCGACGACACCTACGCGCACGGGCGGATGCTAACCGCGCAGCCGGCCTGGGGATGCGCTTTTTGCTACAACACGAAGTGCGACGCGGGGTGGAGCAGTCTGGTAGCTCGTCGGGCTCATAACCCGAAGGTCGCGGGTTCGAATCCCGCCCCCGCTATGTCTTTCTGCGCGCGGTGTAGTTTGCGCGCCGATGTGGTGCCGCGGGTCTAGTTTCTGCCCTGCTCGCTGCTGCTCGCCGGGTGCGGCACTACCAGTCAGATCTCGGTCGTTCACCCGTGCTTCGACCACGCTGCGAAGACAGTAACTGCGCGTTCGCCGACGATGTTTCGGCGCCATCACGACGGACTTGGACACCCGGTCCTCGGAAAGAACGTGACACGGCTCCGCGTCGCAGTGGCCGAACCGAAGGCGGACATGCTGCGGTCTTACGCGACCGTCATCGTCACCTCCGCGCGCGACAGCAGCAACGGAGGTGTCCGGTGCGTCGGGCCGCACGACACGGTAGCGATCCTCCCCGCCATTACGCCGAGGTGTGCAGGCGCGCCGAGAGCGAGCGCGTACCCGTGCGTGGGGTCGCACTCCGGTGCGGCCTATCTCGGCGCTAGTATCGCGGCGCACGATGGGCGGGAGGCCGTGCGATTAAGGGGCGCTGGCGGCCAGCACTCCCTCCCAGAAGTCTCGGCCAGCCACGGCCTGGGTTGCTTCTCCAACCTTGCCCGAAACTGTGACGCGCGTCTCGTCTGCACCGTTTGCGGTGAACGTCACGTTGACGTTCTCCCGGCGGAGTTCGCGGCCGACCCACACCGTGATCGAGACGGGCAGCGGAACCTGCAACTTCGGCTTGTACACCAGCGAGGTCGGAGTTTGCTTGCTGAGCCGCATCGCGCGATGAAGGTTGCCTTGGACGCCGCCGCTGGTCGGCCGGCGTAAGCGCTCGCCGAGGACCCGTTGCACCCGATCTCGGGCTTCTTGCGGAGTCGAGCCCGAGATCGTGAACTCATACGAGAACGCGTTCGCCATCACATGTCCTTTCGGCGCGGTTCCTTCATCTCGTCTTGGGCACCCAGCCGAACCGCCGCAGCGCGATAACGAGCCCAGCAGCGCCCCAAACGGCGATGAAGAAGAGGTCGCTCCAAGCAAACCCCGCGCCCACGGTGTGCGGATTGAACGCCTCCAGCAGCGCTTTCTGGAGGTGGCTGACCGGGAACACGTTGGCGATGTCGGCGAGCCAGTGCGGAATCTGGCTGGATGGGACGAATACGCCTGAGATGAAGTACAGGGGCAGCATCACCATCTGGATGACCGGCTGGGCAGAGTCAGAGGAGTTGATCGCGGTAACGAGCGGATAGCCCAGCGCGCAGAAGCTCACCGCTCCGACGGTGATCGTCACGATGATTGCGGGGATCGTCCGCCCTGGCGGCGTTGCCCCATAGGCGACCGAGCCGATCAGCATCAGGATGACCGCGATCACCACAGCTGTACCGACGGCGGTGAGCGCCCGGCCGGTGATTAGCACCCACGCGGGCTCGGGGGTTGAGCGCCTGCGCTTTAGTACCCCTGAGTCCCGCTGAGCGGTGACCGAGATAACCAGGTTGGAGAATGCGGCTTGGATGAGGCCGAATCCGACAAGCCCGGGTACGTAGTAGGTGGACTCCTTTATCGTCCCGCCCGCCACGTGGACGGTGCCATTGCCGAATAGCGCGCAGAAGATCACGAGGAACACGACGGGCAGCGCCAACGTGAAGAAGCGGCTCTGGCGATTGCGCAGGAACGCGAGGGAGTCGTAGCGAAGCTGGTGGAGAACCAGGGCGCCTTTGGACCGGCGCCGATACTGCAGTTGTGGCGCGGCGGCGACGCTCATCGCGAGGCCTCTGTGAGCTGCAGATAGATCTCTTCAAGCGTTGGCCGGTGCACCTCGATGTCCGCAACGTCGTAACCGTGATCGCGGGCCCAAGCGGACAGGGACCCAAGCAACTCCATCGGGGCGTTGGTGTGCAGTTCCACGCAGTCGTGTTCCTCGCGCGTGACGGCGCTCGCCACTGCGGCCGGCAGATCCTCGGGCCCGACACCGGACGGCAGCGTGAATGAGATCTCGCTCGCCGCGCTATCGCGGCCTCCGAGCGTTTGCGGGGTGCCCTCCCCGACAATTCGCCCGGCCGCCAGGACACAGATGCGATCCGCGAGATGCTCCGCCTCCTCCATGTAGTGGGTGGTGAGGAAGACCGTCTTCCCGAGCGCCTGCAGGCCGGCGATCATGTCCCAGGCCGCGCGGCGTGCCGACGGATCAAAGCCGGTGGTCGGCTCGTCCAAGAAGACCAGCTCGGGATCGCCGATCAACGCGAGTGCCACGTCCAGACGCCGCCGCTGCCCGCCAGAGAGGTTGCCACCGAGCACTTCGGCCTTCCCAGCCAAGCCGACCAACTCGATTATCTCGTCGACGGGACGGGGCGAGCCGTAGAAGCCTGCGTACAGGTCCAGGCACTCCCTGACCGTCAGGTCGGGTTCGACGGTGGACTCCTGAAGCACCACCCCGACCCGCTCGCGCCAATCCGAGTCGGCGTGCTGCGGATCAACGCCTAGCACCGAGATTTCGCCCGCGGTCCGGTTGAGGTAGCCCTCCAGGATCTCAACCGTGGTCGTCTTGCCGGCGCCGTTTGGTCCGAGGAAGGCAAAGACCTCGCCCCGACTCACCTGCAGGTCAATCCCCCGCACCGCCTCGAAGTCGCCAAAGGCCATGTGCAGGTCGCGCACCGAGATCACCGTCTCGGTCTTGGTGACCGGCTGGCCACCGGGAAGTGTCATGGGCGATGCCGCAGTCGCGGGCGCAAGACTGTCCGCGACGGTGCCTTGGGCCGCTGCGGCGTTCGCACCGGATTGAACGGATTTGGCCACCGAGAGCGTCCCCTCTCAGCGTTGGGGGTGTAGTCGTTCGATCTCCCGCTGGACGTCAGCCTCCGTGATCGGCGCTCGAAAATACACCTCCCAGGCGTTCAGGAGGACACCAATCCCCCAGGCGCCGCTGACCCAGGCCGGCCAGGCATAGCCAGCGCCGGTCGCCGCCCACACCCCCCACAACGCCGCGTTAATGACGAGGTAGGCGATTAGGTGGCCCTGAAAGTCGCGTCGCTGCTTGAGTCGCGTGAGGGCCTGCTCGCGGTAGCTGGTCGGCTGCTCGAGCTGGCTCGTGGTCATGGAGGCAGGCTCCCAGGCATTTCATCGACCTACATCGGTGGATAGCCACCGAGAGAGGGGTGTTTCTACGGACTATGGCCTGGGGCAGGCGAGCGGCTCTCAGCTCCTCGGTCCCGTCAGCCATTGCGACTCCGGCGAGCGTCACTTCGCAACGCGAGAGGGCAGTCGCCGCGATTGGCGACGACGAGCCACGCCGATGCGATCAAGATGATCGTCCCAGGGCGACGCGGCGGCACGCCCGCGACGCCCGGGACGCCATCACCAGCGGCATCGCTGCAAAGGGTCGAGCGGCCCTCGCTTTGAAAGCTCCCGTGGGTCAGCCGTGCCCCGCCGCGTTCTCGACTCTCGCCGTTCGAGTCCCGTCGGAGCGGCACGCGCTTGCGCTGCCCACCTGTCCGGCGGGTGGCAGGGCGCGGCACGCTCGCGAGTCGCATGCGCGTCCGGCGTACTTTGCGCGCGCCTCATACCTGCACTAACGTCTTTCGCTGATGAACGCCACCGACAACGGGCGCCGGATCCCCGAGTTCTTCATCGTCGGGCACTTCAAGAGCGGCACGACAGCGCTCTACGAATCGCTGCGCCGCCACCCGCAGATCTTCATGCCCTACCCGAAGGAGCTGTGGTACTTCTCGCCGGAGCTGCGCTCGCGGTTCCGGCGCCCGAACGCGAAGCGACCGGACACCTGGGACGGTTACCTGGCGCTGTTCGAGTCCGCGGCCGCCGACCAGCACCTCGGCGAGTGCTCCCCCTCCTACCTGCTCTCCGAGCAGGCAGCGCAGCGGATCGCCGAGAAGCGCCCCGACGCGAAGATCATCGCGATCTTCCGCGAGCCCGCGTCGTTCGTGCGCTCATTCCACCTCCAGCTGACGCGCAATCACTTCGAGGACGAGCTGGACCTGCGCCGCGCGCTCGAAAAGGAACCGGCGCGCCGTCGCGGCGAGCAGATCCCGCCGCGCTGCGGGCGCCCGCACGAGCTGCTGTATGCCGACCACGTCCGTTACACCGACCAGCTGCGCCGCTTCCACGACGCGTTCGGACGGGAGCAGGTGCTGACGCTGATCTATGAGGACTACCGGCGTGACAACCACGCGACGCTGAGGAGCGTGCACGAGTTCCTCGGCACCGACCCCGACACGATCGAAACCGTCGAGACGCAGCCGTCGCGCCGGGTCCGCTCGCAGCGCCTGCATGACCTGATGAGCGACGTGTCGGTCGGCCGCACGCCAATGACGCGGCTCGCGCGCTCGGCGGTGAAGGCGCTGACGCCCCAGCGGCTGCGACGCAGCACCATGCAGACCGCGCGCCGCAACCTGATCTATGCGCCCACCGAGCAGGCCAACCCGCAGCTGATGGCCGACCTGCGCGAGCGCTTCCGCCCCGAGGTCGAGGAGTTCGGGCGTTACCTCGGCCGGGACCTCACGCGCGAGTGGGGCGCGCCAGTCTCCCGGTCGGAGGAGCAGCCGGCGACGCCGGCGGGCGACTAGGGCAACAGTTCGCCCGTCGCGATCGACGCGGCGCGGCGGTAGTAGTCGCTCTCGCGTTCGAGCACGGAGATCGGGTCGAACGCCACGAGCCGGCCGTCGAGGATCACCATCACGCGGTCGCAGACGTCTAGCGTCGACATCCGGTGCGCGACGATGAACACCGTCATCTCGTTCTTGAGCTCGCGCAGCGACTGCTGGATCAGGGACTCGGACTGCGGGTCGAGCGCGCTTGTCGGCTCGTCGAGGATCAGGACCTCGGGTTTCGCGGCGAGCGCGCGGGCGAGGCAGATTCGCTGCTGCTGGCCGCCGGAGACACCGTCGGCGCGGGGGCCGATCGTGGTCTCGTAGCCGCCGGGCCAGCCGAGCACCACGTCGTGGATGTGCGCGAGCCGCGCGGCGCGTTCGACGTCGGCGTCGCTGAGGTCCTCACGCAGGAAGCGGATGTTCTCCGCGACGCTCGTGTGCAGGAGCTTGGGCTCCTGCGGCACATAGGA
The DNA here is from genome assembly GCA_035507895.1 of Solirubrobacteraceae bacterium. Taxonomy (GTDB): domain Bacteria; phylum Actinomycetota; class Thermoleophilia; order Solirubrobacterales; family Solirubrobacteraceae; genus Palsa-744. The sequence goes on along the minus strand of DATJNQ010000030.1, from coordinate 72,180 downwards.
GACGAGCTTGTGCCAGTCCTCGCGCGAGAAGCTTGCGGCCGGCACGCCGTTGACGAGGAACGCACCCGCGGTCGGCTCGCGCAGTTGCAGCAGCAGCTGGACGAGCGTCGACTTGCCTGCGCCGGAGGGCCCGATCACGCCGATCGTTTCGCTCTCGAACACCTCGAAGGAGATGTCGCCGAGTACCTGCTCGTCGGGCCGGTAGCCGAACGAGACGTGCTCGAAGCCGAGCCGCTCGATGTGCACGAGCGGCTCCTCGCCGGCGGCTGGTTTCGCCGCCGCATAGCGCTTGGCGGTCTCCTGTAGGCGCTCGATGAACGGCAGCGACTGGTTGAGTCCCTGCTGGGCCGCCTGCACCTGCTGGCCGGTCGTGCCCGCGCGCACCAGCAGCAGCACGACCGCGCCGAGCGAGACGAGGTCGTGGCGGTTGATCTCGTACAGGGCCGTCAGGCCGACGATCAGCAGGATGTAGATCAGGCTCTGGTACAGGTTCGGCGTCAGGCGCACGATCAGCTGCGAGCGGTAGAAGAGGTCGCGGGCGGCGTTGATGTAACGCTCGAGCCGCCGACGCTGCTGTTCCTCGACGCCGAAGACCTGGGACTCCGCCGCGACGCGCTGCATCTCGCTGAGGGCGCCGGCGAACTCGAGCTGCGAGCGCGAAAGTTCCCGTGACCGGCGTACGCCGAGGCGCTTCATCGGCCGCACCACGAGCAGCAGCGCGAGCGCGACCACGAACAGCAGCACCGCCGCCTTCCAGTTGATCACGAGGGCGGTCGCCATGAAGATCAGGAAGGCCGTCAGCGCGGCGAGCATCGACGTGGCCTGCAGCGCGCCCTGCGTCGCCTGCAGCACCTGCGTGGTCATCGTCTCCTGCAGGTAGCCCTCACGGTCGCTCGACTGCTCGGCCCACGACGTGCGGGCGAACGCGCGCGAGACGTCGCGTCGAAGCTGCGACTGGACCTGGGAGCCGATCTTGGCGGGCAGGTAGGAGATCGGGAACTGCATCGCGAGTCGAATAAGCGCGGCCGCGCCCGCGATCGCGAACAGCACGGGCACGCTCGCGCTGAAGTGGAGTAGCTCGCGCCCGACCGAGTGGCCGTGACTTCCCTTGACGACCTGGGCGGCGACCGCCACGAGCGCCACAAGCATGGCCGATTCGGCAACGCTGGACACGACGGACGAGGCGACTAGCCCGACGACCAGCCGGCGGCGCGTCCCGAGCAGTGCCGTGACGCGCTCGCGCGAGGTCGTCGCGATCGGCGCCGAGGGGTCGAGAACGCGGGCCACGGCGCTAGCGCGCTCCCGCATTCATCGCGCACGCCGCCCCGTCGCCCGACGGCGCGTCGCAGTAACCGATCTTGTTCGCTCTCCGCGGGTCGTGGGCACGACGGGACATTCCATTGCCTTTCGCGTCAAGGTACTGCATCACGTCGGACTCCCAACCGATATCCGAGCGCGGCCGGTCCGCCGCCGCGCCCTCGATCGCTCGCTCGGGCGCGTCGACGGTCCCCAGTATGCCCGCGGACGCCGATGGGCCCGGCACCCAGCGGATTGTGAGCGCCGCCCCCAAGGGGCGCGCGCGCAACACCGCGTTCGCAGTCGGGTGCCGCGCGGTCCCCGGATCGGTGCTCGTGGCGTCTGGAATGATCCGGTGGACGTGAGCAGCGGGCGCCGGGACACTGGCTGGCTGATCGATGAGCTGAGCTTTGCCGGCAGCGAGAACCTTGACGCTACTCACGTCGCGCGCTACGACGCCAAGGAGGACGCGGGCCCCGCAGCCGAGGTCGCCCTGCTCGAGCGATTGGGCCTCGGTCGCGAGTCGCTGGTGGTGGAGTTCGGGGCAGGGACTGGACAGTTCACCGTCGAGGTCGCCCCGAAGTGCGCTTGCGTAGTGGCGGTGGACGTGTCGGCGCCGATGCTCGAGACGCTCCGGGCCAAGGTGGCGGACCTTGGCCTCGGCAACGTCGCGGTGGTGCCCGCCGGCTTCCTCACCTACGAACATGACCGGCCGCCCGCCGACTTCATCTACTCCCGCCTCGCGTTGCACCATCTGCCCGACTTCTGGAAGGCGGTCGCGCTCGCCAGGATGCGCCGGATGTTGCGAACCGGCGGCGTCCTTCGCCTCTGGGATGTGATCTACGACTTTGACCCGCCCGAGATCGAACGGCGAATCGGGGACTGGTGCGCGACGGGAGGAGATTCGCCGGCGACGGAATGGAGCAGCTCTGAGCTCGAAGATCACGTCCGCGACGAGCACTCGACCTTCACGTGGCTGATCGAGCCGATGTTCGAGCGCTGCCAGCTTCGCATCGTCGAACGCGAATGCTCCGATGACGGGATCTTCGCGCGTTACGTGCTCCGCGCCGGATGAGGCGCCAGAGACGCCTCGCGCAGGCTGCCAATCCGCGCGTGCGTCGCGCCGCCGTCACGGCCGGTGACGGTGGCGCGGTCGCCGGCGATGTAAGCGCCGCGCCTGGCCGGTCGGTCGGTCGGGCCACGCCGCAAGGCCTCGGGTTTATCGGCTGCCTTGCAGCGTGCAAACCCCCATCGGCAGCGGAAAGCGACCATAATTCGGTTGTGGGCGACGGCGCGCACGCTCAGGGGCAACGCGGATGACGGCACCCGCCGATGGCGGCGTTGCCAAGCGCCTGCGCAGCTGGTGGCTCACTCCGCAGCGGCGCGGCACGCGGCTGCTGATAATTCCCTTGGAGTACCGTCATCTTCGCGCCTTCGGGACCATTCGCCTCGCGTTCGGCGTCGTCGCCGCAGCGGCGGGCGCCATATGCCTCGCGTACAGCGCGTTCGGCTGGGGCGCCTTCTTCCTCGCGGTCGCCGTGCTCGACATCGCGTGCGGTTACTGGTACCTGACGATCATCCGCTCGCCTGAACGCTGACGGTCGACGCCGGAACGCGTGCAAGCCCGTCATCGCGCCGCCGACGCCCGCGATGTGGCCCGAATCGTCGTTAGAGGGGGCTAGGCGCGATCGCTGCCGGCGGCGGCGCCGTCCTCCGCCGTGACGCTCTCCGCGGCGTCCGCCGCCGGGAGCGTCACGAGGTGCTCGTCGAGGAGCGTGAGGCTCAAGAGGCGTTGGACCTGCGGTGATCCGCGCGTCACGGCGAACTGCTCGCCGCGCGCCTGGGCCTCTCGCCGCGCGCTGAAGATCGCTTTGAGCCCTGTCGAGTCGATGAAGCTGACGCGCGTAATGTCGAGCACGAGCATGCCGGCGCGCTCGTGCAGGTCGATGGCGTCAGCGAGCGTGCTCGAGCTGAAGAGGTCGAGTTCGCCGACGAGTTCGAGGATGAGCCGGTCGCTGCCGCGGCGCGCGTTGATCTGCAGGTGGTTGGGCGCGGCCATGGTCTCGCCCTATGTCAGATCGTCGGGCGCCGCGATCCGGACGGCGAGAAGGGCGATGTCGTCGTGCGGCTCGCCGGACGCGCGTTCGACCGCGCTGCGCTCGATGTGCGCGAGCATCTCCGGTAGCGGGAGACCGCCGACGCGGGCGGCGAGGCGCTCCAGGCCCGCCGTCTCAAGGGCGTCCGGGCGGGCCGCGTCCGTGACGCCGTCGGTGTACATCACGAGGGTCTGGCCGGTGCGCAGCTCGAACTCGATTTCCCTGACCGTGACCGGGTCGACGATGCCCAGCACCGTTCCCGGCTCGCCCACCGGGTGCACGCTGTCGCCCGGCCCGACGAGCAGCGGCTGCGGGTGTCCCGCGAGCGCGAGCGTGAGGCGTGCACGGTTGCCGAACGGCTCTATCGTCGCCACGCACGCGGTGCACATCTGCTCGCCGAAGCCCTGCTGGCGAAGCGCCTCGTGCAGCGCGTGGAGCATCTTCACAGGCTGCGGGTCGAACATCGCGACGGCGCGCAGCGTGTAGCGGGCCAGCGCGGTCACGGCGGCGGCCTCGGCGCCCTTGCCGCAGACGTCGCCGATGACGAGCATCCAGCGCTCGCCGCCGCAGCCAACCACGTCGTAGAAGTCACCGCCGACCTCGTTGAGCTCCCCCGCCGGGCGATACGAGGCCGCGATCGACAGGCCGGGGACGTCGGGGAGAGAGGGGAGCAGGGCGCGCTGGAGTGTGCGCGCGATGCGCGTCCGCTCCGTGTACAGGCGCGCGCTCTCGACGGCTGTGCCCGAGCGCCGGCCGAGACGGATCGCGACGTCCAGATCCCCCTCCGTGAGCCGCCGCCCTTCGTGTGAGGAGACGAGCGTGATCGCTCCCAGGGCGTGCGTCGGCGCGGCGAGCGGCACGATGATCACGTCGCGCGCTCCAAGTTCGGTCAGCAGGCGCAGGTGTTCGTCGTTGCGCGCGTAGCGCGCGAGGTCCTCTGGCGCGATGTCGTTGAACAGCACGGCCTTCCCGGTCCGTATCACATCGGGGACGCCGGTCTGCGCGCTCGGCGAAGGCCGGTGGAGGCGGTCGATGCGTTCGGCGAGCGCGAGCTTCTCGGGGTCGTTGTGATGGACCGCGACGCGTTCGATCGCGCCGCGTTCGCCGACGAGGTCGACGGCACACCAGTCCGCGAGGTACGTCGCGGCCTCGCGCGCGACCGTCTTCAGCGTCGTCCCGTAGTCCATCGACGAGGCGAGCACGCGGCTCGTGCGGGCCATGAACGCCTCGGCGAGCTGGGCGCGCTTGACGTCCGTCACGTTCTCGAGGACGTTCGCAACAAACGCGATGGCGCCGGTCGCGGGGTCGCGGATGGCGGACGCGCGGACCACCACCCAGCGCTCCTCGCCCGTCGCGCGGACGATGTTGCGCACGAGCAACGGCGGCGCGTCCTCCCCGTTGAAGATCCGCCGCGCCGGCATGTCGGAGAGGCCGAGCTCGCGACCGGCCTCATCGAGGACCCGGAAGCGCGCCATGATCTCGCCGGGCTTAGCCTCGGCGAGATCCTCCGCAGACCCAAGCCCGAGCAGGTCGACCGCGGCCTGGTTCGCGAAGACGGTCCGCCCCTGCGCGTCGATCACGGTTATCGCCTCGGCGAGGTTCTCGAGGACGGCTTCGAGCCGCCCCTCGACCGCGCGCAGATCAGCGTAGAGCTGGGCGTTGTCTATCGCGAGAGCCGCCCGGCGCGCGATCTCGCACGCCAGCGCGAGGTCGTCGGCGGTGTAAGGCTCGCTTCCCGTCAGGCGCAGCGCCGAAAGGGCGCCCAGCGTCCGGCCGCGGGCCGTGAGCGGCGCGACAACCGCGGAGCGATAGCCGTTCTCGATCATGAAGCGGGCGTGCTCGGAGCCCTGGGCGAAGGAGCGCAGCAGGTCGGCGTGCATCTCGGCGCGCAGCTCGGCTTCGCCGCTGCGAATGACGCGCGCAACGGGATGGGGCCCGCCGGGGTCGAGAGGGAACCTCGCCCGCATCGCTTCCAAGCCGTGGGCCAGGGCGGGATCGGCGGACGCCGCGGCGATTTCCGCGATCGTGCCGGAGTCGTCGAGGAGGTCTATGACACAGAGATCCGCGAGCGCCGGGATCGTGAGGCGCGCAACCCGGTCCATCGTCGTGGCGAGGTCCAGCGAGCTCGAGAGGACGGCGCCTGTCTCGACGAGCAGGGCTACGGCCCAGTCGCGGCTCTCAGCCCGGGCGCGCGGCGTCCCGCCGGCGTCGGCCCCGCTGGCGGCCGCAGGCCGCGCGCCCGTCCACTCACCGGGCTCGCGCGGCTGCCTGTGGGTTTCAACGCTCGACACGGACCTTCAGTCCTCGGGCGCCGCCCCGCAGCCGCACCGCGGACGTGTCGAGCTCGCGTTCAAGATGGCGCATGGCGTCGTCGAGGGGGTGAAAGTCTCCCCCGTCGGCGGAGCCGAGAGCCAGTTCGAGCTCGCCCTCGTCGATCACCACGCGTGCCTGCACGCCCACGGCGTTCGCGTCGAGAGACGGGTCGGCGAGCAGGAAGAAGCAGATCCGCTGCAGGCTCACATGACCCTCGCGGGAGAAGTGCGCGCCGCCGGCCATGGCGTCGAGCACGCGCGGGAGCACGCTGCGAGCGACCGACAGCGGGGCCATGGCGACTTCCAGGGCGCCGGCACGGTCGCGGCCCCCGACGCCATCCGTGCGGCTCAGGTCGCACCCCGGCCCGAGCCGGCGGGCGTGCCGCGGTTCCGTCGCGAAATGCATCTCGACCACCGTACCCCCGCCGGCCGGCTCGCTCCAGCTGGCGTCGTCGGCCAGTGCGTTGATCGTCGGCAGCCCGAACCCGCCCTCGGGCGCTTCATCGCCGTCGGGGAACTTCCGCCGCGCGTGCGCGTTCACTGGCACGCCTGCGCCGTGGTCGCGCACGGTCACGGCGGTCGCGGCGGAACCGACGAGGAACTCGACCTCGAGCGGCCCGCTGCCCGCAGGGTACGCGTGCTGCGAGGCGTTGTTGCACGCCTCGGTGACAGCGGTTCCGATGTCGTCCGACTGCGAGCGTTCGAGCCCCGCCGCGTCGGCAAGGCCGCGTATCGCGCGGCGCACCAGCGCGACGTTCTCGGCGCTGCTCGGCAGCGCGAGACGCATGTGCGCCCTAGTGGCCATCGACCGCCCCGGCTGCGGGATGGTCGGCGGCGCGCTGCGTCGGGCTCCCGGCGCGGCGGCTCATGCGCGCGGGTCGCGCGCCGCCCGCCCCGCCGGGGCGGCTGGCAGCGAACCCGGTCTCCTCGTGACTGGCGGCCGTCGCATAGCTCTCGTGGGTGACTTACCCGCTTGCGCGAGGTTCAAAGCGCACCGCGGGCGCCCGCATGCAGAATTTAGACGGCAGCCGCCGCACGTGGGGGCGCGGCGTCGGAAACCGTCAGCGGGCGAGCGATGTTCTCGAGGCTTTCTCGCTCGGCTTTGACGCCGAAGAAGATCTCCCCGACACCGCCGACGATCATCATCACCGCCCCGAGGCCGAGGGCGATGAACACCTGCTCGTAACTGCCGCTGTTGATGAGGCGGCTGAACACCTGTGGCCCGATCACGCCGCCGATGCCTGTGCCGATCGCGTAGAAGACGGCGATGCACAAGGCGCGCGTCTCGAGCGGGAACACCTCGGAGACGGTCAGGTACGCGGCACTCGCGCCCGCGGAGGCGAAGAAGAAAACGACGCAACAGCACGCTGTGAACGTGACGTCGTTCAGGTCGTGCGCCTTGAAGAGGAATGCGGTCCCGATCAGCAGGAACCCCGAGAGGATGTACGTGCCGGCGATCATCGGCTTGCGCCGGACGCTGTCAAAGAGCGGGCTGAGCAAGAGCGCCCCCGCGAAGTTGCCTGCCGCGAAGACCGCGATGAGGTAGGGCACGTTGCCGGACGGCGTGTGGAAGTAGAGCGTCACGAGGTTGCCGAAGCCGAAGAGGATCGAGTTGTAGAGGAACGCCTGCCCGATGAAGAGGCCGAGGCCGAGCAGCGTCCGGCGAGGGTACATCGTCACGACCGAGCGGATGATCAGCGACAGCGGGATGGTGGTGCGTTGGCGCACCGTGAGCTCGTCGCCCTCGGGTTCGGGCAGATCCTCGCCCGTCTCCTCGCGGATCTCGTTTTCGATCGAGTCGACGACCTGCTCGGCACGACGGTTGCGGCCGTGGATGAAGAGCCACCGCGGGCTCTCGGGGACGTTGCGGCGCACCAGGAGCACAGCGAGGCCGATTGCGGCGCCGAGCACGAACGAGAGGCGCCAGCCGATGTTCACAGGGAAGATCGCGGTGTTCAGCAGCACCACCGCGAGCAGCGCGCCGGCGACGCCGCCGAGCCAGTAGCTGCCGTTGATGGAGACGTCGACGCGGCCACGGCGGCGAGCGGGGATCAGCTCATCGATCGCTGAGTTGATCGCGCTGTACTCACCACCGATGCCTGCGCCGGTGACGAAGCGAAAGACGAAGAACCACGCCGGCGTGAACGTGAAGGCCGTGAGGATCGTGCCGGTCAGGTAGATGCCGAGCGTCACCATGAAGAGACGCTTGCGCCCGAAACGGTCCGTCAGCTGGCCGAACACGAGCGCGCCGAGGCACGCTCCGGCGATGTACAGAGAGGCTCCCCAGCCGGAGATGTCTGCGGGCGTTAGGCCGGTCCCGGCGCCGTGTTCGGCCAGGCGGCTCGAGATCGAGCCGACGACGTTGACCTCGAGTCCATCCAGGATCCACGCCGTGCCCAGGCCGACAATCACCATCCAGTGGAAACGTGACCACGGCAGGCGGTCAAGGCGGGCCGGGATCCTCGTCCGGATCGTGCCCGTTTCCACGCCCCCACTCATCTAGGTCCTTTCGGTTCCGGCAAAGCCACGGTGGCAACGCCCTGGCGCGAGGGTTACCCGCCTGATGACGCGGTGAATCTGCCGCAGCGAATGCGACGAGCGTTCCGAGACATCGCGCGTGTCGCGCCGCGCCGCAACGGGTACCACCCGATCGTGGCGAAGGAACGCGCACGAACCATCGACTGGTCGTCGGCGACGATCGAGGAGCGCGAGCTCCGCGTCGGTCTTTCGGGCGCGCCGACGAAACGCTGGAGCGAGCACTTTCGCGGGGTACTCGCCCTGATCGGGCGACACCCTGACGGATGGGGCGCTGTCCGCCTGTCGTCCCGCGCGATCATCGTGGCGGACGTCGAGCCCGGCGCGGAGCGCGACCTGCGCCACTTTCTCGAGAGCGTCGTCCTCGAGGCAAACGCGGACGCGCAGCCGGACGACGCCGCGCAGCGCGGCGACGCTTCCGAGGACGATGACATGGCGGCGACCTTCCGGTCCTTCGCGGCGGCGAGCAATCAGCCACGCGCACCGACTGACATCGCCGCCTGCGCCGCCGCGCAACGGGTAGCCATCGCACAACGCACGCAAACCGGGGTAGCAAGGAGATCAACATGAACGCCAGACCGCTTGAGCAGAAGACCGTCGCCTTTCTCGTCGCGCAGGAGGGCGTCGAGCAGGTCGAGCTCGAGGAGCCGTGGCGAGCCGTCGAGCAGGCCGGTGGTGAGCCGCGGCTCGTCTCCCAGCGACATGGTGAGGTGCAGGCGTTCGAGCACCTCGACAAGGCGTCCAGGTTCACGGTCGACGTGACGCTCGACGACGCCGATGCCGACGAATTCGACGCGCTCGTCCTTCCGGGTGGCGTGGCCAATCCGGACGAGCTGCGCACCGACAGCCGCGCGATCCGCTTCGTGCGCGACTTCTTCGCCGCCGGCAAGCCCGTCGGTGTCATCTGCCATGGACCGTGGACACTCGTCGAGGCCGACCTGGTACGCGGACGCAGGCTGACGTCCTGGCCGTCACTGCAGACCGATATCCGCAACGCCGGGGGCGAATGGGTCGACGAGGAGGTCGTGGTCGACGAGGGGCTCGTGTCGAGCCGCAAGCCTGACGACCTGCCGGCTTTCCGCGAGACGATCGTCGAGGAGTTCGCCGCGGGGCCCCGCGCGTCCGCCGGTGCCCGCTCGGCCGACCCTGACGCATAGCGTGCCAGGCTTGCCCGAGCCGCGATCCTCGCCCGGCGCGGCAACGATCCCCGTTCCCGGTCCGCGACGCGCGGCATAATCGAACCGAGGCCGATGGCCAGCCAACGAATCACGGCCGGGCGAGAGCGGCGCGGCCTTCGCGGCCGGCGCGAGGTGAGCGCGCCGCGCCCGGACGACGGCGGCGCCGCCGGCGCGTCGCAGCCCGCCATCGAGACGATCGGGCGCTCGATCTGGCACGCGCTGCCGGCCCATCGTGGCCCGGCCGCCGCCCTCGACCGGCGCCTCGATGAGGCGCTCGCGCGGCGGGCGGACGTCCGCGCCGCCCTGTTCCGCCTGGTCGACGTCGCACCGGCCTGCGACGGCCCGGCCGACGTGGCGCGCCACCTCACCGGCTACCTCGCCGATCTCGATGCGCCGCCGCGAACCATCCGCGCGCTGGCGGCGGTGTCGCGCAGCGGTCCCGGCGCCCGGGCGGTCGGCGCCGCCGGTGCACTCGGCGTGAAGCGCGTCGCCCGCCGTTTCATAGCCGGCGAGAGCCCGGCCGACGCCAGGGTGGTGCTGCGCCAGCTTTGGTCGCGTGGCGTCGCGTCGTCGGTCGACCTCCTCGGCGAGGCGAGCGTGACGAGCGAGGAGGCCGACGCGTACGCGGCGCGCTGTGACGCGGCGATCCGGATGCTGCGCGATGTCTACGCCGGCACGCAGGCGCTCCAGCCGCTGGACCGCGACTCGCGCGGTATGCTGCCGCGCGCGAACCTGTCGGTCAAGGTGAGCGCCCTGACGCCGCTGCTCGACCCGGCCGCACCGGCGCGCGCGATCGCGGACGCCAAGCCGCGGCTTCGCGCGCTGCTGCGAGCCGCACGCGACGAGGGCGCGCACCTGCACGTCGACTCGGAGGCCTTCGACACCTGTGCCACGGTCGTCGATCTGGCGCTCGAGCTGCTCGGCGAGCCCGAGTTCCGCGACGGCCCGAGCGCCGGTGTCGTGCTGCAGGCCTACCTGCGCGAGTCGCCCGCGATCTGCGCGCGACTCATCGAGTGGGCGCAGGGCGCGGGGCGCTCCGTGCCGCTGACCGTCCGCCTCGTCAAGGGCGCGTACTGGGATCACGAGCTGGTCGAGGCGGCGCAGCTCGGCTGGACGCCGCCCGTCTACACGGAGAAGGCCGCGTCCGACCGCAGCTTCGAGTCGCTGACCGGTGAACTGCTGCGCGCGCGGCCGTCCGTCCGCGTCGCCGTCGCGTCGCACAACCTGCGCTCGATCGCTCACGCCGTCGCGCTCAGCCGCTCGCTCGGCGGCGCCGACGCGGACGTCGAGATTCAGGTGCTGCGGGGACTCGGTGACGATCTCGCTGCCGCGCTGGTCGCGGTCGGCCTGCGCGCGCGGATGTACTGTCCGGTCGGCGACCTGGTCTCGGGCATGGCGTACCTGGTGCGCCGGCTGCTCGAGAACACCAGCAACGAGTCGTTCCTCGCCGCCCAGGCTCACGGCGTGCCACTCGACGAGCTGCTCAGGGCACCGTGAGCGCCCCCGTCGAGGGCAGTATCGAGAGCGTCGCCGCCGCCGCGCCGCTGCGCGTGGCGCCGGCCGCGTTCGCGAGCGAGCCCGTCCGTGAGCTCAGGCGGCCAGCGGTCCGTGAAGCGCTGCAGTCGGCGCTCACGACGCTCGAAGGCGAACTGCCCCTCCAGGTTCAGGCCTGCGCGTCGGGCGGGGGGCGTCTTTGGTCGCTCAACCCCTGTCGGCCGCAGCAGGTGGTCGCCGTCGCGCCGGTCGCCGGTGAGGGCGACGTGGGAGCCGCCGTCGGCGCGGCCGTCGGCGCCGGCGCGTGCTGGGCCGCGGTGCCCGCGACGGAGCGCGCCGAAGTGCTCCGCGGCGCGGCGGCGTGGATGCGCGAACGGCGCGACCGTCTCGCGGCGCTCGCGCTGCTCGAGTGCGCGAAGCCCTGGGCAGAGGCGGATGCCGACGTCTGCGAGGCGATCGACTTCCTCGAGTACTACGCGCGCGCCGCCGTCGCCCTCGACGAGCCGCTGCCACTCGTCTCGCCGCCGGGTGAGCACAACTCGATGCGCTACCGCGCGCGGGGCGTCGTCGCAGTGATCGCGCCCTGGAACTTCCCCTTCGCGATCGCCACGGGTATGTCCGCGGCCGGCATCGCGACGGGCAACACCGTCGTGCTCAAGCCCGCCGAGCAGTCCCCGGCTTGCGCGGGCGAGCTCGCGCACGCGCTGGCCGCGGCCGGGCTGCCCGACGGGGTGTTCACGCTCGCGACCGGCGCCGGGGAGACCGGCGCCGCATTGGCGCGCGATGCGCGCGTGCAGACGATCGCCTTCACCGGCTCGGTGCCCGTCGGACGGCAGATCATCGCCGCGGCGGCCGCGCGCGAGAGGCGGCACCTCACGCGGGTCGTTTGCGAGATGGGGGGCAAGAACTGCGTGCTCGTCGACGGCGACGCCGACCTCGACGAGGTCGTCCCCGACGTGATCGCGAGCGCGTACGCGTACGCGGGGCAGAAGTGCTCGGCGGCGTCGCGCGTGCTTGTCCATGAACGCATCCACGACACGCTCGTCGAGCGCCTCGCCGGCGCGGTGCGCCTGTTGCGCGTCGGCGACGCCGCGAGCTTCGAAACCAACGTCCCGGCCCTGATCGACGAGGAGTCGGTGCGGCGCGTTGCCCGCTACGCGGCGCTCGCGCGGGAGGAAGGCGAGATCGCCGCCGAGCAGGACGCCATCCCGGACGCAGGCTGGTACGCGGCGCCGTCGCTGGTCACCGGTCTTCCGGCGAATTCGCCCGTGCTCGAAGAGGAGATCTTCGGTCCGCTGCTCGCGGTCCAGGCGGTGCGCGACATCGACGCGGCGTGCGACATCGTCGATGCCCTCCCGTTCGCGCTCACCGGCGGTCTATTCAGCCGCGACCCGGCGGTCGTGGAGCGCGTCATCGCGCGCTCGCCGGTCGGCAACCTCTATGTCAACCGCGGCACCACCGGCGCGAAGGTGGCGCGCCAGCCGTTCGGCGGCAACCGCCTCTCCGGCAGCGGCGCGAAGGCGGGCGGGCCAGACTATCTGCTGCAGTTCGTCGACGGCCAGGTGGTGAGCGAGAACACCGTGCGTCACGGTGTCGTGCTCTGAACGGCCGTCAGGCGCCGCCGCGCCGCCACTCGTAGCGGACGTCGGGCTCGCCCTCCTCGTTCTCGCCGTCCGTCATCGCAACCGCTTGAAAGCCGTGGCGCTCGTAGAACCGTCGCGCCCCGCCGTTGGCCTGGAACGCCCAGAGCGTGAGGCTCGCGCGGTCGCGCATCGCACGCCCCAGCAGCTCGGCCCCGAGGCCGCGCCCTGTCCACCGCGGGGCGACGTAGAGCTGCGCGAGCTCCTCGCCGCGCAGCGCCATCATCGCCACGAGGCCCTCCGGCGCCGCGACGACCCAGACCTCCTCGTCGGGCAGCACGTGGTCGCGAAACCATGTGCGCACTTCGGTCTCGCTGTGGGCCGGCGGCGGGATCGCCGGGTACGCCGCGGCGCGTGCGCGCAGCCACAGTGTCGCGACCGCGTCGTGCTCGTCGGCGCGGGCGCGCCGCACGCGCAGCTCGACGCCGACCCCCGGAGGCTGCATGCACCCCATGGTGGCAGCAGTCAGGCGCCCGGAGCGGACCAGGCGATGAGCGTCGCGCGTCCCGGCCGGCGCGGAGCCTTCCCGGCCGCGACGTCGCTTGCGAGGCGTTCGAGGCCGGCGGCGAGACCGGCGGCGTCATCGCGTTCCAGGCGCTCGAAGAAGCTCGTCTGGGATCGCCAGTCGGCGTCGAGCAGCAGGTCGGGCCGCCCGCAAAGGGCCGCAAGGGACGCGTCGTCCGTGTCGCTGACCGCGAACGAGGACACCGCGGCGCCGTGGAGCGGCGCGGCGAGCGTCGCGGCGGGCGGGTGGGTGGCCGCCATCCAGGGGCGGCTCGAGGGAAAGTACTCGGGCAGCCACATGTCCTCCGCGTTCTCGCGCGTGAAGGCGACGATGGCCAGACGGCCGCCGGGGCGAAGGATCCGCGCCGCCTCGGAGATGGCGCGCTCGGGGTGCTCGGTGTGATGGAGCATCGACACGAGCATCGCCGCGTCGAAGCTCCGGTCGGCGAGCGGCAACTGCTCGGCGTCCGCCTCGAGCGTCGCAAGCCCCTTGGCCGCGGCGCGCGCGAGCATCGCCGGCGAACGGTCGACGACGAGCGGCTGCCAGCCGTCGGCCGCGAGTGCCCGCGCGTAGTTCCCGGTGCCGCCGCCGATGTCGGCGAGCGTGCGTCCGGGCGAGCCCGCGAGGGCGCCGCGGAGAGCGGCGAGAAATGAGGTGCCCGCGCCGCGCGTCCTGTCGTACGTGCGGGCCTGGCGTGAGTAGTCGCGCAGCAGTCTCATGCGTCGGGGCGCCGGGGGGCGCCCCGACCTTCTAGCACGCGCTCAGCGCGGCATGTGCGCGAGGCGGCGGCGCCGGTCGCGCGTCGCGCGCTCCTCGGCGTCGGCGAGCGCCCAGCGCACGCGCTCGAGCAGCTGCTCGGCGCCGGTGCGGTTGGCGACGTGCACGAGCTCGACGCGCTCGTCGAGCAGCACGAGCGGCTCGGAGCGTGCGGAGTGGGCGTCGGCGGTGACGGTCACTCGGGGCATGGAGTCGTCTCCTTTCGTGTACGCGGCGGTGGGTGAGGTCCGAGCGCTCCCCGGGAAGGCCTTCCAGCCTTCCCGGGGAGCTAGAGGGAGGAGGGGAGCGCAGGGAACGTCCTCCGTCCTGAATGCGCCTCGGCCCACCCGCTTGCCGCTCGTCGGGGTCTGGAGGGCGGCGGCGCGCGGGTCGGAACGATGGGCCAGGTTCATTCCTCACTCATATTACAGAGAACATGAAGATTGTCAAGTGCCGGTCTGCACGCGTCTCGGGGGCGATGCGATACTGCGGCATGGAGCAACGGGAGGAGCCCGGAAATGGCGTGGGATTTCGCGACTGAGCCCGAGTTTCAGGCGCAGCTGGACTGGATGGCCGAGTTCGTGCGGGAGGAGATCTGGCCGCTCGAGACGATCTTCGGCGAGCTCGACCAGCACGCGCTCGACCGGTTTTACGCGCCGTTGCAGGAACGGGTGAAGGAGCGCGGGCTGTGGGCCGCCCACCTGCCCCCGGAGCTCGGCGGCCAGGGATTCGGTCAGGTGCGGCTCGGACTGATGCACGAGGTGCTCGGCACGAGTGCGTTCGCGCCCAACGCCTTCGGCTGCCAGGCGCCGGACTCCGGCAACTCGGAGATCCTCGCGCTGGCCGGCACTCCAGACCAGAAGGAGCGCTACCTGTACCCGCTGCTGGCGGGCGACCTGAAGTCCGCCTTCTCGATGACCGAGCCGCAGAGCGCCGGCAGCGACCCGACGCTGCTCACCACGCGTGCGCGCCGCGACGGCGACGGCTACGTCATCAGCGGGCGCAAGTGGTTCTCGTCGAACGGGTCGATCGCCGACTTCCTCATCGTGATGGCGGTGACGGACCCCGACGCGCGGCCGCACCAGCGCGCGAGCATGTTCATCGTCCCGGTCGACACGCCCGGGGTGAGAATCATCCGCGACGTCGGAACGATGGAGCACCCCGAGGAGCAGTTCGGCAAGCTCGGCGGGCACGCCGAAATCGTCTATGAAGACGTGCGCGTAGGCCCCGAGGCGCTGCTCGGAGCCGAGGGCGAGGGCTTCCTGATCTCCCAGCAGCGCCTCTACCCGGGCCGCATCCATCACTGCATGCGCTGGCTCGGCGTCGCGCGGCGCGCCTTCGACATGCTCTGCGAGCGCGCGACATACCGCGTCGCGCACGGCTCGGTGCTGGGCGGCCACGAGACAGTCCAGAACTGGATCGCCGACTCGGCAGCCGAGATGCAGGCGGCGCGGCTCATGACGCTTCAGGCGGCCTGGGTGATGGACACCGACGGCGTGTCAGCCGCGCGCATCCCGATCAGCACGATCAAGTTCTACGGCGCCAGGGTGCTCGCCGACGTCATCGATCGCGCCATTCAGGTACACGGCTCGCTCGGCTACTCGACCGACCTGCCGCTCGAGCAGATGTACCGTTTCGCGCGCGCTTGGCGCCTCTACGACGGCCCGGACGAGGTGCACCGCCAGTCGGTGGCGCGCCGCGTGCTCGCGGGGTACGGCCCCCCGCCCGGCGAGGTGCCGAGCGAACACATACCCACGCGGCGAGCCGCGGCACGTGAGCGCTTCGCCGAGCTGCTCGACGCCGTCACGGCCAACGACTGACGAGTCGGCGTGCGCCGCACGGGGCGCGGCGGTAAGTTGTCCGCGACGGCGCGCCGGGCTGCGGCGCGCGCGGCGGCAAGGGAGGGATGAGATGCTCAGCGAGGCCCAGCGCGCGACGCTGACCGCGGTCTGCGACACGGTCGTGCCTTCGATCGACGCCCCGCACGACGCCGACGGGTTCTTCGCCCGGCGCTCCAGCGACACGGGCGCCCCCGTCGCCGTGGCCGAAGCGATCGAAGCGCTGCCCGCAGAACAGCAGGCCGGCATGGCGCTGCTGCTCGACGCGCTCGCCGAGCAGGGCTACGCCGCGGCCTCACAGCCGTCGCGTGAACAGCTGCTGCGCAACGTGGCGATGAGCGGCCCCGACGGCGCGATCGGAACGCAGGCCCTCACCGGTCTCGCCCTCTTCTTCACCTACGGGCTGCCCGGCGCCGACGGCACCAACCCGAACTGGATCCGTTTCGGCTATCCCGGCCCGCTCTCACCGCCGCCACAGGTCGCCAAGGCGATCGAGACGCTCGCCCCGGACGGCGACGTCGAACTCGACTGCGACGTCTGCGTCGTCGGCTCCGGCGCCGGCGGATCGGTGATCGCCGCCGAGCTCGCCGCGCGCGGCCTCGACGTCGTCGTGCTCGAGGCCGGCGGCTACGTCGACGACGCGGAATTCCTGCAGCTCGAGCTGCCCGCGTACGCCAACAGCTTCTGGCGCGGCGGACCGACGTTCACGGCCGACATGAACGTCTCCCTGCAGGCCGGCGCCGGCCTCGGCGGCGGCACCGTGATCAACTGGACCAACTCCCTGCGCACGAAGAGCTGGGTGCGCGAGCAGTGGGAGCAGGAGTACGGCCTGGAGGGGCTCGCCGCTCCGGACTTCGATGCGCACCTGGACGCCGTCTGGGAGCGCCTGGGCGTGAACCGCGAGTGCTCGGAGCTGAACGGGCCACAGCAGCGGATGCAGGCCGGCGCACAGGCGCTCGGCTGGTCCTTCACGCAGACGGACCGCAACGCCGACCCGGAGCGTTACGACTTCGACAGCGCCGGCTACCTCGGCTTCGGCGACCAGAGCGGCTCCAAGCGCTCAACGACGAAGACCTTCCTCAAGGACGCCTTCGACGCCGGCGCGCGGATCCTCACGCGCTGCCGCGCGGAGCGCATCACGACCGCCGGCGGGCGCGCCACCGGCGTGCTCGCCGCCTGGCAGGACCCGGCGACCGGCGCCGGCGGCGCTGTGACCGTGAACGCGCCGCGCGTCGTCGTCGCCTGCGGGGCACTCGAGTCACCCGCGCTGCTGCTGCGCTCGCAGATCGGCGGCGAGTGCGTCGGGCGCTACCTGCGCCTGCACCCGTGCACCGCGATGATCGGCCTCTACGGAGAGGACCTGCAGGGGTGGCGCGGCGCGCCGCACGCGGGTCTCGTGAACGAGTTCGCGAACCTCGAGGACGGTTACGGATTCCTCATTGAGGGCGCGCAGTACACGACCGCGCTCGGCTCGTCCGCGATTCCCTTCGTCAGCGCCCGCCAGCACAAGGAGCTGATGTCCCGCTTCGCGGGCGCCGCGACCTTCATCGGTCTTCTGCGCGACCACGGGCACGGCAGCGTCACCACTGATGCATCCGGCGAAGCGGTGCCTTGGTACTCGCTGTCGGACGAGCGCGACGTGCGGATCACGAAGCAGAGCATCGCCGCGCAGGTTCGGCTTCACGAGGCGGCCGGCGCCGTTCAGATCATGGCGCTGGCGGCCGGCGCGCCGACCTGGCGGGCGGGCGAGGACCTCGACGCGTTCATCAACCGCATCTGCGCGCTGCCGCTGCGCGCCGGTGGCTGGAAGATCTTCGCGGCGCACCAGATGGGCACGTGCCGCATGGGATCCGACCCCGCGACGAGCGTCGCCGACCCGTGGGGGCAGCTGCACGACACGAACGGCGTCTGGGTCGGCGACGCGAGCGCCTTCCCGACGCCCTCGGGCACCAATCCGATGATCACGATCATGGCGCTTGCGCACCGCACTGTGCAGGCGCTCGCCGCGGACGCGGCCAGCACGGTCCGCGCCGCGGCGCAGGCATAGCGAAAGGAGCAGCACGATGGCGGTTGCAGCCGAGCAGGAGCAGATCGTTCGCGAGCGGATTTACGTCGGCGGTGAGTGGGTCCAGTCCAGCGCCAGCGGGTCGATCGACGTCGTCAACTCGACGACCGAGCAGGTGATGGGGAGCATCCCCGAGGGCAGCGCGGAGGACGTCGACCGCGCGGTCGCCGCGGCGCGCGCGGCGTTCGCTTCCTGGTCGCGCACGTCGGTCAGCGAGCGGGCCGAGTGGCTCGAACGGATCGCCGGCGCGCTGAGCGCGCGCGGACCGGAGATCGCCGAGCTCATCGCCCGCGAGGTCGGCATGCCGCTGAAGCTCTCGGCGCAGATCCAGGCCGGCCTCCCGGTGATGGACTTCGGCTCACTGCCGGCGCTGATGGCGTCGTTCGAGTGGGAGACGCAGATCGGCAACTCGCTCATCGTGCGCGAGCCTGTCGGCGTCGTCGGCGCGATCACGCCGTGGAACTATCCGCTGCACCAGATCGCGGCCAAGGTCGCGCCGGCGCTCGCAGCGGGCTGCACGATCGTGCTGAAGCCGAGCGAGGTCGCGCCCCTCAACGCCTTCCTCTTCGCGGACATCCTCGACGAGCTCGGACTGCCGGCCGGGGTCTTCAATCTCGTGAGCGGCATCGGCCCGGTCGTCGGCGAGGCGATCGCCGCACACCCGGACGTCGACATGGTCTCGTTCACCGGCTCGACGGTCGCGGGGCGGCGCGTGAGCGAGGTCGCCGCCGCGAGCGTCAAGCGCGTCGCGCTGGAGCTCGGCGGCAAGTCGGCCAACGTGATCCTCGACGACGCCGACCTGCAGCGTGCCGTCAGCGATGGTGTCGGGAAGTGCTTCCTGAACTCCGGCCAGACCTGTAGCGCCCTGACGCGCATGCTCGTCCCGCGCGCGCGCCTCGGCGAGGCCGAGCAGATCGCCGCCGCCGTCGCCGAGCACTTCACGGTCGGCGATCCGTTCGACGCCGACGCGAAGCTGGGTCCCCTCGTCTCGGACCGCCAGCGAGAGCGCGTGCGCGGATACATCGAGCGCGGCGAGCAGGAAGGCGCGCGCCTGGTGACCGGCGGCGCCGAGCCGCCCGACGACCTGCGCACGGGATTCTTCGTGCGCCCCACGGTCTTCAGCGACGTGCGCCCCGACATGGTGATCGCGCAGGAGGAGATCTTCGGGCCCGTGCTCGTCCTCATCCCGTACGACAGCGAGGACGAAGCCGTCGAGATCGCGAACGACACGCAGTACGGGCTCGCGGGCGGCGTGTGGTCGGGGAGCGAGGAGCGCGCGAAGGGCGTGGCGCGGCGGCTGCGCACAGGTCAGGTCGAGGTGAATGGCGGCGTCTTCAATCCGCTCGCACCCTTCGGCGGCTACAAGCAGTCGGGCCACGGCCGTGAGCTCGGCCCGTTCGGGATCGAGGAGTACCTCCAGGTCAAGGCGCTGCAGCTCTAGCGGCGCTCGAGCTGCTTCACCATGAGGACGTGCGGGCCGATCTGCGCCAGCTCGAACTGCGCGCCGACCGCCGCGAGTCCCGCGCGTTCGTAGAGCGGGCGGGCCGCGGGGCGCGCGAGGCACCAGAGCACAGCGCCGTGGCGGGCGCGCGCGTGCTGCTCGAGGGCTGCGAGCAGCAGGGTCCCCATGCCCCGTCCCCGCAGCGCGGGGGCGGTCGCCATGCCGCGCACCCGCCATTGCCCCGGCGCCGCGATCCGCTCGGTCGCCTCGCGCATCACGCTCGCGACGGCCACCGGCTCCCCGCCCTGCAGGATCGCGACGTGCAGCGTGTCGCGCGCGTCGTCGCCGGCGAACACGGCAGCGTCAGCGGGGCGGCCGGGGCGAAGGACCTCCCGGCGTAGCGGCAGGACGCGATCCGGGGTGACCGGGACGGCCCTCAAGACCGCTGGGCCGGCAGCAGACCCGCGCAGCGGCGCACGCGCGTGAGCCACGGCAGCATCACGCTCGACCTGCCCGCGAGTTCCGGATCCTGCCGCCAGAGCTCCCCGATGCGCGCGAGCTCCACCTCGCGCTCGTCGGGTGCGAGGACCGCGATGCCAGAGCGCGAGAGCGCGAGATCGCGCAGCGCGGCCAGGTCGGTCTCCTGCGTGTGTGCGAACGTGCCGTCCTCGACGCTTGCGAAGCGGCCGCGCAGCTCGTCGATCTCGGGCCAGTGCCCCGGCCGATCGGTCGCCGGGGGGCCGAGCACCGCGCGTAGGCGAGCCACCCAGGGGACGGTTACGTCAAACGAGTTGCCGAGCAGCCCGACGGTTCCGCCGGGGCGGAGCACGCGCTCGAACTCAGCCAGCGCGCGCGCCGCGTCGAACCAGTGGAAGGCCGCGCCGGCGACGATCGCGTCGGCGTAGGAGTCCGCGATCGGCAGCTCCTCGGCCGCGCCGGCTGTGACCGTCGCCTGCGGGGAGGACGCGGCGAGCAGCGAACGCATGCCCGCGAGCGGCTCGACGGCCGTGACTTCATGGCCGGCGTCGAGAAGCGCGCGGGTGAGCTTGCCGGTTCCGGCCCCGACGTCTACGACGACGAGCGGGCGCGGGCCGAGCAGCCACTCGATCGCCTCCGGTGCGTAGCCGGGCCGGCCGCGCTCGTACTCGGCGGCCACGCCCTCGAAAGATCGCGCCCGCTCGCTCTTGGTCGCGCTCACGCGTCCCGGCGGGGGCTGACGGCGCTCCGCGGCGCGGACTTTCTCATCAGCTTGTGTATATCGCAGGGGCGCCGAGAGGCCGCTAGCGCCGGCCGATGCGCCGGCCGCCGGACGCGCCGTCGCGCGTCATCGGCAGGCGCCCCGCATCGCGCAGGCGCCTCAGCTCGCGCTGGAGGTTGACGACCCGCTGCGCGAGTCGCTCGCGCGCTCCTGCCGTCGTCGCTTTGGTGGCCCGATCGGCCGGCCTTGCCGTACCCATCCCGTCCTCGCTGCGCGCGCACACCCACCCGGCGGGTGCACCACTGCAACGCATAGTTATGCACACCAGATGCTTGTGACGATCCGTACTAACTACTGAATCTGTATGGACTCGCCTGCTAGTTCGACAGTGTCGCCGGCGCGCAGCTGGCGTCCCCGCCGCGTCTCGAGCTCGCCGTTGACGCGCACGAGCTGCGCCGCAAGCAGCTGTTTTGCCTCGGCGCCGCTCGCGGCGAGCTCCGCGAGCTTCAGCAGCTGTCCGAGCCGGATCGTCTCGCCGGCGATGCGCACGTCGCGCATCATCCGCGGGCTCCCTCGACCGCGACGATCGGCGGTGGATAGGAGGCGGGTCTCGCCCGCGACGGCAGGCGCCACGGTTCGTGGACGACCGGCCCCGCGAGGTGCGCGAGCTCGGGAACGTGGCGGCGCACGTAGTCACCGCGAGGGTCGAGCAAGCGCCCCTGACGCAGGGGGTTCAGGATCCGGCCGGGCCGCCGGTCGGTGCCGGTCCCCGCCGCCCACTGCCAGTTTCCGCAGTTGTTGGCGACGTCGGCGTCGACGAGCTCGCGGGCGAAGTGGCGCGCGCCGTCGCGCCAGTCGAGTTGAAGGCGCCGCGTCAGGAATGAGGCGACGAGCAGGCGCAGCCGGTTGTGGATGTGACCGTCGCGCGCGAGCTGCCGCATGGCGGCATCGACGATCGGGTAACCGGTGCGGCCCTCTTGCCACGCGGCGAGTGCGCCGGGGTCGCTCCTCCACGGCACCGCCGCACGGCGATAGTCCTCGCGCGCGAGCGACGGTGATGCCGCGAGCAGCTGGAGGAAGAAGTCTCGCCAGCAGAGCTGTCGCGCGAACTGTTGCGGCCCGTCGCCTTCGGGGAGCGCCGCAAGCACGGTCGCCGCGCTGATCGTGCCGAAGTGCAGGTGTGCGCCCAGGTGCGATGTGGCGCGTTCGGCGGCGCTCCTGCGTGCCTCGTCGTACTGTGCGATCGGCCCGGAGAGCCACGCCCGGAGCAGCCGGTGCGCCTCTTTCTCGCCGCCTCGCTGGCGCCCCGCGCCGCGGGCGCGGCGCCGCAGCGACGCGGGAACCTCGCCGCCGTCGACGTCGTCGACGGCGATCAGTGCGCGCGGCGCCGCGGCCCGCGGGCGCGGCGCCGCGACCGACCAGGCACGCCAGTACGGGGTGAACACCCGGTAGTGGTCGCGGCCGGACGGCGAAAGCTCGCCCGGCGCGCACGCGGCGACGCCTGCGTGCAGGACGAGCTGGATGCCGAGCTCGCGGCAGCCCGCGGCGAGCGCACGCTGACGCGCGAGCGCCCATGGGCCGTGGTCGGCGCTCGCGTGAACGGCCGCGAGCCGCTGCTCGCGTGCGAGCGTCAGCGCCGCGGCGGCGGGGTCGCCCGTGCGGAACACGAGCTGAGCGCCGCGGCGGCCGAGCGAAGAGCGCAGATCGTCCAGCGACTCCAGGAGGAACGCCACGCGGCGCGCGGCTCCCGCCGGACCGGCGAGCAGGCGTGTGTCGAAGACGAAGAGCGCCAGCACCGGCGGTTGAGCGGCCGCGAGCGCGGCGTTGTCGTGAACGCGCAGATCCCTGGTGAAGAGAACGAGCGAGCCGGCGCCACCGGCGGCGCGCACTGGGCGGTCCCGGCCCTACTCCGCCGTTTGCGCGGGCTCGGCGGCACCGGTCGCCGTCGTCATCACGGCCCCGCTTTTCGAGCCGAGGGCACGCCGGACAAGTCCGGGAGCGAGGATGCGCGCGGCCGCAGCGAGCGCGTAGGGGCGCGGCACGTAGCGCTCGGCCTTGCGTCGGACGCCTGCGTCGTAGATCGCCTCGGCGGCCCGATCGGGCGTCGAGACCATCCACCGCGTCAGTGCGTTTGCTCGCAGCTCTGCGGCCGGGAAGCCCTCCGTCGCGATGAAGCCAGGGAGAACGAGCCCGACGTGGACGTCGTTGGCATGCTCCTCCGCCCACAACGAGTCGCTCCAGCCGGCGAGCGCGAACTTCGACGCGCTGTAGGCACCGGAGCCGGGGCGCGCGACGCGCGACGCCGTCGACGCGACGTTGACGATCGCCGAAGGCGCGCTGCGACGCAGGAGGGGCAGCAGCGCCTCAGTCAGACGGACCTGTGCGTCGAAGTTCAGCTCCATAGTGCGCCTGACGTTCTCCCAGCCGGTGTCAGCGAACGTCCCGCGCCAGGCGGCCCCGGCGTTGTTGACGAGCAAGTCGAGCCGGTCGTGGTGCTCGAGCACGTGCGCCCTGATCACGTCGGGGGCGTCGTCCTCGGTGATGTCGACCGCGAGGTAGCCCGCGCGCGGCCCGAGCTGCCCCGCTAGCTCCGCAAGGCGCTCCTGGCGCCGGGCCACGAGCACGAGCCTCGCTCCCTCGCGTGCGAGACGGCGCGCCGCCGCCTCGCCGATGCCACTCGACGCGCCCGTGATCAGGTAGACGGGCCGCTCTCCGCCGTTCATCTCGTCCTCCGCTTTTGCCAGCGCAGTCAAGCGTCGCATATCGCGGGCGTGGGCGGCGGGGCCGCCGCGCGCGGCTCAGTCGGCCTTGTCGCCGCGAGCGTTCAGGAATTCCTTGTTTTCGCGGCGCTCGCCGCGCACCTGGATGAGGATGTAGACGATCAGGATCGTCGCGATCGCGCCGATGCCGAGGAACGTCACCGCCAGGCCGAACGTGGCGATGAACGCGTGCGTCGTCCCGAGCACCATGCGGGAACCGTAGCAATCGCGCGCGCGGCAGGTACCGTAGCCTTTGCCCGCGCCAGGAGAGGTGCCGGAGCGGTTGAACGGGCGCGACTGGAAATCGCGTAACGGGGGTCGACCTCGTTCGAGGGTTCGAATCCCTCCCTCTCCGTGCAGGCGCGTAGCAGCGCCTGCGGCGGCTGCTGGCGCGCCGGGCCACGGGGTCCGCCGTGCAGCCTCCGCCCTCAGCGGGCTAGGACGAGGTAGCAGAAGCCGAGCACGCCACGGTAGATGCTCACGTACTCGTCGAGCCTGGCGTCGAGCTCCGCTCGCTCGGTCCCCGAATCGCCGTGGTTGCGATTGGCGAGCAGCCATTCCTCGCGGCCCGCCCGCCACGTGGACTCGAACTCGTCCCACTCGCGCTGATCGGCCGTGCTCATGTGAAGCACTCGGAGGCCGGCAGAGCGCGCGGCGCAGATCAGGTCGCCAAGCGGCAGGACATCGCCTGCGAAGAGGGCAGCGGCGGCGTCGGTGGGAGTGCGCTCCCAACAGCCTTCGCCAAACAGCATGCGTCCGCCTGGTGCGAGGAGGTTGGCAAGGTTGCCTAACGCGCGCCCGCCGTCGCCCCAGGCGTGGGCCGTTCCGATCGTGATCAGCCGGGAGACAGGCCGATCCCAACTCTCGGCTTGAGCCGATTGGAAGCTCACCGAGCCCTCGAGACCACGCGTCGCGGCCAGCCAGCGCGCCCGGTCCAGGGCCGCCGGGTCGATGTCGACGCCGATTCCCACGGCGGGGGCGGCGCCCTCGCCTCGGGTCCTCGCGACGGCTCGCATGAGGAGCTCCCCCCATCCGCATCCGAGGTCGAGGACGGTATCCGACGGCCCCACTGCCAGCCAATCCAGGAGCAGCGCTGCGTGGTCCTCCGAAAGGGGCGTGTTCCACCTCATCGCGGCGTACTGCGCCCGGGACCTTTCTGGTTGCGTCACGGCCGGTAGCCTAATCTCGCGGGCATCCGCTTCGAGGTCCACCGAGCATGGTGCAGCTCGTTGACGGTGCGCGACGCGAAGGCGGGTGTTCGAGTGTTTGCCGTCACGCCCCGTAAAGCGCTACACCAACGCCGAGGAGGTCTCGATGTCAGACGCAGCACGGTCCCCTTTGGCGCTGCGCACGGCGTTGGAAGAGGGCGACGTCGAGGCCGCCGTCGCGTGCTTCGCCGCGGACGCGGTGCTTCGTTCGCCCCTGACGGACGCGCTCGCATTCCGCGGACACGATGAGATCAGGACGGTGACGGAGATCGTGCTCGCATCGTTCCAGGAGCGCAGCTACGGCGAGGTCGTCGCCGCGGGCCCCACGGCCTTCATCGCGTGGAGCGCGCTCGTCGGCGGTCGCAGCATCGAGGTCGTCGACCGCCTCGAGCTCGACGGCGACGGGCGCATACGCGAGCTGAGCGTCTTCTGCCGCCCGCTGCCGGCGGCGACGGCCGCCCTTCGTGTCGTCGGGACGGCCCTCGCGCGGCGTAACGGCAGGGCGCGAGCGGCCCTGGTCTCGGCGGCGACGTTCCCGCTCGCGACGCTCGCCGGAGCCGGCGACGCCGTCGGTCTCGAGCTCGTGCGCCCAGCGCTTCGCTGAGCCTCCGGCGGCGGGTCAGGCGGCGGCGCGGTCGCCTCGCGCGAACGCGACGTCGGTCCGGTCGAGGTCGCGCATGCCGGGCAGCGCGAGGCCGGCGAGCGTAACGAGCGCGCCCAGCACGCCGGCGGCAACGAGCGTCGTCCTGACGCCGACGAGCTCGCTCACCGGGCCCGCGAGCATCAGCGAGACGGGCAGCAGTCCGATCGAGATGAGCCAGTCCAGGCTCGAAACTCGCCCGAGCAGGGACTCGGGGACGTGGCGCTGCTTGACCGTCGCCCAAACGATCGTGCCGGCGGTCTCCAGCAGGTTGAACGCGAGGCAGGCGAGCATCAGCTGCCACACGGCGGTCGCGACGCCGTAGGCGGCGACCGCGAGGGTCGCGAGCGTCCACGTCACGTAGATGAAGCCGATCGGCCCGCGTGGCAGCGCATGGCGCGACATCGCCGCGGCGCAGACGACTGCGCCGAGGCCGCCGGCGGCGACGACGAGACCGAGCTGCAGTGAGCTGCCGCCGAGCACATGCTTGACCATGTACGGCAACAGGATCGTCGCCGGCCCCATGAAGAGCAGGTACGCCACGGCGGCGCACGCGAACGTGCCCCACAGCCAGACGTGACGGCGGACGTACGCGACGCCCCCGCGCAGCTGGCGGATCACGCCTGCGTCGGTGCCGGCGTGCGACGGCACGCACGGCTTCATCGCCAACAGCGTCGCCGCGGAGAAGAGGAACGTCGCGCCGTCCGCGAGGAACGCAGCCCCCGTCCCGAGCAGTCCGATCAGAAGGCCCCCGATCGCCGGGCCCGCCATCCGCAGTGCGAGCGGCCGCACGAGCTGCTCGAGGGCGTTCGCGCGCGCGAGGTCGCCCGCCTGCACGACCTGCGGCAGGATCGCTTCGCTCGCCGGGTCGAAGAACGCCTCGGCGGCTCCGTAGATGATCGCGAGCGGCACCATCTGCCACAGGCGCAAAGCTCCGGTGACGGCGAGCGTCCCGAGGACGGCGAGGGCGCCGGCGCGGACGGCGTCGGCGATCATCATCACGTGGCGGCGGTCGTGGCGGTCGCTCACGACGCCGCCGAAGAGCAGGAGCGCGATCAGCGGCACCGTCAGCGCGACGCCGAGCAGCGACAGGGCCGTGGGCGAGTTCGAGAGCGTGTAGGCCTCCCACGTGACGGCGACCAGGAAGGCGCCGTCGCCGAGGAGGGACACGAAGCGGCCCGTGAACAGCAGGCGGAACTCGCGGTTGCGCAGTGGCCCGTCGCCGGGGCGCCGCGCCGGCGCGGCACGCGACGGTGGCGCGCTAGGGGGCATCGGCGGGCGAGGCCGGAGCCGCGTCGCCGGAGGTCTCGCAGGGCAGCCGCTTTCCGCGCGCGATGAAGTCGATCACGGCGCCCGCCTCCATCGGCCGTGCGAAGCGATACCCCTGGCCAAGGTCGCAGCCGAGGTCCCGCAGGCGCGAAAGCTGGACATCCAGTTCGATCCCCTCGGCGACGACTTCGAGCGCGAGGCTGGAGCCGAGCGCGACGACCGCGCTCGAAAGGTCGACGGTCTCTGCCGAGACGTCGTCGCGCAGGAACGAGCGGTCCATCTTGATCATGTCGACCGGGAACCTGCTCAGGTGGCTCAGCGACGAGTAGCCGGTGCCGAAGTCGTCGAGCGCGATGCGCAGGCCGAGGTCGCGCAGGGCCGTCAGCTTCGCGACCGTCAGGTCCGGATCGTCGATCAGTACGGACTCCGTGATCTCGAGTGTGAGCAGCGACGGATCCAACCCCGATTCCTCGAGGGCGTCGGTGACGTCGGCCACGACGTCCGAGTGCTGGAGCTGCTTCACGGAGAGGTTCACGCACATGTAAGGCCTGCTGTCGTGGGCCGCGGCGACGCGGATGATCTCCATCGCGGCGCGGCACGCTTCGCGCAGCACCCAGCGGCCGATCGGCACGATCAGCCCCGTCTCCTCGGCGAAGGGCACGAATTCTTCCGGTGCGAGCAGGCCGCGCTCGGGGTGGTGCCAGCGCAACAGTGCCTCGACGCCGCACACGCGGCCGTCGACGAGGCGGACGATCGGCTGGTAGTGCAGCTCGAACTGCCCGTGGTCGAGGGCGCGCTGCAGGTCGGCGCGAAGCTCGAGCCTGGCAAGCACACCGGTGTGCATCTCCGGCTCGAACATCCGGTAGCCGCCCTTGCCGTCGCACTTGGCGATGTACATCGCCGCGTCGGCGTCGCGGATCAGGTCGTCGGCGCTCGCGCCGGAGCGGCTTTCGAGCACCGAGATGCCGATCGAACCGCGCAGCACGATCTCCTTGCCGGCGACGGTGAGCGGGCGGCGCAGGTCGTCGAGGATGCGCTCGGCGACGTCGACGGCGGTCTGCACGCCGTCGAGGTCCTCGAGCAGCACGACGAACTCGTCGCCGCCGAAGCGCGCGGCCGTGTCGCTCGCGCGGATGCTCTGCGACAGCCGCTTCGCGATGTCGATCAGCGCTGCGTCTCCAGCCCCGTGGCCGAGGCTGTCGTTGACCGTCTTGAAGTCGTCGACGTCGAGGAAGATCACGCCGAGCTCGGCCCCGTCGCGCCGCGCGCGGCCGATCGCGTGGCGTACGCGCTCCACGAACAGGGCGCGGTTCGGTAGGCCCGTGACTGTGTCGTGGAACGCCTGATGCGTGAGCTGTTCCTCGAACGCCTTGCGCTCGCTCACGTCGCGGGCGTTCAGCACGATGCCGTGCACGTCCTCGTCCTCGAGCAGGTTGGTGTGCAGGATCTCGAAGCAGCGCGGGCTCCCGTCACGGTGGCGGAGCGTGCATTCGATCAGCGTGCCGTCGCGTCCGGCATACGCGAGGCCGTCAGCCAGCACGGTGAGCAGGCGGCCCGTGTCGTCGGGGTCGATGAGGCTGTCGAAACGTGCGCCGATGAGTTCGTCGGGCTCGTAGCCGAGTACCTGTCGCGCGGACGGGCTCTGGTAGATGATCTTGGCGTCGGGTCCCACCACGGTGATGAGGTCGCTCGCGTTCTGTACGAGCGACGCGAAACGCGCTTCGCTCTGACGGCGGTAGACCTCCTCGGTCTGCTCGAGACCCTCGAGCGCCAGCGCGAGCTGCGCGACGACTGCCTCGAGGACCGCGGCGACGGCGGGCGGCACGGGCCGCATGCGCGCCACGAGCATCACGCCGTACACGTCGCGCCGGACCGGTAGCGCCAGCGCGTAGCCGCGCGACCACTCGGCCTGCAGGCCGAGACGTTCGAGCTCGGGCCGCTCCAGGGCGAACGGGCCGTCGCCGCCGTCGTGCGCGACCGCTGCCAGACGGGTGCCGAGCGAGCCGCTCGGGATCGTGCCGCCGGCGACCTGCCCGTCGGTCCGCGCGACGGCTTCGAGCCCCATCTCGTTCTCCATGTAGAGGAGCGCGGCGCCGTTTCGCCCAAGCAGCGTGGTCACGGCTTCCGTCGCCGCGAGGTGCATCTGCTGGCGTGTCGTGCACGCTGCGAGTGCGCTCCCGCACGAGCTCAGCACCCGCTCGCGCTCGACCGAGCGCTCCTGCTGGCGGACCAGGTCGACCATGCGCAGCACGACGAGCGTGAAGAGCGCCATCGAGCAGCAGATGAGGACGATCTGCTCGACGTCACCACGCGGCAGGATTTTCAGCAGTAGGCAGAACGGGCCGATCATGGACGCCGCGGCGAGCACGCCCAGCCGCGCCGGGGTGAGGCGCAGCTCGCGCCGCCTGGCGGCCGGCTCGTGCATCGACGCCATGCTCGGGTGCAGGGCCGCGGTCGCCCACAGCACCGAGTAGGACGTCCAGCCGAGGTCGAGGATCAGCTGGTGGTGGAAGGTCCCGTCCAGCGTCATGATCCCGTAGATGAAGTCGGTCACGAGCAGCGCCACGAGGCTCGCGACGATCAGGTAGAACGAGGTGCGCCGCTGGCCGCTGTCCAGGAGCAGGCGCACGGCCGCGGCGAGCATCAGGATGTCGCCGAGCGGATACGCGACGGAGACGACCTTCGGCAGCAGGCTCAGTTCGTGGTCGTGCAGGTACGGCGCTATCTGCAGCACCCACGAAAGGAGCGCGAGGCCGAGCGTGATGATCGCCGCGTCGATGAGCGTGTTGCGGTGCGAGCCGGGGTCCCGGCGGCGCACGAGCAAGAGCAGCCCCAGCATCTGCAGCGGGTAGACGGTCAGGTACATCGCGTCGCCCGCCGACGGGAACGGCACTTCGTGGTGCAGGATCAGCTGCGGGTAGCTGTACGTGTAGACGTCGCCGAGCCAGTACAGGAGGAAGCCGAAGGCGATCAGCCACCACGGCAGCGCGTAGCGCGGCCGGTTGCGGCGGATGCCGACGATGAACGCGATCCACGTCGTCATGCCGATGCCGTTCAGGAGGATCGGGCTGCCCTTGAACGGCGGCACCAGCTCGTAGAGGAACATGCCGAAGGCGCACGCGGCGACGTACGCCTGCCAGAGCTGCACGTGCGGGCGAGCCGCACGGCGGGCACTGCTCGATGGTTGCGTCGCCGCGGTGGCCATCAGCTCGTGGGGGACGCGAGCTCCTCGGCGGCCGAACGCAGCAGCCCGTGGCGTGCGAGGTCCGCGACGACCTGGATCAGGTGCTCGACCTGCTCGTCACTGTTGGCGGCGGTCAGCTGGACGCGAAAGCCGACTTCAGACTTCGGCACGAGGGGGTAGGCGGCGAGCGTGACGTAGACGCCCTGGTCGAACAGTCGCCTGCCGACGGCGTCGATGTCGGCGTGCCGGCGCAGCGGGATCTCGACGATCGGCAGCGCAGAACGGTTCGGCGTGTACACGTCCAGCTCGGCGAGTGCCCCCACGAGTCGCGAGCTGCGTTCGTAGAGCACGCGGCGCAGCTCGTCGCCGCGGCGCTCGTTCACGTCGAAGCCGGCGAGCACGGTCGCGAGCGAGGCGACCGGCGAGGGGCCCGAATACAGATAAGGCGGCGCCGCGACCTTCAGCAGGTTCTTCACCTCCGTCGGGCAGGCGATGAACGCGAGCAGCGACGAGAATGCCTTGGAGAAACCGGCCACGAGGACGATGTCGTCGTAGGACTCGCCGCAGTGGCGCACGATGGCGTTGCCGCGGGTGCCGTAGGGGCTCGACTCGCCGGCGGCCCGTTCGCCGATCACCCCAAAGCCGTGCGCGTCGTCGACGTAGAGCAGGGCGTCATGCCGGCGCGCGACCTCCGCGAACGCGCGCAGGTCCGGCGTGTTGCCGGTCATGCTGTTCACGCCGTCGATGCAGACGAGCCGCGTGGTGTCGTGGTCGGCGGCGAGCAGCTCGTCCAGGTGCGCCGCGTCTTCGAAGCGGAAGCGACGCACGGCGGCGCCGCGCGCGCGCGCCACGATGCAGCCGTCGTAGATCGTCTTGTGCGCGCGCTCGTCGAGGAAGATCGTCCCCGACGCCGCCAGCACCGGGATGACGGACGCATGGATGTGCGTGATCGTCGGCAACGCGAGCGCGTCGCCGCTGCCGAGCAGTTCGGTGAGGCGCTCCTCGATCCGCTCGTAGAGGACCGGGCTCCCCAGCAGGCGCGACCAGCTCGGGTGCGTGCCCCACGCGTCCAGGTAAGCGGGCACCGCAGCGATGATCTCGGGGTCCACGTCGAAGCCGAGGTAATTGCACGACGCGAAGTCGGCGAGCCACCGATCGCCGATGCGGATCCGGCGTCCGTCGACCTCGTCGATGACGGCGTCCATCATGGGATGCGTCGCGCGTAGCGCGTCGATGTCCTGCAGCGTCTCTAGCCAGCGATCGAGCCAGCGCCTGTGGGCGCGCGGCGACGCGGGAGCGGCGGGCGACAGGGACATGTCCCTCCCGTATCGGATCCGCGAACGGCGGGCTTTATCGCGGGAACGGCTCTGGCGTGCGGAATACGGCGGCTACGGCCGCGCGCGCAGTCCGTCGATCGCGATGCGCAGCATGTGCTCGCGCTGTCCCGGCTCAAGGCCCGGGATCTTGGTGATCGCGCCGACGATCTGCACGACCTCGCCGATGTCGGTGTCCTCGCGCGCGACGCCGGAGCTCTGCGCCCGCTCGAGCAGCGGCCCGCCGGCGTCGAACAGTGCCCTGCGGCAGTCGGTGAAGAGCGGGGCGCCGCGGTCCACGTAGTCGAGCAGCTCGTTCGCGAGTGCCTGCTTGGTGGCCAGGTAGGAGACGACGCGGTCGAGCCAGCCGGCGAGCGCCTCCCACGGCGGCAGCGACGCGACGTCGTCGGCAGTGCGGCAAACCTCCTGGACCTCCTTGACGTACACGGCCTCCAGGAGCGTCTGGCGGTTGGGGAAGTTCCGGTAGAGCGTGCCGATGCCGACGCCCGCACGGCGCGCGATGTCCTCGAGCGACGTCGACGCGCCGTGCTCCGCGAACGCGTCGCGGGCGGCCGCGATCAGGCGCTCACGATTGCGCTGCGCGTCGGCGCGCAACGGCCGGGAGAGCGTGTCTGCGTCGGTGCTGTGCATGGCTGTGCAAAAGAGGACTTGAAAACGGAGGTAGCCTCCGTATACTTCCGGAGGTGACCTCCGCATAGTTCGGAGGATGCCTCCACTTTACCACTCACGCGCGACAGTTAGGACCTCCATGAGCACGACCTCCGTCTCCACTGAAAACCTCGACCGCAGGCGCTGGCTGGCGCTTTCCGTCGTCTGCCTCGCCCAGCTGATGATCGTCCTCGACACGACCATCGTCAACGTCGCGCTGCCGTCGATCCAGCGCGAACTCGGATTCAGCCAGAGCGAGCTGACGTGGGTCATCAACGCCTTCATGATCACGTTCGGCAGCCTGCTGCTGCTCGCAGGAAGGCTGGGTGACCTCTTCGGCCGGCGCAGGATCTTCCTCGCGGGCGTCGCCGTGTTCACGACGGCGTCCGTCCTTTGTGGCGCGTCGAGTTCGCCGGCGATGCTGATAGCGGCGAGGCTCCTGCAGGGCGCGGGTGGCGCGATGTCGGCGTCTGTGATTCTGGCGCTGATCGTCACGGCCTTCCAGGAGCCCGGTGAGCGGGCTCGTGCGATGGGCGCGTACATGTTCACCGCCGTCGCCGGCGGTTCGCTCGGGCTGATCGCGGGCGGCGTGCTGACCCAGGAACTCGACTGGCACTGGATCTTCTTCGTGAACGTGCCGATCGGCGTCGTGACGTTCGTCCTCGGTCGGGCGCTGATACCCGACGACGGGCCGCTCGCCCTGCACCGCCGCGTGGACTGGACCGGCGCAGCCCTCGTGACGCTCTCGCTGATGAGCGGTGTCTACGCGATCACGCTCGCGCCGAGCGACGGCTGGACGTCGGAACGCGTGCTCGCCTTCGGCGCCGTGGCGGTCGCTCTGATGAGCGGGTTCCTTGCGCTCGAGTCGCGTCTGCGCGACCCGCTCCTGCCGCTGCGGATCCTGCGGCTGCGTGGACTCGTCGGCTCGAGCGTTGCCCGCGCGTTCCTCGTCACGGCGATGTACACCTCGTTCTTCCTCGGCACGCTGTACATGGAGCGCCTGCTCCACTTCGGGGCCCTGAAGACCGGTCTGGCGTGGCTGCCGTGGACCGTCACAGTCGCGATCCTCTCGCTCGGTGTCACGGCGCGGCTGATGCGCCGTTTCGGCGCCCTGCGATTGATGGTCGCCGGCATGACGATCGTCGTCGGCAGCGCTCTACTGCTGCACGGCGCCGGCCCGCACACTGCCTACTTCCCGCGGCTCTTCGTGGCCTTCATCGCGGGCGGACTCGGCGTCGGGCTCGCGTTCATGCCGCTGCTCACGACCGCGATGGGCGAAGTCCCGAACGCGGACGCCGGCCTCGGCTCGGCGATCGTCAACGTCTCGCAGCAGCTGTCAGGTGCGCTCGGACTCGCGGTTCTCGGGTCGATCGCGACGAGCCGCTCGCGCGAACTGATCGCGGTCGGCCACCCGGTCCCCGGCGCGTTGCTCGACGGCTACCACCTCGCGTTCGCGCTCGCGGCGCTCAGTGCGCTGGCGGCGATCGTCGTGGTGCTCACGGTTCTGCGGCGCCGGCCGCCGGCGCGCGAGCGGGTAGTGGCGCCCGCGCTGGCGCGCGAGGGCGAGCGTGAACGGCAGGTGGCGTAGCCCGTGGCAGCTGCGACCGCACTTGCCGCGCCGAGCACGCGACCGCGCTCCGGTGCCCCGGAGCACGTCGCGGGCAGCCGCGGGCACGACGTCGAGCTTGCGCTTGCGGCGCGCCGGCGCTTCGCGCGCGCCTCAGGCGAGCGCGGCGCGCAGGACGCCGCCCATCTCCGCGAGCGCAAGCGCGGCGCCTTGCGAGACGCCGGCCATGTTGATGAAGCCATGGACGAACCCGGCATGGCGGCGTAGGACCGTGCGGACGCCCGCGTCGCTGAGGCGTCGCGCGTAGCTCTCGCCCTCGTCCCGCAGCGGGTCGAAGCCCGCCGTCACGACCATCGCCGGGGCGAGGCCGGCGAGGTCGGGGGCGAGCAGCGGCGAAACGCGCGGGTCGTTGACGTCGCCGCCGGCGGCCAGGAAGTTCGCGCGATACCAGTCGATGTTCTCGTCCGTGAGCAAAAAGCCC
The DNA here is from genome assembly GCA_035507895.1 of Solirubrobacteraceae bacterium. Classification (GTDB taxonomy): domain Bacteria; phylum Actinomycetota; class Thermoleophilia; order Solirubrobacterales; family Solirubrobacteraceae; genus Palsa-744. The sequence continues at coordinate 38,736 of DATJNQ010000030.1, read as the reverse complement.
TCGGCGAAGATCCGGCGGGACGCCGATTTCTCAGCAAGGTCCGTCGCCGGGTAGATGAGCAGCTGGAAGGCCGGTGCGGCCCCTCCGGCGCGCGCGGCGTGCTGCGCGGTCACCGCCGCGAGGTGACCGCCGGCGCTGTCTCCCGCGACGGCGAGGCGGCCGGCGTCCAGCCCCAGGTCGTCCGCGCGCTCGCAGAGGTCGGTGAAGGCGGCGATCGCGTCGTCGACGGGCGCCGGGAACGGGTCCTCCGGACCGAGCCGGTAGTCCACGCTCACCACGGTGGCCCCACTCGACGCCGCGAGTGCGCGGCAGGGGACCTCGTGCGTGTCGAGGTCACCGACGACCCACCCGCCGCCGTGCAGGTAGAGAACCCCCGCGCCGGGAAGGCGTCCCTCGAGCGGCTCGTAGACGCGAGCGCGCAGGGGGCCGGCGCCGCCCGCCAGTTCCGCCTCGCGGACCGCGACGTCGTCGCGTGGCCGACCCGAGACCAGCGCGGTCGAGCGGCGCAGTTCATCGCGCGCCTGGACCGGCGTGACGGTGGGAAGGGGCGCGCGCGGGCTGCGCTCGGCGAAGCGAACGACGAGCTGCATGTCGAGGTCGAGGGTGAGGCCGTCACGCTCGATCGGAGCGCCCGCGATCATCCTCTTGACCGGTCGAGGCAGGCTCGCGACGACCGCGATGGCCGCCGCCTCGAGCGCCTGCGGCGCCCGCTGCCTTTGGCGCGCGCTCACCGGAAGACCTCGACCGGGGCGCCGATCGGCAGGTGGTAGGCGAGGTACGTGATGGACGCGTTGCGCATGCGGATGCACCCGTGCGAAGGGTGGCCCGGGATGAGCCACGGTTCGTTCGTGCCGTGGATGCCGACGACGCCGCCGTTCGGCCATTCCGAGAGCGTCGAGTAGTCGCTCGTCCCGAATGCGTACGGCCCGTAGATCGACCCGGGCGGCACCTGCATCAGCTCGCGGATCCAGAAGTGCCCCGTCGGCGTCGGCGTCGACGGCTTGCCGTCGCCGATCGGCGCGTGCCAGATCGGGCGCCCGTCGCGCAGAAGCGTCGCCCGCAGCGCGCCGAGGTTCACGCGCAGGTCCATGTCCGTCGAGTTCAGGCGCCCGAGGGCGTTGCGGCGCACCCAGCCGGTGCGCCCGTTGGGGCGGCCCGGCACCCGGATGCGCAACCACGTCTCGCGCCCCGGAGCAGTCGCGTCCGCGAGGACGAGATAGACCTCAGGCCAGCCTTCCTCGGTGCTCATGTGAAGCCGCGCAACGCGTCGGCCCCGCGCGAAGGGCTCGGTCCAGATGTCGGCCACTTCGAGCGGGTGCGCCCACCTGGTCACCGTGACTTCGTTCGACAGCCGCACCACCCGCGTCGCAGGCGGCACGGCAGCCGCGGCCGACGTCGCCGCCGCGGATAGCGAGACGGCGGTCGCAGCGAGGAGGCCGATGCGCGTTGCAAGCCGCACGGGAAGAAGGTATCCCGGCGACGCGTCAATTGCGCCGCGACGGGCGGGGATCGGGTAGGTTCCCGGTGATGTCTTGGTGCACCTGCGGCCGGCGCGCGCCGCGACTGGCGGCCACGGCGGCGGTCGCCCTCGCTGCCGCGCTCTCATCGGCATCCGGCGTCGCGCAGGCGGCGCCCGGGAGCAGGCTGCTGCTCACGCTCGCCGCGCGAGTGTGCCCCAAATACGAAGACATCATGGCCAACCGCGCGCGCAACAACATCATGGAGAGCCTGCGCGATCTCGGGCCGAACACCGTCTACACCGAAGGCCAGCCGGTCAATCCCGCAGTCGAGGAAACCGTCCAGCCCAACTGCAAAGCGCTCCCGCACTGGGAATTCAGCCTCGGCTCGGATTACATCACGCGCGCCGTCAGCGGCTACTGGGGCTCGCTTTCGATCATCACAGGGGCGACGCGCGAACCCGTCGAAACCAAGGAATCGGAACCGCTGCTTGACTCCAGGGGCAGTCCCACGGGCTCGTCGATCCACGGCGCAGTCACGATCGAACTCAACGCGCGCGAGGCAGAACTCGCTAAAAAAGGCAGCCTTTGGGTCCAAGGCGGCACGCCGAGCGACCCGATCCTCAGCAAACGCTACCCGGAACAGTACGCATTCGGATCGCTGCGCTGCGCGATCGACAACCTCAACGGCGACAACGTCGAGTGGGTCGGATTCCCGACCGGGTACACCCACATGTTCTGCTTCGCCTACTACGTCCAGCCGCCGCCGACGGCCGGCACGATCATCATCAGGAAGAAGATCGTCGGCCACGGCAGCGGGGTGCCGGAAACCTTCAGCTTCACGGGCAACGTCTCCTTCAACCCGGGCGGCAAGTTCGACCTCACGGTCGCGCCGCCGTCCACCGAAGCACGGACAACCTTCATCCGCGGCGAGACCAAAACGGGCGAAGCGCCCTGGCACGTGCGCGAGGAAGTCCCCAAAGACTGGAACGTGAGCGGACTGTCGTGCCACAGCGAAAAAGGCACGAGCGAAACGGCGATCAAGCCGAAACACGAAGCGACGATCGTTCTCGCGCCGGAAGACACCGTCGAATGCGTCTACGAAGACCGCTTCGTCCCGCCGGCCGGTGAGCTGACCGTGCGCAAGGTCTCGATCGGCGACACCGGCACCTTCGGCTTCAGCATCAAGCACGACCGCCGCCCGTTCAAAGAGGTCGCGAAGGTGTTCGCGACGACGCTCCAGGAAGCCTTCCCGGTCGACGCGCTGCCCGCGCCCGTGAAAGTGCGCCCGGGCAACTACACGATCGACGAGACCTCGGCGACGCCGGGTCGCGGTACCTGGGTCGTCACCGACGACGGCTGCGACAACAGCCGGGGGCACGGTGTGCACAGGACGATCTACGTGAAAGTCGAATCCGGCGAGTCGGTCTCGTGCACGTTCCGCAACGAAGTGCGACCCACCGCGTCGCTCAGGATCCAAAAGAAGACCGAAAAAGGGACGGGATCCTTCGGTTTCGCCGTCGTGTCCCGCGACCGGCCAGCCGAAGCGATCATCCAAACCGCCGACGTCACGCGCGAAGGCGAACCGTTCGATGCTCACGGCGGCTCGACCGATGCCCTCTACTTCGAACCGTACTTGATCCAGGAGTTGCCGCCGCCGCCGACCGAAGCTGGCCACTGGGTGCTCGTCGCCGTCTCGTGTGACGGCCAGGACGTCCCGTTCCAGGCCGGGGCGGCGATCGTCGACATCACCGAAGACGCGAGCAGCCCCGTCTGCGTCTTCACCGACCGCTTCGAAGCGAAAGAAGAACCCCCGCCGCCGATCGAAGAATCCGCGCGGATCTCGCTGCGGAAGGTCACGAGCACGCCCGACATCAAACTCGGCGGGAAGGCTCACTTCACGATCACCGTGACCGGAGAGGGGCCCGCCCCGGCGCGCGAAGTCGTCGTCGACGACCAGGCCGAGTCCTCGGCGACGTTCGTGTCCGCCGACCCGAGCCAGGGAACTTGCAACAAGTCGCTGCCCCTGCACTGCGAGCTCGGCGAACTCGCAAAGGGCGCGAAAGCAACGATCCACGTGGTCGTGATCCCACACAAAGCAGGGCGCTTCACGAACCACGCCGTCGCGGGGCTCGGCAACCCCGACCCCGACTTCTCGAAGGACACCGCGCGCGCCCACGTGCTGGTGCGCGCGCGCCGCAAACGCATCCCGGCGCACAAACCATCCTTCACCGGCTGACGCGCACGCTCTGCTTTGCGCGGGCGCCGTGATCCTGCGCCACGGGGGGCGCTTTCGTCGGCCACGCAGTCGTGGGGCTTGGCAATCCCACCCCGACTTCTCGAGCGACGAAGCGCGGGTGCTCGCGCTCGTCCACGCGCCGCAGCCATCGCCGCGACCGCCCCATCACAAGCCATCGTTCACCGGTTGAGCCGGCCCGGCGGCGACTACACTGCGGGTTCTCGCGCCCGTAGCTCAGCTGGATAGAGCGTCGGTCTACGGAACCGAAGGTCAGAGGTTCGAATCCTCTCGGGCGCGCTCAAAATCGCAGTAAACACGGGGCTCACCGAACCCTGAGGCACTATGGAAAAGTAACGGTGTCCCAAATATGTCCCGGGATCCTCGTAGACTTCGCGCGGTGTCGGGCCCACTTGGATCGCCGGTCAAGCCTCCGAGCGGCCACGTCTTTCGTGTCGAACGGACGCGCGGGCCGGTCTGGTACGCGAAGTACCGGCTGCCCAACGGACGTCAGGTCCAGACGAAGCTGGGGCCTGCCTGGACCGAGCGCGGCCGGCCGCCGGCCGGCTACTTCACCAAGCGCCGCGCCGAGGACTGGCTCCGCGATGTCTTCGACCAGGCGCGCCGCGGGACCCTCCCGGGGATGGTCGTCACGGGCGCGACGTTCGCTGACGCGGCCGCCGAGTTCCTGCGCTACGCCGAGCACGACCGCGCATTGAAGCCCTCGACGCTGCGCGGCTACCGGTCGATCATCTCGGCCTACCTGTTGCCCGCATTCGGCCCGCGGCGGCTCGAGGACATCACGCCGGGCGAGATCGAGCGCTGGCGCACGAGCTTGCGGAGCGCAGCTACACCGCCGCGCACGCGACTCGCCAACAACACGAAGAACCGAATCGTGGTCCTGCTGCACGGCATCTTCGTGCGGGCCTGCAAGCTGTACGGCCTGCCTGTCAATCCGGTGGCCGGGATCGAGCGCCATCCGGTGCGCCTGACCGGCGACATTGAAGTCTTCTCGCCGGAGGAGGTCTGGGCGCTCGTGCGCGCGGCGGCCTCCGAGCAAGACGCCGCCATCTTCCTGATGGCCGCGTTCACCGGCTTGAGGCGCGGCGAGCTCGTCGCGCTGCGCTGGCGGGACGTCGACTTCGCCGGCTCGGCCGTTCGCGTGAGGTCGAGTTACTCCGGCGGAGCACTCACGGCGCCGAAGTCCGGGCGCGTCCGATCGGTGCCGCTGGCGCCGGACGTCGCACGCGCGCTCGACGCGCTGTCGCGGCGTGAATGGTTCACGGGGGAGGACGACCTGGCGTTCCCGGGTGAGCTCGGCTCGTTCCTCGACGGGTCTGCGCTTCGCCGGCGCTACGCCGCCGCGCTACGGCGTGCAGGGCTCAGACAGCTGCGCTTCCATGACCTGCGGCACACGTTCGGCACTCGCATGATCGCCACGGCTGACATCCGCCGGGTGCAGGAGTGGATGGGGCACGCCGACATCCAGACGACGATGCGCTACTTGCACTACGCCCCGCGAGAGGATGACGCCCGGCTCGTGGCCGAAGCGTTCAGCGTGGAAGGGCAGGCGCCCGCTCCGATCGAGCGCGCAGCGGAAAACCTCGCCCAGTGAAGGTGCGCGAGCTGATCAAGCTGCTGGAAGACGACGGCTGGCGGCTTGCGCGCACCCGAGGCAGCCACCGCCAGTACATGCATCCTGCGCGAAGTGGGAAAGTCACCATCGCGGGCAAGCCAAGCGACACCTTGCACCCGAAGACGTTGGCTAGCATCCGAAGGCAGGCGGGAATGGAGCGCAAGTGAGCCAGAGATACCTGATCGTCATCGAGGGCAGCGACTCAGAGAACTTCTCTGCGTACAGCCCCGACGTCGCCGGCGTAGTTGCGACCGGCGCCACCCGGGAGGAGTGCGAACAGCAGATGCGCGGCGCGATCGAGTTTCACCTCGAGGGGCTCCGGGCAGACGGCGAACCGCTCCCCGAGCCGCACAGCGTCGCGAGCTACGCGGTCGTCGACGTTTCCTGAGAACTCGCTAGCGAGAGATCCAAACCTCGTCGAGCGCGCAGGAAGGTCGCATCGAAGAGGCCGCTGAGGAGGCGTCTTGCGTGACGGCGCGGTGGGACGTCCACCGACGAATGGGCGCTTGAGCGCGAGATTGGCTGCGGGATTGGACTCCGGATTTGATCCGGGATTTCGAATCTCACGCGGTCCCCACCGCGGCTGCGCCGGCGCCCTGTTTTGACTCTTGACCTCGCCCCCACAACGTGTGTGAGCGAGGTCAAGAGTCAAAACAGGCAGATGGATGGGCGGTGGGGTGCGTGGAGATGTGGGGTGGTAGTCAGTGGTGGGTGAAGTGAGTTGAAGAAAGGGACGGGTGAAGACGGTGGGTGCCGTGGTCGGGGGGTCGGCGACGGCGCCAGGCGGGGCGCATCGAATTTTAAGTTGGAGCGAGGGCGCTAGTTCGTATGGGGCCGGCGGCGAGCTAGCGGCTGGCACGATCGCTCAGTTGGTCACAGAGTCGGCCGCTTGAGCTAATAGGTGACGAAGATGGAGGACGACACGCTAGGCGCCCAAGAACTTCTGGTGGCGGCGCGTTCTGATCCAGACGCGTTCGCCACGTTCTACCGGCAGTTCGAGCGGCCACTGTTGGGCTTTTTCATGCGGGCCACGGGCCGCGCCGAGCTTGCGGCGGACCTCACGGCCGAGACCTTCGCGAGCGCGCTGGAGACGGTCGACAGATACGACCCTCAGCGGGGTCGACCCGACCAGTGGCTGTTCGGGATCGCCCGCAACGTGCTGCGGTCGAGCTACCGACGGGGAAGCGTCGAATCGTCGGCCCGAAGTCGGCTTGGGCTCCCACGCCTGGTCATAGATGACGACGCGGCAGACGCAATCACGCGACTGATGGACGACCGTGAAGCCGCTCTCGCGCTCGTGGACCTCCCTGGGGACCAGCAGCGCGCGATCCAGGCGCGCGTGGTCGAGGAGCGTGAGTACGCGGACATCGCACGCGATTTGCACTGCTCGGAGGCTGTCGTCCGCCAGCGCGTCAGTCGCGGGCTTCGCACATTACGAACGAGATTGGCCGGTGAGAGATGAGCATCCTTCCGAAGCTTGAACGTGATTTGGTTGACGCCGCGCACCGACGGCTCGTCGGCGCAGACGGCGTCGCCGTCGGGGCTGCGAAGACCGCGGGCGCACGAGTCACGACACGGCGCCTAAGGCTCCCGCTGATTGCCGCCGCGTGCGTGCTGGCCATGGCTTCGATCACACTCGCCGCAGTCGGCGTTCTGCGAACGGGACGGCCGGTTCGACCGGAAGAGGTCCTCAACCCGCGTGTCGGCGAGGGAATCCCGGTTCGCGGCGCGTCGCGGCTTCTGCCGCTCCGCGTCGCCGATCCTGAAGGCGGCCTTCCGTGGGGAATGCGAATCGTGCACACGACTCGCGGCGAGATTTGTGTCCAGATCGGCCGCGTCCAGAACGGGCAACTCGGCGAGCTCGGCATCGACGGCGCCTTCCACGATGACGGGCGCTTTCACCCGATACCCGTCGTCGCGCTCCCGCGCGACGCATTCCGCGGGCGCATATTTCCAGTGTCGCCGGGCTGCCAGCTTGAAGGAACGGCCTTGACCGCTGAAGAGAAGGGACGCGACCGCAGCGCCGACTGGCCGACGACTTACCGAGGCTGGCCGAAGCGTGATCTGCGGAACATCTACTTCGGGCTCCTCGGCCCTGAGGCAGTCAGCGTCGCCTACCACACGGACGCATCCGGGAGATCACAGCAGGTAGTTCCGGGCCTCGGCGCGTACCTCATCGTGAAAGCCGCGACGCGCGTCCCACCATCAGGCGGATACGAGGCGAGCCCGGGCACTCCAGGCGAGCTTGCCCCGGAATTGCCTATGACCTCCATCACATACCGTCTCGACGGCAAGCTGTGCGAGCGAGTGCCAAGCGTCGCACCGTGGGAAACGGCGTATCACGTGGGCGATCCCTGCCCTTCAATTCCCCGCGCGCCTCGTCCCGCGCCGACCCGCGACCTTCGGAAGCCCCTGTCGGTACACCTGCACATAAGGCACGACGAAGTCACTGGGGCAACCCTCAACTTCATCGCACCGTACGCTGTCACCAGTGCACGCAGCGCGTACACCTGGGGGATCCGTACTCCCCCCGCGTGCGAGCCGCACAACCTGATTAACGGCAAGCACGTCGCCACCGGAGGCGGTGGCGGGACCGGCGAAACCCTCGGCCGGGACGTCAACAAGGGTGCCCGGATCACCTGGCGCATCGGGCAGCCATTTGCCTTGACCTGCGCCGGCCATCGGACGGCGACGATTGAAGTGTTCTACGACACGGGTGGCTCTCTACCCCCGATCGCGCTGCGGGTGCAAGGAGGAGCCCGCGGAACCGTGCTCGTCGGTCGAGCCACAATCAAACCGCCCCCCGGGATACGTCCGTAGTCCGACAGTCGCCGTCATGCGGGATACCGGCCGAGTCCTTGCGCAGATGAGGCGGATGCCGACTGTGTCCATCTTGCACGAACTGCGGACCCGTCAGCTGATCGACGGCTGGCTCATCGGCTCGGCGGGACGACGAAGTGGTCGGGCGACGGTTGCCCTGCTCATTACACTCCCGGGATGATCCGGGCTCCGCGACGTTGGGTCGTTGCCGGAGTGGGCGCACTCCTCATTGCCGGCGTCGGGGCAAGCGCGGTCGCGCGATCCGCAACATCGAGTGCGGGGTCTTGGAGTTCACCGCAGCCCTTGCCGGAAAGCGCCTCGGCGCGTGCGCCTCGACTGCAGGTCACGTCGGACGGCCAGGCGATTGTCGGCTGGCTGAGCGGAGAACCGCCTCCACCGGTCTATGTGCATCCGAGGTCAGCGCGAGCCGCCTCGTCAGGATGGAGCGGCCAGACGGTGATGGTCGATCGGGGCACGCTTCAGGGCGGCTTTGGCGCCCCTGTTGTTGTCGCGGCCGACGTCCGCGAATTCGCGTATCTTCACGTCGCTCTCGCCGCCTCGGGCACGGCCTACGTCGTTTGGTCCAACGGCGACGGGAAGACGACAGTGTCGGCGGCGGCTCCGGGTGAGCCTTTCTCTCCACCGCGGCAACTGCTCCCGCCCCGGACCAATCTTGTCGGGCTGCTCCAGGGTTCGACGGGTCCAGTCGTTGTCGTGTGGCAAAGCAGTTTGACGTCACGGTCGCCGCCGCTGTTGCACTATGCGCGGCTTCTCGGCAACGGCGGTCTCGGACAGGTCGTTACCGTGGGGCGGATCGCGCGGGCACACGTCGCGGTCAACGACCGGGGTGAATTTGCTGCGGTTGGCGTGACCAACAACGGCTTCCCTGGTCTCGGTCCCACGCGCCCGGTCGTCGCCCTATGCAACGAGGTCGAGCGTTGCTCGAAGCCGCGGGCGATTCGAGTCGGCGAGATCGGCATCGCCGACGAGGCAGTGGAAGACGGCCTCACGCTCTCAGATAACGGCACGTTGACCGTCTTCGCGATGTCGGTCGAGAACAAACACGAATGCCGCCGGGTGAGCCACTGCGCCGGATTGTGGTCCGAGGTGCGGCGGCCCGGCGGTCGCTGGCTCGGTCCCCACGAGCTATCGCCAACCGCCGGCGGGTGGGAACTCGACACGATCTCCGACGGAGCGGAGGCGGCGTTGGCCCTGTATAGCCGAACGGCGACATACCGCATCGCCGGACGCTGGTCAGCGATGGAAGCCGACGGCGCGCGCATCACGCGACCGGCACCTGTGGACGCGCCAGCGGGATATCAGGGACCGCGAGGCATCGAAGAACCGCAGCTGGCAGCCGACGACAACGGCCAGTTCGCGGCCGCGTGGTGCACGGTCGCCCACAGCGAAATCAGAAGCGACGGGGTGGCAACCCCATGCAGCCGGGTGACGGCAGCGGTCGGGCACGACGATCACCTTGAAACAGCTCAGCTGATCTCGGCCGGCGGCGAAGAGCCGCTCGAGGACGAGATCCGCGACGGCATGGACGCCGTCGGGGAAGTCGCCGTGATCTGGAGCGGCTCGCCCGGCATTTCGATCGCCGTCTACCACCCACCGACATAGAGCGGCCCGCCGCCAGCTGTGCGGCCGTGTCCCGAAATATGTCCCGAACTAGGCAAATCTGACCCCGGCCAACATCGCTCAGCTCGATCGAGATCGGCTCAGCAGAGCTAAATCACGCGTGAAATGGCCGACTACGGAACCGAAGGTCAGAGGTTCGAATCCTCTCGGGCGCGCTCGAAACACCGCTCTGTAGAGCGGTGCTTGCGCGGGCAAGCAGCTCTGGGGACCGGCGACGACGATCTCGTCTTCCCCGGCGAGATGAGAAGCGGGACCACGAGACTGAGCACGACGAGCGCGCCAATGGCCTTCAGACGCGTCCGCCAACGTCGCTGATCGAAGCTCATATGAGAGCCATCGACGCCCGCGGCAGCTCGCGTTACCCCGCCTGACACGGTTCGGCGCGCCGCCGTGTCCGACATCGCCGGTGAAGCGCGGCGGCTGATCCGCGAAGCGGTCGGCGAGCTGAGGGACCCGAAGGCTTACGTCGTCGCCGTCGCGCGCGCGTGAGACTTTTAGGTCGTGGCCGATGCTCACGACACCCGAAACCTGGTGGAGGCCTCGATCGGATTCAGGCCCTGCGAGCCCGAGGACCTTCCCTTGCTCAAGGGGTGGATTGCCTGCCCCCATGTCGCCGAGTGGTGGGAGTCGCCCGAGGACTTCGAGGCGCAATATCGGCTTAGCCCGGATGACGTCGACTGGTACGTCGCTCAGCTCGACGGGCGTGCCTTCGGGATGATCCAGTCCTACCGGTGGGCCGACCACCGTGAGTACGGGGGTGCGATAGGCGCTGGACCGCACGAGGCGGGCCTGGACTATCTGATTGGTGAGGAGCGGTTGACGGGACGCGGCCTCGGCCGCGCGATGCTCGCGGTCTTTATCGACCGTCACGTCCGCGCGATGCCGGGCGTGCGCGGGATCCGTGTAGACGTGCAGGAGACAAACGTTCGGTCTTGGCGCTGCCTCGAAGCCCTCGGCTTTCAGCGGGTGCTCGCGGGCGTCACCGTACCCGGAGAGCCCGGTCTGCGCTTCGTGTACTCGGCGCAGCTGTGATCGCAGCTCGCGCGGTGCCACGAAATTCGATCCCCACTCGCCAGAAGCCCCTGCGCCCGAGCCGGTGCGTTCAAGCGGGAACGTCGCCCCCGGGAGGAAGACGCGTGGTCGCATCCGACAGCAGGCGAGAAATGAGGGCGGGGTAGCCGGCCCGACGGCGAGCTGCTCGCGCTTGGGCGGGAGCCAGGCGGCCGCGTTCGGCACGGTCGGTAGTCATGTCCTTCCCGCGCTCACGCTGCGGCCGAGAGGACTGGGCGCGGCGGAGGCACGCGATTCGGGCGCCGACGCGATCACCTCCGGCTGCATGAAGCCCGCGCGTTCGCGCCATCGAGGCTTTGCGAGATGCATCTGCACGACACCGATCCGGCGCTCCTCGAAGCCCGCCTCGCAATAGGCGAGATACATGCGCCACATACGCCGAAAGCGCTCGTCATAACCGAGTTCTTCGGCACGAGCGTGCGCGGCCTCGAAGTTGGCGCGCCAGCGCCGCAGCGTCTCGGCGTAGTGCGGCGTGAGGTCCTTGAGTGACGTGATGCGCAGGTCCGCGTGCCGGGCAACGCACCGCGCGATTACCTCGAGCGAGGGAAGGCAGCCATCGGGGAAAATGTGAGTTCGAATGAAGCTTCGCGATGTCCTTTCCACCGCGTAGGCGCGGTCGTCGATCACGATCGCCTGCAGCAGCAAGCTCCCGTCGGCGGCGAGCAGGTTCGAGCAACGCGCGAAGAACGTGCCGAAGTCGCGCCAACCGACGGCCTCGATCATCTCTATCGAGACGAGCTTGTCGTAGCTACCGCGCAGATCGCGATAGTCCTCGCACAGCACCGTAACTAGGTCGGCGACACCGGCCGCCTGTGCCTGCGCCCGCGCGTACTCGTACTGCTCGCGCGAGATCGTCGTGGTGGTGACCCGGCAGCCGCGTGTCTTCGCCGCGTAAACAGCGAAGGCGCCCCATCCGCTGCCGATCTCCAGCACGTCGTCGTCGGATTGAAGCTCGAGCTGGCGACACACGAGCTCGAGCTTCGCCGTCGAGGCCTGTCCGAGCGTCATCTCGCGGCGTGAAAAGTAGGCGCAGGAATAAGTCATCGTCTCGTCCAGCATCAGCGCGAAGAACTCGTTCCCGAGGTCGTAATGTGCTGCGATGCTGCGGCGACTCCGAGCGCGCGTGTTGCGCGCGCGCAGGCCGCGAGCGACCTGGAGTGCCGTTCGCGCCGGAGCGACGCGGCGACGCCACAGGTCGAGCACGGACGCGTTGCGCGCGGCGACGCGCACGACGGCCGTCAGGTCGGGCGATGTCCAATGACCGTCCGTATAGGCCTCGGCCAGCCCGCGGCTTCCGTGCAGGAGCATCGGCCAGAGGCGCGCCGAGAGGACCTCGACGGTCGCCCGCGGATCGCCGCGGCCGAACGTCATGCGCTGCTGGCCCTCGATGATCGTCAGACGGCCCTCTGGGAGCCGCTCCAGGAGGCTGAGCAGTGTTCGTCGAGCCACGCGCTCACGCGGGGTCATGCCGGCACCCGCGGACGGCCGTGCATCGGCACGCCCTTGAGCTTCAGCGCCGCCGCGTGCCCGTAGATGAGTGCGAGTACGCGCAACGTGGATGCGGGGTAACGCGCCGAGACGCGAAAAAGGCCCGCACGGGTCAGCGGGGCGCGACGCAGCGCCAGCGTGGCGTCGAAGACACGCCGCTCGTGCTCGCGGCTCTCGATGTGCACCGACAGCGTCGGGCCGGGCGTCGCGACGCGCCACTCGTAATGCTGTTCCATCGGCATGAACGGGGATACGTGGAGCTTCTTCTCAGAAGTGCCGCTCAGGACCGGTCCGTCGCCTGTCTTGGCGAGTACGTAAGCGTGGCGCTCTCCCCAAGGGGTGCTCGTCACCTCGGCGACGATCGCCTCGAGGTGCTCGTCGGGCGCGAAGCAGTAGTAGAAGCTGACCGGGTTGAAGCAGTGCCCAAACGTGCGCAGCTGTGTCAGTAGCCGGATCGGCCCGCTCGGGGTCAAGCCCGTCCGGCGCGACACGTGCGTCCGCACGGCCTGCGCAAGTCCGACTGCGGGATCGCCGAGGTAGTCCCGTCGGCGAAAGCGGACGAGGCCCGGACGGGTGGCGACGAGCCGCCCGTCGAGCAGGCCATCGAGCTCGTCAAGGTCGACGTAGGCGAGCGCGACACGATGCGTGAACTCGTGGCGGCGGACCGCAAAACGCCGGTGGCGGATCGTGCCCTCGTAGATCGCGCTGGCAGTCATACCCCGACCGCCTGCACCCGCCGGGCGCCGATCTCGCGCACGACCCTCAGCGCGCTCGCGACGCCGTCCTCGTGGAACCCCCATCCCCAGTAGGCACCGCAGAAGTGGGTGCGGTTGTGTCCGCTGATCTCATAGTGGCGCGACTGCGCCGCTACGCCCGCGGGCGTGTAGACCGGGTGGGCGTAGCGGATCCTCTGAATGATCCGCTCGGGGTTGATCGCGGCGCCGCGGTTGAGGGTGACGCAGAACTCGCGGTCGGCCTGCAGCGCCTGCAAGCGGTTCAAGTGGTAGGTCACCGTGCAGTGGCCGCTCGCGCCCTCGTCCAGGTGGTAGTTCCAGCTCGCCCAGGCGCGGCGGCGGCGCGGGAGCAGCGAGCGGTCGGTGTGCAGCACCGCTTCGTTGCTCTGGTACGGGATCGCGCCGAGCAGCTCGCGCTCGCGATCACTGGCGTCACCAAGCAGTGCCAGAGCTTGATCCGAGTGCGTCGCGATCACTACGGCGTCGAAGCGCTCCGACTCGAAGCCGCGGGATGACACCACGACGTGGTCCGTGTGCCGCGTTATCTCCGTCACTGGTGTCGCGAGCCTGAGACGCTCCCCGAGCGGCCGCGTCAGCGCTTGGACATACGTGCGTGACCCTCCGGTGATCGTTCGCCAGCGCGGGCGCGCGCGGAATCCGAGCATCCCGTGGTTGTCGAAGAACTCGACCAGGAAGCGCGCGGGAAACGACCACATCTGGGCCGGGTCGGCGGACCACACCGCCGCCGCTTGGGGCACTATCAAGCGCTCGACGAAGTAGGTCGAATAGCGGCGGGCGGCGAGCCAATCGCGCAGCGACGGGTCGCCGTCCGTCGTGAGGAGCGCGCGCGCATCGCGGTTGAAGCGCACGAGGTCCGTGATCATGCGGTGGAATGACGGCTTGACGAGGTGGCCGCGGCTCGCGAAGAGCCCGTTAGCCGAGGCTCCGTTGTACTCGAAGTTCGCCCCGTCGCTCACGCCGAAGCTCATCTGGGACAGCTGCGTCCTCACGCCGAGCTCGTCCAGCAGCCGTTCGAAGTTCGGGTAGTTCCTGTCGTTGAAGACGATGAAGCCAGTGTCGATGTCGTGAGCCCCGTGCTCCGTCTCGACGTGCACCGTGTTCGCGTGGCCGCCGGCCCGGTCCTCCGCCTCGAATACGACGACGTCGTGCTGGGCGCTCAGCCGGTGCGCGCAGACAAGCCCGGAGACTCCGGCGCCAACGATCGCGATTCTCATACCCAGGCTCTACGGGTCGAACCGCGCGACGGATCACTTTCGGCAAGGGGCGCGGCGGCTCCCGGGCCGGGGCGCGTCGCTCGCTTTATCGCAGCGCGTGAGGTCACCGCACGTACTATAGAGACTTCGTAGAGATCTTGTCGAGGTTTTTCTATAGACTGCGGCTGTGACCGACGGTCCGCGACTACGAATTGGCGCGCTCAGCAGACGCGTCGGCGTGACCCCCGAGGTGCTGCGCGCCTGGGAGCAGCGTTACGGGCTGGTGCGTCCCGAACGCACCAAGGGCGGGCTTCGCCTGTTCTCAGAAGCGGACGAGCGGCGGGTGCGCCTGATGCGCGAGAACCTCGACGCGGGACTGTCGGCGGCCGAGGCCGCCCGCGTCGCGATGCTGAGCGACGGGGCCGAGAGCCGTGCCGGTGCGGCGAGTTTCGCCGGGATCCAGGCCGCGCTCTGCGACGGGATCGAAGCGCTCGACGAGCCGCTTGCCCAATCGGCGCTCGACCATCTGTTCAGAGCCTTCGCGCTGCCGTTCGCGCTCTCGGAAGTGATCCTGCCCTTCCTGCACCGGCTCGGAGAGCGTTGGGCCAAGGCTGAGGTGAGCATCGCGCAGGAGCACTTCGCGAGCAACGTCATCGGCGGGCGGCTCCGCGCCCTGGCTCAGGGCTGGGGGAACGGGGTGGGCCCGCGGGCGGTTCTCGCCTGCCCGCCCGGCGAGCGGCACGAGCTCGGACTGATCTGCTTCGGGCTGACGCTCAGGGAGCGCGGCTGGCGGATCACCTTCCTCGGCGTCGACACGCCGCTGCACGCGGTTGCGGACGCCGTCCGCGACGTCGCCCCGAGCATCGTGGTGCTCTCTGCGATCAGCGAGCAGCGCTTCATCGAATCGAGCGAGCAGATCAGCGAGCTGGCGCCCCGGGTCCGTGTCGGTATCGGCGGCGCCGGCGCTAACGGCGCGCTCGCCCGTTCGATGGGCGTCGAGCTGCTCGGCGGCGATGCGGTTGGTGAGGCCGCGGGCCTTGCCGCCTAGTCTCGCGGCGCCTTTGCCCGCGGCGACCGGCGTGATCGCCTCTGCGCTCGACTGGGTGCTTGACCGCACCGTCGTGGCGGGCTACACGCGCCTCGGCTACCAGCTTCGAAGCGCAGCATGGGGCGACGCTGTCCTGCCATCGATGGACGGTCGGACGGTGCTCGTAACCGGCGCGACGTCCGGGCTCGGTCTCGCGGCGGCCGAGGGCTTCGCGAGCCTTGGCGCAAGCGTCCGGCTGCTCGCACGAAATCGCTCCCGCGGCGACAGCGCTCGCTACGAGATCGTCGCACGATCGGGCAATCGGGACGTTCAGCTCGACCTCTGCGACCTCAGCGACCTGAGCGCGGTGCGGGGCTTTGCCGAACGTTTGCGCGAGGCGGCCCCGCGCCTGGACGTGCTGGTCAACAACGCCGGCGTGCTGCCGCGGGAGCGTTCTCGTTCCGTCGACGGCATCGAGCTGACATTCGCGACGAACGTACTCGGGCCGTTCCTGTTGACGAACCTGCTGATCCCCCTGCTGGAGCAGAGCGCGCCCGCTCGCATCATCAACGTGTCCTCGGGCGGCATGTATACGCAACGAATCCATGCGGACGACCTACAGAGCAGCCGCGGAAAGTTCGACGGCGCCACCGCCTACGCGCAGACCAAGCGCGCCCAGGTGGTCCTCACCGAGATGTGGTCAGAGCGGCTCGCCGGCACCGGCGTCGTCGTCCACGCAATGCATCCCGGCTGGGCCGACACCCCGGGACTCGAGACATCGTTGCCCCGCTTCTACAACGCGACGAGGAGGCTGCTGCGCACGCCCGCGCAAGGTGCCGACACCATCGTCTGGCTGGGGGCGGCGGCCGAGCCGGCGTGCCGCTCCGGCGGCCTCTGGCATGACCGCCGCGAACGGCCGACCCACCGCGTGTCGTGGACGCGGGAGACCGCAGAGGACCGCGAGCGGCTCTGGGCCGAATGCGAACGACTAAGCGGATGGCGGGACGTCGCCGCCGCGCACCGCCCAAACCCGTAAGGAGGCCCCGATGGCCCGCTACAAGGCAACGCTCGAAACGTCCCGCTCCCCCGACGACGTCTTCGCCTACCTCAGCGACTTCTCGACGACCGCCGAATGGGATCCCGGTGTCGTCGAAGCCGAGCGACTCGGCCGCGGTCCGATCGCGCGGGGCAGCCAGTTTCGGCTCGTCGCGAAGTTCCTCGGCCGGAAGTCGACGCTCATCTACAGCATCGTCGAGTACGAGCCGCCGGTCGCAGTCGCGCTGCGTGGCGAGAACGCCAGCGTCGTGTCGTTCGACCGGATCACGTTTGAGAGGCGCAACGGCGGCACGCGGATCACGTACGACGCCGACCTCGCCCTCAACGGCGTCCTCAAGCTTGCCGACCCGCTACTCGGCCTCGCCTTCAAGCGAGTCGGCGATCGCGCCCTCTCCGGGATGCGCGAGGCGCTCCAAGTCGGATCTCCTCGGTAGTCAAGCTGCGTCGCCGATCGGCTTGCGTGCCTTGATGACCGCCGCCGCGGCCTTCTCGTGCACGCGGTGGGTCTCCCTGATCTCGACGTCGACGAGGCCGGCGGAAGCGAGCGCCTCCGCGAACTCGACGCGTGTCAGCGCGCCGGCGACGCACCCCGTCCAGGCGATCATCTCTGAACGCGCGTGCTCGTCCATGCCGGGATCTGCGATCACGTCCGAGACAGCGAGGCGTCCGCCGGGCTTCAGCACTCGCGCCGCCTCCCGCAGCACCTGCGGCTTGTCCGCCGCGAGGTTGATCACGCAATTGGAGATCACGACATCGACCGATGCGTCGCGAAGCGGGAGGCTCTCGATCTCGCCGCGGACGAATTCGGCATTTTCGACGCCGGCCTCGCGCGCATTGGCCCGCGCGAGCGCGAGCATCTCGTCGGTCATGTCGATCCCGATTGCCCGCCCACCGGGTCCGACGCGGCGCGCCGAGATGAGGACGTCAGCTCCCGCGCCTGAGCCGAGGTCGAGAACCGTCTCGCCCTCCCTGAGGTCGGCGACGGCCGTCGGAACGCCGCAGCCGAGTGAGGCGGCGACCGCGCCGTCGTGCGCATGTCGCGCCTCTTCGGACGGGTAGAGGGCACTGCCGAAGACCTGCTTTCCGTCTCCGTCCGACGTCGAGACGTCGCGGCAGCACGGTGCGGGGCTGGGTGAGCCTTGGCGCCCGGCGCTAGCCCTCGCCGCGGCGGCGTAGCGCGCGCGGACCCGCTCGTGCAACTCGGCCGCGCCGTCGGGACCCGGCGGCTCGGCCGCCGCGCAGCAGTCGGCCTCGCTGCTCATTCCAGCCATGCCGAAAGCTCCGTAAGCGCCCCCGGGATGACGTAGTAGTAGGCCCACAAGCCGCGTCGCTCGCAGTCGACGATCCCGGCGTCGCGGAGCTTTTTGAGATGGTGCGAGAGCGTCGGCTGGGAGACGTCGAACAGCGGCACGAGCTCGCACACACATACCTTCCCTGCGTTCTTGCGCAGAACGTCGACGAGCTGCAGGCGAATCGGATCGCCAAGCGCCTTTGCGACGTCGGCCATCCGCGAGGCGTCGGCGCGCTCCACGTCGGGGTAGGCGACCGGCTCGCAGCAGCGCTCGCCGGCGGCGCGCTTGTGCTTCGGGGCGAGCTCCAGATCGACGAGCATCGATTTACGTATATCGATTGAAAAGACATCTGTCAATGGATATGTTCGCGCGATGGGGCGCAGCGTCGCCGTCATCACCGACATCCACGCGAACCTCCCGGCTCTCGAAGCCGCGCTCGGCCGGATCGACGAG
Source organism: Solirubrobacteraceae bacterium (assembly GCA_035507895.1). Taxonomy (GTDB): domain Bacteria; phylum Actinomycetota; class Thermoleophilia; order Solirubrobacterales; family Solirubrobacteraceae; genus Palsa-744. The sequence goes on along the minus strand of DATJNQ010000030.1, from coordinate 20,611 downwards.
CTCGGCGTGGAGACCACGTACTGCGGCGGGGATCTCGTCGGCTACGGGCCGCACCCGAACGAGGTCTGCGAGCTGATCGCGGCGCGTCAGATCCCGACGATCTACGGCAACTACGACTACGCGATCGCCCGCAACGAAGAGGACTGTGGCTGCGCGTACGTCACTTCACACGACCGCGCGCTGGGGCGGATGTCGGTCGACTGGACACTCGACGCGACGAGCGACGAGTCAAAGGCGTTCATGCTCGCACTCCCGTTCGACCTGCACTTCGGGCTCGGCGGCGCCGGCGTGCACCTGGTGCACGGTTCGCCGCGAAAAGTGAACGAGTACCTCTTCGCGGACAAGCCCGCGCGCCTGTTCGAGCGTCTCGCCGCCGCCGAGGACGACCCGCTGCTCGTGTTCGGCCACACGCACCAGCCCTGGATCGCCAGATACGGCGGCGTGACGTTCGTGAACTGCGGTTCCGTCGGCAAGCCCAAGGACGGCGACCCCCGCGGCTCGTTCGCTTTGCTCGAGGAGGCGGCCGGCGGCTTCGACGCCCGGATCGAACGGGTCGCGTACGACGCCGAGCGCGTCGCGCGCGAAGTACGCAACGCGGGGCTGCCGGGGGAGTTCGCCGACAAGCTGGTCCTGGCCGCGTGAAGCCCGCCCCGTCCGTGCCGGCGATGTGGCGACGGCTACTCGCCGAGTTCCTCGGCTCCGCCTTCCTCGCAGCGCTTGTCGTCGGGTCCGGGATCGCCGCCCAGACGCTCTCGGCCGGGGACGCGGGGCTTCAGCTGTTCGAGAACGCCGCGGCGACGGCTGCGGGACTGTTCGCGATAATCCTCATGTTCGGCCCCGTCTCGGGCGGCCACTTCAACCCCGTCGTCTCGCTCACCGACGCGAGCTTCAAGGGCATCAGCTGGCGCGACGCTTTCGCCTACGCCCCGTTTCAGATAGCTGGCTGCGTCCTCGGCGCCGTGGTCGCGAACGTGATGTTCGAACTCGCTGCGGTGAGCGTCAGCACCCAGCACCGCGCTACGCCCGCGCACCTCTTCGCCGAGGTCATCGCGACCGCGGGGCTGATTCTCGTGATCTTCTCGTTGGCGCGCACGCGGCGCGGAAACTTCGCCCCGGCCGCCGTCGGCGCGTATATCGGAGCCGCCTACTTCTTCACCAGCTCGGCGAGCTTCGCCAACCCCGCGATCACCATCGGCCGCGTGTTCTCGAATTCCTTCGCCGGGATCGCGCCTTCGTCAGTGCCCGGCTTCATCGTCGCCCAGCTCGTCGGGGGCGGGGCCGCGGTTCTGGCGCTGCGCGCCCTCTACCCCGACGTCACGCCCGCCGAGGCGGCGGATGTCGTCCTGCCGCACAACGCGGCGAGCTGAACACGCACAAGCGCGCGCCACGCCTTGGGCGTCCGCGCGGGGGACGGGAGGCCAAGGCAAGCGCTGTTCGTCAGCCGGCGCACGACGCTGCCCGTGCGCGCGCCCGCGCCATCGGTAAGAATCCCGCTGCCGGAGCCCGCATGGACCTGATCCGCACCCCCGACGAGCGTTTCGACGGCCTCCCCGACTGGAGCTGGGAGCCCGAGTACGCCTCCCTCGCGCAGGGCGGCGACGCAGCCGCGCGGATGGCCTACATCGACGAGGGATCGCGCGACGCACGAACGGTTCTCCTGCTGCACGGCGAGCCGAGCTGGTCGTACCTGTACCGGCACATGATCCCGCCGCTGTTGCTCGCCGGCCTGCGCGTCGTTGCGCCCGACCTGATCGGGTTCGGGCGCTCCGACAAGCCGACGCGCCAGGAGGACTACTCCTACCAGCAGCACGTCGACTGGCTCGCCGAGCTGATCGTAGACCGGCTCGAGCTGCGTGACGCGGTCGTCTTCTGCCAGGACTGGGGCGGGCTGCTCGGCCTGCGGATCGTCGGCGAACACCCCGAGCGGTTCGCCGCGGTCGTCGCCTCCAACACGATGCTGCCGACCGGCGACCACGATCCCGGTGACGCATTCCGGGCCTGGCGCGAATTCTCGCGCACGGCCGAGAGCTTTGACATCGGCCGCATCGTCAACGGCGGCACCGCGCGCGAACTCAGCACCGAGGAGGTGGCGGCCTACGATGCGCCCTTCCCGGACGACCGCTACAAGGCCGGCGCGCGCATCTTCCCGTCGCTCGTCCCGATCGCCCCGGACGACCCCGCGAGCGCGCCGAACCGCGCGGCGTGGGAGGGGCTCAAAGGCTTCGGGCGCCCGTTCGTCTGCGCTTTCGGTGCGCTCGACCCGATCACCCGCGGCGCCGACCGCGTGCTCGTGAAACTGATCCCCGGCGCTGCGGGCCAGCAGCACATCGTGCTCGAGAGCGCCGCGCACTTCAGCCAGGAGGACGCGCCGGACGAGCTCGCGCAGATCATCGTCCGCACCGTCGCCGCGCTCGAGCGCGACGACGCCGGCGCATGACGCGCGAATACGACTACGACTGGATCGTCGTCGGCTCGGGCTTCGGCGGCAGCGTCTCGGCGCTGCGGCTCAGCGAGAAGGGCTACAGCGTCGCCGTGCTCGAGTCCGGCAGGCGCTTCCAGGACCACGAATTTCCCGACTCGACCGCCGACGCCCGCCGCTACTGGTGGGCGCCGAAGCTCGGTCTGAAGGGGATCTGCAGGCTTTCGGTGTTCAAGGACATCGCCGTCGTCTCCGGTGCCGGCGTCGGCGGCGGAAGCCTCGGCTACGCCTGCACGCTCTACGTGCCGGAGGGCGCCTTCTTCAACGACCCCCAGTGGCGCGAGCTCGCCGACTGGGAGCGCGAGCTCGCGCCGCACTATGCCGAGGCGCAGCGAATGCTCGGCGTGTGTGAAAACCCGCACGAGGACCCGGCCGACCAGCTGCTGAAGCAGTTCGGCGAGTCCCTCGGCGTCGGGGACACCTACCGGCACACGCCCGTCGGCATCTACTTCGGCGAGCCGGGAGAGAAGGTCGCCGACCCCTACTTCGACGGCGACGGCCCCGCGCGCACGGGCTGCGAGCTTTGCGGGCGCTGCATGGTCGGCTGCAGGGTCGGCGCGAAGAACACGCTGGTCAAGAACTACCTGTACCTCGCCGAAGAGCGCGGCGCGAGCGTCCTGCCGGAGCGCACGGTCGTCGAAGTGCGACCGCTCGGACGCGGCGACGGCGGCGATGGCTACGCGGTCCGCTCGGTCCGCTCCGGTGCGTGGTTCGCGCGCGGGGGACAGACGCTAAGCGCGCGCGGCGTCATCTTCGCCGCGGGGGCGCTCGGCACGAACAAACTCCTGCGCCGCTGCCAGGCGCGAGGCGCCCTGCCGCGGCTGTCGTCCCGGCTGGGCGAACTCGTCCGCACCAACTCGGAGTCGATCCTCACGGTGACGGTGCCCGAGGGCACCGAGCACGACCTGACGCGGCGGATCGCGATCAGCTCGTCCATCTACCCGGACGCCAACACGCACATCGAGACCGTCACGTACGGCGATGCGGGCAACTCGATGCGCCTCTTCTACACGCTGCTGACGGGTGCCGGCACCCGCGTGACGCGCCCGCTCAAGCTTCTCGGCGAGATCGCGCGCCACCCCCGCCGACTGCTGCAGCTCCTGTTCGCCAGGCACTATTCGCGGCGCACGATCATCGTGCTCGTGATGCAGTCGCTCGACAACTACATGTCGCTGCGCCCCCGCAGGGGGCCGTTCGGAATCGAAAGGCTCCAGACCGAACAGGACCCCGACCGCCCCAACCCCACGTTCCTTCCGATCGGCAACAAGGCGGCGGCCTGGATGGCGGACCGTACCGGCGGCATCGCCCAGACGTCGGCGATAGAGGCCCTCTTCAACATCCCATCGACCGCCCACATCCTCGGCGGCGCCGTGATCGGCGCCGACCCCTCGCGCGGCGTCGTCGACGCCGAGCAGCGCGTCTTCGGCTACCAGAACCTGCTCGTATGCGACGGCGCGGCGGTCCCCGCCAACCCCGGCGTGAACCCGTCGCTGACGATCACGGCCCTCGCCGAGCGGGCGATGAGCCGCATTCCCGCCGCCGCGACGGCGCCGCGCGGCGCCGCGGCAACCGCGAGCCGCTAGGCGCGGCGCTCCTCGCGGCGCTCACGGACGATGCGCGACGCCGCGGTGTCGGCGATCGCCGTGCAGACCCAGATGATCACGGTCGCGAACAGGTACGTGCTCGCGCCGTGGACATGCAGGCCCGAGACGACGGCGGCGACGATCGCCAGCGCGACGACCGTCGACGCGAGCGCGAGCAGCCCCGCGAGAGCGACGGAGGGCTGGCGCACGAGCACTTTCAGTGCCAACACCTGCACGACGAGGTGTATCAGCCAGAAGAGGACCGTCGCGACGACGAATGCGCCGGCCGAGATGGAGAACTTTTCGAGGATCGCCGCCGACAGCAGCAGCCCGCACGCGACGCCGAGCAAAGACAGTCCCATGCGTATCCCCCAGCGCCTGAGCATGGCGCGAGCATAGACGCCGCGTCAGCCGCGTCTGCGGTCGTCCGCTATCAGTGGAGAGCTTCGATCACGCCGACGATGAGCAGGTACGCCGCGAGCAGCACGAGCGCCACCTCGCCGATCGAGCGGCCGTGCTGGCCGAACCAGCTGTTGATCGACTCGAGGATGGCGGTGCCGCGCTCGGGGAACGCGATCATCACGAGCATCGGGATCTCGATCATCCAAAGCATGATGAGCATCATCTGGATCAGGTACGCGACCTGCGTACCCGTCGAGGCGTGCGTGTCCGCGATCGCCTTCAGGCCGCCGATGAAGATCGGCGACGGGATCACGTAGAGGATCACGCCGAGCAGCAGCACGAGCCACTTTCCTTCCAGGTACCTGTCGATTTTCGAGGGCTCGCGTTCCTCCGGCGGCCGTTTGGGCTTCGCGGGTTTGCGGTGCAGACGCCACGCGAGCCACAGCACGATGACTCCACCCAGGATGTACACCCACGCGCTCGGCGTGCGCACGTCGTTCTTGGACGCGTGCGCCTGCGAGAAGAGCAGCAGGATGATGCAGCCGACGACGAAGACGGTGAAGAAGGCCCCGATGACCAGCAGCACGACCCGCAGGCGAACCTCCTGCCCCCGTCCCAGCGCGATGATCGCCGCCAGCGCGGGCGGGTAGATCGACGCCGCGAGGGCGAACGAGAGCGCTTCCGACGGCATGCGGGCTAGGCGTCGGCCTTCGCGTAGGACGCGAGCAGCGCCGTCTCCTCATCATGTCGGGGGAAGCGCGCGAAGACGATGACGGCCCCCAACAAGACCGCGATGATTCCCGCCGCATAAGCCCACTGGTCGCCGTGCAGGAAAGCGGCCTTCGCCCCTTCGATGATCTGCGTCGCGTGCGCCGGGTACTGCTTGGCGAGGTCGGCGGCACTCGAGAAGGACTTGGTGAGCTCGGCTTCCACGCTCGCGTTGACGTTCGAGCCGGACGAGGACACGCTCATCGCGGCCGCGGCTGCGTAGCCGGCTGTCAACAGCGCGCCGAAGATCGACTGCATGATCGCGCCGCCGAGGTCGCGCTGCAGGTCGGCGGTGCCCGAGGCCATTCCGACCCGGCGCACCGGTACCGAACCCGTCAGCGCGTTCGAAGTCGGCGGCCCGGCAAGGCCGACGCCGACCCCGACGAGGGCGTACGCGAGACCGACCTTCCAGTAGGGGATGTTCTCCTTCCAGAGCAGGAGCATCGTGAGGAAGCCGAGCAGGACGAAGACCTGCCCGATGAGAATCGACGCCCGCGTCCCGCGCGCCTCGATGATCTTCGCCGACCTTGGGGCCGCGAGGATCATCAGGAGCGCCGCCGGCAGGATCGCAAGGCCCGCGTCGAGCGTCGAATAGTCGAGGACGTTCTGCAGGAACTGCTGGCCGATGAACATCGCGCCCATCAGCGAGCCGAACACGATAATGCCCGCGACCGCGCCGACCCAGAACGTCGGTCGCACCGCGACGGCGAGGTCGTAGAGGGGGTTCGCCGCGCGCCGCTGACGCACAAGGAAGACGATCGCCGCGACAAGCGCCAATCCCGCGAGCACGAGCGTGGCCGTCGTCTTGCCGGGCACCGGGGCCAGGTTGATCGAGATGATCAGAGCGCCGACGAGTACGACAGACAGGATCCCGCCGAGGTTGTCGACCGACGCGGTCGTCTCGTTGACGTGGGCGGGAACCAGGCGCCACGCCATCACGATCGCGACGATCGCGAGCGGGAGCGTGAGCAGGAACACGGACCCCCATTCGAAATGTTCGAGCAGGAAGCCCGAAGCGAGGGGACCGAGCGCGGCGATCGCCGCCCCGATACCGGACCACAACGCGATCGCGCGCGTTCTCCCCGGCCCCGACCAGAGCGCAGTGATCAGAGCGAGCGTCGTCGGGTAGGCCATGCCTGCGCACAGGCCGCCGCCGAGTCGGGCGATGAAGAGCACGGTGTCGCTCGGCGCGAACGCGGCTAGCAGGGACATCGGCACGGCGAGGATCGTGCCGGCCATCAGCATCAGCTTGCGCCCGTAGCGGTCGCCGAGCGCCCCGAACCACAACACGGAGCACGCGAGGCCGAGCGAGTAGCCGACCGCGATCAGGTCGAGCGTCGTCTGGCTCGAGTCGAAATGCTTGCCGATATCCGGCAGCGCGACATTCGCGACGGACAGGTTGAGATTCGCGACCGCGGCGACGAGGATCAGCGCGGTAAGTGTCCAGCCGGCGTTGGGCGGGGCAGTCTCTTTCGCTGGGACCTCTGGCGAAGGCGGCGCTCCGCCGGGCGCCGCCGCGTCCTCGCTGCTCTGCGACTCGGTGCTCAACCCGCCCCTCTCCGATCCCCCCTCAAACGCTCAGAACGCCGGGCAGCATTGCACAGCACCCTCCCGCCGCGCATGCAAGTCCGCGTCGTTCACCCGGGGGAACGGCCGCCGTCGCGACAAATCGTGGCGCGGCGCCCGCGGCGACCGGCGCTGAAGTCAGCCGCCTTCTGATGACGCCTGGCTGCCCGACGATTCCGATTCGCTTGACTTTGCGCTGCTGTGCTTTTTGCCGCCGCCCTTGCCGGTGGAGCTCACCGGCTTGTGGTCGACCACGAGCGTCGCGCGGCGCTTGATCTGCGCCGGCGACGGAGCGCCAGCACCGGTGTCGTTGCCCGCCGCACGCAGCCGCGCCTGCTCGGCAGCGACGACAGCGTCGATCAGTCCAGCGGCCGAGCGTCCGGGCACGGACGCGGCGATCTGGGCAAGCGACAGCCCCTTGGCTCGTTCGGCGCGCAGGCGCGCTTCGCTCATGTGCAGATAGTGCTCCGCGGCGCTCGTCACGACGCTGACCGCCACCGAGCCGGCACGCTCGAGCCGAATTTCGACGTGCCTGCGTTGCGAGGCCATGCGCGTTTCGAGCTGCGCCTGCGAGATGGCGCCGGACTTGACCTCCGCTTCGAGGCGTTTGAGGTGGACCTTGAGGATCGCTTCGGCGAGCGACTTCGGCGTGCGGCCCTTGGATTCGGCGATCTGCGCGAGCGAGCGGCCCTTCGCGAGTTCGTGGCGCAGCTGCGCGCGGGAGATCCCGAGGTAGCCCGCAGCGATGGCGCCGATCGTCTCGGAGTGCGAGGGCGAGGACGACGAGGACTGGGTCTTCGTGTCCGACGAGCCGCCGCACCCTGCCGCGCCGGCGGCGAGCACGAGTGCCGCCACGCCAGCCGCGAGCGGGGTAGCGCCCGGGCCCTTGGTGCCGAGTGGAGCGCGCAGCCGCATTGCCGTCATGTTGGAACCGTCACCTAAGGCCATGGTAAGCCGCCTGAATGCAGAGAAATGGGCACGTTCGATGAGGTCTTAACAAGGTTCTTAGGGTTCCCGATCGTGTTGCGCGAGCCCGATTGTGCTGGTACCCTCCTGTGACGCTTGCGGTCTGGAGGGACCGTAGACCGAGTCGGTTACGGTCGTGGGCGTCCGGCCCCTAAATAACCGAGCCCGAAAGGAACACGGAGAATGACCATCAGGAAGACACTGTTTGGGCTCATTTCGGTTGCCGCACTCTTGGGTGTATTCGCCACCACGGCGATCGCGCAGGAACCCGGCGCCTTCGAAGCCCAGTTGAAGCGTCCCGGGAAGTACATCAGCGAAGAAAAACCGGCGCCGATCAAGGCCACGAACGTCGGACCGCAGGAATTTCAGATGAGCTTCTTTAGGTTCACCTGCGCGAAGGCGACAGGCTCGCACACGAAGATCGGGTTCGCCTACTCGAACACGTTCTACGCCGAGGTCCGGTTCACGCAGTGCTGGACGTACTTCAAAGTCCAGAACGGAAATCTGCTCGGCCCGTACCGGGCGACGCTGCAGCCGATCGACTTCGAATACCACTGGAACGGCTTCGCCGAATTCGGCGGTGAAAGCGAATCCAACGTCCGCCTCGTCGACCCGGGCGAAGTGTACGTGAAAATCGGCTCTACCCAGTGCGAAATCTACTGGGAACCGCAGACCATTCCCTCGAAGGCGATCAAACAGCCCGAAGGCGAATACTCGTCCGCGGTCTACAGCACGACAGAAGTCACGCCGTCGGCCAAGGAACAGAAGTTCTTCGGCGACGAACTGCAGAAGCAGCTCGTTGTGTCGTCTGACCTGAAGAGCATCAAGTCGTACGCCGAAGGCGGCCGTTGCGAAAACTTCAAAAAAGAAGAAACGAGCAACGGTTACTACAAAGGCACGATTCAGTACAAGGTCCCGAACGGCGACCTCGGGTTCTACCAGCCCTACCAGGCTGAGGAGGAAGCGGCCGAAGAAGCGCCGACCGAAGAATAAGGGCTGATCGACAGCCCTGACGGGGCCGGAAACTCAAGAGGGCGGGCGCTGCGGCGCCCGCCCTTTTTTGTTCGGTCGCCGTACCGGCGGCAGCTGCCACCATCTTCGCCATGGCACGCGACTCGCTCACCACGATTCCCGCCGCGCTTCTGGAGCCACGCGGCGCCGACGCGCGTTACCTGCTCGGCGTCGACGGCGGCGGCACGAAGACGCTCGTCGCGCTGCTCGACCGCGAGCGCGAAGCGATGCACCTCGGGCACGGCGGGCCGAGCAACGCGGACACCATCGGGACGGCAGCGGCGACGAAGGAAATCGCGGCGGCGACGGCGCGCGCCCTGTCCTCGGCCGGGATCGACGCATCCGCCGCGACGGTGAGCGTGGCCGCCCTCGCCGGCCTCGACACCGACTCCTACGCGGCCGCGCTGCGCGAGTCGATGGGGCCGCGCTGGACGGTCGTCAACGACGTCGTAGCGGCGTGGGCGGCTGCCACGGGGACCGAGCCCGGTGTCGCCGTCATATCCGGCACCGGCTCGAACATCTTCGGCGTCGGCCGCAACGGTGGCGCCTGGCGCGCCGGCGGCTGGGGCCACGTCCTCGGCGACGAGGGGTCCGGGTACTGGATCGGCCGCGAAGCGATCGCGGCGGCGCTCTCCGCGCGCGACGGCTCGGGCCCGCCGACCGCGCTCGAGCACGCTGCCTGCCGCTTCTTCGACGCGCCGACGGTTGAGCGCGTCGCGATCGAAGTCTACGCCCGGCCCGTGCCGCTGAGCCAGATCGCGGCCTTCACCGCCGAGGTGGAGAGCGTCGGCGAGTCGGGCGACGAGGTCGCGCGGCAGCTCTTCACCCGCGCGGCCGACGAGCTCTCGGCGCGCGTCGCCGCCGTCGTCGAGCACACGGCTCTGAGTGGCGCGTTCACCGTCGGGCTGCTCGGCGGCACCTTTCGCGCGCACTCGCTGCTGGTCGAGCCGCTCGCGCAGCGCATCGCGACGTTCGCGCCGCAGGCCGAAGTCACGCGCATCGACCTCGCGCCCGTCGGTGGGAGCCTGCTGCTCGCGGCTCGCAGCTGCGGCGTCACGCTGGACCGCGCGCGGCTGCATCAGCAGATCCAGGCGGCGCTAGCCCTCGGCTGAGCTAAGGGCGCGCCCGATCTCCGGGCGCGAGGGCACCGCGCGGGCGCCGGCGCCGGCGACGCGCAGCGCCGCAGCAGCGCTTGCGAAACGTGCCGCCGCGAGAACGTCGAGGCCGGCGGCGAGCTCGGTGAAGAGCGCCGCCGCGTACACGTCTCCGGCGCCCAGGTCGTCCACCGGGGCGTCGACCCTGGCGGCGGCGACGGTGTGCTCCGCGTCGCCGGTGATCACGCGCGCCGGCCCCGACTCGTCGGTCACCGCGATGACGGCACCGGCTTCGCGCGCCGCGCCGACGAGTGCAGCGCAGTGGGGAAGCTCGCGGGCGTTGAGGACGATCGCGTCACAGCGCCGTGCGAGCGGCACGAAGCGCCCCGGTGCCCGCGTGTGCGCGAAGCGCCCGTCCGGGCCCCAGCGTCGCGTGACGCCCTGCGGTGTGAACGCCACGAAAGCGCAAGCGCCCGAGCACGTCGCCGGGCACTCGGCGGCGACGGGCGCGAAGTGGACGATGCGGCTGTCGACCGTCGGCCGCGCCGCCATCGGGCCGGCCCACGAGACGACGCGCTGGTCGCGCGGGCCCGTCAGCGCTCGCGTCGCGAGCACCGTCGTTGCCGCGGCGGGCTCGACGCGCAGATCGATCTCGGCCGCGAACGTGGCCGTCAGCTCCGCGATCTCGTCTGGCACGCCACGCGTCACCACGAGCGTCCGCAGGCCGAGTCGCGACGCCTGCAGCGCGCTGTAGAAGGCGCCGCCGCCGGGCCGGCGCGTGCCGTCCGGGAGCTCGTCCACGGTGACGTGCCCGATCGTCGTGTAGTCGTACCTCATGAGCTGTGCGCGGCGAACGCGAGCGACAGCCTGTCACACGCGCTCGCGCCCGCTCATATGCGGCGCGGACCGGGTACCCTGACGCGATGAGTGAAGGGGGGAACCTCACCACGGCGGAGGGCCTTGCGGCGATGCAGGCCGAGCTCGAGCAGCTCGAAGGCGAGGGGCGCCGGGCGATCGCCGAGCGCATCAAGACAGCGCGCGAGTGGGGGGACCTGAAGGAGAACAGCGAGTACCACGACGCCAAGAACGACCAGTCTCACCTGGAGACGCGGATCCTGCGGCTGCGTGAGCGGATCTCGGCCGCGGTCGTAGTCGAGCCCGACGCCCGCCGGAGCGAGGATGGCGTCGTCGGCTTCGGCTCGACGGTCGCAGTCCGCGGAGACGACGGGCGCGAGAACTCATGGACGATTGTGGGCGCGCACGACGCGAAGCCCTCCGAGGGCCGTCTGTCCGTCGAATCGCCCGTGGCCGGTGCGCTCATGGGGCGGGCCGCGGGCGACGCGGTTACGGTCAAGCTGCCGAGCGGCGAGCGGCGGCTGACGATCGTCAGCGTGGGCTGAGGGCGTTCCGCGCGATCTCGGCGACCTCTCGCGGACGGCGCCGGTAGAGGCGTTCGCCGTCACGTAAGGCGCGCCGTCTCAGCTTGCGACGCCGCCGCGCGATCGCGCGTTTCAGAGCCCGCCGGGTCCGCCGTCCGACGCGTTCGGCCTTGGGTCCCTTACGCGGCGCCTCTTCGAGCCACGCCGCGAGCATCACCAGGTCGTGTTCCTCGCCGAGGGTTTCGCCGAGCACGTTGGCGCGCTTGGCGATCCGCGTGAGGCGCGCTCGCTCGCCCTCGCCGCCGCGGCCCTCGCACGCGGCGAGCATCTCGGCCGAGTAGCGCAGGTCCTTCACGCGCCGGCGCCAGGCGTGCATGTCGGAGGCGGAGCGCGCCTTGCCGCTCTCCGCGCGGCGGCAGCGCCTACGGCCGTCACGGTAGATGCGGACGAGCCCCGGTTCGACGAGGTCGGATCGGCCCCGGCCGGTGAGCTGCCACGCGCCGATGCGCTCGCGCAGCGCCCGCAGTTCGCCGGCGGCGCGTGCCCGCACCGCGGGGTCGCCGAGCGCGTCGCGCGCGACGCGCTCGCTCTCGGCCGCGAGCATGCGTCGCACGCGTCCGACGCCGGCGCGGTGACCGAGGCGGCCGTGGTTGCGCTTGACGAGCAGGTCGAGGCTCTCCAGCATCACCTCCGAGTCACGGGCGCCGCTCAGCATCTTCGCGGTTCGCGCCAGCGCGCGGTCCTCGCGCTTGCGCGCCTCGGGGCCGAGGTGGCCTTCGAGCAGCCGCACGAGCGCGCGCAGTCGCTTGATCGTCTTGCGCGTGTCGTGCACGGCCTGGGCGTCTGGCGCTGCGTCTCCTGGGCGCAGGCGAATCAGCGCATAGTCGATCTGGGCGATGGCCATCCGCTGCAGCGTCGCGCCGAGCTGCTCGTCGCCCGTCGTGCGCGCGGGCGGGGCCGCCGGCGGCGGTGGCGGCGGCGGCCCCGGCCGGGTGGGCCGTGGGGGCGCGGCGGCGCCGCCAGGCAAATGTGGCTCACCGGTCCGGCGGCGCCGCTGGCGCTCCTGCCCGGCGCGCGCGACGGCGACGCCGAGCCCGACGGCGACTCCCGCGGCGACCGTCGCCACGAGGGGCGCAAGAATCTGCCTATGGCCGCTCTTCCTGAGGCTCGATGGTGGACGGTTCGCCGTGCCGCCAACCGCAAGCCGTCGACCTATCGCTGTCCATTTTGCGGAAACCATCTGCCCTCGCTGAGCGAGCATATGCTGATCATGCCCGAGGGGGACAGCTCGCGTCGGCGTCACGCGCACACGGCGTGCGTCGCCGCCGCCCGCGAGCGCGGCCAGCTGCCGCTGCGCGAGGACTTCCTGCGCGCGCAGGGGCGCCGCCGGCCTTTCTGGCGGCGCCTGCTTCGCGATCGCTAGCGCGCCGAGAGGTGTACCGCCTCGGCGTCGACCCGCACGATGAGCCGTTCTTCGCCGGGCTGGCGGAACGGGTACTCGTCGGCGCCCATGTACTTCTTGGCGAGCGAATCGATGTGGGCGTCGGCGCCCTCGTGCGTCATCTCGCTGACGCGGCCCCTGATCGTCACGTACTCGTACGGGTTCTCCATGTTCTGCACGGTGATCGTGATGCGCGGGTCGCGTTCCAGGTTGTTCGGCCAAGCCCTGCCACGCGCGGTGTTAACCGACGGTACGCCGTCGCTCACGTCGACCCAGACGGGCACGCAGTGGACGGAGCCGTCCGCGCGCAGCGTGCAGACGTCCGCGAAGTTCGTTGCCTGCAGCAGCTCCTGCGCGCGGCCCTCAAGCTTGATGCTCATCGTCGCTCTCCTCGCTTGTCGCTAGCGGTCTGTCCCACGATACGCGCTCGCGTCAAGGCCGATAGCCGGGGTTGCGCTGCGAGAGCGCGGGGATCGTCTGCATCGCGATGAGGCGGCCGTTTTCCAGCGCGAAGGTGACACGCGCCGAGCCCCCGGTCGCGCAGCACTCCTTGTCGCCGGGGCGGTACAGGGGGTACACGATCGTGACCGCCGATTCGCTCTGGGCGGCGATCGAAATCTTCGCGCTCGGGAGCTTGACGTCCGTGCCGATGTAGCGGTTGCCGATGAAGAAGAACGCGAGCTGGTCGTAGCCGCCCTCGCCGTTGCGCGCGCCGACGAGGACGCGCAGGGTCTGGTCGGGGTGGTACTGCGATTCATCGACGGGCGTGTAGCCGAACGTTCGCACCGTCGCGGCGGCGCCGGCGAGGCCTTCCGTGTGGTGTTCGACGAATTCCGGTTCGCTTTCCGTGCGCGTCGTGCTCGTCGTCGTGGAGGGCGTCGTGGCCTGGCTCTGAGTCGTCGTCGTGGCCGTCGGCGCTGCAGCGCGCTGCGCGGGCGAGTGAACCTGCACCGTCACGGTGCTCTGCTGCGCCGAGCCGCAGCCCGCGAGGAGCCCGGTCGCGAGGAGGGCCGGGATCGAGCGCGCGCGCATCGCACCATCTTCTCACTCGGCGCGCCGACTCCTGCGCGTCTGCCCGGCGGCGCCGGGCGCCTTGCATCAGGGGCTAGGATCGGCGTGCCGTGAGTACCAACGCGACCAAGCCGGCGCCGTCGCGGCGCGACCGGGCGCGGACCATCCTGCTGCTCTGCGTCGGCGCGATCGTGGTCCTCTTCGCCGTCCTGAACACCGGCAGCGTCGAGGTCAACTGGATCATCGGCAAGGGGAGCGCGCCGTTGATCGTGGTGATCGTCCTTTCGGTGCTCGTCGGAATCGTCTGCTGCTACCTGATCGAACGTCTGCGCTCGCGCCGCCGCGGCACGCCCTCCTGAGACGGGGCGCCCGCTAATGGAGCACTACTTTCAGGAGGAAGATCGACAGCCCCATCACGGCGCCGAACGCCACGTCGATCACGAGCTCGCTGCGCGTGGCTTCGGATACGACGGCGGCGATCACCTCGAGAGCGATGATCGTCACGACTACGGCGACGATCGCGAGCGTCACCGCGCTTGTCTCGCTCAGGCCGGCGAGCCAGCTCGCGAGCAGGACGGACAGCGGGACCAGGCCGCCACGCAGCAGGATCGAGTCGCGGCGCAGCGCAGCGCGAACACCCGTGAGGGTCATGCGGCGCCCTTCGTAAAGGCGCAAGCCGAGCAGCGTCGCGTACACGTGAGAGAGCCACGCGAGCACCGTCGCGATGATCGTCGCGAGGACCGTCTCGCTGAAGGTCTCGTGGCGGCCGCTCTCGCCTGCGAGGAGCGCTCCGATGAGCAGCAGCCCGTAGACAACGTCGTTCGCGCCGTAGATCGGGACGAAGTACTCGACGACGCGCTCCAGCGAGGCGGCGTGTCGCTTTCTCGGATCTGCGCGCTGGTCCCTGATGGCGTGATTATCCAGGCTCGCGGCGCGGCGCCTTGCCTTTGAGGATGCCTGGTTCGCGGCAGGACTACCTCGAGCCGGCGCTGCACGGCGTGCGGCGCTACGTGCTGCTTGACGTCTTCACCGACCGGGCGATGAGCGGCAACCAGCTCGCGGTGTTCCCCGACGCGGACGGGGTCGCCGAGGCGGCGATGCAGCGCGTCGCGCGCGAGCTCAACCTGTCCGAGACCGTGTTCCTCTTCCCGCCGCGCGACGGCGAGAGCGCGTACGCGCGCATCTTCACCCCCGCGGCGGAGCTGCCGTTCGCGGGCCACCCGTTGCTCGGGGCCGCCGTCGTGCTCGCCCGCGCACTCGACACACCGCAACCGGTGGTGCGGACTGCCGCGGGGGCATTCGAGCTACTCGTCGGCGACCGACGGGAGCCGACGCCGAGTGCGACGCTCACACACGAGCTTGCGCCGCCGTCACCGTTCGCGCGCGAAGAGCAACTGCTCGCCGCGCTGGGGATACCCGCTGCTGCCGTCGACGTCGACAGCGTCGTCAACGGAGCCGTCCACGTGCTCGTCGCCCTCGACGATGCCGACGCGGTCGCGCGGCTGACGCCCGACCTCGGCGCCCTCGCGGCGCTCGGTCCGCTGGCCGTGAGCTGCTTCGCGGGCGACGGGCCGATCTGGCGCACGCGCATGTTCGCGCCTGCGCTCGGCGTCGCGGAGGACCCGGCCACCGGCTCCGCAGCCGGGCCGATCGCCGGCCGGCTGTGCCGCACCGGGCAAGCCGCGTACGGTTCGTGGCTCGAGATCCGCCAGGGCGAGGAGATCGGCAGGCCGTCGACGATCTGGGCTCGCGTCGATCGCGGCGAGGGATCCGATCGCGCGTCGGTACGCGGCAGCGTCGTATTCATCGGCGAAGGGCACCTCGCCGTCGGCGAGGACCGCGTGTAGTGCGGCTCGTCTTCCTCGAGCACGAGGCCGACGCGCCTGCCGGGCTGCTCGAGAGCTGGGCCGCGGCGCGCGGGCACGCGTCGGTCACGGTCGCGGTCGGGCGGGGTGCCGCGCTGCCTGAGACGAGCCCCGGCGAAGTCCTCGTCAGCCTCGGCTCCGACCGTTCCGTCGCGCGCTCCGCGGACAGCTGGATCGGCGCGGAGATCGAGCTGTTGCGACGCGCCGCCGCGGGCGGTAGAGCGGTCCTCGGTATCTGCTTCGGGGGACAGGCGCTCGCCCGCGCTCTCGGCGGAGAGGTCGAACGTGCGCCCTCGCTTGACCCGGGATGGTCGCTCGTGGAGACGAGCCTGCCGGCGCTGATTCCCGCGGGCCCGTGGTTTCGCTGGCACGAAGACTCGTTCACGGTGCCGCCGGACGCCGCGGAGATAGCGCGCGTCGACGGGGTGCCGATGGCCTTCCGGGTCGACCAGGCTTACGGGCTGCAGTTCCATCCCGAGGTGACCGCCGACATCGCCCTTGCGTGGGTGCAGGGTGCGCGTGCGTCGCTGGCGGACAACGCGATCGACGAGCACGAGCTGCGCCGGCGGATCCTGGCGGGAGTCAACGGCGCGCGGGAGAGGGCCTTCGACCTGTTTGACCGTCTTGCGGCCGGGTGGACGGCGGCCGGCGTGCTGTAGGGTCGCGCCGTGGCAGACCGCGACTTCGACGTCGTCGTGTTCGGCGCGACCGGCGTCACGGGCCGACAGGTGGCCGCCCACCTCGCGGAGCGCTCGGCGCGCGAGCCGATCGCGTGGGCCGCGGCCGCTCGCGACGCGGATCGGGCGGGCTCCGTTCTCGCCGAAGTCGGCGTCAAAGAGCCGGCCTTCGTCCGCGCGGACGTGAACGACGCCGCGAGCCTTCGCGAGATGGCCGCCAGGGCGACCGTCGTCCTCGACCTGGTCGGCCCGTACGCGATGTACGGCCGGCCGGTGATCGAAGCCTGCGTGGAGGCGGGCGCCCACTACGTTGACCTCACGGGCGAGGTTCCATTCGTCCGCGAGATCCTGGAGGCATTCGATGACCCGGCGCGCCGCGCCGGCGTCAAGGTCGTCCAAGTCTGCGGCTTCGAGGCGCTGCCGGCCGACGTGCTGGTCCGCCTCGCGGCGACGACCGCCCGCGAGCGGTTCGGCGAACCGGTGGCCGCCGTCGACATCGAGGTCACCGCCAAGCCGCCGCCCGGGCCGCCGCACTTCTCCGACGTGATCTCCGGCGGGACGTTCCAGAGCGTCGCGCTGCTCACCGGCGCAGACGACGTCGCCGCGGCCGTCGACCCCGCCGCGCTGATCGGCGATGCGGCGTACGCGGAACGCGTGCGTGCCGTGAGCCCCATCACGCTCGTGCCGCGCCGCGGCGACCGCGGCGAGATCGTTGCTCCGATGGTGCCCGCGCCCTTCATCGACCCCGCGGTGATTCACCGAAGCGAGGTCCTCTCGGCCGCACTCGAAGGCCGCGAACCGCAGCCGTTCCGCTACCGCGAGGGAATGGTGCTCGCTGGCGGTGCGGTGTCGGCCCCATTCCGCTGGGCAGCAGCCGGGACGATCGCCGCGAGCCAAGGCGCATTGCGGGCGCTCGCGGGCTCGAGCGTGACGCTGCGGCGCCCGTTGGCGCACGCGCTCTCGCGAGTCGGGCCTTCGTCGGGCTACGGCCCCGCACCGGACCGCATGGCCGCCTGGTCGTGGTCGATGCGTCTCGTGGCACGAACCGTCGGTGCTCGCATCATTCGCGCGCAGATCGAGGCGGATGGGCACCCGGGTTACCTGTCGACCGCGCGGATGGTCGGTGAGTCGGGTTTGATGCTGGCGCGCGAGGGGGCGACGCCGGACATCTCCGGTTGCCTGACGCCCGCGGTGGCGCTGGGCGCGGGCGCGGCCGACGCTCTTGCCAGCGCGCGCGCCCGAGTCACCGTCGAACCCTGAACGCGCCCGGACCGCTTACGCGATCCATACGAGCGCCTGTCGGCCGTCTTACGGGCGCGCAGAACGATGTGCGTACTCCGACGAAAGAAGGCCCCATGAGACTCAAGTTCACGAAGAGATCCGTTGCCGCAAGCGCCGCCGGGGCACTCGGCACCGCCGCGGTGATCACATCGCTGGCAGCATCACCGTCAAGCGCGGCGTCGAGCAATCACTCGGCGACGCGCCCGGCGCCCCGCGCCCACGCCGCGTCGTCCGGTGAAAAGCCCGCCGGACCCTGCCCCGGAATGGCAGCGGGCTCCAAGACGAAGCACGGCCACGCCGCGCCAGCGGCGGGCCCGATGCCGCGCGGTGCGGCGCCGCCGGCAGGGGCAACCAGTCCGGTCGGCTGAAGGAAAGCGCCGCGGGTGCGGGCATCCGTTCCCGCGGCGCTCGCCGACCGTCGCTAACCCTCGCGCAACCCCAGACGCGCGATCCACCAGCCGACCCAGCGTGAGATCGCCGCGCTGCGAGTCAGATACGTCGGCACGGCCGTCGAGCAGTCGCCCTCGCCGTGGCTCACGACGCCGACCTCGATGACGCGTCGATCGCTTCGCGCGAGGAGAGGCCCGCCACTGTCGCCGTGGCACGCGCCTCGCGCGGCGCCCTGCGGTCCGAGCGTGCAGATTTCGTCGCCGGCGACGAACGGTAGAGCGAGGCTCTGCCACGCGTCGCGCGCGCACACCTCGGCCGGCTGGATCACGACTTCGGCCTCGAGCGCGACGTGCTGCGGGAGGAGCTGTCCGGCGCGGCTGTCGCCCCAGCCCGCGAGGAAGCGATGCCCGCCGGCCAGCGAGAGGTCCGGCGAAGCCGCGGCGCTTTCGAGCTCGACCGGTGCCGCCGCCGTGGGTCTCGCCAGGACGAGAAGAGCGGCGTCGTCGGCGAAGCGCGCGTTCGAGTATCGCGGGTCTGGGAAGGCGCGAACGAGGCGCGATCGTTGCACGGTCGCTCCACGGGTCGAGCGGGCGCGCGTCACGACCCGGAACGTGGACGCGGCGAGCCAACCGCTGCCGCTCGGGCGCGCGAGGCAATGGGCCGCCGTGAGCACAAGCCTGGGCGCGACCACAGTTCCGCTGCATTCCTCGGTTTCACCGCCGCTGCCTTCGCTTACCACCAGTGCGAGCGACGCCGCGAGGGCGCCCGCTGCGGGGTGCCCGCCGACGATTCCAGGCGTGAGCCGTGCCTGCGCCGCAGACGGCGCCATTACCGTCGCGGCGGCCGCAAGAACGCCGATCCACGAGGCGCGCGTCCGAGACATCCGCGCCATATATACGCTTTATCTGCGGTAGGAGTCGAGGTTCACTAGACGAACTTCGGACTACAGGGGCTCCCGACATAAGCCCGTGTGGACGCATGGATGCAGCATCCGCGCTGACCGAACGCATCGATAGGAGGCAACATGAACAACGACGACAGGGTGACCGGCTGGTGGCTGTTCGCCGGCGTATTGCTCGCGATCGGCGGTTTCCTCAACATCATCTGGGGAATTGCCGCCATCAGCGAATCGCACTTCTTCGTCGCCGAAACGCACTTCATCCTCAGCAACCTGAACACCTGGGGCTGGATAACGTTGATCCTCGGCGTACTTGAGCTCATCGCCGCCTTCTCGCTCTTCGGCGGAGGCGAATTCGGCCGCTGGTTCGCGATCATCGTCGCGGCGCTGGTCGCCATAGGCGCGCTTTTCGACATTTCGGGCGGTTATCCGATCTGGTCGCTGTGCGTCTTCCTGCTCGCGATCCTCATCGTCTACGAGCTCGCGAAGGGGCCGAGCACGCAAACGTGATCCGGCGGCTTCCGGCCCGTTCGGGGCCGGCGGCCGTCGAGGTCTTTGTCTGACGCGCCCCGGGGACAGGCCCGGGGCGCGTCAGTTGACGGGCGATGTCGCGACCGTGGCGCGACGCTCCTGTTGCGTCCGCTCTATTTGCGGACGCAGACGGCCCAGACTTCGACCTTACCTTTGACGCCCTCTTCGATGCGCCAGCCGGCCGGCGTTTCGCTTTCCGAGCTGACGAACGTTCCGC
The DNA here is from genome assembly GCA_035507895.1 of Solirubrobacteraceae bacterium. Lineage (GTDB taxonomy): Bacteria > Actinomycetota > Thermoleophilia > Solirubrobacterales > Solirubrobacteraceae > Palsa-744. The sequence goes on along the minus strand of DATJNQ010000030.1, from coordinate 1,052 downwards.
CCGAGTTCGCCGGGCCGCTTGCGAGTAGATAGCGGGTTCCTTCGAGGGCTCGTCCGCCGCCTCCCGTCGCCACGTATTCGCTCGGGCATAGAACGTATTCGACCGTGACGGAACCGCTGCTTTCTTTGCGCACGACTTTGATCGTCGATCCGCTGTCGCGGCCTTCTTTGCCTTCTTTGCCTTCTTTGCCTTCGGGCCCTTCTTTGCCTTCGGGGCCGGGTTCGCCTCGTTCTCCGCCAGACGGGCCGATTTCGCCGCGTTCGCCCTGTTTGCCTTCGGGCCCTTCTTTGCCTTCTTTGCCTTCGGGCCCCTGTTTGCCTTCTTTGCCTTCGGGGCCTTCTTTGCCTTCGGCACCAGTTTCGCCGCGTTCGCCTCGTTCGCCGCGAGGCCCGGTTTCGCCTTTCATGCCTTCTTTGCCTTCAGGGCCTTCTTTGCCTTCTTTGCCTTCTTTGCCTTCGGCTCCCGTTTCTCCCTGCACTCCCTGGATGCCTTGTTTGCCTTCTTTGCCTTCGGGCCCCACTTCGCCGCGTTCACCACCGGAAGGGCCGCGTTCGCCGCGTTCGCCTTGTTTGCCTTCGGGGCCTTCTTTGCCTTCTTTGCCTTCGGGGCCTTGTTTGCCTTCGGCGCCTTGTTTGCCTTCTTTGCCTTCGGGGCCTTGTTTGCCTTCGGCGCCTTGTTTGCCTTCTTTGCCTTCGGGGCCTTGTTTGCCTTCGGCGCCTTGTTTGCCTTCGGCGCCCGTTTCTCCCTGCACTCCCTGCATGCCTTGTTTGCCTTCTTTGCCTTCAGGCCCCTCTTTGCCTTCGGGGCCTTGTTTGCCTTCGGCGCCGGGTTCGCCGCGTTCGCCTTTGGCGCCTTCTTTGCCTTCGGGGCCCGTTTCTCCCCGCACTCCTTCGGCGCCTTCTTTGCCTTCGGGGCCTTGTTTGCCTTCGGCGCCGGGTTCGCCGCGTTCGCCTTTGGCGCCTTCTTTGCCTTCGGGGCCTTGTTTGCCTTCGGCGCCGGGTTCGCCGCGTTCGCCTTTGGCGCCTTCTTTGCCTTCGTCGCCGTGTTCGCCG
>DATJNQ010000029.1:0-90559 GCA_035507895.1 Solirubrobacteraceae bacterium | reverse complement strand
CTCGAGGCGATGCGGGATGCCGACATCACCCGCAAGCACAAGAACCTCGTCTACGTGCAGGCGCTGAAGCTGCTCCAGACGACCGGCCGCCCGAAGGCGGCCAAGCGCAGCGTGCCCGACGCCCGGCCGGTGCGCGGGGGGCGGCCGCGGAAGCGGCGCTCGCCGAGCAAGAGCTGATGCAGCCGCCCGCGCCGAAAGGAAGCGCGCGCGCTCCGTCAAAGAGATCGACGACCGTGCCGACCACCGATGACGAGATTCGTGAGAAGTACCTCGAGCGCGCGATCCGCGAGCTCAACGCGTTCACGCGTTCGCTGCAGGCGTGCCCGCACTGCCCGCGCGGGAACGTGATGCCGGTGCTCGGCTCCGGTCACCCGCAGGCCGACATCATGCTGCTGAAGTTCTCCGCGCAGCCCGCCGAGGTCGAGGAGGGCGTCGCGTTCTACGGCCGCGCGGGCGGCGCGCTGATGAAGTCGCTGCGGGGCCTTTCGATCGACCCGCTCGCCGTGTACGGCACGCTCTGCGCGAAGTGCCCGCAGTACGACGGTTCGCTCGCGGAGGCGGGGTGCGTCGGCCGCGTCGTCGAGGAGATCGCGATCGTGCAGCCGCGCATCATCGTCGCGATGGGCGAGGACGCGCTCGCCGCGCTCGCCGCGATGGACGTGCCGCTCGCGATGGACGTGCGCCGCGAGTACGGCGTCGTGCAGCAGTTCACACCGTCGATCGAGCTGCTGTTCACGCCCGACATCGACGCCTCGCTCGACGAGCAGGAGTCGAAGCGTGCGTTCTGGGCCGCGTTCCGCGCGCTCGGCGACTGGTACGCGGCCCAGCCGCCGTACTGACGGCGCTCAGGCGAGCTCGAGCAGCGGGAAGGCGCGGTGCCGCCGCGGCGGCACGAGGAAGTTCTGGCGGCGCGTGGCGGTGATGAACCGCTCCAGCCCGACGTTTTCTTCGGGCACGCCGAAGCGTTCGACGAGGTCGTCCGAGGCCTGGCTTTCGCGCATCGTCTGGAAGAACTCGGCGGTCGGCACGAAGATCGAGAACTGCAGCTTGGGCTGCGCCGTCCCGTCGGGCACGTCCATCGCGTCGAAGCCGGGCCCGTCGGCGCGGATGTGGAGCGGGTCGTGGTTGAACGCGCGGCTCACGCGCTGCAGCGCCGTCGTGTGTCCGAGGTGGCGCGCGCCGTCGAACGTGTCCTGGGCCTCGGCTTCGGTTTCGGCGGCGCTTGTGCCGTCGAACGTGTTCTTGATCGCCGCGGGCCCGCCGCCGTTCGTGAACTGGTCCGCGTAGCCGGTGTTCGGCACCGGGTTGGCGCGGAACATCGCCGCGCAGCGGCGCACGTACGTTTCCCCGGGCCGTTCATAGAACTGGCCGAGGTCCTGGATCACGTGCGAGAGGTGCATGATCGACGCCTTGGCGAAGTAGTTGCGGCTCGTGGCGTTCGTGAAGTGCGCGGTGGCGTTGCCCTCGAACGTCGTCACGGCCGGCGCGCCGGCGGAGCCGAGCTGCTGGTCCATGAAACCCATCCACATCGGCGAAACGGGATTGACGGTCTGCGCGTACGGCAGGCCTTCTTCTTCGGCGACGCGGCGCGGCAGCCCCTGCTGGTTGAACATCAGCCGCCGGGAGGTGACGTCAAAGAGGCCCTCCAGGCCCGACGCCGGCGTCGCCTTGCCGGCGAGCGTCGTGGCGCCTTCGAAGAGCCAGGAGACTATTTCGTCGATGTTTGCGCTGGAGTCGCTGCGCAGCGCGAGGACGACCTCGTTGGACTCGATCGCGACCGGCACGTTGAACGTGCGCTTCTTGACGCCGGGGTTCAGCGGCGAGACGTCGGTCGGCGCCGGGACGGCCTCCTCGAGCGGGTAGCGCGAGGGGTCCGAGGAGAGCCGCGGCATGTTCGCGGAGACGAGCGAGCCCGTCATGCCGCCCGGGAGCCGTTCGAAGTACGGGATGCCGTAGGCGACGGTCAGGAACACGCCGCTCGGCGTAAACGGGTAGACGGACTCGACCTTCGTCAGCGCGGCGGCGAGCGCTTCCTGGTCGGTGCTCGTCGGGGTGCGCGCGAGCGTCGCGGTGAGGAAGACGGTGTAGACGGGCGCGAAGCGGACGCGGACGCCTTCAACGCTCACCGGCGACTCGAGGTACTTTTCGATCTGGTACTGGATTTCCGGCAGCGCGCCCTTCGCCGCTGCGGCGCGCGCCGGCGCGAACGCGAAGAGGTCGAGCGCGCCGAGCGTCGACGCGGCGAGACCGAGCGTCGCGGCGCGCTTGACGGCCGTGCGCCTCGTGAACGCGTCTGTGTCCGTGGCCCTTCGCTCCCCCCGGGCCGCCTCCCTGCGGCAACTCATGCAGTCGATGATGCCATACGACCGGCGCGGCTCACGACGGTAGAAACCGGCTGCCCGCTAGGGCGTCAGGACGATCTTGCCGAGCTTGCCGCCGGCCGCGAAAAGGTCGTAGGCCCGCGGTGCCTCGTCGAGCGCCAGCGCCGCCGCGACGGGGACCTCGAGCAGGCCCCGCTCGAAGTTCGGCAGCACGTCGCGTTCGAGGGCGCGCGCCGTGAGCGCCTTCTCCTCGAGCGGCCGCGGCCGCAGCGTCGAGCCGTGGATGCGCCCGCGCGCGCCCATCAGCGCGAGCATGTTCAGCTCGAACTTCGCGCCGGCGCCCACGCCGATCACGCAGATCCGCCCGCCGGTGGCGAGCGCCGCGACGTTCGCCTGCATGTTCGGCGCCCCGACGAGCTCGAGGATCACGTCGTAGGGGCCGGCGCCGGCGAAGTCCTCGGGTGCGATGACGGTCGCGCCGAGCTCCGCGACGGCGCCGCGGCATGCCTCGTCGCGCACGGTCGCGGTCACGCGGGCGCCCGCGACCGTGGCGAGCTGGATCGCGGCCGTGCCGACGCCGCCGGCGCCGCCGTGGACGAGCACGCGTTCGCCGCTCGCGAGGCCGGCCTGCGTGAAGAGCGCGTCGTGGGCCGTCGTGAACGTCTCCGGCAGGCCGCCCGCGGCGCCCCAGTCGAGCGCCGCGGGGACGGGCATCAGCTGGCGCTCGTGCACGACGGCGAGCTCCGCCTGCCCCGCGCCGCCGACGATCGCCATCACACGGTCGCCGACGGCGAAACGCGTCGCGCCGTCGCCGAGCGCGGCGACCTCGCCCGCGAGCTCCATGCCGGGGATGTCGGCGGGGATGCCCGGCGGCGGCGGGTAGAGCCCGCGGCGCTGCATCATGTCGGCCCCGTTCAACCCCGCGCCGCGGACCCGGACGAGCACCTCGCCGGCGCCGGCGCACGGGTCTTCGCGCTCGGCGACGACGATCTCGCCGTCGCTGATCGTCACGGCACGCATCGCAGCGAGACTACCCGTGGCTGCCGCGTTCGAGCAGCGCGACGCACTCGATGTGGTGCGTCTGCGGGAACATGTCGACCGGCGTCACGCGGACCAGGCGCCACCCCGCCGCAGCCAGTTCCGCGGCGTTCGGTGCGAGCGTCGTCGGGTTGCACGAGACGTAGACGATGCGCCGCGGCGCGGCGTCGACGATGCGGTGGACGACGCGCTTGGAGAGCCCGGCGCGCGGCGGGTCGACGACGACGACGTCGGGCCGGCCGGCGCGCTCGGTGAGCTCGGGCAGCGCGAGACGCGCGTCGCCGGCGAAGAAGTGCGCGCTCGCGATCTGGTTGCGCGCCGCGCCCGCGATCGCATCGGCAACGGCGTCGGGCGCGAGCTCGAGGCCCCACAGCTCGCCGGCGCGGGGGGCGAGCCACATCGCGATCGTGCCGATGCCGCAGTAGAGGTCGAAGACGCGCTCGTAGCCCGACAGCGCCGCGTAGTCGGCGGCGACGCCGTAGAGCACCTCCGCCATCTCGGTGTTCGTCTGAAAGAACGCTTCGGGCGAGATGCGAAGGTCGAGCTCGCCGAGGCGCTCGGGGAGCTGCTCGTCGCCCCACACGAGCTCCGTTTCACCGCCGAGCGTCGTCTCGGCGAGGCTCGCGCTGCGCGTCCAGACGACGCCGGAGAGCGCCTCGCCGAGCGCGCCGTGCACGTGGGCCGCGAACTCGCCGGCCTCCAGCTCGCCGGCCGAGGTGACGATGCGCAGCTGGACGCGGCCGCTGCGCCGCCCCTCGCGCACGACGAGGTTGCGCAGGCGGACGCGGCCGTCGTGCGCGGCGCCGGTGCGCTCCTCGCGCTCGCCGGCGGCGCGACGGTCCCACGGGGTGAGCTTCGCGCCGCGGCACCACTCGAGCGCGGCCGCGCGCGCACGGTTGCCGAGCTCGGACGCGAGCAGGCAGTCCTCGAGCGCGACGACGTCGCGGCCACCCGCGGGCGCATGGAAGCCCAGGATCAGCTCACCGCCGGCGTCGCCGAAGGAGTACTCGAGCTTGTTGCGGTAGCGCCACTGTTCGACCGCGGGGACGATCGGTTCGAGCGCGAAGCCGTCGAGGTGCCCGAGGCGAGCCAGCGCGTCCGCCACCTGTTCCTGCTTTATGCGCAGCTGGCTCTCGTAGGCGAGGATCTGCCACGGCACGCCCGGGTGCTGCGCGCGCGGCGCGATCCGCTCGGGCCCCGGCTCGATGATCTCGGTCACGCGCGCGTGCGCGTAGCTGCGCTTGGAACGGTGCACGAGCGCGCGCACACGATCGCCGGGCACGGCGCCCGCGACGAACACGACGTAGCCGCCGTCGCCGAGGCGCGCGACGCCCTCGCCGCCGAATGCGAGGGAGTCGACCCGCAGCTCCAGTTCGTCGCCGCTACGCGGGCGCGACGCGGTCTGGGCCGCGCCGTTCACGGCGACACCAGGAACTCGAGCAGCGCCTTCTGGGCGTGACGGCGGTTCTCCGCCTGATCCCAGATCCGCTGGCGCGACCCGTACAGCACCTCGGCGGTGATCTCCTCGCCGGGATGGGCCGGCAGGTCGTGCATCGCGAAGGCGCCGTCGGCCGCGAAGTCGAGCAGCGCGTCGTCGACGCGGTAGCGGGCGAGATCGCGGCGGCGGCGCTCGGCGTCGTCCTCGTCGCCCATGCTCACCCACACGTCGGTGTAGACGGCGTCGGCTCCCTGCACCGCCTCGAGCGGGTCGCCGAGGAGCGTGATCGAGCCGCGCGCGCCCTGCGGCGGGGCGATGTCGGACTCGAGCGTGTAGCCGTCGGGGGAGGCGACGACGACGTCGAGGCCGGCGAGCGACCCGAGCAGCGCGAGCGAGCGAGCGACGTTGTTGCCGTCGCCGACGTACGCGAGCCGGCGCCCGTCGAGCTCGCCGTAGGCGTCGCGGAGCGTCAGCAGGTCCGCGAGCGCCTGGCAGGGGTGGTGGCGTGCGGTGAGCATGTTGATCACGGGCACCCCGCTGTAGCGGGCGAGCTCCTCGACCTCGGCGTCGGCGCCGGTCCGCACGCCGATCGCGCGCACGTGGCGCGAGAGCACCAGGGCCGTGTCGCGCAGCGCCTCGCCGCGCGCGGTCTGCATCTCGTCGGTGCGCAGGACGACGGCGTGGCCGCCGAGCTCGGATATCCCCACCTCGAAGCTCACGCGGGTCCGCGTCGAGGGCTTGCGGAACATCAGCGCGACCGAGCCACCCGCGAGCGCGTCGGAGGCGCCGGGGTCCGCCGCGAGCTCCTGGGCGCGCGCGAGCAGCGCGTCCAGCTCTGAAGCGTCGAGCTCCGTGCCGGTCAGGAAGTGTCGTGGCTTCACGGGAGCGACTGAGTGTAGGACGCGCGCGGCCTGCGAGACTGGCGCCGTGACAGGTCAGGCCGAGCAGCGCGGACGGCGTCCGAGCGCGGCCGAGCGCGACGCGGCGGCGCGCGACGCGCTGACACCGCTCGCGCCCGGCGAGCGCCCGCGGCCGCTGCTCGTCGCGTGCGCGGTCTCGGCGGCGCTGGCTCTCGCCGTCGTCGTCGGCGCCCTCACGGACAGGCACCTGTCTGCGAAGGGAGGCTCGCTCCCCGGCGCGATCGTGATCGCGGGCGTCTTCCTACTGCTCGCGCGGGGCATGTACCAGCGGCGCTACGGCGCGGTGCTCGGATTCGAGGCGCTGATCGCCTTCCAGCTGATCGTCGCGTCGCTCGCTCTGGCCCTCGCCGCGACGCTGCTCGCCGCCGCTGTCTGCGTCGCGCTGATCGGTCTCGGCGGCTGGCTCTTCTGGAAGCTCGTGCGTGTGATGGGCCGTATCCAGGCCACGGACGCCGCCGCGCGCGAGCCCACGCCCGATAGGCTCAGCGACCATGAGCGCTAGGAGCTTTGACTGCGTCGTCATCGGCTCGGGCCCCGGCGGCTACGTCGCCGCGATCCGGGCCGCGCAGCTCGGCCGGACGACGGCCGTCGTCGAGCGCGACGCCGTCGGCGGGCGCTGCCTGAACTACGCGTGCATCCCGGCGAAGTGCGTGCTGCGCTCCGCGGACCTTTTGACGGAGGTCCGCGACGCCGAGGAGTTCGGTCTGCGTGTCGCCTCCGTCGAGGTCGACTACGCGCGGATCCAGCAGCGCCGCGCGCGCGTCGTCGAGACACTGACCGGCGGCGTCGCCGCGCTGCTGAAGAAAAACGACATCGAGCTCATCGCCGGCGACGCGACGCTCACCGCCGAGGGCGCCGTCATGGTGGACGGCGAGCCGGTCGGCGCGAGCTCCGTGATCCTCGCGACGGGGTCGGTTCCCCGCGCGATTCCCGGCGTCGAGTTCGGCGGCCGCGTGATCGGCACCGAGGAGGCGTGGGCGCTGCCGGAGCTCCCGGGGCGCCTCGCGGTCGTCGGCGCGGGCGCCTCGGGCGCCGAGATCGCGTCGGCGTTCGCGCGGCTCGGCAGCGAGGTGCTCCTGCTCGAGGCGCTCGACCGCGTGCTCCCGACCGAGGACGCGGACGTCTCGCGCGTCGTCGAGCGCGGCCTCAAACGGCAGGGCATAGCGGTCCACACCGGCTCCCCCGTCAGCGACGTCGTGAGTGGCGACGCGACCGTGACGTTCAGCTTCGCGGGCGGCAGCGCCGAGGTCGACTGGCTCGTCATCGCGGCGGGCCGCGGCGCCGACACCGAGGCGCTCGGCCTCGCGGCCGCGGACGTCGCCACTGCCGAAGGGGGGCTCGTCGAGGTCGATGGCGCGCAGCGCACCTCGCGCGCGGGAATCTGGGCGATCGGTGACCTCGTGCACGGCCCGGCGCTCGCGCACAAGGCCTCCGACGAGGGGATCATCGCCGCCGAGGACGGCGCGGGCGTGCCGACGACGCCGCTGGCGTACGAGGACATTCCGCGCGCGACGTTCTGCGCGCCCAACGTCGGCTCCTTCGGCCTCACCGAGGAGCAGGCGCGCGAAGCCGGCCACGACGTGGTCGTCGGCAAGGTCCAGTACGGCGCCGTCGGCGGCGGCATCGTCTACGGCGACCGCACCGGGATGATCAAGATCGTCGGCGACCGCCGCTACGGCGAGCTGCTCGGCGGCCACATCGTCGGTTCGCGGGCCACGGAGATGATCCAGGAGCTCGTCAATGTCCGCGAGCTCGAGGGCGGCTACCCCGAGGTCGCGCGCGTCGTGCACGGCCACCCGACGCTGTCGGAGGCCGTGATGGAGGCCGCGCGCGCCGCGGACGGCTGGCTGATCCACGGCTGAGCCGTGAGCGGCGCCCGCTTCTACTTCGACCTCGCGAGCCCCGACTCGTATCTCGCCGCCGAGCGGATCGGCTCCCTCCTGCCCCGCGCCGAGTGGATACCGGTGCTCGCACGAGGCCTTGCCGCCCCCGCCCCCGCGCCCGAACCGGGGCAGCTCGCCGCGCGCGCGGCCGAGCTCGGCCTGCAGCCCTTCAGGCTGCCGGACCCCTTCCCCTTCGACAGTGCTCTCGCGATGCGCGTCGCGACCTACGCGAAGGCGATCGGCCGCACCGTCGCGTTCGCGCAGGCCGCATTCCGCCAGGCGTACGCGGGCGGCCACGACCTCGCGCGGGAGGATTTCGTGCTGATCAGCGCCGCAGCGTGCGAGATGCACCCGCACGCCGTGCTCGCGGCCGCGCGGTCGCAGAGCGTCGCGGCGCAGCTCGCCGAAGCGACCGCGACCGCCCGCGCGGCGGGCGTCGCGACGGTGCCGGCGATAGCCGCACGCGGGAGCGTCCACTGCGGCGCCGAAGCCCTCGAGGACGCGGCGAAAGCGGTGCTCGCATGAGCGCCGGCCGCGACTACCGGCTGACCGTGACGCGCGGTGGCATCGCGCCCGCGCTGATCGCGGACCCCGAGCGCGTCGACCACGTCGAGCTCGTGGAGGTGGCGTCCGGCGAAGTCGTCTTCTTCTGGGACTGCACGCCGGCGCAGGCGATCACGCTCGCGAAGGCGATCCGGCGCGATCTGCAGACGCTCGAGACCGGCGAGTTCATCGCGCGCTGGTCTACGGTGCAGGCATGAGCGAAATGCTCCCGGCGCCCGACGCCGCGCGCGACTGGCTGGAAACGATGATGCTCGTGCGGCGCTTCGAGGAGCGCGCCGGAGAGATGTATGCGCGCGCGATGGTCGGCGGCTTCCTGCACCTGTCGATCGGCGAGGAGGCCACGGTCGTCGGCGCCACACGGGCGCTGCGCGACAGCGACTATCTGGTCGCCACGTACCGCTCGCACGGCTACCCGCTCGCGCGCGGCACCCCGCCCGCGCCCGTCATGGCGGAGCTCTTCGGCCGCGCGACCGGCGTCTGCCGCGGCCGCGGCGGCTCGATGCACATGTTCGACGCGGGCCGGCGCTTCATGGGCGGCTACGGCATCGTCGGCGGCAACCTGCCGATCGCGGCGGGCCTCGCGTTCGCGAGCGCGTACGAGGACAGCGACGTCGCGACGCTCTGCATCTTCGGCGACGCGGCGTGCAACCAGGGCACGTTCGGCGAGACGCTGAACATGGCGGCGCTCTGGCGCCTGCCGGTTCTGTTCATGGTCACCAACAACCAGTTCGGCATGGGCACCTCGCTGCGGCGCCACTCGGCGGTCACCGACCTCGAGCGCAAAGGCGAGGGCCTCGGCGTGCCAGGCATGCGCTGCGACGGGATGGACGTGCTCGACACGTACCGCGTCGTGAGCGAGGCGCTCGAGATCGTCCGCGCCGAACGCCGGCCGCTCCTGGTCGAGGCGATCACGTACCGCTTCCGTGGCCACTCGATGGCCGACCCCGAGGAATACCGCACGCGCGAGGAGGTCGAGCACTGGCGCGAGCGCGACCCGATCAGCGCGTTCGCGGCGCGCCTGCGCGAGGGCGGCCTGCTCGCCCCGGGCGAGGAGGAGGAGCTCGACGCGAAGGCCGTGCGCGCCGTCGACGAGGCGGTGAGCTTCGCCGAAGAGTCGCCCTTCCCGGCGCCCGACAGCCTCTACGACGACGTTTACGTGCTGCCCGAAACGGCGGGCGGCTGGTATTCGGCGGAGAGCGACGTCGCGCGCGCCGAGCGCGCCGCGACGCCGGCGCAGGGCGAGCCGGACGACGAGCGCCTGCGCGAGGAACGGGCGGGCATGAGGGAACTGTGAGCGAGCTGCGTTACCGCGAGGCGCTGCGCGCCGGCCTGATCGAGGAGATGGAGCGCGACGACCGCGTCTTCATCATGGGCGAGGACGTCGGCGTCTTCGGCGGCGCGTTCAAGGTCACCGAGGGCCTTCTCGATCGCTTCGGTGAGCGGCGGGTGCGCGACACGCCGATCTCCGAGAACTCGATCGTCGGGATCGGGGTCGGCGCGGCGATGGCGGGGCTGAAGCCGGTCGTCGAGCTGATGACGATCAACTTCTCGCTGCTCGCGTACGACCAGATCGTCAACCACGCCGCGCACATCCACTACATGTTCGGCGGGCAGGCGCGCGTGCCCCTCGTGGTGCGGATGCCGCAGGGAGCCGGGCATCAGCTCGGCCCCACCCACTCGCACTGCTTCGAGGCGATCTACCTGCACGTCCCCGGGCTGCTGGTCGCCACGCCGTCCACGCCCGCGGACGCGAAGGGGCTGCTGAAGACCGCGATCCGCGACGAAAACCCCGTCGTCTTCATCGAGCACGAGTCGCTCTACGGCGTGCGTGGCGAGGTCCCCGACGGCGAGGACGAGCTGATCCCGTTCGGTCGCGCGCGCGTCGTGCGCGAGGGCGGCGACGTGACGATCGTCGGCATCTCGCGCATGGCCAGGACCGCCGAACGGGCCGCGGAGACGCTCGCCGCCGAGCACGGCGTGCAGGCCGAGGTCATCGACCCGCGCACGCTGCGCCCGCTGGACCTCGACACGATCCTCGCGTCGGTGGGGCGCACCAACCACTGCGTGATAGTCGAGGAGGGCTGGCCGCACGGCGGCGTCGCCGCGAACATCGCGGCGCTCGTGGCCGAACAGGCCTTCGACGAGCTCGACGCGCCGATCGAGCGCGTCAGCGGCGCCGACGTGCCGATGCCCTACTCCAAGCCGCTCGAGGACATCGCGTACCCGCACGAGCAGCACGTCATCCGCGCGGCGCTCGCGGCGCTCGGCGCCGTCGCCGGGGGGCGCTGATGGCGGACATCGTGATGCCGCGTCTGTCCGACACGATGGAGGAGGGCACGATCCTGCGCTGGATCAAGGGCGACGGCGACCACGTCGCGCGCGGCGAGGAGCTCGTCGAGATCGAAACGGACAAGGCGGCGCTCGTCTACGAGTCAGACCAGGACGGCACGCTCCACATCCTCGCCGCCGAGGGCACGACGCACCCCGTCGGCGCCGTGATCGCGCGCGTCGGCGAGGGGGACTCGCCGCCAGGCGCGCCGCCGGCGCCGCTCGCGACGCCCGCGGAAGGCGACGGCGACCTGACGGGCGCGCCGGCGGTTGCGCCGCCGCCCGCGCGCGGGGACGGCGAGCGCGTGCGCGCCTCGCCGCTCGCGCGCCGTGTCGCGCGCGAGAGCGGCGTCGACCTGGCGGCCTTGAGCGGCACCGGCCCCGGCGGGAGGATCGTCAGACGCGACGTCGAGCAGGCCGGCGCGGGCGCGGCGGCCGCGCCGGAGCCGAGCACCGCCGCCGCGACCGCGAAGGGCCCCGCCAGCGGCGTCCCGCTCACGCGCGTGCAGCAGACAATCGCGCGACGGATGGCCGAGGCGAAGGCGACGATCCCGGACTTCAGCGTCCAGTTGGACGTCGCGATGGACGCCTGCGTCGAGCTGCGCGCGCAGCTGAAGGCGCTCGCCGAGCAGGCGCCGACGTACAACGACATGGTCGTGAAGGCCGCGGCGCTCGCGCTGCGCGAGCAGCCGCGCGCGAACAGCAGCTACCGCGACGGCGAGCTCACCATCCACGAGCGCGTCAACGTCGGCGTTGCCGTGGCGGACGAGGGCACGCTCGTCGTACCGACGATCTTCGACGCCGACGAGAAGTCGGTCGGCGAGATCGCGCGCGCAACACGCGAGCTCGCCGAGCGCGTGCGCGCCGGGGCGATAACCCCGCCCGAGGTCGGCGGCGGCACGTTCACCGTCTCCAACCTCGGCATGCACGGCGTGCGCGCCTTCACGGCGATCATCAACCCGCCGCAGACCGCGATCCTCGCCGTCGGCGCCGTCGAGCAGCGGGCGGTCGTCGGCGACGGCAGCCTCGTCGCGTCGGCGCAGATGACGCTGACGCTGATCTGCGACCACCGCGTCATCTACGGGGTGGAAGGCGCGCGCCTGCTCGGCCGCATCCGCGAGCTGCTCGAAAGCCCCGCCTCGCTCACGCTGTAGGGGCGGCGCTAGCCTTGGCGTTGACGTGACAGCCACCGCGAGCGCTGAGATCTGGACGTGCGAGCTCGGGCTCGTGCCGTACGAGCAGGCCAACGCGCTGCAGGAAGAGCTCTGCGGGCGCCGCATCGCCGGCGAGATCCCCGACACCGTCCTGCTGCTGGAGCACCCGCCGGTCGTGACGCGCGGCCGGCGCGGGCGCGGCGAAGCGCCCCCCGCGGACATACCGGTCGTCGACGTCGACCGCGGCGGGCGCCTCACCTACCACGGCCCCGGCCAGCTCGTCGCCTACCCGATCGTCGCCGTCGAGGACGTCGTCGGCCACGTGCGCACCCTCGAGGCCGCGGTGGTCGCGGCGCTCGCGCACGAGGGCATCACGGCGCACGCCCGCGCCGACGAGGGGCCCGACTACACGGGGGTATGGGTCCAGGAACGCAAGATCGCGTCGATCGGCGTGCACGTGCGCCATTCCGTCGCCACCCACGGCCTCGCGCTCAACGTCGACAACGACCTCGCCCCCTTCGCGACGTTCACGCCCTGCGGGCTCGACGGCGTGCAGATGACCTCGCTCGCGCGCGAGCTCGGCGTCGCGGGCTGCCCGCGCGGCACGACCTGTGTCGGCCGGCGTGTTGCGCACGAGATCGCCCGCCTGCGCGCAGCGCGCGTGCGGGTCGTCGGTCCCGCGCGCCTGGCGGCGCACGACCGGCCCGCGGTGGCCGCGCTGTGAGCGCCACCCGCTCGCGCGCCAACCCCGGCGGCATGGACGTGCTCACCGTGCTCGGCGGTGACGTGCGGCCACTGCGCGAGCGCAAGCCGCCGTGGTTCAAGGTTCCCGCCCCCGGCGGGCCGCGTTACCTCGAGCTCAGCGACATGATCCGCGAGGAGAACCTGCACACGGTCTGCCAGGAGGCGGCGTGCCCGAATGTCGGCGAGTGCTGGGAGCGCGGCACCGCAACGTTCATGATCCTCGGCGACACGTGCACCCGGCGCTGCGGCTTCTGCAACGTCCAGACGGGCAAGCCGACGTGGAACGACCCGCTCGAGCCGGCGCGCGTCGCGCGCTCGATCGCGCGCATGGGCCTGCGCCACGCCGTCGTCACTTCCGTCGACCGCGACGACCTGCCGGACAAGGGCGCGTCGGCCTTCGTCGGCGTGATCCGCCAGGTCCGCCGCCAGGCGCCAGGCTGCCAGATCGAGGTCCTGACACCCGACTTCCAGGGACAGGAGATGCTCGTCGCCCGCGTCCTCGCAGAGCGGCCCGACGTCTTCAACCACAACGTCGAGGTGGTGCCGCGCCTTTACCCCGTCGCGCGCCGCGGCTCGGACTTCCGCCGCTCGTGCCGCGTGCTGCGCCTCGCCGGCGAGCTCGGCGGCGCCGACGTGATCACCAAGTCGGGTTTGATGGTCGGTCTCGGCGAGACGCACGAGGAGCTCGTCGAGGCCTTCGGGGCGCTGCGCGAATCCGGCGTCCAGGTGCTGACGGTCGGGCAGTACCTGCGGCCCTCGGAGCGGCACCTGCCGATCGTCCGCTACTGGCACCCCGAGGAGTTCGCGGCACTCGAGCGCGACGCGTACGCGCTCGGCTTCGCGCACGTCGCCGCCGGGCCGCTGGTGCGCTCCTCGTACCACGCCGACATGCACGTGCCGCAGCGCACGGCGGGTGTGGGGCCACGCGCCGCGGGCGCGTAGCGGGCAGCGCGCGACCGGCAGCGTCCGCGTGCGCGCCGTCTACGCTCTGCGCTAAGCCCCCGCGCGATGCCCACCGTCACCGAACACGCGGCGCCCGTGAGCGGCGCACGATTCCGTTGAGACGCGACGTCGTCCTCGCGGCGCTGATCTTCTTCATCGTCCTGCTGCTCGTGCTGACCGCGATCACGGTCGCCGAGCACGGCGTGGACATCGCGACGATCATCAGCCTCGCGATCGTCGTCTTCCTCGCAATCGCGATCATCGGCGCGGCGGCGACCCCCCGCCGGTGAGCTGGTTCGACGACATCGCCGCGCGACGCGCGGAGCGGCGACGCATCGAGCGCCGGCGCAGGCGGACACGGATCGCGGTCGCCGCCGCCGTGATCCTCGCCGCCGCCGTGGCGGCGGTCGCGGTGATGCGCTCGAACGGCAGCGGCGACGGCCACCGCGCCGCGACTGCCGGCAGCCGCATCGCCGTCGGCGCGCCGCCGGCGGCGCGCTCGCAGACGGGCCTGCCGCTCGCGCGGCCGGCGTTCGCGCTGCACGGGCTCGCGCACCCACCGCTGCACGTCTACTTCGCAAAGCCGCCCCGCGCGGGCCTGCTCGTCAACCTCACGACCGGCCAGGTGCTGTGGGCGCTGCACCCCACCCAGCGCGTTCGCATCGCGAGTCTCACGAAGCTCATGACTGCGTGGCTCGCCGTGCAGCACACGACGCCCCGCACGCGCGTGTTCATCAGGCGCAGCGCCGTCGACGTCGAAGGCTCGAAGGTCGGCGTGCTGCCCGTCGGCCGGCGCGTGCCGATCGAGCCGCTGCTGTACGGCCTGCTGCTGCCGTCCGGCAACGACGCGGCGAACGCGATCGCGCAGAACGTGGCCGGCAGCAAAGGGCGCTTCGTCCGCCTCATGAACGAGGAAGCGGCTCATCTGGGCCTTGGATGCACGCGCTACTCCACGCCGTCGGGCGTCGTCGACCGCGGCAACTACTCGTGCGCCGAGGACCTCGCGGTGCTGGCGCACGTCGACATGAGCTCGCGCCGCATCGACCGCGTCGTCCGGACGTACATCGCGAACCTGCGCTTCCCGATCCGCTCGCACCACCTGTGGCTCGAAAACGACAATCCGCTGCTGATCTACCACTACCGCGGCACGACCGGCCTGAAGACGGGTTTCACCGCAGCGGCCGGACGCTGCCTCGTCGGCACGGCCGAGCGCCACGGGGTGCGCCTCGCGGCGATCGTCCTGCACTCGCCCTCGCCGGGCACACAGGCGCGCAGGCTGCTGAATGCCGCGTTTACCCAGGTGTACGGTCAGCGCCCGGTGCGCGAACCGGCCTGGCCGCCGGGGGCCTGACGCGACGGCGCGAGCCGCGACCGGATATTTTGGTCCCGGCACCGGCGAGCGCAAAGGAGCATCGAGTGGACCTTGACGACACACCCGAGCAGGCCGCATACCGCGCCAAAGTGCGCGGCTGGCTGGACGAGCACCGCGGCGAAGCGCCGGTCCTGCGTGGACCGGACGCGCTCAAGGACGAGCAGGAGATCATCGCGGCGCGGCGCGTCTGGCAGGGCAAGCTCGCCGAGGGCGGCCTCGCCGGCGTCACGTGGCCCAAGGAGTACGGCGGCCAGGGCCTGGGGCCGATCGAGCAGGTGATCTGCGGCCAGGAGATCGCACGCGCCGAAGTGCCGAACGTGCTCGACTCGATCGGCATCGGCATGCTCGGGCCGACGATCATCGCCCACGGCAGCGACGAGCAGAAGTCGCGCTACCTCGGGCCGATGCTGCACGGCGACGAGGTGTGGTGCCAGCTCTTCTCCGAGCCCGCCGCCGGCTCGGACCTCGCGGCGGTGCAGACGCGCGCGCGCCTGCAGGACGACGGCTCCTGGCGCCTGTCGGGCCAGAAGGTGTGGACCACCAACGCGCAGTTCGCGTCCTACGGCCTGCTGCTCGCGCGCACCGACCTGGACGTGCCGAAGCACAACGGCCTGACGATGTTCATCGTGCCGATGGACGCCGAGGGCGTCACGGTGCGTGGCCTCAGGCAGATCTCCGGCGAGGCAGAGTTCAACGAGGTCTTCTTCGACGACGTCGAGCTCGCCGCGGACGCCGTCGTCGGCGGCGTCGGCAACGGCTGGGGCACGGCGCTCACGACGCTCATGTTCGAGCGCGTCACGATCGGCCTCGGCGGCGAGGCGATGGGCTACAGCGCCTCGCGCTTCACGGAGGCGATCGCCGCGGACGACGTCGCGCGCGCCGACAGCGAGGTGCGCCACGTCGCGGGCGAGATCTCCGCCGAGCTGCTCGGGGTCCGTTTCACGGGCTACCGCACCCTGACGGCGCTGCAGCGCGGCCAGATCCCCGGGCCCGAGGCGGGGCTCGCGAAGGTCACGATCGTCAACTGTGCGATCCGCGCCGGCGACCTGATCGCGGACGTGATCGGCCCCGAGGCGCTCGCGCAAGGCAGCGAGTGGGCTTACATGATCTCCTTCCTGCCGGGCCTGAAGTCGGCCGGCGGCACCGAAGAGATCCTGCGCAACACGGTCGGCGAGCGCGTGCTCGGTCTGCCGCCCGCGCCGCGGCTCGACAAGGGCATCCCCTTCTCCGAGCTGCGCTCCAAGGAAGGGGCGCCGGCGTGAACCTCGCACTCTCCGACGAGCAGGAGTTCCTGCGCGAGGCGGCCCGCGGCGCCCTCTCGCGCTTCAAAACCGTCGAAGCGGCGCGCGAGGCTCTCGAGCAGGGCAAAGGCGCGCTCCCGGACCTCTGGTCCGTCGCGCGCGAGGCGGGCTGGCCCGGCCTGTTGGTGTCCGAAGAGCACGGCGGCGCGGGCCTTGAAGCCTTCGACGCGATGCTCGTGATGAGCGAGTGCGGGCGCGTCCTCGCGGGCGTGCCGCTGCTCGGCCACCTGCCGGCGACCGCGATCCTGCAGGCATCCTCCGGTGCGCCGCACCTCGCGGAGCTCGCCTCCGGCGAGCTGCGCGCCGCGTATCTGCCGACGTGCCCGCCCGGCGACCTTGAGCTCGACTGGACGGTCGACCGTGAGCACGGGTCGGGGCGCGCCGCCGCGCCCGTCGCCGAGAACGTTGACGGGGGCATCGCGGTCTCCGGACGTCTCGCGTTCGTGCCCGACGCCCCGGGGGCCGACGTCCTCGTCGGCGTCGCTCTCGTCGGCGGCGAGCCGACCGGCTTCGCGGTCGAGAGCGGCACGCAGGGCGTCACGGTGCAGGAGGTCGACGGCTACGACGCGACGCGCCTGCTCGGTCACGTCGTCCTCGACGGCGCGGTCGCGCAAAAGCTCGACGCCCCCATCGAGGCGCTCGCGGACGCCTGGCACCTCGCGCAGGCGCTGATCGCCGCCGAGTCGATCGGCAGCGTCGAAACGGCGCTCGACGTCACCGTCGCGTACGCCAAGGAGCGCCACACGTTCGGCCGCGCGATCGGCTCCTACCAGGCGGTCAAGCACTCGCTCACCGAGGTTCTGCGCCAGCTCGAGAACGGCCGGTCGCTGCTGTACTACGCCGGCTGGTCGCGCGACGGCGCGCCCGGCGAGTTCGCCCTGTCCGCCAACGCCGCACGTTCGGTCGGCGGCCGCGCGCTCGACACGGCGGCGCGGACGATGATCTCGGTGCACGGCGGCATCGGCGCGACGTGGGAGCACGACGCGCCGCTGTACTTCCGCCGCGCACAGCTCTCGCGCCGCCTCGTCGGCGGGACGGGGCTCGCGTCGGACCGTGTCGCGGGCGAGCTGATCTCGCAGGCGGCGTGAGCGACGTCAGGCGGGCAGCTTGGCGCGCTCTTCGCTGAGCGTCGCGAGGACTTCTTCGAACGAGTCCGCGAATTTGGCGACGCCGTCGCGCTCCAGCGTCGCCGTGACGTCGTCGTAGTCGAGCCCGGCCGCGGCGAGACGGTCGAGCGTTTCGCGCGCGTCGCCGACGTCGGTCAGGCGCGCCTCGGCGACGCCGTGGTCTTCGAACGCTTCGACGGTCTTGAGCGGCATCGTGTTGACGGTGTCGGGACCGATCAGCTCCTCGACGTACAGCACGTCGCTGTAGGCGGGGTTCTTCGTCGACGTCGACGCCCACAGAAGTCGCTGGGGCCGCGCGCCCTTCGCCACGAGTTCCTCCCAGCGCCGGCCCGCGAACACGTCGCGGTAGTGCTCGTACGCAAGGCGCGCGTTCGCGACAGCCAGGCGCCCCCTGAGATCCTCGGGGGCACCGAGCTCCTCCAGGCGCCGGTCGGCCTCGGTATCGATGCGCGAGACGAAGAAGCTCGCGACTGACGCGACGCGTGAGGGATCGCCGCCGGAGGCGACGAGCCGCTGCAGGCCGCGGATGTAGGACTCGGCGACGGCCGCGTACCGGTCGAGCGAGAAGATCAGCGTCACGTTGATCGAGCGCCCGGCGGCGATGACGTCCTCGATCGCACCGAGGCCGGGGCGCGTCGCGGGGATCTTGACCATCAGGTTGCGCCGGTCGAGCTTTTCGTGCAGCGCCATCGCCGAGCGGTACGTGCCGAGCGTGTCGTACGCGAGGCGCGGGTCGACCTCGAGCGAGACGTAGCCGTCACGGCCGTCGGTGCGCTGCCAGACAGCGTCGAAGAGCTCGAGCGCGCCGGCGATGTCGCGCTCGGCGAGCGCCCAGAAGGCGTCCTCGACGGCGACATCTCCGAGCTCGCGCAGCTGCTCGTCGTACGCGTCACCCTTGGACATCGCCTCCTGGAAGATGGTGGGGTTCGACGTGACGCCGACGATCGAGTGCTCGCTGATGAGGTCCGCGAGCGTGCCGTCGCGCAGCGCGTCGCGCGAGACGAAGTCGATCCACGCGCTCTGCCCGAGAGCCGAGAGCTCGGCGAGGGGGCGCTCAGCCACCGTCAGTCTCCCGCCGCGTCATCGCCGTCAAGCATTGCACGCGCGTGGCTCTCGATGTTCGCGACCGTGAAGCCGTAGTGGTCCATGACGACTTCGCCGGGCGCGGAGGCGCCGAAGCGGTCGACGCCGATGACGTCACCGTCCTCCCCGACCCAGCGCCACCAGCTCATCCGCGTGCCCGCCTCGACGGCCAGGCGTGCGCGGACGGCGCGCGGCAGCAGCGCCTCGCGTTCGGCGTCGCCCATCGCTTCGAGCAGTTCGATGCAGGGCACGGAGAGGACGCGCACCCCGATGCCGTCGTCGGCGATCGCGCGCCCCGCCTCGAGCGTCGGCGCGAGCTCGGAGCCGGTCGCGAGCAGGATCAGCCGCAGCGGCGCGCCGGACTCCCAGAGCACGTACGCGCCGTCGGCGGCGCGCGCCGCCGGGGCGAGGTCCGAACGGTCGAGTACCGGCATGCCCTGGCGCGAGAGCATCAACGCGACGGGGCCGTCGGCGCGTTCGAGCGCGACGCGCCAGCAGACCGCGGCCTCATTCGCGTCGCCGGGGCGCATGACCCAGAGGTTCGGGATCGCGCGCAGCGACGTGAAGTGCTCGACGGGCTGGTGCGTCGGGCCGTCCTCGCCGACGCCGATCGAGTCGTGCGTGTAGACCCAGAGGTTCGGCAGGCCCATCAGCGCGGAGAGGCGGATCGCGCCGCGCATGTAGTCGGAGAACATCAGGAACGTCGAGCCGTACGGCTTGACGATGCCGCCGTGGGCCGCCAGGCCGTTGACGATCGCCCCCATCGCGTGCTCGCGGATCCCGAACGGGATGTTGCGGCCGGCGTGCACCGGTGAGAACTCGCCGCCGCCTGGAAACTCGGTCTTCGTCGACTCGACGAGGTCGGCGGCGCCGCCGATCATCGTCGGCGAGAACGGCGCGAACGATTCCATCACGGCGCGGCCCGCCGCGCGCGTCGCGATCTTCTGGCCCGGCTCGAACGCCGCCAGGGCGTCCTGCCAGCCGTCGAGCAGCTCCCCCGCCTGGCTGCGGTCCCAGTCGGCCGCGAGGTCCGGGTACGCCTCACGCCACGCGTCGGCGCGGGACTGCCACTCGGCGCGCAGCGCGGCGCCGCGCTCCTTCAGCGACATGTGCTCGAGCACCTCGCCGGGGACGTCGAACTTCGCGTCCGGGTCGAGGCCGAGGACGAGCTTGGTCGCGCGGATCTCCTCTTCGCCGAGCGGCGCGCCGTGCGCGGCGGCGGTGTCGGTCGCGTTCGGCGCGGGATAGGCGATGTGCGAGCGGACGATGATCAGCGAGGGGCGCGCGGTCTCCTCGCGGGCGGCGGCGAGCGCCGCGGCCAGGGCGGCGAGGTCCTCGGAGTCCTCGACGCGCTGGACGTGCCAGCCCGCCGCCTTCAGGCGGGCGCCGTGGTCCTCGGCGTCGAACGAAAGCGCCGTCGTGCCGTCGATCGTGATGTGGTTTTCGTCGTAGCAGGCGATGAGCTTGCCGAGCCGCAGGTGGCCGGCGATCGACATCGATTCCTGCGAGAGGCCCTCCATGAGGTCGCCGTCGCTGCAGATCGCGTACGTGTGGTGGTCGACGAGCGTCGCGCCGGGGCGGTTGTAGCGCTCGGCGAGGAAGCGCTCGGCGATCGCCATGCCGACGGCGTTGCCGATGCCCTGGCCGAGCGGGCCCGTGGTCACCTCGATGCCGGGCGTGTGGCCACGCTCGGGGTGGCCGGGGGTGCGCGACTGCCACTGGCGGAAGGATTCGAGGTCCTTCAGGCCGAGATCGAAGCCGGTGAGGTACAGCAGCGAGTACTGCAGGACGCAGGCGTGGCCGGCGCTGAGCACGAAACGGTCGCGGTCGGGCCATTGCGGCTCTGCCGGGTCGATGCGGAGCACGTCGCGGAACAGCGTGTAGCCGAGCGGCGCGAGCGCCATCGCGGTACCTGGGTGGCCGGCGTTCGCGCGCTGGACGGAATCCATCGCGAGGGTGCGGATGGTGTCGATCGAACGGCGCGCGACGGCGGCGTCGACATCGCTCGCGGCCGTCGTCGTTGCGCTGTCAGTCGCCATTCACCGGGATGCTAGATGAGCGGGGGAGCTAGAGTCCCGTGGATGGCCGAGCAGTTCTGTGACGTCGGGCGAGGGATAACTCTCTGCTGGGAGGACTTCGGCGACGCGCAGGACCCGACGATGCTGCTCGTCATGGGCCTCGCGACGCAGATGATCGCCTTCCAGGACGACTTCTGCGAACGGATCGCCGCGCGCGGCTTCCACGTCGTGCGTTTCGACAACCGCGACATCGGCCGCTCCACGCACGTCAACGGCCGCGTGCCGACGCCGGCCGACCTGCTCCTGCGCCGCCGCTCCGCCGCGAGCTACACGCTCGCGCACATGGCGGGCGACACGGCGGGGCTGCTGCGCAACCTCGACATCGGCCCGGCGCACGTCGTCGGCGTTTCGACGGGCGGCATGATCGCCCAGACGCTCGCGGCGCTTCACCCGGAGCATGTGCTCTCCCTTGTCTCGATCATGTCGAACACGGGCAGCCGCTGGAGCGGCCAGCCCTCACCGCACCTTTACCCGCTTTTCCTCTCGCGACCGAGGGTCGGGCGCGAGGAGTTCATCGCCCGCGTCGAACGGACGTTCAACGCGATCGGCTCGAAAGAGCTTCCGCGCGACCCCGAGGACCTGCACCGCCTGGCCGTCGAGAGCTACGAGCGTGACCACGACCCGCACGGCCCGCAGCGCCAGCTCGCGGCGATCATCGCCTCCGGCGACCGCCGCGCCGAGCTGCAGGCGATCGACGTACCGACGCTCGTGATCCACGGCGACGCCGACCCGCTCGTCGCGCTTTCCGGGGGGCGCGCCACCGCGCGCGCGATACCCGGGGCACGCCTGATGATCGTGCCGCGCATGGGCCACGACCTGCCACGCGTGCTCTGGCCGCAGATCATCGACGCGATCGTCGACAACGCCCGCCTGGCCGAACAGCGCAGCCACGCCGCGACCGCCGCGTAACGACCGCGGGGCGCCGAGCTACGATCGCGCCGTGGCGCGACCGGCCCTCCCAGCACTCGCACTCGCCGCGCTCGGCACGGTCGCGCTCGCGGCCTGCGGGAGCTCGGAAACCAAGACGATCGACAGCGCCCAGGTCGAGCACGAGATCGCGCGGGCGATCAAGCACCACAGCGGCATCCCGACGACGGTGACCTGCCCGTCGAGGATCGAGCGCGAAGTCGGCTACCGCTTCACGTGCGCCGCGGCGATGGAAGCGGGCCGCTACCCGCTCGCGGTCGTCGTGACAAGCGAGGGCGGCGACGTCCGCTACGAGAACCACGAACCGTTCATCGCGCTCGACACGACGAAAGTCGAGGGCGCGATCACCGCGTCGATCGCCAAGCAGCGCGGCCTGAAGGCCACGGTCCGCTGCCCCCGCTACGTGCTACAGCGCAAGGGCGTGAGCTTCACCTGCACGGCGACAATCGACGGTCGCAGCTACCCCTTCACGGTCACGCAGACGAACGAAAAAGGTCACGTCGTCTACGAAGGCCACTAGACGGCGTCAGCCGCCGCGGGCACGCACGACGAGGCGGCGCATGCCGGCCTGCCAGCGTTCGGGATCCCCGGCGCGCATCACCATGTACTGCGCGACCTCGGGGTGGGGCAGGATCAGGAAACGCTCGTCACGGATGCCGTCGAGCACGGCCCGCGCGACGTCCGCGGGTTCGAGCACGTCGCCGGCCGTCAGCGCCGCCGCGCTCGCGGCGTCGTCGAGCGCCGCTTCGAGCATCGGCGTGCGCACGCCCTGCGGGCAGATGCACGAGACCCTCACGCCGAGCTCGGCGTATTCGATCGCCATCCACTCGGCGAGCGCCACGGCCGCGTGCTTGGTAACGCTGTAGACGAGCGAGGAGACCTGCGTGAGCAGGCCGGCCGCCGAAGCGGTGTTCAGCAGGTAGCCCTCGCCGCGCGCGCTCATCTCCGGGAGCAGCGCGCGGGCGGCCCAGACGTGCGCCATCACGTTCACGCGCCACGCTTCGTCCCACGCCTCGTCGGCAACCTCGGGCCCACCGAGACCGCCTCCGACGCCGGCGTTGGAGATGAAGATGTCGACGGGACCCGCGGCGTCGGTCGCGGCGGCGACGAGCTCGCGCACCCCGTCCTCGGAGCCGACGTCGCACTCGACGGTGCCGACGACCTCGCGCGCGGCGAGCGCGCCAGCGGCGGCGAAATCGCGGTCCGCGGCCGTGACGTGGCCCGCTCCCGCGTCCGCGAACGCCTCCACCAGCGCCCGGCCGATCCCCCCCGCCCCGCCGGTCACCACGATGTTCCTGCCGGCAACGTCCACGCGCGCACTCTACGCGAGCGCCCGCGAGGCGGGCGCTGCGCCCCGCGCGCTCTCCATACGATGGTGCCGTGAGCGAGGGGGACCGCATGCTCGAACACGCGGCGGGAAACGCGCGCGACCTCGCCGCGCCCGGGCTCTCGCCGCGGCCGCGGCGGCGAGTCGCGGTGCTCGCCTGCATGGATACGCGAATCGACCTCTTCCCGCTGTTAGGTCTCGCACGCGGCGACGGCCACATCATCCGCAACGCGGGCGGCCTGGCCACCGACGACGCGATCCGCTCGCTGTCGGTCTCGCAGCGGCTGCTCGGCACGGAGGAGGTGATCGTCGTGATGCACGACGGCTGCGGCCTGCACGGTGCGTCCGAGGACGAGTACGCGGACGCCCTCGCCGCCGACGGCGCGCGCCCGAGCTGGCGCCTGGGAGCGTTCGATGACGTCGAAGCCGCGCTGCGCGACGGCCTCGCGCGACTGCGCTCCAGCCCGGAGCTCTCGCGCCGCGACGCGATCCGCGGCTTCGTGTTCAACCCGGAGGACGGCACGCTGCGCGAGGTCGCGCCGCGCGCCGAATAGGCTTCCCGCGATGCGCGCCGTCACGTTCCAGGCTCCGGGGGTCGTCGAGGTGCACGACGTGCCGGACCCCGAGATCACGGACCGCCGCGACGCGATCGTGCGCATCGAGGCGTCCGGCATCTGCGGCTCGGACCTGCACATCTACCACGGCCGCGTCCAGATCGAGCCCGGCTTCACAATCGGCCACGAGTACGTTGGCACCGTTCTGGCGGTCGGCGAGGGCGTCAATCGCTTCGCCGCCGGCGAGCGCGTGCTCGGCTGCTTCCAGTGCGCGTGCGGCGAATGCTTCTTCTGCCGCCGTGGCCTGTTCCACCGCTGCGAACACTCGCGCACCTTCGGCCACGGGGCGACGCTCGGCTCGCTGCAGGGAACGCAGGCCGAGATGGCGCTGATCCCAAACGCCGACCTCACGCTGCGACGCGTGCCCGATGGCATGAGCGCGGACGTGGCCCTCTTCGCGGGCGACGTGATGGGCACGGGCTTCCACGCCGCGAACGCGAGCGGTGTGCAGGGCGGCGACACCGTCTGCGTGCTCGGCCTCGGCCCGGTCGGGCTCTGTGCCGTACAGGCCGCGCGCGCCGCGGGCGCCGCTCACGTCGTCGCCGTCGACAGCGTCGAGCAGCGACTCGATCTCGCGCGCAGCTTCGGCGCGACGGCGGTGCACCTCACCGAGCAGGACGTGCGGGCCGAGGTCCGCGGGCTGACCGAAGGCCGCGGCGCCGACGTGACGATCGATGCCGTCGGCGACGGCCGGGTGCTCGAGACCGCGCTGCGCGTGACGCGCAACTGCGGCGCCGTGCAGTGCGTCGGCGTCTACGCCGAGCGCACGGACGTGCACATGGGGCTGATGTGGCTGAAGGCACTGACGGTGCGCGGCGGTCACGCCAACGTCCTGGCACACGTCGACCGCGTGCTCGCGATGATGAGCGCCGGGCTGCTCGATCCGGCGCCGCTCGTCACGCACCACATGACGCTCAACGAGGCGCCTCTCGCCTACGCGATCTACGACGCCCGCGAGGCGCTGAAGATCGTTCTCACGCCCTAGCTCCCCGGGCTCCCGACCGCACCTCGACTCTCGTCCGAGCGCCCCGTCGGGCGGCGTCTGCACCCCACTGAGAGGGGCCGCAGAAGCCCTCCAGTTTAAATCCAGATAATTCTCATCGGCTTTATGAGCTTCTGCTAGTCTCCGCCCCCGGCCACCTGTCCCGCGGCCGCCGCAGAACCACCCAGAACCCCCCAATCGCAAGGAGAAGGCAGATGTCGTACGCAGACACCAACCGGCGGGTGCGCCGGACCTCGCGCGTGCTCGCCGCCGTGGCGACCGCGCTGCTCGGACTGCTTGTCGCAGGCGCCGGCGTAGCCGCCGCGGCCGACGAGGAGCCGCCGCCCGTCTCGATCCTCACGCCGAACGGAGCAGTCGGCAACGGCTCGATATTCATCACCCCGACGGGCGACACCGCGAACTACGCGAACGGACCGGAGATCCTCAGTGCCAACGGTGCCGTGCAGTGGTTCCACCCGATCCCGCAAGGCCAGACGGCGGGCGACTTCCGCACGCAGAGCTACCGCGGCAAACAGGTCCTCACGTGGTGGCAGGGCACCGGCTTCGGTGGCCTGTCAAGCGGCGAGGACTACATCTACAACGACCACTACAAGCCGATCGCCGTCGTCAAAGCCGGCAACGGCCTGTCGGCCGACGGCCACGAGTTCCTGATCACGCCGTGGAACACGGCGCTGATCCTCTCGTACACCACCGCGACCGAGGACCTCACGTCGATCGGTGGCGCGCCGAACCAGGAGGTCATCAACGGCGTGGTCCAGGAGGTCAACATCCACAGCGGCAAGGTGCTCTTCGAATGGAACAGCGCGGACCACGTGCCGTTCTCGCAGAGCGAGCAGCCGCTGCCGGCCTCGCCCACGACGCCGTGGGACTGGTTCCACATCAACGCCGTGCACCTGGACTCGGACGGCAACCTGCTGATCGACGCGCGTGACACCTGGACGCTCTACAAGGTGAGCCTGCAGACGGGCAACATCCTGTGGCAGCTCGGCGGCAAGGACAGCAGCTTCGCGCTGCAGGCCGCGCCCGGGCAGTCGCTCGACAGCGCGGGCGAGATCTTCGCCTGGCAGCACGACCCGGAGTCGGTCGGGAACAACGATTACACGTTCTTCGACAACGAGTCCGCCGGTTCACCGCTGCTCTCGTACAGCCGCGCCGTGACGGTGCAGCTCAACACGAGCACGCACGTCGCGACGCTCGTCGCCTCGGACGACCAGCCCGAGGGGCTGTCGGCCGCATCGCAGGGCAACGCGCAGACGACGGCCAACGGAGACCTCTTCGTCGGCTGGGGCGCCTTGCCCTACTTCTCGGAGTTCGACCCGGCCGGACAGCTGGTCTTCAACGCCGAGTTCCCGACCGGAGTCAACACGTACAGGGCGTACTTCCTTCCCTGGACGCCGGCGACCTAGAGCCCCCCCGACGCGGCCAACCGCTCAGCCCCGCACCTGTCCCCGGGGCTGGGCGGCCCGCGTCACGCGCGGCGCGGCGGCCAGTCGAGCGATCGCTCGACGGCCGCCCGCCACGTCGCGTAACGCTGCTCGCGCAGGTCCGCCTCGAGCTCGGGCTCAAAACGCCCGTCGGAGCGCAGCAGGCCGCCGAGCGCGTCGCGGCCCGGCCAGGCGTCGACCGCAAGCCCGGCGGCGAAGGCGGTGCCGAGCGCCGTCGTCTCACGCACCTCGGAGCGCACGACGGGCAGGCCGAGCGCGTCGGCGAGCAGCTGCATCAGGAGACTGTCAGCGGTCATGCCGCCGTCGACGCGGAGCTCGGGAAGAGCGACGCCGGCCTTCGCGGTCGCCTCGTCGACGACTTCGCGGGTCTGCCAGCAGCTAGCTTCGAGCGTCGCGCGTGCGAGGTGGCCGGCGCCGGCGAACGCGGTGAGGCCGACGATCGTGCCGCGCGCGTCCTCGCGCCAGCGCGGCGCGAAGAGGCCCGAGAAGGCCGGCACGAAATAGACGCCGCCGTTGTCCGCCACGCTCGCCGCGAGCGCTTCGACGTCGCCGGCGCTCGCGATGATCCCCAGCTTGTCGCGCAGCCACTGGACGGCCGAGCCCGCAACCGCGATCGAACCCTCGAGCGCGTACGTCGCGGGCTCGTCGCCGACGCGCGCCGCGACCGTCGTCAGGAGCCCCGCCGAGGCCACGCGGTCCCGGCCGGTGTTGACGAGCAGGAAGGCGCCCGTCCCGTACGTGCACTTGGCGTCGCCCGCGGCGAAGCATGCCTGGCCGAAGAGCGACGCCTGCTGGTCGCCGACGAGCGCCGCGACGGGACAGCCCGCGAGCGGGCCGCGCGCGACCTCACCGTGGAGCGCCGCCGACGGGGCGATCCGCGGCAGGATCGCCGCGGGAACGCCGATCAGCGCGAGTGCCTCCTCGTCCCAGTCGAGGGTGGAGAGGTCCATCAGCAGTGTCCTGCTCGCGTTCGTCACGTCGGTGGCGTGCACCGCTCCGGCCGTCAGCTGCCAGAGCAGCCAGCTGTCGACGGTGCCGCATGCGAGTTCCCCCGCGGCCGCGCGCTGCCGCGCGCCCGGCACGGCGTCGAGGATCCACGCGATCTTGGGGCCAGAGAAGTACGTCGAGAGCGGCAGGCCGGTCGTGGCGCGCAACCTGTCGGGGCCGGCGTCGCCCGCCAGCTCGCGCATGAGCTCGGCCGTGCGGGTGTCCTGCCAGACGATGGCGTTGTGGACCGGCCGCCCGCTCTCGCGCTCCCACACGACGACCGTCTCGCGCTGGTTCGTGATGCCGAGCGCCGCCACGTCGCGCGCATCCGTCTGTGCGAGCGCGTCGGCGATCACCTGCTGCGCGCGCTCCCAGATCTCGAGCGCGTCGTGCTCGACCAGGCCCGCGCCGGGGTGGATCTGGCGGTGCTCGCGCTGCGCAGACACGACGAGCGCGCCGTCGCCGTCGAACAGCGCGAGGCGCGTGCTGCTCGTGCCCTGGTCAAGTGCCGCGATCAGCTTTCCCACGGGCCGATCCTAAGCGCGCGGACGCGAGGAGCGGCTAGCGTCGGGGGCGTGCACCGTGCGGCGCTCCTGTCCGCAATGCTGGCGGCGGCCTTCGCGCTCGTCGTGTCGCCGGCCGGCGGCGGCGCGGCACGCGCCGAAGGCGCGGGCCTCTTCCGGATCGTCGGCTGCCGGAGCTTCGGCGCGCACGCCTACAGCGAAGGGCCCGCGCGGCGCGAGGTCGCGATCGGCTTCGACGACGGGCCCGCCGCCGACACGCACGACTTCGTCTCGATGCTCGAACGCGAACACGTCCAGGCGACGTTTTTCATGATCGGGCGGCAGATCGCCGGTTCCTACCGCACGCTGCTGCTGCGTGAGCTGCGCAACGGCGACGTGCTCGGCGACCACACCTGGACCCACCCGGACCTCGTGACGGCGCCGAACGTCCGCGAAGAGCTGGCCCGCACCCGCGAACGGATCCGCTCGCTCACCGGCTACGCGCCGTGCGTCTTCCGGCCGCCGTACGGCGACTACGACCGCGCGGTCCTCGACACCGCGCGGTCGCTCGGGCTCGCCACGGTGTTGTGGAACGTCGACCCGACCGACTGGGCACTGCCCGGCACGAACACG
This sequence comes from Solirubrobacteraceae bacterium, assembly GCA_035507895.1. Lineage (GTDB taxonomy): Bacteria > Actinomycetota > Thermoleophilia > Solirubrobacterales > Solirubrobacteraceae > Palsa-744. The sequence goes on along the minus strand of DATJNQ010000029.1, from coordinate 62,827 downwards.
ATCGTGCGGCGCGTGATGGCCGAGGTGAAAGCCGGGTCGATCATCATCTCCCACGACGGCGGCGGCCCGCGGCAGGAGACGCTCGCCGCCTATCCGCGGATAATCAAGGACCTGCGCGCGCGCGGCTACCGCATCGTGACGATCCCCCAGCTTCTCGGCTTCAGGCCGATTTACGCGTACTGCGGCCGTAGCTGCGACGGCCTCGGCATCCCCGGCGAGCGCTTGCCCGGCGACGCGATAGTGATCGGCGGCCCGATCGCCCACGAGGCACAGCGCCCATGATCGTCGACGCCTGGATCCAGCATCCGACCGCCCGTTTCCTCGACCAGGAGATGTTCGCCTCGCTGCGCCGCTGGACCGGCGGCGAGATACCCGACGAGGCACCGGCGATCGAGGCGACCGTCGCCGCGCTCGACGCCGCGGGCGTCGACGTCGCGCTGCTCACCGCCTGGCACGGGCCCGGCGGGGCGCTGATCACAAACGACGAGGTCGCCGGGTGGGTGCAAGCGCACCCCGCGCGCTTCGCGGGCGCCGCGGCCGTCCCGCTTGACCGCCCGATGGCCGCCGTGCGCGAGCTGCGCCGCTGCGTCGAGGAGCTCGGCTTCAGCGCGCTGCGCGCGATCCCCTGGCTCTGGGAGACGCCGCCGACGGACCGGCGGTACTACCCGCTCTACTGCGCGTGTGTCGAACTCGGCGTGCCATTCTGCACCCAGGTCGGGCACACCGGCCCGCTGCGCCCCTCCGAGACGGGCCGACCGATCCCCTACATCGACCAGGTCGCGATCGACTTCCCGGAGCTCACGGTCGTCTGCGGCCACGTCGGCTACCCGTGGACGGAGGAGATGGTCGCCGTCGCGCGCAAGCACGAGAACGTCTACATCGACACGTCTGCCTACACGGTCGAGCGCCTGCCGCGCGAGCTCGTCGCGTACATGCGGACCTCCTCGGGCGCGCGCAAGGTGCTGTTCGGCTCGAACTGGCCGATGATCGCTCCGCAGCACGCGCTCAGGGGCCTCGACGACCTCGGCCTCGACCCGGAGAAGCGGGACCTCTTCCTCGCCGGCAACGCGCTGCGCGTCTTCGAACTGGGCGCCGCGGCCGGGTGAGGCTGCGTCGGCGCGAAAGCCGCCGGCGTGCTGTAATAGTCGGCGTCCGAGCGGTCCCCGCCCGGCGCTGGCGCCCGTAGCTCAGTGGTCAACGGTTCTCTTCGGGGAGCCAAAGAGCAGCGGTCTTTCAAGCCGCAGGCCGAGGGTTCGATTCCCTCCGGGCGCACTGGCGGAGGGCGGGCGGGTATCTACACTCGCCGCATGCTGGCGTCCACGTCGCCGCTACACGTCATCGGGAATGTCGTCTGGCTGCTCTTCGCCGGCCTGTGGCTCGCGCTGTCCTACCTGCTCGCCGCGCTCGTCTGCTTCATCCTGATCGTCACGATCCCGTTCGGCATCGCGTCGCTGCGGATCGCGCTCTTCGCCCTGTGGCCGTTCGGCCGCCGCGCCGTGCGCCGCGCGGACGCGGGCGCCGGGTCGGTGATCGGCAACTTCCTGTGGATCATCCTCTGCGGCTGGTGGATCGCGCTGATGCACCTGGTCACCGGCGCGCTGCTCTGCGTGACGATCATCGGCATCCCGCTCGGCCTCGGCAATTTCAAGATGATCCCGATCTCGCTGACGCCGCTCGGGCGCGAAATCGTCGACCTGCCGCGCTGACCGACCGCGGAGCCCCGCCAAAAATCCTGCCGCCCGCGGCTATCGCGACCCCCACGCCAGCTGTTCATAGTGCCCGCCGAGGGGGTCCGCGATCGGGCTCCAGGTGCTCCCGCCATCGTCGGTGCGCAGCAGCTCGGGTAGTTCGTAACAGTCGCTCTTGCCGTCCGTGCATCCGGCTGCGACCGCGTACGCGATCGCCGTCTGGCTCCCGAGCGCGAACAGCGACAGCTGGCCGTTTTCCGGCAAGCCTTGCGCACTCGTCACTACCGCGGCGCCGGAGCGAAGGGAGATTCGCGTCACCCGTTGCGAGGCTCCGACGACCCAGAGCGTGCCGGCGGCAAGCGAGTCGGTCCCAGTGCCGCAGCAGCCGCCGGGTCGGAAGCGATGGAGCCCGTGCCACGACCAGCTCCCCTGCCTCTCCGAGCCGACGTACACGACGATGGCGCCGGCGTTGTTCGCTGCCAGCAGCACCGGTTTGCCGCGGAAAGCCTGCATCGCGCCGTAGACCGTCTGTGTCCGGCGCGGCCCGAGCAGCGGGGAGCGCACGCGCCTCCACGACCGACCGTCGTTCGCACTCGCGTAGACGTCTGCGCCAACTACGCCGCCCACGAGCCAGAGCCGCCCGCCGACGGCAGTGACGGAACCACCGACGGGCGTCCTGCGCGCCCTCCAAGCCGCCCCCTTCTTGGCGAGCCACGTCCCGCCCGAAAAGGCGCTCCCCAGGAAAGCGTTGTCCATGACCCCGAGCACCCGGCCGGAGTCGTCCACGACTTCTGCAGGCCCGGGAGGCTGCCCGATCGCGATGGTCGTTTTGCGCCATCGCGAATGGCCCGCCGGCCGCGCGTAGATGAACAGCTGCGGTCGTCGGGCTTCACGCACGGTGACCGCGACCGTTTCGCGTGGCAGTACGGCCGCGGTGAGCGTCCCCGTTTCCGTTGTCGGCGGTGAGAGGAGTGTCCAGCGCTCGCCGCCGTCGCGCGTCGTGGCGAGCGCTGTAGCGCCCAGCACCCACTCGTCGGCGCCGTCGTCCCGGCGCGCACCGGCTTCGACAATGCCGCCAGTCGCGCCGGAGGAGGCGGCGGTGCGCGCTCGTCCGGCACCCTGATTCGGCTGCGGCGCCGCTGCAGGCGGGGTCACGCCGGCGAGCACCAGGAGCACTGCCACGAGCACGGCTCCGGCGCCCCAGCGACACGCGGCCATCGACACAAGCTGACGATAACCGCGGGTTAGGGGAACGGTCGGGCGCCTCGTTAGCCCCAAGGGCGTGCTCGCCCGCACCGAAGGCGACTCGGGACACGCACGCGGTCGGCGCATCGCCGCTTGCGCCCCCAGGCGGGGCGCTCCTGCAAATGGAGCTAGGGGGATTCGAACCCCCGACCTCCTGAGTGCGATTCAGGCGCTCTCCCAGCTGAGCTATAGCCCCGAGAAGCCGACTGGACGGTCGGTCGAACAAGCAGTGTAGACGGGCTGCGCGAACGCCGTGAGCTGTATCTTTCGCCGCGGTGGGACTTCTCGACGACGCAATCCGCGAACACCTCGAGCTCAAGCTGCGCAATGGGGCCGACCCGGAACTGGTCGCGCAGGAGGAGCACGAAGCCCTTGACCCCATCAACGTCGAGCCCGCCGCCACCGTCGCCGAAATGGCGGCCGACCCCGCGGAGCTTTACGAGGACGCAGCCTTCGAGGCTCCGCCGGCACAGGACACTGCCGAGTTCGACATGACGACGGTCCTCGAGCACGAGGACGCCGGCGATGCCGACGCGGGTCAGCTTGAGTGGGAGCTGCCCGACGCCGCAGACGACACTGACGAGCAGCCTGCGTAGAAAAAGCCCGCAAATGGGCGGGTCGTTTGCTGCGCCGATGTGAACACAGCCGGCGCCGCGTTCTGTTACCTTCCCCGCGATGAGGCCTGGAAGGATCCCGCTGTCCTCCGGCACGGTCGCCGTCCTGTTCGCCGCCGCGCTCGCGTTGACGCCCTCAGTGGCGTACGCGAGCGAAGCAGGCACCGTCTACACGTGGGGCGCCGTCGACAGCCAGACCTCGCCGCTGCGTTTTCCGCAGCGCGTCGAACCGCTGACCGAAGTCACTGAAATCGACGCCGGCAACTCGAGCGCGTACGCGCTCGAGAAGAACGGGACAGTCTGGGCGTGGGGCCAGAACGAAGACGGCGAGCTCGGCAACGGGACCGTAGTGTCGTCCGCGAGCGCGGTGCATGTGAACATGCCCGCGGGCGTGAAGATCGTGTCGATCGGCGAGTCGCAAGACAGCGGCCTCGCAGTCGACAGCACGGGCCACGGCTGGGCGTGGGGTCTGCGCGGCGCGTCGTGCAACCCGGGGGCCAACGCGTACACGGCCACGCCGCAGGAAGTGCAGGGCCTCGGCTCGATCGTCTCCGTGCAGGGCGGCGAGCACCATTCCCTGTGGCTGACGTCGAGCGGCACGATCTACGCGTGCGGCACGAACGCCCAGGGCCAGCTAGGCGTGCCGAACCTGTCCTCCACCTCGACCCCGGTCCGCGTGCCGGGCCTCGGGCACGTCGTCGAAATCTCCGCCGGTGAGCGCACGAGCTGCGCGCGCACCTCGAACGGCGAAATCTACGTGTGGGGCGCGGACAACCACGGTCAGGTCGGCAACGGCCAGTTCCGCGAAGAGGTGACCTCGCCTTACCACGTGCCGCTGCCCGGCCCGGCCTCGGAGATCTCCTGCGGAGGAAACCTGCCGACCAACGGCCACACGCTCGCGGTCGTGGGCGGGACGCTCTACGGCTGGGGTGCGGATGCCTTCGGGCAGGTCGGTGACGGCGCAGAAGAAGACAAATCGCTGCCCGTCGACACGGGCATGAACTTCGAAACGGTCGTCGCCTCCGGCGTGAGCTCGTTCGGTATCGAGGACGGTGTTCTCTTCAGCTGGGGCAACCACGCCTCGGGCATCCTCGGCACCGGAAGCGCGCGCGACGCGCTGGAACCCGAAGAAGTCGAAAGCGGCGTCACGCAGGTCTCCTCGACCGCGCACATCGCGGCGTACCTGTACCGCTGAGCGTCGCCCGACCGCTCCGACGAGCCGGCGTGCCACGGTGCAGCCCCGGCCAGGCAGCCGCGTATATTGGGTCGCGCGGGGCCATAGCTCAGCTGGGAGAGCGCCTGCTTTGCAAGCAGGAGGTCACCGGTTCGATCCCGGTTGGCTCCATAAACGGGCGATGTGTGCGCTGACAAACCACGCCGCGGGGGCGGGCTAGGCCGATCCGCCGGGCGGCCCATCCGGCCGCGGTTGCTGCGGCGTACTTTTCGTCCAGTCTCGTTGCCCGGTCCCGTTGCAGGCACGACAAAGCTGCCAGGAGGGATCTTGCGGTGGTGTGGTTGGCGCCGGTGGTTGCCACACCCAGCCAACTCCGCCGCAATATGGGCACCGCTCATCGTCCTCGACCGAAGTCGGATCGACCTTCAGGAGACCCTGGACGGCCTCCTCGAAGGACAGCGGAATTGCTACGCGCTCCTCGTCGTCAGCGTTCATCCGGGAAGCCCTCCAGGGGCTGCGGCAACCCGACGAGGTGCGGCTCGTTGCAAGTGACTCCCTCAATCTCCATCCCGTTCGGGAACCCCCCGTCCCAGGCGAGAAGCTGATCGCACCCCCCGCGGATAGCCGTCGCCAGGTGTACTGCATCCCCGGGCTTCAATTTGTGCTGGCGTGACAGGTCGCGGGCCTTGCGCGCGATTAGGAGGTCGACCTCCACCCACTGGATAAACCCGTGTTCGAGATAGCCGTCGATTGCGGCCTCTTCGGGCCCCGTCAGTTCCGGTCGCCCGCGGTCCTTGATGACCTCCGCCACGACGAAGGTTGACGCGACAACCACGAAGTTGCCTTGGCGCGCAAGGTCCAGCACCTGCGCGGACACATCGCCCCTCCCCGGCTCGGCCCCCTCGCCCTTGATCGCCGAGATGTAAACCGATGAATCGAGGTACGGTCGCTTGAACGGCTCCGGCAAGTCGGCGACCCCTCAGCTCCGCAGCTCTCTCACGTACTCACCCGCATCAATGTCGCCCGTAAAGTCCGGCACAAGTCCGGCAATGGCGCTGGTCGGCGGCAGCTCTTCATCGGGCGGAAGGAGCGTGAGCGTGGGCTGCTCGACTCTTATCGCATCGCCGTGCGCGTTGCGCTTCACGGTTCCCTCCACGATCACCCGGCGACCGAGCGCCGACTTGACCGACTCCAGGTCCGCGCCATCAAAGTCGCAGCGGACGGCGCGCAACGTCCGAGCTTCGTACACGTTGTACGTGGACTTCCGGTGGATCGAGATCACCTCTAAGGTGCCGACGACCGACCCAAGCGCGCTGTAGCGCGGTGCGATCAGCTGCGATACGTTCGCGGCGGCGCGTTCGCTGACTCGGCCGGAGAGCTTCCGATCAATGTCTTCCACGGTGAATCCCGTGGCGGCGTCGGGCGAGAGATCCTTCGCGATGCCCTTCACGCGCTTGAGCGCCTGCTCGGAGAAGTACGCGGGGTACACGGCCTCCGTCGGGCGGTCCACCGCCGAAAGCCCGTTGATGAACTGGGACGCGACCAGCACCGGCAAATCTGGTTCGCCGCGCGGCGGCGCGGCTTCAATCAGTGCATCGGCACTTGCGATGCCCAGGTCCACAATCCGCCAGGTGAGGTTCCGGCGGTGCGTGGCGGAGATCGCGACATCTAGCTCGTCAAGGATCAAGCGCGACCGGTTGAGCGCCCTGACGAACACATCAAGCGGGACCGCTCCTGGGGCACCCTCGACGTGAAGCCTGAGCCGGCTCATCTTCGGCCGCGCTACCTTGAGTCCGAGTACACGAGGCGCCTACCGGCAGTTTGACGGACCGTCCGTTCCGTGCGTTCCTCGTCGGTGAGCCAGCGCGTGCTGTGCCGGTAGTCAAACTCGGCAAGGTACCGCGGAAGATGCTCGACGCTGACGTGGTGGAACGTCCCGTCGAGGGACCGCTTGAGCTGCGAAAAGAAGTTCTCGGCCTGGTTGGTCGACGCGCCGTCGCGGACGTACTCGCCTTTTTCGTGGCTGACGCGCGTGTGCCCCGCGAAATCACCGGCGAGCCCGACGTAGCCTTTGCCCTGGTCGGTGTGGAGATGCGTGTTCGTGGCGTCCACGTTTGCGTTGAGGACCGAGCGAAGCGTGGAGCTTTTCACGTTCGGGATGATCTGCGAGCGGACCTCGCCCGTCTCGCGGCTGACGAGCGCCATGACGGACGTTCTGTCGTGCTCGCCCTGCAGGTGCTCGGAGCGCTTGTGCCCGTGACGGTTCGACGGCTTGCCCCCGATCCAAGTCTCGTCAGCGACGACACGACCGGAGAGTAGCTGCGGCATCGGCCCCTGCTTCATGGCCTCACGGATGCGGTGGAGCATGAACCACGCGCTGCGCGGCGTGAGATGGTATCGGCGCTCAATCTCGCGCGCAGCGACGCCGTTCTTCGACGCGCACATCTCGAAGATCACAAAAAGCCACTTCCGGACCGGAATCTTCGTCCCGTGGAAGATCGTGCCCGTCAGCACCGAGAACTGTTTGCGGCACCCTCGCTCGCAGCACTTCCAGACGCGACGTTCGGAAGCGGCGCCCGTCCTCGTCTTGCGCGACCTGCCGTTCGCCGGGGTCAGAAAGTAATGCCCGCCAACGGAGCCGCAGTGCGGACACACTGGCCGGTCGCCCCAGCGCAGCTGCTCTAGAAGCACGTAGGCGTCCCCCTCTGTGCGGAGTTTGTCGGCCAGTTCGATCATGCTCATCGGCATAGCCTAACTGTAGCACAACTTGACATGTACTGTCAACGTCTGTTACAGTCAGAGCCATGCCCGATCTTCCGTCAGCTGTGCAGGCCCGCCGAGCCATTGAGGATCGCGCCGTTGAACTCGGGGCGGAACGGCGAGCTCTCAAATCCAGGCAGGAAGGCAACGTAGGAGCCATCGTTGGGCTGGTCCAGCAAGCGGAGGGAATCCTGCCCCTGGAGGAGGTAGCGCGACTCATCGGCGTGAGCCGCCAGACGCTCTATCGCTGGCAGGAAACTGGAGGCCGCAACCCGGAGGCTTAGGGGCGGTCCGGGCTGGCACCCGGACCGCCTGGCACAGCTGGCTAGACAACGGAACCGCGTCGCGGAAGGCGACGGATCGATCCTTACAGCCCGCACGGATGCCTTGGGTTTCTGTCCGGTCCCGGCGAGACGATTCGCAGCGAAGTCCTGAGCTTCTTTAGCCCGCTGGCACGGGCGGCTCGGGGACGCTAGACAACTGCGAATGGAAGGAAGGCAACGTGTACTTCAAGCTCATCTTCAGCGACAAGGGTCTCTACCACGCGCGGCTGTACAACGCTCGCCGCGAATTGCTGTTCTGGACCAAGGAGCACACGACGAAGCAGCCCGTCGTCAACGTATGCGACGAAGTCCGGCGCAACATGAATGTGAGCGCGCCGATCTACGACGTGGACTAGGACGCTAGGCGTCGGCCGTCGGCCCCAGCGGGATCTCCTCCGGCGGGGGCTTCTCTGCCGCATACTTGAGCAGGCAATCCCAGTCGCAGAAGTGCCGCTGGTGGTCGGCGCCCTCGGTCACGCTGAGAAAGCCCGGAGGTAACGACGCCGCAGTCTGGATCTGCGCGTTGCAGTCGTGCCAGTCGCAGTAGTAGACCCGCTCTACGCTCATTGATCCTCCCGCGGTTCGATCACCGGCCCACGTCTCCTGCCAGCGGCGTGGTTTGTCAGCGCACACATCGCCCATAAACGTGCTGGTTTCCAGGGCTCTTGTGGTCCGGCGCCCCCGGCCGTTCGAAGTTGGCTCGCGTGCCGCCGTCGGGACGAGCGACGTGGACGAGCTCCGCGTGTTGAGTTACCGGCGTCGCGCTCGGCTGGCCGTCGGGCCGCAACGGTCAACGTTGTCGCGCTGGGATGCCTCAGGGCCAACCCCCTGCTTTCAAGGGCACCTTGTGTCGGTCGTCGCTCGCTGGGCGCGCGCCATCAGCCCTTCTACCGGCCGGTCGGCGAGCAGGGTTTCGACGCGTGCGCGCGCTGGCCCGCGTAGCGTTCGTGCAAGGAGCGCGAGGCGGTTGTTGACGCCGATCTCCAGCTGGTACGTAGCTAACGTCCGGTGGGGGTTAACGGCCTGGAATCGCCATGAGCCCTCTAGCGAGCGCAGGTTCCCGCCGACTCGTGTCCAGGCTATGTGGTGCGGCTCCTCGTAGCTAAACAGCAGCCGAACCTGAAGCTGAGCGACGGCGGCGTGCATGTCGGTGTCCACCAAGGTGGCTCGGCCCGACTTGTCACGGTCAAGAACCCGGATGGCGGTGATCACCCCGTGCCATTCGGGGACAAGATCGAGATCGGCAGCGATGGCAAAGCAGCGCGAAACCGGAGCCGCGATCTCTACCGTGCGCGAGCCCGTCAGGTTGGCCATCGCTAGCGGTGCTCGGCGCGTCGCAGACGGTAGAGCGCGACGGGTGCGCTAAGACCTCGAATTCTGCGCGTTCCCACGTAGCTCCAGCGGAAGCGCTCGCTGCGGGCCGCACGGCGAGTCGCATCGTGAACCAGGATGCTGTCGGGTCGAGCGATCGCGGTGATGCGGCTCGCAAGGTTGACTGGCGGCCCGAACCAGTCGCCGCCTCTCAGCAATGCGTCGCCGGTCGCAACGCCGACCCGAACGGGTGGAAAATCGCCGCCGCGCTCAGACACTGCGCGTTGAACATCGAGCGCGATGTCAAGCAGCGTGTCGTCCTCTGGCGAGATGAGCATCGTCGCGTCTCCGATCGTCTTTACGAGCTGTACCGGGTTGTAGATCGAGGCCTGGACGATGGCTTCAAGTTCAAGCGACAGGTCTGCGAGAGCACGCGGCTCTGTGTGCTCGCCGATGCGCGTGTAGCCGACTAGATCGACAAAGCAAACAGCGATGCGACGCGCACCGGTCAGTCGACCTGCAGTCAAATGAGCCGCCGAGATCGCCTCGGTCTCCGGGATCTCACGGAGATAGAGCGTGAGTAAGTTCGTGACAAGTGGCGTGAGCAGGCCGTGCAGTTCCTCGGCAACAGCACCGTAGGCGTCGGCAAGCTCGGCCTCAGTCATCCGTGGGGTAAGGGCAAGCCGGAGGACGAGCGCACGCGCAACTTCGGCTGCCGGTTTCAGGCCACGGGCCAGTGCTCGCAGAAGCTCGACCATCTCCTCCGGCGATATGCCCGCGCGCCCGGCGAGCGCGGCTATGCGCACGGCTTCGACGTCGGCGGATACGTAAGTCGCGCTCTCGGAGATCGGTAACGCGAGCGCGCGTCGGGCCGCGAGGATGAAGTCAACGTCTACTCCTGCGCGTCGGGCGACATCCTCCACGGTGAAACGCTCGATCGACGAAATCGCTCTTTCAGCGGCGAGGTAGAAAAGCGTGCCCTGCTGTGCGTGACGTTCGACCTCGGCGCTTGGGACGCCGTCGCGTTCTAGCCGCTGGACGAGCTCTTGCCGACCGGCGCGCCACTTTCCGTCGGACGCGTTCGGATCCGGCGGCTCGTCCACGGCAGGACTGCCACCAAGCCGGGGTTTCACACGCGCGCCCCGACCGGTCCGCGACAGACCAGGATCGACACGCCACCGCGAGAGCGGATCACCGCGACAGCGCTGCCTGGGGCCCAGTCGCCGCGCCGCCTCCGCCCTCGCGTCAAGGCGTCCTTCCAGAGTCGATGTGCTTCAGAGTGGAGCATCGGGAAAGCCAGCGCGGTCGACCGTCTGAAACGCCACGGTTCGTTCAATTCGCCTCGCGCGATATGCTATTTGGGGTGAGTCTGAATGCTAGCGGTTTGCCTCTGGCCGTCCGCTTGGGGGAGCAGACCAAGTTCTTCGGCCAAGACCGGACGGGCGGGCGCATCCCATCTTCTCTACGGCATAGGCGCCGGCCTCACGGTTCGAGCAGCGTAGGCTGGGACGGGCGCCGGAGTTTGGTTGCGAAGAGCCCGACCAGCCTACAATTCGAGCGACCACAGACTGCGTGCCTGATGACATCCGAACTCGAGCGCACATCACCTGACAACGCGTTACTTGCTCGCGCCGCAGCAGGGGCGACGTCATGAGTTCGTTCGAGGCTAAGACCGTGACCCTTCACGGCCGCGGCGTCACGTATGCCGAAGCCGGGAGCGGACCCGTGCTGCTCCTGATTCACGGGATGGCAGGCACGTATGAGAACTGGGATGCGGTGATCGGGCCGCTCGCGCGCAACAACACGGTGATCGCACCCGATCTCCCGGGTCACGGGGCGTCGGCGCCGGGCGCCGGCGACTACTCGCTCGGGGCGCTGGCAGCCGGCCTGCGCGATCTGCTGGTCGCGCTCGGGCACGAGAGGGCAACTCTCGTGGGCCACTCGCTCGGTGGCGGCATCGCGATGCAGTTCTCCTACCAGTTCCCGGAGATCGTCGAGCGCTTGGTGTTGGTGTCGAGCGGGGGGCTCGGTCGGGAGGTCAGCCCGATTCTGCGCGCCGCCGCACTGCCCGGCGCCGACCTGTTCATCGCAGCGACCGCCACCCCGGGGCGCGTCGCAGGAACCGCGCTGGCTCGCGGCCTGGGGGCCATCGGCCTTCGCGCAAACGCCGACGTTTCCGAGATCGCACGCGGCTACGCCTCACTCGCCGATCCCACGCGTCGTGCCGCATTCCTAGCGACCGTACGAGCCGTGATCGGGACCGGTGGCCAGAGCGTGCACGCAGACGACCGCCTATACCTCGCACAGGCCATGCCCGTCCTCATCATCTGGGGGGAGCATGACCCGATGATCCCGGCCCACCACGGCGAACGCGCACACGAGGCGATCCCTGGAAGCCAGCTCGTCGTGTTCGAGAACGTCGGCCATCTGCCGCAGCTGGAGGCACCGGCGCACTTCGTCGAAGTGCTCGAACGGTTCCTCGCCGACAACGAGCCGGCGCAATGGGACAGTGCAGCGTGGCGCGCCCGGCTGGACGCCGCGTCCAACAACTGAAGACGCGGCGACCAAGCCGAATCGATTCGCGTTCCTAAACTCAGACATCACAGCTCGTTGTACGACGTCGCCGCCACTCCGGCCGGCTAGCTTCGCCGCCGAAGTGGCGGACCAGCAAAACTCCCAACCGGGCTTTTGCCAGCTGTCGCGGAACAGTGGGCGCTCGAGGCTCGCCGGACGACCTGATTCTCGCGCGACGCGCCAGCGGCTAGCTCCAAGCGTGCTGCCCGCGCTATTTGAGGATGGTGAAGGTGAGCTGCTTGGGTGCCGAGTGCTGGCCGGCGCCGTTGGTTGCCACGATCACGAGCGTGTATTTCCCCGGCGGTAGCTTCTTGGAGCGCGAGATTCGCCCTTGGAAGGAGAGCTTGTCCGTGCCGTTGTGGCCTGCGAAAGAGAGGCGGCCCTTGATCACCGTGCGATTGCAGGCGTGCTTGTGGCGGTTGTTCTTTGTCTGCGCGTCGCATTTGCCGTTGACCTTGCGCCCGGGCAGCCGCTGGGTAAAGGCGAATGTCACGCTCGCCGGCTCGTCGAGCGTGAAGGAGAACGTCGTGCCCAGCGGGGGAAGCTTGCTCCCGCGCGAGAAGCTGGCCAGTCGCGTTCCCTCCCGCCAGGTGCGGTGGGACTGAGAGGCGTTTGCGATGACCGGCGGCGCGCATCGTGGAGCCGGGCTCACATGCTGGTACTCAAACGCGCCCATGTCGACAGTCGCGGGTCCCAGTCGGCCGCAGCCGAGATGCGAGGCGACGATCCGTGGGGCGCCGGCCAGGTCGGTGCTCAGCCCGGTGGGGACCAGTGCATTGGAGCCGGCATCGATCGTCGGGCTCGCGGGTGTCTCTTCGCCGTTCGCTTCGAGCCGCGGGTTGGCGCAGATGTCGCCCTGCCCCGCTGGGACTGCCGGCCCGTCCGCTTCCTGGCAGATATCGGAGTACCTGAACGTCGGTGCACCTTCGCCGGTGGCATAGCCGAAGATCTCCGGTCCCGGGGAGTTGCCTGAGATGATCGAGTTGGCGACCGACAACGAGTCGTTGGGCGAGCCCCACAGGGCACCACCCTCGCTGCCCGACCCGGCCATCACTTCGTTGGCGTAGACGGTGGAGTCCTCCAGCGCGAGCGTGGTGCTCCCCGTGCATGTTTCGACGGGTAGGCAGCCGCCGTTTTGAAAGCCGGTGTAGATCGCTCCGCCCCAGCCACCGGCGGCGATGGAGTTCCCAAGGAAGAGATCGTCGATGGCGGTGAAAGACGCCAGCTGGGGGTGCGCTTCGGTTGTGCTCGTCCCGAGCACCCCGAGCCCGCCGCCCTCCGGCGGCTGACCTTCGCCCGCTGTGACCTCGTTCTTGCTGAAGATGTCGCCCGTGCTCTGCACGTGGACGCCGAACACCCACTCGCCGCCGCCGCCCGCGGCGAGCCTGTCGCCCGTCCGCTCGGTTGCTTCCACGCTGTTACCCACGAACGTGTTGTGCGCCTGGAGGACGTGGAACGACGCCCCACCTTCGATCCCGAGGACGGCGACGGCGAGCCCCCCGCCCTCGCGCGGAAAGATCGCGTTTTCGCCCGCCACGCGATTCGCGCGGAAGACGTTGTCTTCCAACGCGACGGTCTGGTTGCCGGCGGCACTGATAAACGCGCCGCCCCCGCTGTCCAACACGCGGTTTTCCGTGAACGTGTTGCCGGAGATCGCGATCGGGGCGGTGCTTTCCCGAGCACCCGTTTCGACGTCGAGCCCGCCACCACCGCCGAAGGTGCTCGTCACTTCGTTGTCGGTGAAGCTGTTGCCGGCAACCCGCACTGGGCCGGACACCCACAGGTACGCGGCACCACCGGCGAAGCCTTCGGCCTTGTTGCCTTTACCGGGGGCACCAAACGTGTTGCCTTCTACGACTGTCGGTTCGCTCGCGGCTAGTTCGTAGTTTCTGATGAACACGGCGCCACCGTCGTTGGTCGCGGTGTTGGCGAGGAACGTGTTGTCGCGCAAGGTCACAGCGCCCTTGCCGGATTCGACGGACACCGCGCCGCCCTGCTCGGCGGAGCCGTTCTCGAACGTGAGACCTTCGAGCGTGAAGCTAACGCCTTCTATGTCCGACTCGAGGATCGGTGTTCCCGCAGTTTTGGGGGTCAGCACAGCGCTGGCGTCGCCCTCGAGCGTAAACGGCTTAGCGTTCGTGACGTTGACGTTGGTTTCGCAGGCTTCCGACAGCTGGAGCACCTCGCCTTCGGTGGCGGCGTTCATGGCGCTCTGAAGTTCTGCGCATTTGACCGGCACCGCACCGGCGGCAGCGGAACCTGCCGGCATGGCCAGCAACAGTGCTGACGTGCACGCGAGGAGGGCCGCGAAAACCCGGATCCTGGCCGCGTCGGTCATCGGCGCCCCGAATATAACGCCGCCGTGAACGCATCGTGCTGATTTCCGCCGCCGGCCGACGCGACTTCCCCGGCCACCTGCGCGCGCCGAGCGATGCGCGGAGCCCGGCTACCTGCGGCGATGGCAACCGACCGACCGGGCACCCTAAGCGGTGGCTGTGCACGCCCGCGACTCCAACGCAGCACGGACCCTGCGCTCGCGCAGCTCCGCAAGCGGGCGACAGCTGCAAGGTGGAATTTTCGAAATCGGTACGGAATCCGCTCATACGGGCACCGAGGCACTGTTGCGGGTGACCCCGAGACCGTGACGGGCTCCCGGCTCGCGGATCGGCGCCGCATCTGAGCCCGGTGCGCGTATGAGCTCGCCGGCCCGTTGCTGGAGCGCTGCCGTGCAATCATCTCCCTCGGTCCGTCTTCGACGAGCGCGGGAGGTGCCCGACATGGCGACGACTGATGCAACGCTCGGTTTCGTTGGGCTCGGACACATGGGGGGGAACATGGCCGCTCGCCTGCTCGCTGCTGGGTACACGGTCTACGGCGAGACGCAGAGCCGCGAGTCGGCGAAGCAGCTCGTCGGGGAAGGGCTCGAGTGGTGTGAGACTGCGGGTGCGCTCTCGCAAGCCGCTGACGTGGTGTTCACGTCGCTGCCGGATGATGACGTGATCGAAGGGGTCGCGGCGGGAACCGACGGCCTGCTCGCTGGTCTTGGCCCCGAGAAGATCTGGGTTGACATGAGCACGATCAGTCCGCGGGTCAGCCGCGAGCTCGCCTGGCAGGCGACGGAGCGAGGCGCGACGATGCTCGATGCCCCGGTCTCGGGCAGCGTGCCGCAGGTGCAGTCGGGGACGCTCACGATCATGGTCGGCGGCGACGAGCAGGCGTACGCCCGCGTCGAGCCGATCCTCCGGGAGCTCGGCACGCCGACGCTCGTCGGCGAAAACGGGCAAGGGCTCGCACTGAAGCTCGCGATCAATATCAGCCTGGCTGTCCAGATGCTCGCGTTCGCCGAGGGTCTGCTGCTCGCGAAGCGCTCCGGTGTCGACCCGCAACGCGCCCTCGACGTGATGGAGGCAAGCCCGATCGGCTCGCCGATGCTCCACGCCCGCGCGCCGTTGATCCTCGATCCGCCGACCGACGACGCGTGGTTCGATCTCGCGTTCATGCACAAGGACATCAAGCTCGCGCTCGATGCCGCACGATCGCTCGAGATCCCCCTGCCCACTGCGGAGCGCGCAGAGCAGATCCTCGGTCGGGCGAGCGAGCTTGGATATGACCGCCGCGACCTGGCGGTGCTTTTCGAGGTCCTGGAGCAGATCGCGGATCGGGGGGAGGCGATGGCGTCATGACGACCGAGACGCTCGAGCACGTGAGGCTCGGAATGACGGAGCTCAGTGTCTCGCCGATCGCCTTTGGAACGTGGGAGCTCGGGGGCGAATGGGGAAGCTTCGACGAGGACAAGGGGATCGAGGCGATCCGCAATGCGCGCGAGCTCGGAGTCAACTTCTTCGACACGGCCCAGGGCTACGGCTTCGGAGCGTCCGAGCGCCTGCTGGGGCGGGCGCTGCGCGATGATCTCGACAACCGCCGCGACGAGGTGGTGATCGCCACGAAGGGGGGCCTGCGGATGACCGACGAAGGCCTCGTGCGCGACGCAAGCCCGGCATGGCTTCGCAGCGGCTTGGACGCGAGCCTCGAGGCTCTGGGCATCGACTACCTGGACCTCTATCAGGTGCATTGGCCCGATCCGAACGTTCCGTTCGCGGAGACCGCCGGAGCTCTCCAGGAACTCGTCGACGCTGGCAAGATCCGTCATGTCGGCGTTTCCAACTTTGACGCGCAGCAGATCGGCGAGTTCGCGAAGACGCGCCCGGTCGAGACGCTTCAGCCCCCTTACCATCTCTTCCGCCGCGAAATCGAGCGGGATATCCTTCCGTACTGCGCGACGCACGACATCGGCGTGTTGGTGTACGGGCCGCTCGCGCACGGCCTGCTCACCGGTGCCCTGCGCGACGACACGAGGTTCGCCGCCGGAGACTGGCGCGGCAGCGCGCCGTTCTTCAAGGGTGAGGACTACCGCCGCAATCTCGCGGTCGTCGGAGAGCTTGAGCGCTTCGCAGCGGAGCTCGGCGTGTCGCTGAGTCGGCTGGCAGTCGCCTGGACACTTGCAAACGGGGCGGTGGATGTCGCGATCGTCGGTGCACGCAGTCGCGCGCACATCGAGGACAGCGTCGCCGCAGCGCGCCTTGTCCTGAGCGACGCCGACCTCGAGCGCATCGATCGGATCATGCGCGACGCGATTCCGATCGCGGGGCCCTCGCCGGAGATGATGCCGGACTGAGAACGTCGCTCGCCGGACCGCTCACACGCGGCGGCGTCGCGAGATCGACTCGTCACGTGGGCGGCGGGCCGATTCCACTGCGCAAATCTGACTTAATCGCGGCTGATCCCAGATTCGGTCGACATGAAGAAGTTCCGGCATTTAGAGCCCCCGCCATGCCATTTTGCAAGCACGAGGTCAAAAGTTGCGACTGCGGCGCCGCGGTCAGGATTCCGTTGCTCCGAGCGCCGGGCGGACGATGACGCCCTGCAATCGACGCAGCGCCTCCAAGTGGTCGCCCGCGCCGAGACGGCGCTTGTGGCTGCTGCGCTGTTCTTTGTTCTGCAGCTGGTGGCCAATCGGTTCCGCGAGCACGACCTCGGCCGAATGGCGTACGCGTCCTAGCGCGGGGTTCGCGAGCACGAGGTGCGCCGGGCGCGCGGCGAACCAAACATCGCCGCGGCGAGGGGCGTCTTGTCACCGTGGGCAGGAAACGACGCGTTGCTCCCAGACGGCGTATGATCCGCTCACATGGGGGGCAAATGCCGCGCCACCCTGGGGCTAACTTGGGCGTTCGCAGCCCTCGTGCTGCTAGCCGGCGCATCGTCGGCCGCTGCAATCACGCGGATGCAGGCCGACAAGATCGCGATGAAGGTGCTCGCACCGCAACGCATCGATGCCGCCAACGGGGTCGTACTACTCGGCCTCCCGCGCCCGCTCTCGGCCAGCGACGACGTAAATCAAGCCAAGCCCGGCACGTCGCAAGTCAGAACGCTCGGCAAACGCGAGTGGCTGTTCTGGCTGGATCCCGCATACGGCGAGAGGTTCAGTCACGCGAGTACGATCCTGTTACTCGACAATCGCACCGGCAAAGTAGCCGCGAAGCAGAAAATCGAATGGTGGCCGCTCGTCGACGGAAAACCGGCCGCGTTCTACACCAGTGAGAAGGAGCGTGAATCTGGTGCTGATAAGCGCTTCCGCGTCTATGCAAATCTCCCGGCGTCGAAGTTCAGCCGGGCGACGCGCGCGGCGCGCGGCAACGCCATTCGGGTAAGCCACGCCCCGATCGCCCACGCGAGCAACACGTACTCGGACTCATGCCTCGTGCTAGCCGGAAACCTCGACGACTTTCCCGACGACTTCACGAACATTGCAACCTACTTTGGCGATCTCGGGGTGGAAGGCTTCCGCATGCCGAGCACCGAAGACCTCGGGGCCTTCATCAAAAAGCTTCCAAGCAAGTGCAAGGACGTGATTATCTATCTGAGTGGCCACGAGGGTCATGAAGGCGGCATCATTGCCCCGGCAAAAGTAAAACGCAAAACGATCACCCAGGTCAACGGGAAACACGTCTTCGGCTGGGAAGAAAAGGTCGAAGACCAGATCATTACCGTCCGGTCCATTACCGAAGCAATAAAATCTAACGCTGCCCGGACCTTCAAGGTGATTGTCGACGCCTGTTATTCGGGATTGGTAATCGCAGCAATCGAAAAAGCCAAACTCGCGAATGCTCTCGTAGCCGCCGCCTCCTCTGGGTCCACCGAATCATCGTGGGCGTTCTCGCACGGTGGGTTCACGGAAGGCCTGATCGAGGGCATGAAAGAAGGCGAAACGACCGCCAAGAGCGACATGTCCGGCGCCGATCCAATCGCGCGCTTGATCGAAGAGGGAACGAAGCACCCTCATGGCGTTTTTAGCGGCCGCTGGAAAACGTACTCCAGCCTGCCGGCACTAACAACGAAACCCCCCGCGTACAAGTGCGGGAAAGAAGTGACGCTATACGACAACACGAACACCGAATTCGTTGAAGACGTCGGGACGGAAATGGAAAAGGAATCGAGCTTCACCACCGGTCCCACCACGTACTGCCTAGTGTCGGTCTTCAACTACCACTGGAACTATGGGAAAGGAAGCGCATCAGTGGGAACGATCGCGCTGAAGTACCCGGGTGGAGAAATCGGGCCGTGGCAGGCGGAAGACAGCCCAGGGGAAGAAGTCCCGACGGCCTACTGGACCGCCAATGTGTACTCCGAAGCGGAACCGATCCTGATCAAAGGCACTTACACCTGCTGGGATTCGGAATATGTGACGTGGTCGGCCAACGAAAAGTCGGAACGGCACGGATTCTGCAAAGTGACTGGGCGGGTTCTCGAACCGGTCGAATGATCCCTGTGCGCGCGGGCACGGGCGTTAGCGTCACGGCGAAAAGCATCCTCCGGTCCAGCGCTTCCGACGAACGCCGAGAATTTGGCTGCGCTTGACGCGTACCGCCGGCCTACTTGTGGGCTCCCTTTGGCACGAGGTTCGATCCTGGTTCGCTCCACCTTCCACTGACCCCACCGTCGCGGCCTGAAGGTCGCATTGGGCGCGGTCCTCGTCACCCCATTTAATCCTCGCGAGCAGGCCCCGACCGCGGCGGCCGGGCCGGGAGCAAGAGAAGGGGGCGAGGCGAGCCGCGCGCCGGGCGACCCTGCCCCGCGTTCGACGGTCACGCCTTCCAGCGGACGGACGTCTTGACTGGCGTGCCGTACCGCGGCGCGTGAAAGACGGTCGCCGCGAGCTTGAACCTCCGGTCGTGGAACGCGATCCGCCTCTCGCCGGCCGTCAGCGCGAGCGTGAACGTGGCCTGGCCGACCCGCGCGAGCGTCTTCGAGGTTTGCCGACCGTGATGCGGCGCGGTCCTGAGACGGTCACGTGGACCGAGGACCCACTCGTAGCAGTCTTCGAGACCGCCCCGGCGGCGACGATTTCGACACGTTCGGTGGTGGTCGCGGTGATACCGAGCGAGTCGGTAACCCTCAGGGACGCTGAGTGGGAGCCGCGCCGGCCGGCCGGCAGCAGCGCGCAGTCCCGCTAATTTGCCGGCGATTCGTTGGCTCGTCAGCCACGATCCCGGCCGCGACGGCGTACGCTCGTGTCGAGCGACCCCGCCCCACCGCGGTTGCGCGACCATCAATTGCGGGGCTGCCGAGGTGGTCATGATCAAATCCGTCGCCAACGAGCGGTCGTCGCGCGGGCGGAGACGACACCCCGGTTCGCGGGCCTGCGCTCCGGCGGCGATTTGCTGGCTGGCCCTCGCGGGCGCGACGGCCTCATGCCCGCCTCCGGCCTCTGCGGATCCGAACCCGCGGATCGTGCTCGACGCGCTGCCACGGGGCGTCGTCTCAGGCCGAGCGGTACGTGTAGCCGGCCGGCTCACGGGTCCCGCGCCAGCGATCTCTGCTCAGCCGCTCGAGCTGGAAGCTTCGCGCGGCAAAAGCTCGCGTTTTGTGGCAACGGCGCACGCGATCTCGAACCGAGCGGGTGGCTTCTCCTTCCCGCCGCTACGCGTCGAGGGCGACGTCCGCTTGCGGGTCCTCGACACCGCCGAGCCGGGCGTCGTTAGCCAGCTCGTCGCCATCCGCGCCGAAGCGCCTGACTTCCCACTGTCGCGGTCCGTGCGGGCGGCCGCTCGGTATCTCTCCCGCCGTGCCGGCACCAAGGCGTTCGCCGTCGTCGACGACAAGGGGCAGCTCGCGGGCGTCGCGGTGCATCGTCGATTCCACTCGGCGAGCGTCGTCAAGTCGATGCTGCTCGTCGCCTACCTGCAAGGGCTCGCGAGGAAGCATCGTCCGCTGGAAGGGGGACGCCTGCTCTATCCGATGATCCACTCCTCGAACAACGAAGCCGCCTCGCAGGTGCTGGAAATCGTCGGCGAGGCCGCGCTCAACGACGTCGCGCGCCAGGCGCACATGGCGGACTACGTGGCCGCCGGAGCGTGGTGGGGATTCACGCAGGTTTCGGCGTCCGATCTGGCCCGCTTCTTCTACGTCCAGGAAAGGCTCATCCCGGCGCGATTCCGCGACTACGCGCGGTGGCTGCTATCCACGATCGAACAGCCCGAGAGCTGGGGCATACCCGCTGCCGCACGGCCGCGCTTCGAGGTGTTCTTCAAGGGCGGCTGGCTGCCCGAAGTCGAAGGTCTCGTCAACCAGGCAGCGCGACTGCAGCGCGGGCGCACGGTGTTCGCCCTCGCGGTGCTGACACGACGAGACCCGTCGATGGTCTACGGCGAGCGGACGATCGAAGGGGTCACCCGCGCGCTCCTCGCGCGCCGCTGACAAAGGTTCGCCCGCGAGGCGGCGCCGCCGGCGCGCGAGTCCTCGCCCGTCCGTAATTGCCCGCAGCAGGCCTGGGTTGAAGACCCGATGTCGCTGTGCCGGGCGCGGACTAGCTTCGGTCCTGTCGAGGGAAAAGGAGAGCCGGTATGCCGAAGGCCGCGGTTGTGCACGAGTTCAAGGCCCCGCTGACCATCGAGGAGCGCCCGATACCGACGGCGGGCGAGCGGCAGGTGGTCGTCCGGATAGAAGCTTCGGGCCTCTGCCACACCGACATCCACGCCGCACACGGGGACTGGCCGGTGAAGCCAACGCTCCCGCTGGTGCCCGGCCATGAGGGCGTCGGGAGGATCGAGGCGATCGGTCCCGAGGTACACGGCGAGCTCGCCGAAGGTGACAGGGTTGCGATCCCCTGGCTCGGCTACGCGTGCGGGGAATGCCGCTACTGCAACGACGGACGCGAGACTCTCTGCGAAAGACAGCTGAACAGCGGTTACGCCATCGACGGCGCCTACGCCGAGTACGCAGCGGCGTACGCGCGGCACGTCGTGAGGGTCCCCGACGGCGTCGACTCGCTTGTCGCCGCCCCGCTCACCTGCGCCGGCGTCACGACGTACAAGGCCGTGAAGGTCTCCGGCGCGCGACCGTCGATGCTCGCGGCGGTCTTCGGCGTCGGCGGCCTCGGCCACCTCGCGGTCCAGTACGCAGAGATCGCGGGCTGCACCGTCGTCGCCGTCGACATCCACGACGACAAACTCGAGCTCGCAAGGCAGCTCGGCGCCTCTCATGCGATCAACGCCCTCGAGCAGGACCCGGTTGAAGAGATCAAGAAGCTCGGTGGCGCCGACGTCGCGATCGCGACCGCCGTCTCGCCCACGGCCTTCGAGCAGGCGTTCGCGTCCATGGCCCGCGGAGGCACGCTGGTGTTTGTGGGTCTCCCGGCCGAGAACGTCGTGCACCTGCCGATCTTCGAAACGGTGCTCAACGGGATAACGATCAGGGGCTCGATCGTCGGAACCCACCGCGATCTCGAGGAGGTCTTTCAGCTGCACCAGCAGGGCCGCACCCGCGTCATGCACGAGACGCGCCGGCTGGACCAGGTGAACGAGGCATTCAAGGAAGTCGAGGACGGCACCGCCGGAACGGCGCGCCTCGTCTTCGAGTTCTAGCCACACAAACGATCCGATCGGAGGGCAGAGCGATGGCCACAATCGAAGCGACAACGACCTACGCGGCACCCGGGGAACCCGGGAGCCCGGTGGAGCTGAAAGAGAGATATGAGAACTTCGTCGGCGGCGAGTGGGTTGCCCCCGTCGACGGTGAGTACCGCGCCAACCTTACGCCCGCGACGGGGCAGCCGTTCTGCGACGTCGCGCACTCCGGCGCGCAGGACATCGAGCTCGCGCTCGACGCCGCCCACGCGGCGAAGGACGCGTGGGGCGAGCGTTCGGCGACCGAACGCTCGAAGGTCCTGAACGCGGTCGCGGACGCGATCGACGAGAACCTCGAGATGCTCGCCGTCGCCGAGAGCTGGGACAACGGCAAGCCCGTGCGCGAGACGCTCGCCGCGGACATACCGCTCGCGGCCGACCACTTCCGCTACTTCGCCGACGTGATCAGGGGTGAGGAGGGGCGCATCTCCGAGATCGACAAGGACACGGTCGCCTACCACTTCGCCGAGCCGCTCGGCGTGGTCGGGCAGATCATCCCGTTCAACTTCCCTCTGCTGATGGCGGCGTGGAAGATCGCGCCTGCGCTCGCGGCGGGCAACTGCACGGTCGTGAAGCCGGCATCGCCAACCCCGTGGTCGATCCTCAAGTTCGCGGAACTGATCGAGGACATCATCCCGGCGGGCGTGCTGAACATCGTCAACGGTCCCGGCGCGGAGACCGGCAAGGCGCTCGCATCCAACAAGCGCATCGCCAAGATCGCCTTCACCGGAGAGACCGTCACGGGGCGGCTGATCATGCAGTACGCGGCACAGAACATCATCCCCTCCACAACGGAGCTCGGAGGCAAGTCACCGAACATCTTCTTCGCCGACGTGATGGCAAGCGAAGACGACTTCCTCGACAAGGCGGTCGAAGGCCTCGTGCTCTACGCCTTCAACAAGGGCGAGGTCTGCACGTGTCCCTCGCGGGCCCTCATCGACGAGTCGATTTACGACGAGTTCATGGCGCGCTGTCTGAAGCGGATCGCGCAGATCAGGCAGGGGCACCCGCTCGACCGCACGACTCAGATCGGCCCGCAGAACTCCAATGCGCAGCTCGAGAAGATCGAGAGCTACGTGGAGATCGGCAAGCAGGAGGGAGCTGAACTGCTGATCGGCGGAGAGCGCAACGTGCTGCCCGGCGAGCTCGCGGGCGGCTACTACTTCCAGCCGACTGTCTTCAAGGGCCACAACGAGATGCGGATCTTCCAGGAGGAGATCTTCGGCCCGGTGCTCGCCGTGACGACCTTCAAGGACGAGGCGGAAGCGCTCCGGATCGCCAACGACACCCTCTACGGGCTCGGTGCAGGCGTCTGGACCCGCGACGGCTCGCGCGCGTTCCGCATGGGCCGCGCAATCAAGGCCGGTCGCGTGTGGACCAACTGCTACCACCAGTATCCCGCCCACGCCGCCTTCGGCGGTTACAAGGTGTCGGGAGTGGGCCGCGAGAACCACAAGATGATGCTCGACCACTACTCGCAGACGAAGTGCCTGCTCGTCAGCTACGACGAACACGGAATGGGGCTCTTCTGAGGTGCCCAAGGCGAGCGTGACCGCGACGCCCGCGGCGCTTGATGCCATCGAGTGTCTGCGTGACCGGCACGGTCCGCTCGCCTTCTTCCAGTCCGCCGGCTGCTGCGACGGCAGCCTGCCGATCTGCCTGAAGGACGGTGAGCTGCCGCCCGGACCCGGAGACAGGTTGCTCGGTCTGGTCGGCGACGCGCCCTTCTATGTCGATGCCGAGCTCTACCGGCGCTGGGGGAACC
The DNA here is from genome assembly GCA_035507895.1 of Solirubrobacteraceae bacterium. Classification (GTDB taxonomy): domain Bacteria; phylum Actinomycetota; class Thermoleophilia; order Solirubrobacterales; family Solirubrobacteraceae; genus Palsa-744. The sequence continues at coordinate 39,411 of DATJNQ010000029.1, read as the reverse complement.
CGGAGCTCATGCTCGACGTGCGGCCGGGCGCCGCCGAGGGGTTTTCGCTGTCACCGCCCGACGGCCACTTCGTGACCGTGCCGCCGTCACCGGACGACGCCTGACGACTCGGCCGACCCTCAAAACGCCCGCGGAGGCCACCCGGTCGTCGAGGGCGCGAGCTGGGCTCTCGCGACGCCCGGGGCGCGCGGGCGCGAGCACCGGCCATGCAACGCGGAACCCCCGGACGCGGCTGCTCGCGCGCCCTCCCTTCCCCAGCTTCGGCTAACTGAACCGCCAGCGAGAGGCCCCGAAAGGCTCCGCCGTGGCAACGCCGAACGCCGTGTCAGTGTCGAGCCGGTAAAGGTGCCACGGAGGGGGACCTGCGCTTGGGGCGCTGTACGGAGCTGTGAACGCATCGCCCTCTACCTGCGCGGGCCACCCCTCTCCGCGGTAGACGGCGGCGAGTCGCTCGAGGGCATCCGCATCGCGCACCCGCTCGGCGCGGCCCTCGAGCACGACGTCGAGCCCGCTAAGCCGGCAGGAGACCGTGCAAAGTGGGTTGACGGCAAGGTTGCGGGCCTTGCGAGTACCGGGGCCGGTCACGAACCACAGCGCTTCGTCCACCCAGATCGCGCCGAGGCCCGCCGCATGCGGCCGCCCGTCCGGGCGCACGGTGCCGAGGAAAAACGTGAACCCGGGTCCACGGCCGGCGGCCAGCGCCTCTTGCGCCCGTCTCCACGGAATCGGCGCGTTGCCGTACATGTCGAGGTTCTTGGTCTGCATGTCCGATCGAAAACCTCCGAGCCGCGATCCGGACGAGTGCCAACATCATCGTAATCCCCGACATCGGGCGAAAGCCGGCTGGGCTGAGCCGTCCGCAAGCAAAGCAGGACGTCCAGTCCCGTCGTCATGCGCTTGCCCAAGCCCGATCCTGCTGGGACAATCTGCAGCCATGACCAGCCGCGTCGTCCGTCTCACCGCGCCGCTCGCCGTGTTGACGATCGCGGCTGGCGCCGCGTTGCTCTCGCCCCAGGCCGCGCTCGCCCGCAAGGTGTCCCCGCTGCCGGCATCCAGCTACGCGGTGCGCCCCGCCTGCAGCTCCGCCCGGGCCGGACACGCACGCTGCTTTGCGCTACGCCTCGTGCCGCAGACGGAAGAAGCGCGCGCGAAAACCCATCCAATTGGCATGACCAGGAGCGCACCGATCACGGCGGGCAAGGCCGCTGAAGGCGCCGACGGCATTCGCCCCCAGGACCTTCACAGCGCCTACGAACTGCCGACTACCGCGGCATCCACGCAGACCATCGCGCTCATCGACGCGTACAACGATCCCAACGCGGAAAGCAACCTCAAGACGTACGACGAAGAATTCGGGCTGCCCGCGTGCACGACGGCGAACGCGTGCTTCAAGCAGCTGAACCAGGAAGGGAAGACGAGCCCGCTGCCGGCCAACGAAGGCGGCTGGTCGCTTGAGATCTCGCTCGACATCGAGGTGGCGCACGCGGTGTGCCAGAACTGCCGCATCCTCCTCGTCGAGGCGAAGTCGGCGTCCTACGCAAACCTCGAAACTGCCGAGGACGCCGCCGCGTCCGCTGGCGCGACGGAGATCTCGAACTCCTGGGGCGGAGAACCACCAAGCGCAGAAAGTGCCGCGTTCAACCACCCCGGCGTCGTCGTCACGGCCGCCGCCGGCGACGACGGCTACCTCAACTGGGATGCCCCGAAACGAATCGAAAGGGGCTTCGTCAACTACCCCGCATCCTCGCCGCGGGTCGTCGCGGTTGGCGGCACTCGGCTCGAGCTGAGCAGTCCCGGCAACACGTGGAAGAGCGAGGCCGTGTGGAACGGCCAGGGTGCGACCGGCGGCGGCTGCAGCGCGTCAGCGTTCGGCGCCGCCCCTTGGCAGCTGCAACTCTCCGACTGGTCCGCCGTCGGGTGCGGATCGTCGCGCGCCGTCTCGGACGTGTCGGCGGACGCGGATCCCTACACCGGCGCGGCCGTGTACGACACGACGCCCTACGAAGGCAAAGTGCTGGGCTGGCTGCCGGTGGGTGGCACGAGCCTCGCAACGCCGCTCATCGCGGCCGTGTACGCGCTCGCGGGCGGTGCTGACGGAGCCTCGTCCCCCGCCGAGACCCTGTACGAAAACGAGCTCCGTGATCCGGGCTCGTTCCACGACGTCACCCAGGGCTCCAACGGCGAATGCACCAAGGGCTTCAACTCCGAAGGGCTGTCGGATTGCACCGCGTTCGAAGCGGGCGCGAGTTGCTCGGAGAGATCCGTGTGTGTCGCGGGTACGGGCTACGACGGTCCGACAGGTCTCGGCACCCCCGACGGAACACGGGCGTTCGAACCGACCCCCAACGCCCCAACGGTGCTCACCGAAGGTCCGACGGCGCTCACGCAGAGCAGCGCAACGCTGAACGCCACCGTGAACCCGAACGGCGCCAACGTCAGCGAATGCGAGTTCGAATACGGCACCAGCACCGCCTACGGCTCGAGCGTGCCGTGCACGAGCTCACCCGGCTCGGGCACAAACCCGGTCACCGTCAGCGCCCAGCTCGCCGGCCTGAACCCCAACAGCGAATACCACTACCGCATCAGCGCCACCAACACCGGCGGCACCAGCAAAGGCACAGACCACACCCTCACCACCCTCCCCAACGCCCCAACGGTGTCCGGGGTCAGTCCCGACGCCGGTCTTGAAGCTGGCTGGACCACCGTGACTATCACCGGTACAGAATTCTCCTCCGCCACCGCGGTGCAGTTCGGCTTCGCCGAAGCCCTCTTCTACGAAGTCACCTCGCCGACCACGATCACAGCGGTCAGCCCTGCCGGCACCGGCGTGGCCGACGTGACGGTCACGAACCCTGGCGGCGCGAGCGCGATCAGCTCGGCGGACCAGTTCAGCTATGTCCCCGTCGCCCCGGCACCGACAATCAAGAAGCTCGGGCCCAAAAAAGGTTCAACTTCCGGGGGTACCGTCGTGACGCTCCACGGCACGGGGTTCGTCGGGGTCACGAAAGTCCTGTTCGGCTCGACAACCGCGACGAGTTTCGCCGTCACCTCGTCGACTTCGATTACCGCTGTCTCGCCGGAAGCCGCGCCAGGGCAAGTCGAACTGACCGTCACCACGCCGAACGGCACCAGCGCCGCCACGCCAAAGGCCGCGTTCACCTTCAAGGCTCCAAAGAGCTCGAAGAAATAGTGAGGCACACCGGCGCGGGCGCGCAGGCACTGCTGCGACCGACGGCGCCCGAAAACTGATCGCGCGGGTCTGCAACCGCTCAGCGATCGCGCGCAACGCAACCGACGCCGAGGAGAGCGCCGTCGCAACGTCGAGCGAAGCCCCCCGTCGGCACCGCGGGCGCCGACTGCCGGCGGCGCCCTTAGGTCGCGCTCCGGCCCGCCCGATAAGAAGTGCGTGGACGCCTCGTCCTACGCCTTTTCAACCGGCGTGCGGGATACGCGTGCCACGCTCCGTGCGTGGCGCCTAGCCCCGTGGCCCGTTGCGCGCCGCTGGCTGCTCGGATCGCTCGTCGCGGCGATCGGGTTGCTCGCCGCCGTCTGGGTTGTCGCCTCGGTGGATACCGGCTACGAACAGACGCTTTCGCTGCAGCCTCCCTTCCAGGTCGGCAACTGGTCGGACGTGTTGGAAATCCTCCGAGGCAACGTGCTCGTCCTCACGCTCCACGCGATGGCGTGCGTGGCGGGGTTCATCGCGGGGAGCTCGCTGCCGCTGCAGGCCGAGCGCCAGCACGGCCTGGCCAAGTGGGTCCACGAGCGGGGCGGCAGACTGGCGATCGCGTTCGTGGGCGCCGCGACGGCGTTCTCCCTGTCCATTCAGGCGTGGCGGATAGGCCAGACACTCGCCGGGGTCTCGCACTACCTAGGCGTCTCGCCCGCGCTGCTCCTCCTCGGCGTGATGCCGCACGCCGTGCTCGAGCTGATGGCGCTCTTTCTCCCGCTCGCAGCGTGGATAATCGCCAGTCGCCGCGGCGAGTGGAACCAGTTGCTCGCCGCGACGCTCGTTACGGTCGTCGTGGCGTTGCCCGCGCTCTTGCTGGCGGCGACGATCGAGGTTTACGTCTCGCCCCACCTGTTCAGCCTGCTGGCCGGGAGTTAGCCGCCCCGAGTAAAGGCACGGGCGGCTGTAACGAGCGCTTCTGGACAGCGCCGACGACGAAGTCGTGCGAAAGGCGCGAAATGCCTGAACGCCCGGCGGGCAGCTACGGTGCAAGCGTGGGAAAAACTGCCGGTGTCGCGCTCTACCTGTCCGCCATGATCATCGTCGTGGTCGGCGTGGACGTGTTGTTCTTCAAACACTGGTTCTGGGAGCGCCTGATGGTCAACGTCGGCATCGTGCTCGTTTTCACGGCCTTTTACTTGCGCTTCGTGAAAGGCGCCTGAGCGGGCGTCCAGACCCGCTGTCGCGACGCAACAGCGCCTCGGCTACCTCCCGGCCGCCAGAGGCAGCCGGCCCGCGGCGGCGTCGTGCACGCTGATCGGGAGGTAGGGGTCGACGCGTTGGGCGGCAAGGAGGAACCACGCCGTCGCGCCGGTGTGCAGCGACGCGTAATAAAATTCGCCTTCGCAGGTGCTGAGCTTGTTCTTGGACGCGGCGATGATCCCGAGGCCGTCGTTGTTCAAGCCGTTGTACTGGGCGTATTCGACGTCGTGGAGGTATTCGCCGGCCTGCTGTTCGTCGCCCGGCGCATCACGGAGCTCGAGCGCATCGGCGAGGTGTGCCGTGCCCTCGAACCACACTCCTGTGCGGTCCCCCTCGCAGAAGCTGACGCCGCTGAAACCGTTGGCCGTGACCGTGAGGTTGGCGACGTCCCAGCTGACCGAGGCGGCGTAGCGCGGGTTCTGTAACGCCAGGTAGGACCAGCTGTTGACGTCCTCGGGTCTGACCGATCCTTCCGGCGTCTTACCGTTGTTGGTCGTGCCGGTGTAGAACCGACCTTCCTTTGGTTCCCACATCGCTTCGACGAAGCGCTCGGCCCACGCCGCGCGCGTTGACCATTCGGCTTCGCCGGTTGCGTCCGCGAGAAGCGTGAAGAGGGCGTAAAGGTCGATGTTGTGCTCGGTCGACTTCCACCTGATCCGCTTCCCCTTCGCCGTCAGGCCGCCGGTGTACCCGCCGGCGCCGCGCGTGTCGCGGCAATGATCCTGCACCCAGTCGCCGATCTCCACGGCGCCGGCCAGGTAGCTGGTGTCGCCGGTCGCGTCGTACAGCTGCACGAGGGCCTGCCCGGCCCACGCCATGTTCCCGACGTCGCTCGTCTCGTCGGTCGCGTGAACGTCGGACGGCGCTTCGAGCGGCGTAGGTTCGTATTCGGCGCGCAGCCGGCCGTCGTGTGCCGGGTCGTGGGCCTGCACGTACAGGAGAGCGTTCCCGATCGTCGCGGCGCGCGCGAGAGCTTCGGGCGTCTCCTGTGCCAGGTAGGCGTCGATCATCACGGCGTTGTCGTACGTCGAGGCGCTCGTGTAGTGCCGTTCGCCGAGCACCCCGCCGGAGAAGCTCTGCACCAAGCGCGGCACCGTGCCGGTCGCGTACAGATCCATCATCTGGTCGAGAAAGACGTACGCGTCGGACACGCTTTCAGCGCTCGCCGCGGGGCCGCGCGGCGCGGCGCAGGCGCCGGCCGCAAAGGAGAGGCTCGCGGCGAGAGCCACTAAGCCAGCCACCGACGCGACGGCCAGGCGGCGCGACGACCGAGCTCTCGAGATGACACCAATCACTGCGCTCGCCGCGGCCTCAGCCGCGCGTGAAGCGAGCCGCCTCGTCGGAGCCGCCTGTGGCGTCGCCCTCGCTGTACGAATGCGCCCCGGCACCAGCGAGCTTGCCGCCGTCCACGATGAGGTACTCGTCCCGGATCGGGCGGCCGTCGAACCAGCACTCCAGGATCTCCCTCGCGCCTGCCGCGTACCGGGCTTGCGCCGAGAGGCTCGTGCCCGAGGTGTGCGGCGTCATGCCATGGTGGGGCATGCTGCGCCACGGATGGTCGGCGGGGGCGGGCTGCGGGAACCACACGTCGCCGGCGTAACCGGCGAGCTGGCCGCTCTCGAGCGCGGCGACGACGGCGTCGCGGTCGCAGATCTTGCCGCGGGCCGTGTTGATCAGGTAGGAGCCGCGTTTCATCTTGCCGAGCAGTTCGGCGTCGAACAGGTTTTCGGTCTCGGGGTGCAGCGGCGCGTTGATCGTCACGACATCGCACGCCGCGACGAGTGACTCGACGTCGTCGTGAAAGGTGACGCCGAGGTCCTGCTCGACGTTCGCGGGCAGACGGTGACGGTCCGTGTAGTGAAGGCCCACCTCGAACGGCTGCAGCCGCCGCAGCACCGCGGAACCGATCCGGCCGGCCGCGACGGTACCGACCTGCATGCCCTCGAGGTCGTAGGACCGTGAGACCACCTCGGCGATGCTCCAGCCGCCCCCGACCACGTCCTGGTACATCGGGATGTAGTTCCGGACGAGCGCGAGGATCATCATCACGACGTGCTCGGCGACGCTGATGCTGTTGGAGTATGTGACCTCGGCGACCGTAAGTCCGCGCTCCATCGCGGCACCGAGGTCGACGTGGTCGGATCCGATCCCGGCCGTGAGCGCGAGCTTGAGCTTCGGCGCCCGTGCGATCCGGTCTGCCGTGAGGTACGCCGGCCAGAACGGCTGCGATATCACGACTTCCGCTTCCGGCAGCGCGCGTTCGAACGCCGAGTCCGGGCCGTCCTTGTCGGAGGTGACGATCAGCTCGTGCCCGCGACCCTCGACGAACTCGCGCAGGCCTAGCTCGCCGGACACGCAGCCAACGAGCTCGCCCGGGGTGAACCCGAGGCCGCTCGGCGTGGGCGCGCTCTGACCGTCGTAGTAGCGGTCGATCGCCGGGATGCGCTCGCGCGCGTACTGCGGCGGGTAGCCGCCGGCGGGATCGTCGTAGAGAACACAGAGAACCGTCGCCATCTTCTGTCCGCCTTTCTCGTCATCCGCGGGGAACTCGCGTTGCGAGCGCCGCCAAGCGTCGGCGCCCGTCGATCTTGACCGCTGCCTCACCTGGGCGCCGGCCGGGCCTTTCTCCCGGGCGGGGCGCCCCGACGCGCGCCGCCGCCGCACCTAAGCTACCGGGCCCGGTGCACGACGGATACTCCATCCCGACGAAGTCGGACGAGTCGCGGGCGCTCGTCGAGCGGGTGAAGGCGGCGACACGGCTCTCGGCGCGCCTCAGCGGCCATTGCATGGACGAACCGGACGCGATCCGCGCCGCGTTCGAAGAGCTGACCGGCAAGAGCGTGGGCGAGGGATTCACGCTCATACCGCCGTTCTACGCAGATCACGGGTTCAACATCACCGTCGGACGATCGGTCTTCATCGGCCCAGGATGCGCTTTCACGGGGCACGCGCCGATCGACATCGCGGACGAGGTAATGATCGCTCACGGGGTCAACCTGATAGCCGCGGGTCACCCCGTGGAGCCGGACAAACGCCGGGACCTGATCACCGCCGCGCCGATCGCCGTCGAGACAAACGTCTGGATCGGGGCGGGGGCGTCGGTGCTCGCGGGTGTCAGGATCGGCGCGGGCTCGGTGGTCGGTGCGGGCGCCGTCGTCACCCGCGATGTACCTGCGGCCACGCTCGTGGCCGGGGTGCCCGCGGCGCTGATCAGACGCATCTAGCGACGCGGTGGCGCGGGCGCGGGCGCGGCGGAGCAGACCGCGCCCGCCGCGCGCAACGCTCGCGCGCCACGGGGCGTTCACAATCAGCGCGATGGCAGGCGAGGGTTTGTGAACGGGGAGGCGCCCCGAATCGACCGGCCGCGGTCAGCCGTGACGCGCGCGATCCTGCGCGCCTTTCGCGAGGTGAGGCGCAGCAGCACGGCGGGCCTGCACTGGAGGCGCCAGGGGGAGTTCATCACCTTCCGGTGGCACGGCTTCGTGAGGGCACCGGACGTGCCGATGCTTTTCGCGCGCCACGACCGCGAGGTGGCGCTCATCAGAAGAGTGCTCGCGGGTCGGTCCTTCTCGCGCTGCCTGGAGTTCGGTTGCGGGTTCGGCCGCCTCTCGCCGACGCTCGCCGGTCTCGCCGAAAGTCACGTCGGCGTCGATATCAACGCGGACGCGCTCCGCGCCGCGCAGAGCGCGTACCCCGAGCTGAGCTTCGCGCTCGTAGACGGCGAACGGCTGCCGTTCGACGAGCGTTCGTTCGACCTCGTCGTCTGCTGGACGGTGCTCCAGCACGTCCCGCCCGCGCGCGTCGCGAACGTGCTCGCCGAGATCCGGCGCGTCGCCTCGCGCGACGGTCTGTTGCTGCTCTGCGAGTCGACGCGCTACGCCGGCCAGCCTAGCCGGCACTGCTGGGAGCGATCGGTCGGCTTCTACGAGGACGCGTTCGATGAGTGGCGGCTCGCCGACTGCGAGACGATCGCGGCGCTCGAATCCCTGCCGGGGATGACAGCGCCGACGGTGATGCTGTTCGAGCCCCGGTGAGCGGACGTCTGTCGGGCGCCGTGCAGCTTACGGCTGCTCGACGACCATCAAGCTGTGTCCTGTCGGGTCACGGAACCAGAACATCGGCGGCACCGGGTCACCCATGACCGAGACCTCCGCGTCGACGTCCACGCCGAGCTCGGAGAAGCGCGCGTGCGTCGCCTGGATGTCCTGCGTGTTCAGCGTGATCCCGGTCTGGGCGGGGACGATCTCGTCGCTGCCGGGGGGCGGCGGGGCGAGCGCGATCCCGGTGGGGCCGTCAGCCAGGTACACCTCGACCCACCGGTAGCCGCTCCCCATCGCGATGTCGGTGCGCTTCTCGAACCCGATCGACTCGTAGAACGCGATCGCACGGTCCTGATCGGCCGTGGGAACGCAGACCAAGCCGATGCGCTGCAGCTCTCCCGCGTTGCCTGTCATGCAGACTCCTCCTCTTCGTTTGACGGCTGCCCAACTTGTACTGCAGACCGACCCCGCCCGCCGGCCGGCCGACGCGTTCGGTTTTCAGGACGGAGGCCGCCAACCGCGCGCGAGCGTCGTCTGTCCGACCTCGATGATGTACCCGTCGGGATCGCGGATGTAGCAGCGCAGCTCGGTCTCGTGACGCTTCGGCGGCGTGAGGAACTCGGCGCCGCGTTCGCTCCACTCCTTGTACACGGCTTCGATGTCCGCCACCCGGATGTTCAGGAAGCTGCTCACGCGATCCGGGTCGCGCGGCGTCTCGAGCGTCACCGTCGGCTTGTCGTCCGTCGGGCCGCCGCCGACGTTGATGATCACCCAGGTGTTGGCGAGCGCGACGTACGTCACCGTGTCGCCCGCCTCCCCGGCGATGACGGTCCTGCCGCCGAGCACGTCGGTGTAGAAGCGTCGCGATCGCTCGACATCGTTCGACACGATGAAGTGAGCGACGACCATCTCCTCGTCAATGCTGCTCACCACGACCTCCCCTTCTCGAAGTTGCCCTTCGCCACGCCGCGCGGCCGCTGTCGCGCCGCGTGCGGCGACCATACCGGGGTTAGCATCCAGCGATGGCCCACTGCCTGTTCTCCTACGGGACGCTCGGCCTGCCCGGGGTCCAGAAGGCGCTGTTCGGACGGACGGTGCCCACGACCGAGGATTCGCTTCCCGGTTATCGGGTCGACTGGGTGCTCATCACCGATGCGGACGTCGTGGCGAAAAGCGGTACCGACCGCCATCCGATCCTCGAGCCAGGAGACGCCGGCGACTCGGTCGACGGGGTCCGGCTCGACATAAGCGACTCGGAGCTCCAGCGCGCCGACGAGTACGAGGTCGACAGCTACGTGCGCGTGCCGGCCGTTCTCGCATCCGGGACCCCGGCGTGGGTTTACGTCGCGGCGGCCAGAGGCGACGCGTAGCGGTACACGCGGCAGGCGCGCTCGGTGGATTGCCGCGGCGGCAAGGGCCCCCGCCGCGGTGGCGTCAGGAGTGTCCGCTCCCGCTGTAGTGGAACGTGAACGTCGCGCCCTTGCAGCCGTCCTGATCGACCGGCAGTTCGAGCATCTGGACGGTCGGCGCCGTCACTCCCTGCGCCGGGAGCGTGACCGACCCGTCGGCGGGGACGACGACGGGCGTCGCGGACGAAGCGCTCGACTGCTGGATCGCAAGGTTTTCGGCTGCTTCGCACGAAGCGGGGCTCCTTGAGACCGTCACATCAAGTTCGGTGACGTAGAGCGGTTCGCTGTTCGGGTTGCTGAGCATGAGGGGGATGCTCTCAGCCGCGTCGCCGGGGTACAGCGGTTCGCCGGCGCCGGCGGTCGTGATCGTGAAGGGGACGGCTTCCGCAGGCGGGGGAGTCGGAGCGAAGACCGTCCACCGGTAGACGGTGGTGCGGCTCTTGTGCCCCGACCTGCCGATCGCGCGAACGCGGAAGACGTGGCTGCCGACCCTCAGCAGGGACCCGACGTGGCGCACGGTCGGTTTGCACGGGCGTCCGCGGCGAGACGAATGCCGCTTGGCTTTCGGGCACCGCCGGCGGATCGTGGCCGGCCCATAGCGGGCAGAGTTCCGGCACGGCTTGAAGCGGCCGCGGTCGAGAGCGCACTGGAAGCGCACGCCACGCGCGCGGTCGGAGAACGTGAAGTATGCCGTGCGCTGGGTTGTGAGTTTCGGCGGCCGTCGCCGTAGCCGCGGCGCCGGTGTACCGCGACGACGGTGCGCCGCCGCCGTTGCGTGCAGCGCGCTCGCCGCGACTGGCGACAGCACGAGCACGAGGACGACCGCCAACGACGTTGTGCGCCGCAAGCGCCTCGCTCCTGGATCTCGCTGTGGATGTGGCGCCACCGCTGTCCCGTTTCGAATGCACGACCGGCTGCGGCGATCGACCCCCGGCGCGCCTTAACGCGGCCGGCGCTCGCAGGGGCGGCGGCAGTTCCGCCGCCCCCGTCGTCCCGCTGTCCTGGTCCGCTTATTCGACGGAGTACTTCAGCGTGACTTTGGCCCCCTTGCAGCCGTTCTGGTTCTTCGTCGCTTCTTCTTTCATCAGGACTTCGACGGGGTATTCCTTCGCCGTCCCGTGTTCGACGTTTTCGTTCGGTTCCGCCGACGTGCCCGCGGCGCCGTTGACCTTCTTGACTTCGAACCAGCCGACGAAGCACTTGGAACCGGTTTCCGCTTCGACCAGCGTGCCCGAGTTACTGACGCTCTTCACTTCGGCGGTCAGCTTCTTGATGTGCTCGGTGCCGCTGGTTTCGACGTTCTTGATCTTCGCTTTCGGTTCCGCCGTGCCGCCCGGATAGAGTTCCGCGCCTTCGACGTTGGTGACTTCGAAGTTGGTGGTCGACGCCTTCGCCTTTGCGTATTCGCCTTCGCCGCTACCGGTCGCCGACCAGTACGCGAGTGCGCCGGCCGTTATGACCAGCATGGAGGCGATCAGCGCCGCGATGGCGCGCGAGGTCCTGCTCTTCGGAGTTCGCGCTTTCATCTCATTTGGCTCCTTGTTTTCGTTTGGGGCGAGAACTGTGGAGCCGTTTGTGCTCCCGTCTCCGCAGGACTATCGGCCGCTCGCGCGGCCTATTTAGCTCTGCAAGGCCATTGCGGAAGTCGGCGCGAGGGCGGGCGCGTGGGATCGGGCGATCCGAGCGCTGCGGCGCTTAGGATCGGCGCATGGCGGTGCGCCGGCTGGACCACGTCGGCATCGTTGTCGAGGACCTCGGGTCCGCGACGGAGTTCTTCGTCGAACTCGGACTGCGTCCGGGCGGCCGGACGTCCGTTGGCGGCGAGTGGGTCGACCGGGTCGTCGGGCTCGCTGGCGTGCGGGCCGAAATCGCGTTCCTGGAGACGCCCGACGGCGCGAGCCAGCTCGAGCTCGTCGAGTTTCAGACACCGAGACACGAGGGCGAAGCGTCGTTCGCTCCGGCGAACGCGCCGGGGATCCGGCATCTCGCGTTCGTCGTCGAGAGCATCGACGAGACGCTGCGGGCGCTGCGCGCGTGCGGCGCCGAGCTCGTCGGCGACCTGGCGCGTTACGGCGAGAGCTACCGCCTCTGTTATGTCCGCGGGCCGGCCGGCGTCATCGTCGAGCTCGCGGAAGAGCTCGCCTGAGCCGGCCCTCCAGGCGTGCGCGGCTCAGCCGCCCGACGGCGCCGTCTGCGCCGCCAAGCGGACGCGATGCCTGAGCGCCGTCTCGAGCTCAAAGCGCGCCGTGGGATCGCCGAGCTGGTCGCCGAGGAGCTCCCGGAGCTTCACGACGCGGTAGCGCACCGTCTGTGGATGCACGTCCAGTGCGCGCGCCATCGCCGCCGCGTTGCCGCCGTGCTGGACGAACGCGAGCGCCGTCGCCTCCATTCGCTCCCGCGTCCGGCTGCTGAGTGCGACGAGGCCGCCGAGTCGCACCTCGGCGATCCGTTCGGCGACCGCCGCGCTCTCGCTGAGCACGAGTTCGCCGAGGTGCGCGTCGACCTCGGTGAGCCCGGGCGCCGACAGCCGCTCGAGTGCTGCCACGGCGAGGTGCCACGATCGCGGCAGCTGTTCAAGGCTGCCGGGCGGGCCGAGCGCCGCGCGGCGTTTGGCGGCTGCAGAGCGTACTGCCGCGGCACGGCCGGGACCGTCGGGATCCGGCAGGACGATGCACCCGACGGCGCCCGAGAAGGCGCAGATCGCATCGGGGCCGAGGCGGCGTGCCACGGGGCCGAGATCATCCTCGCTCGTCACGAGCGCCGCCGCACGCCGCGGCGGCGCCCACTGCGCGGCCGACGCGAGCGAAGCGATCGGCTCCGTCGACGGCACGGCCCCGACCAGTGTCATCACGAGCTTGCTGCGGGCGCGCTGGCGCTCGTCGGCCTGGGCGACCTGCGCCTGCGCGTACCCGTCCACCGACTCGGCCGAGAGCTCATCGATGTACGCGAAGATCGACTCGGCGAGCAGGGCGAGCGTCTCCTCGTCCACGCGGGCGGCGCGGCAGGCCAGGGCGAGGCGGCGCCACGCGACGCGCGCGCCGATGCGGTACGCCGCCTGGAGCGAGTCGAGCGTCCGCCCGGCGTTGTGCTCTTCCCGGCCGAGGACGAAATAGGTACGTTCGCCGACGCCGGCGTCGGCGCCGGGAGCGCGGATCATGCGCACGAAGCGGCCGAGAGCTTCGTCGACGCCGCTGCGGACCGCCCGTCCGAAGGCGCCCTCGAGAGGGCGTGTGTACTCGTCGATCTCGCTGCCGATGGCGGTGAGGATCTCGTCGCCGACGGCCGCGAGCTCGGGCTCGAGGAGGTCGGCCAGGGCGGGGGGAAGGGGGGCGAGACCCTGGGCGCGGGATCTTGTCATCTATCTGAGTGTTTTAGCGTCCGCCGATGTGACGTGGAGACAAGAAATACTCACACGAAGCAGCATATAGTCGCAGACGATGTCAAAGCAAGCGCAAGCCGTGACGCTCGCCGGCGTGATCGTTCCCTTCCTCGGCTTCCTCGCCGCGATCGCGCTCACGTGGAACGGACTGGTCGACGGCAGCGACCTTGCGCTGCTCGCAGTGATGTACGTGCTCTCCGCCGCCGGCGTCACGGTCGGCTACCACCGCCTGCTGACGCACCGCGCGTTCAGGGCGCATCGGGCGACGCGGCTCACATTCGCCGTCCTCGGCTCGCTCTCAGTCGAGGGCGCCGTGCTCGACTGGGTTGCCGACCATCGTAAGCATCACGCTTTCACGGACCGCGAGGGCGACCCGCATTCGCCGCACGTCGAGCACGCGGGAGGGCTCGCGGGCCTCTGGTACGCGCACATGGGCTGGCTCGTGAAAACGCAGGGACTCGCGAGCTACGAGCGCTACGCGAAAGACATCTACGAGGACCGCGCGATGCGCCTCGTGTCGGCACTCTTCCCCTTGCTCGTCGCGGTCTCGCTCGTCCTCCCCGCCGCCGCCGGGTTCGCGCTGCACGGCGCGACGCTCGAAGGCGCGATCCGCGGGCTCGTCTGGGCCGGACTCGTGCGGATCTTCCTGGTCCACCACGTCACGTGGTCGATCAACTCCGTATGCCACTTCTCGGGGTCGCGCCGCTTCGCGACGCGCGACCGCTCGACGAACGTCGCGTGGCTCGCCATCCCTTCGCTGGGCGAGTCCTGGCACCACAACCACCACACCTTCCCGCGCAGTGCGCGACACGGTTTCCGCTGGTACGAGCTCGACCTCTCGGCGGCGATCATCGCCGTGATGGAGCGGCTCGGGCTCGCGTGGGACGTGGTGCGGGTCGATCGCGACCGCCAGGCCGCGCGCCTGGCGCCGGCCGGCGAGTAGCGGCGCTCGGCGCGCGGGCGCCGTCTCGGGGCGTAAGGCCGGCCGCTCGCGAGCTAAGGGGTCGGGCGCCCAGATCGGCTCCATCCACCCGATGCGGCGGCGCCCGGCGTATCTCACCATTGCTGCGTGGCGCCAAACGGCAGAAAGGAGCACCACGATGCACCCCACGCTCATGATGGAGCTGACACGGGCCAAGGCGGCGGAGCTCCTCAACGAGACATCCAAGGCAAACGGCGGGCGGGGCGATGAGCCCCGCCCCGCCGCGCACGCAGCCCCCCTCGCAAGGCTCATCTCGCGATACTGGACACGTGAGCACACGCGTTACCAGCAGCCACTTCGTCGGCCGCGCTGGCGAGCTCGCGGAATGTGAGGCGGCGCTTCGCGAGGCAGGCGGCGGTGCGCCGTCGGTCATCGCGCTGAGCGGCGACTCGGGCGTCGGCAAGACGCGTCTGATAGCTGAATTCTCCGCCGCCGCCGGGGGCCGCGCTCGCTTCTTGCGCGGCGAGTGCGTGGAGATCGGCGAGGGCGAGCTCCCCTACGGCCCGCTGATCGGCGCCCTGCGTGAGCTCGCTCGCTGCGGCGACCCCGCGCTCGAGAACCTGAGTTCCGGGGCGCGCGAGTCGCTCGGCGCGCTCCTACCGGGCCTCACGGGATCGACGGGCCCGGTCGAGCCGAGCGACGAGTCGGCGCAGCTTCGTCTCTTCGAGGCGACGCTCGAGCTGCTCGACCTGCTCGGCGAAGAGCAGCCCGTGGTGCTCGTGATCGAGGACCTGCACTGGGCGGACCGCTCGACTCGAGCCTTCACGGCCTTCCTCGCCCGGAGCCTACGCAGCGAGCGCGTGCTCTTCCTCTTCAGCTACCGCTCGGACGAACTTCACCGCCGCCATCCACTGCTCGCACTGCTGAGCGAGCTCGATCACGGCGAGCGCACGCGGCGCGTCGCGCTACACCCGTGGGGCCGCGACGAGCTCGGCGAGGCCCTCGGTGACATCCTCGGCGCACCCGCCGAGGCGGAGCTCGTGGAACGGCTGTTCGCGCGCGCCGAGGGCAACCCGCTCTACACGGAGGAGCTGCTCGCCGCCGGGCTCGACGGGCGCGGCGGCGCACCCCGTTCGCTACGCGACGCGTTCATGCTGCGTCTCGAGCGCCTCTCGGACGACGCCCAGCGGGTCCTGCGCGTGCTCGCCGCCGCCGGCCGCGCCGACGAGTCACTGCTGGCCGCCGTCTCCGGCCTCGACGGTCCGGAGCTCACGACGGCATTGCGCGAGGCGGTCGAGAGCCACGTCATCGAGGCGGGCTCGGACGCCTGCTTCACGTTCCGCCACGCGCTCCTGCGCGAGGTCGCCTACGAGGACCTCCTGCCCGGGGAGCGGGCTTCCCTTCACCTCGAGATCGCGCACGCGCTCGACGACTCGCTCAGCCACGACGGACACGACGACGCCCAGGTCGTCGCGCGCGTCGCCGCGCACGCCCAGGCCGCCGGGGACCGCACCTTGCTGCTCACCGCGTCGGTGGCCGCCGCAGCCGCCGCGTCCAGCATCCACGCGCACGGCGAGGCCGCCGACCTCCTCGAGCGCGCGCTCGAGGCCTGGCCGCACGTCGAGGGCCCGCAGACGGTCACCGGCATCGACCACGCAGAGCTCCTCGCGCGCGCCGCCTCCGAGCACGACGACGACGACAAGCCGACGCGCGCCGAGCCGATGTTCGCCGCGGCCCTCGCCGAGATCGACGAGGACGCCGAGCCGGTGCGAAGCGCGCAGCTGCTCGACCGCCTCGCCCGCACACGGTGGTCGCTGGCACGCGGCGACGAGGCGCTGGCAACCGCGCGACGGGCGCTGGAGCTGCTGCCGCCCGGGCGAGCCGACGCGCAGCGCGCGAGCGTGCTCGTGTGGCTTGCCCGCACGACTCTGCTGCGCGGCCGCTACCGCGACGCCGCCGAATCGGCGCGCGAGGCACTCGAGATCGTCACGGCGAGCGACGCCGGCAAGCACCTCGAGAGCCAGGTCCTGGAAACGCTCGGCATGGCGCTCGTCGGCTCCGGCTCGCCGGAGGACGGGATCGACACGCTCCGCCGCGCGCTCGCGCTGGCGCGCGAGAGCGGCCTCGGCTACACGCTCGCCTACGCCTACGGGAATCTCGCCGAGGTGCTGTTCGTCACGGGCCAGACACGCGCCGCGCTGGAGCTCGCGCTCGAGGGAGCGGGCGAGATCCCCTCCCACCTGCGCGGGTCACGCGCATGGCTCGGAGCGATGGTCGCGGAGGTCGCCTTCGCGTACGGGCAGTGGCAGCTCGCGGCGCGCAACCTCGCCGTCGGCGACCTGCCGTTCGAGGGTCGCTGGCTGATGAACCTGCGCCTTCGCCAGGCAGAGCTGGCGCTGGGACCGGGAAGGCTGGACGAGGCTGATCGAGCGCTGGCCGAGATCGAGCATCTCGTCAGCCGCACGCTCGAGCCGCAGTTCCACGGCCACTTTGGCCTGGCGTCGGCGGACCTGCGACGGCGCCGCGGCGATCTCGACGGCGCGCGGGCCGCGCTGCAACAGGCGCTTGACAGGATCGAGCTCTGCACCGAGGACGCCATCCGGCTGACCGCGATCGCCGCGGCGGGCGTGGCGATCGAGGCGGACATCGCCCAGCGCGCCCGCGACCAGGGCGACGGCGACTGTGAGGCGGGAGCGCGGCGGCGTGCGGAGATCGGCCTGGAGCGCACGCGCGCCGCAGCCGAAGCGGCCGGGGCCGTCGAGGCGATCTGGCTGAGGACCGCCGAAGCCGAGCACGGCCGCGCGACGGGCGCAGACGACCCGGCCGCCTGGGCGAGCGCGGCGGCCGGCTGGGAGGAGCTGGACCGCCCTTACCCCGCTGCGCGCATAAGGCTCCGCCAAGCCGAAGCGGAGCTCGAACGCGGCGACCGCGACGCAGCCGCCGTGAGCCTCGCGTGCTCGATCGCCGGCGCCGAGCGGCTCGGCGCCGACTGGCTCGTCGAGGAGGGCACCGCGCTCGCTGCGCGCGCTCGCCTCGTCCTCGCGTCCCCCGAGGCCGTCGGCGCCGCCGGCGCCGACGTGCCCGCGGCCCAGCCGGCCGATCCCTTCGGACTCACGCCGCGCGAGCTGGAAGTGCTTCGACTCGTGGCGCGCGGCGCGACCAACCGGGAAATCGGGGCCGAGCTGTTCATGGCCGAGAAGACGGCGAGCGTGCACGTCTCGCGGATCCTCGCGAAGCTGGATGTGCGCACGCGAACGCAGGCGGCCGCGGTGGCGTACCGCGCGGGGCTCGCGACCGACGGCCGCGCGAGCGACCGGGGGCAGGTGCAGGCTGCCCGCTGACTATGGCGCCGCAGGTTGACTAATGCACATAGCCGTATTACTATGGGCCTTAGTCAACAGGGAGGTCCCATGCCCGGCGTCGTTCGCATCAGCCGTCTCGGATTCGTCAACTGCTATCTCGTCCCGGAGGACGACGGCCTCACGCTCGTCGACACGATGATCGGCGGCAGCGGCAAGCGCATCGTCACAGCGGCCGAACAGCTCGGCGCGCCAATCCGACGCATCGTCCTCACCCACGCCCACGGCGACCACATCGGCTCGCTCGACCGGCTCCACGAGCTGCTCCCTGACGCCGAGGTGATCATCTCTCAGCGCGACGCACGCCTCTTGAAGAAGGACATGTCGCTCGACCCCGGCGAGCTTCAGCGCAAGCCGCGCGGGACTTTCCCGGGCGCCAAGACGGCACCGACACGGACCGTCAGCGACGGCGAGACGATCGGCTCGCTGCAGGTGATCGCCACTCCGGGCCACACGCCCGGCCACATCTCGCTGCTCGACAGCCGCGACGAAACCCTGGTCTGCGGCGACGCGTACGCGACGCTCGGCGGCGTCGCGACCTCCGCCCGGGGCAGCCGCCTCTTTCCGCTGCCGGCAATGGCCTCGTGGGACCGGGCCACGGCACTCGAGAGCGCCAGGCGGCTGCGGTCACTCGATCCAGCCCGGCTGGCCCCGGGCCACGGCAGTGTCGTCGAGCGTCCCGCCGCTCAGATGGACGCCGCGATCGCCCGCGGCGCCTGACGTGTCACGCGCCGGCCTCGACCAGGGCCGCGTCGTCGAGCAGGCCGGACGGATCGCCGACAGCGACGGCCTCGCGGCGGTCACGCTCGCGCGCGTCGCGGCCGAACTCGGCGTGCGCGCGCCGTCGCTCTACAACCACGTCGACGGTCGCGCCGGCCTGATGCGTCAGCTGTCGCTCAGGAGCCTCGGCGAACTGGACGAGGCGCTCCGCGACGCCGCCCTCGGACGTTCCGGCACAGATGCGCTGGTCGGCGTCGCCCACGCCTACCGCGCCTATGCGCACCGGCACCCGGGTCGCTACGCCGCGACCGTCACCGCGGCCAAGCCGGGAGACGAGGAGGTCGAACGCGCGGGTGCTCGCGCGCTGGACGCGGTACTCGCCGTTCTCGGCGCATGGGAGCTCGAAGGGCAGGCGGCGCTGCACCAAGTTCGCGTCATCCGCTCCGCGCTGCACGGCTTCGTCTCGCTCGAGGCCGACGGCGGCTTCGGTCTCCCGCTCGCGCTCGACGAAACCTTCGCGCTGCTCCTGGCGACGCTCGTCGCGGGCCTCGACAGCGCCTAGCCGCAGCCGCCCGGCCCACGAAAGGATGACCTCGCTCCGGCCGGAAGAGCACGACGAGAACCGGCCGCGGCGCGACTGGTCAAGCGCGTGGGTACTGGAACGCCTGGGTCTGCGTGACCTTGGCGACGAGCCGGCCCTCGTCGTCACGCAGTTCGGTCTCGAAGACGCCGAGCGTGCCGCCCACGTGCAGTGGCGTCGTCGTCGCGGTGACCTCGCCGCCGCGGACCGCGCGCAGGAAGTTCGTCTTTGACTCCACTGTCCCGGTCCCTCTCGCGCCGTCCGGGAGGTTCAGGAAGGCGCAGGCGCCGCCGCAGCAGTCGGCGAGCGCCATCAGGGCGCCGCCGTGCATGGCCCCGCCTGCCGTGCAGCGCTCGGGCGCCCACGCCATGACGCCGCGTACGACCTGCGGCGACGCGTCGGTGAGCTCGACGCCGGCGAGCACGGCGAACGGCATGAGGTCGCGCAGCTGTCGTGGGGTCAGCGTCGTTCCCATCGCGTGCGCGGCGATTGTCGCGCAAAGGCCCTTGGACATGGGCGCCGCGGCGCGCGCCGGCGGGCTGCGGCGACCGGCCGCGGGTAACCTGAGCGTCGTGGGGGACCGACCGGCGAGCGCGCTGATGCCCGACCTTGAGCCGCCGGGCAGCGGCGGCGTGGACGTCCAGGTCGACGACGTCCACAAGTCGTTCGGGCCGATCAAGGCGCTGCGCGGCGTCAGCCTGTGCGTCCAGCCCTCGGAGTTCGTGACGATCACGGGCCCGTCGGGGTCCGGCAAGAGCACCCTGCTCAACCTCATCGGCAGCCTCGACAAGCCGGATTCCGGCACGATCACGGTGGGCGGCGTGCCCGTCCCTGCGCCGGCCGACGCCGTCGCTTTCCGCCGCCACGTCGTCGGCTTCGTGTTCCAGGAGAACCTTCTCCTGCCGTACTTGAGCGCGCAGCGGAACATCGAAGCGGCCCTCGTCGCGACGGGCCATGACCGCCGCGAACGGCAGGCGCGCAGCGCGGAGCTCCTGGCGGAGGTCGGGCTCGCCGACCGCGGTCACCACCTGCCGTCCGAGCTCTCGGGCGGCCAGCGGCAGTCCGTGGCGCTGGCGCGCGCGCTCGCGAACGAACCTCGCCTGCTGCTCGCGGACGAGCCGACCGGGGCGCTTGATTCGGTGGCCGGCGCACGCGCGATGGACATGATGGAGAGCCTGCGGACGAGACACGGGATGACCGTGATCGTCGTGAGCCACGACCAGAGCGTCGCGCAGCGCAGCGACCGTGTCATCACGATCGTCGACGGGCTTGTCCAGCAGGACTGACGCTTCGCGCTAGTCGTCAGGTTCGGGCGAGGTCGAGCACCGATCCCGTCCTCACCACGAGGATGATCGGGTAGAGCGCGCCGACGACGCCGATGGCCAGGCCGATCAGGATCGCCCGGGCGATGGCAGACAGCGTCAGGACGGGCGTTATGAACTCGCCGAGCCCGAGTGCGCCAGGCAGCAGCTTGCTGGCCGCGAGCCCCAGCAGGATCCCGAGGCCTGTGCCGAGGAGACTGACGGCGATTGCCTCCCCGAGAACGAGCTGGCCGAGCTGGCGCGGACTCCAGCCGACCGTGCTCAGCAACGCGAGCTCGCGGCGCCGCTCGAGCACCGCGGCCAGCATCGTGTTGGCGACCGTCAGCGCACCGATGATCAGGGCGAGCACGACGATCAGGAGCACCGCCTTGGTTATGAGCTCCCCGTTCACGCCCGAGCGCACCGCCTCGCTCGCTTCGGAGATAGCGAGCAGCCCGGGGAACGCGCGGCTCAGGTCATGTTCGCCGCGCGCCGTGGAGACCTGGGGCTTCAGGCGCACGGCGAACGTGGTCGCTTCGTTGCTCGTGCGGCCGGCGAGCGCCTGCGCGTCGCCGATGCCCATGATCACTCCCGAGTCCTCCTCGGCGATGCCCGAGTGGAAGATCGACTGGACGTCGAAGCGTCGGCCGTCGACGTGCAGCGCGCTGCCGGGGTGCAGGTGCCGTTCGGCGGCGAGCAGGTCGCCGACGATGACGTGGCCGGGTGTGGGCGCGCCGGGCGACCCGGCGGTCGTGACGAGCAGGCGGTCGACGAACCCGGTGGGCTCGATGCCGAGCGTTATCGCGCCCGGCGAGCCGCGTACGCCTTCGACGATGAGCTGCAGCGGCGTCGCTTCCAGGACGTCCCCCTGCGCGAGGACCTGCGGTAGGAGCGAGAGCGACACGACCGAGGAGCTCGGGTCGGCGGCGCCCTTCTGGAAGAGTCCGAGGTCGGCGCGCCCCAGGTGGGTGAGCTGCCCCGCGCTGCGGTTCAGTCCGGTGGAAAGCGCGAGCAGCGCGACGACCGCGGCGACGCCGACAGCGATGCCGGCGGCGGTGAGCGCGGCGCGCCCCTTGCGTCGCATGAGGTTGGCGAGGATCAGTGCCGACAAGGTCCGGTCTGGTTTGGTCGGCGCCGCGTGGCGGCTACTTCACGACCTCGATGGGCCAGTGCGATGTCGCGGTCGCCGGCCCGACGCGCACGACGGCCTGCACTTCGAGCGGGTGGCCTACCGCGGCGGGCGGGAATTCGACCGTGTCGCGGTAGACGCCGCCGCTGAAGGGCTTTTCGGTCGGGTGCTCGGTGCCGACGACGACGCCCTCGTAGGTGTAGTGCGTTGTCTCGGTTCCCTTGAGCGGCTGGCCGCTCGCACTCGTCACGGTGACCGTGTAGTGCCACGGGGTATCGACGCGGGGACTGTGGTTCTCGCCGGTGAGCTTGACGTCGATGGAGGACGCGCCGCCCGTGGCGCCGATTCCGAGCAGGTGCTGGCAGCTCGTCAGGCCCGCCTGCTTGGCGGCGGTGCCGGCCTGCGCCGTCAGCGGCTCGCTGCGGGCGAGTTCGGCGAGCGCCTCGTCGGGTTTGTGTGACTGTGTCGAGGCGCGTTCGAGCCCGCCGACGGCGGCTCCGAGCGCTGCGAGGAAGTGTTCGGCCTGACCCTTTGAGGACGGCTTTTGCAGCGCTCGCAGGCGTGCGAGCGCGCTCTCGGCGGCGCCGTGAAGGCGCTGCAGAGCGCTGGCGAGTCGCTGCTGCTCCGCGGGCCCGCCGGTGGTCAGGGCGGAGGCGGCTTCGGAGACTTCGTTTAGAAGCGGCGCGATCTGCCCGTGGACGCTGGAGCAGATCGCGTCGGCGTGTGCGGCGTACTGGGCGCTGGTGGGTCCGCTTGTGCCGCATCCCGCGAGCGCGACCAGCGTCGCGGCGATCAGCGGCGCGGCAGTCAGCCTGCCACGACGACCGGAACGCAGCTTGATGCAGTCCGGTGGCCTCACGATGTCCCACGATCACACATCACGGCGTAACCATCCTCGTGCATATGACGTCATACCCGCGCGGGGGGCGGAAATTACCTGCGCGTCGCGGCGACGTCGCAGTACGGCGGGCCGCGGCGCCCGGCATCACGCGCGGCGGCGGGCGTCACGGCGGCCGGGAAGAGCGACGAGGGCCACGATTGCGCCGGCGAGCGCGACGAGCGCCCCGACGAGCAGGCCGAGGTCGGCGCCGCTCACGAACGCAGCGCGGGCGTGCAGCTCGAGCAGTTCGGCGAAGGGCGGTCCGAGATGGGCTGCGATCCGCATGGCGCCGCCGAGCGAGCCGAGGATCGCCTGTTCGATCGCGTGCTGGACGTGGTAGGGCGCGAGGATCGGGGCCAGGCGGTCCTGGTAGCGGGTTGAGAGCAGGCTGCCGATCACGGCCACGCCGAGCGCTCCGCCGACCTGCAGGAACGCGCCGTTGGTGGCCGAGCCCACGCCGGTGTTCGCCGCGGGCAGCGAGCCCATCACCCTGCCCGTCGATGCCGGGATCGTGAGGCCCGCGCCGCAGCCGAGCAGGACCATGCCGGGCACGATGCCGGCGTACGTCGTCGCGACACCGGCGCGCGAGATCTGCCAGAGGCCGAGCGCGACGATCGACATTCCGGCGACGAGCGTCACCTTCGCGCCGAGACGGCGCACGGAGACGGTCGAGAGCGGCGCCACGAGCGCTATCGCGCCGGCTGCCGGCAGGACGCGAAGTCCGGCCTGGAGCGGTGTGTAGCCGAGCTGGAATTGCAACAGCTGGGTCAGCACGAAGAGCGCCCCGTAGAGGCCGAACATGAGCAGGCCGTTCGCGCCGACCGGCACCGAGAAGTCGCGGTCACGGAAGAACGAGAGCTTGAGCATCGGGTGGTTTGTTCGTTTCTCCCACGCGAGAAAGCCCGCGAGTACGACTGTCCCGGCGGCTACCGACCCGAGGACGCGCGCCGAAGTCCAGCCGTGGATCGGGGCTTCGATGATCCCCCACAGCGCGAGCCCGAGACCAGCGATCGAGAGCGCCGCGCCCACGCCGTCGAGCCGCGACGCGTGCCGGTCGCGCGAGTCGGGCACCAGCGGAATCGCGACCAGCGCACCGATCAGCGCGACGGGGACATTGATCAGGAACACCGACCCCCACCAGAAGTGGGCGAGCAGCAGGCCGCCGACGATCGGGCCGAGCGCGATGCCCGCGCCGCTCGTGCCGGACCAGATGCCGAGCGCGCGCTGGCGCTGCCCGCGCTCCTGGAACGTGTTCGTGATGATCGCGAGCGTCGAGGGCATGATGAGCGCCGCGCCGATGCCCATGCTCGCGCGGGCCGCGATCAGCACGTTCACGGTGCCCGAGAACGCGGCCCACGCCGAGCCCGCCGCGAACAGGAGCAGCCCGGCGACGAAGGTTCGCTTGCGCCCCACGCGGTCGGCGAGGCTCCCGGCGACGAGAAGCAGGCCGCCGAACACGATCACGTACGCGTCGACGATCCACTGCAGCTCGCTCGTGGTTGCGTGCAGCTTGCGCACGAGCGTGGGCAGCACCACGTTCAGGACCGTGTTGTCGAGCGACACGATGAGCAGCGGGACGCAGAGAACCACCAGCGCCCACCACCGCCACGCCTCCCCGCCCGCGCCCTCGTGCGGGCGTTCATCGGCTACTTCGCTCGCCGGCTGCGCCGGGTGGTTCTCGAGCTGCACCATGTCGCTGCGCCCAGCCTCACGCGAGTCGGCTCCTGCGTCATCGGTACTTGGGCGCGCGCGGGTTCGGCAAGCTACGGAGCGCACCTCCGCGGGCGGCCGGCTTCAGTCGGCGGGGCGCTTCTGCGCGTCGCATGCAGGCAGGTGGCGGCGCAGCCAGGCGACCGCGAGGCTGCTGACCTGCTCGAGCGCTCCGGCCTCCTCGAAGAGATGCGTGGCGCCCGGTACTACGGCGAGCTCGCTCGGACAGCGCAACGCCCGCTGCGCTTCGCGGTTCAGCTGCAGCACCTGCGTGTCGGCGCCGCCGACGATCAGCAGCGTCGGCGCGGTGACCGCACCGAGATCGAGCGAGAGGTCGGGGCGGCCGCCGCGCGAGATGACCGCGCGGACGCGGTCGCCCAGCGTCGCGGCCGCCGTCAGCGCCGCCGCCGCGCCGGTGCTTGCGCCGAAGAACGCGAGCGGCAGCTCACCGGCCGACTCGTTGGCTTGCAGCCACGCGGTCGCCGCGATGAGTCGCGCCGCAAGGAGGGGAATGTCGAAGACGTTCGTCCTCTCGCGCTCCTCCGCGGCGGTCAGCAGGTCGAACAGCAGCGTGGCGTAGCCCGCGTTCACGATCGCGTCCGCGACGGCACGGTTGCGCGGGCTCAGCCGGCTCGACCCGCTGCCGTGAGCGAACACGACGACGCCGCTCGCGACGGACGGGAGGGTCAGGTCGCCGCTGAGCACGATGCCGCCGGCCAACTCGATCGCGAGCTCGCGCGAGCGCGGCGCGGGGCCCGCGCCGGGCACCCCGTCACCCTCCGCTCGGCGGCGGGCGAGGTCGAGGATCGCGGTGACCTCGTCGCCGGGGACGGGGCTGAAGTCGTCGTACCAGAGACCGACGGCCCAGAGCTCCGTCGGGGCCTCGACGCACACGATCTCGTGCGCGCAATCTTTGAGTGCCTGCAGCGATTCGGGCGCTGCGACAGGGACCGCCAGCACCACGTGCGCCGCGCCGCGCCGGCGGAGCGATTCGATCGCGGCCCGCGCAGACAGGCCCGTTGCGAGGCCGTCGTCGACCAGGATCACCGTGCGGCCCGCGACCGCGAGCGGCTCTCGCGTTCCGCGATAGCGCGCTCTCCGCTCGGCGAGTTCGCCTTCGGCGGTCGCGATCAGACGGCCGAGTTCTTCGCCCGACAGCCCGAGCATCGTCGCGGTCGCGTGACTGATCACGCACACGCCGCCCTCGGCGACGGCGCCGACCGCGTACTCCGGGTTGTGCGGTGCACCGATCTTGCGCACGACGACTATGTCGAGCGGCGCGTCTAGCGCCCGCGCCACCTCCGCGGCGACGGGCACGCCGCCGCGGAGCATCCCCACGACCAGGGGGCTCTCGCAGCGATAGCTCTCCAGGAGCGCCGCGAGCCGCCTCCCGGCGTCGGCGCGGTCGTGGAAGCGTTGCTCGGCGGGGGCGGGCACGAGCGGCGGGTCGCCTGGGCGCGTGACCGCGCCGGTCCGCAGAACGCCTTTGCCGTGTTCGTCGATCTCGTCGTGGCTCACTTGACCGCGCGCGGACATTTCACACACCCGTCATAGCGCTGTCGGGAACGTCTCGGGCGGCTCGCCGAGCTCCCAGGACGGGGTGCGCTCGAGCGGCTCCACCGCGCGCGTCTCGTCGATGTGGACGAGGGCGTCGTACTGGCGTGAGTAGCTGCCGCCGAACCAGTGGCTCTGGCGTTCGGTGTCCGGGCGGTAGATCACGCCGATCGCGCGTTGCAGGCGCGGGTCGCGCAGAGCGCCGGCGGCCTGGCCCGCGGCGAGCGGGCAGAGAAGGAAATCACCGAGGCTGGTGGCGTGAAGCAGCGCCTCGTAGCTCTCGGGCAGGGCGTTGCGGACACGCTTGCGCTCCGCGGGTGCGCCCCAGTCGGAGGCGGCGGTGACGGTTCCCGTGTAAGTGCTGAAGCCGACGCTGACGACGTCGCGGCCGTGGCGTTCCCGCAGGAGCTGGCCGATGTTGAGCTCGCCGCGCGAGGACATCTCGGTCGCACGGGCGTCGCCGACGTGTGAGTTGTGCGCCCAGACGACGACGCGGGCGCGGCCGCCGTGGCGGTCAAGGTGCGCGACGAGATGGTCGAGCGTGTCGGCCATGTGCCGGTCGCGCTGGTTCCACGATCCGGCGCGGTCGCCGAACATGGAGCGGTAGTACTCCTCGGCTGTCGCGACGATCACCGCGTTCTGTTCGGCATAGAAGTAGGCGTCCTCCGCCGCCGAGCCGTCGTGCGCCAACAGTTCGCCGGAGCGCCGGCGCAGGTCGACGAGCTGCGCGATCACCTGCCGGCGGCACGGCTCGTCGACTCCGAGTAGCACGGCCTGGCCGTAGCTCGCAGCCTCGCCGCTGTACGGCTCCAGGCACTCGTAGCGCGCGCGTGCCTGCGCGGCCGCTTGCGGGTCGACGTCGGCGAGGTAGGAGATCACGGCCTCCATCGACGCGGCGAGGCTGTACAGGTCCAGGCCGTAGAAGCCGACGGCCCGGGCGCTGCGGTGGCGGCGCTCGTTGTAGCTGCGCAGCCAGCCGACAAAGTCCAGCACGTCGGCGTTGCGCCACATCCAGGTCGGGAAGCGCGCGAAGCCGCGCATCGACTCCTCGGCGTCGCGGTCGCCGCCTCGTCCCCGCACGTAACGATTGACGCGGTAAGCGTCGGGCCAGTCGCCCTCGATAGCGACGGCCGTGAAGCCCTGCTCGGTGATGAGCCGTCGGGTTATGCGGGCGCGCTCACGGTAGAACTCGTGCGTGCCGTGGCTCGCCTCCCCGAGCAGGACGATTCGCGCGTCCCCGACGCGCGCCAGCAAAGCGTCGTAGTCACGAGAGTCACCGCTGAGCGGGTGCGCTTCGGACCGCAGGGCCGTGAGCAATTCGCGTCGGCCGAGCGGTAGCGCTGGAGCGCTGGTGCTCATCGCCGTTGCCTCACCTGTCTGTCGAGGGGACCGTCATGGGTCAAAGCTAATTCGCGCGGCGTCCCGGGTCATCAGCGTCTTGCCGACCACATCGCTGCGTGGTTTCCCGCAGGCCGTCGGGGCCGTCGTGGCGTCGGCGCTTACGTGGCGCGCGCGAGGCGGGCGGCGCGGAGCGCGTGCTGCACGTCGGTGATCGAGAGCAGCCCCACGGGGGCGCCGGCGGCGTCGACGACCACCGCGCGTCCGATGCGCGAGAAAGCGGGCTCGGCGAGCAGCTTTGCGACGTCGTCGTCTTCGTGTACGAGCAGGCTCGCGTCCCTGTCGGCGAGCTCCCCAACATTGCGCCCCTGCGCGTGGGCGTAGAGCGACGGGTGCAGGTGCGAGACGCTGATGATGCCGACCGCATGCCCGGCCGCGTCGACGACGGGGAAGGATGCGTAGCGGTAGGGCATGAAGTATTCGTGCGCGGCGGTGTCGAGCGGCGTGCTGTCTGCGATCGCCACCACGGGCGTCGACATGAGCTCGCGCGCGCTCACGCCCGACAGCACCGCCTCCACCTCGGCGCCGAGGGCCTGCTGGCCGGCGGCGACGACGATGAAGACGCCGATCACGGAGAACCACAGGCCGAGCGGCGCGCCGGCGAGGAACTCGAGCACGCCGAGCACGATCATCACGTAGCCGAAGGCGCGGCCGACGCTGGCGGCTGTCTCCGTGGCGGCCTGCAGCTGCCCGCTGCGGCGCCAGAGGATCGAGCGGAGCACCCGCCCGCCGTCGAGCGGGAACGCGGGCAGCATGTTCAGGATGAGGATCGCGACGTTCACGTACACCTGGTATTCGATGAGCGCCATCAGCGCCGGTGGCGTCGACGCGGGCAGCAGCGCGGCGGCTATGGCGAAGCACGCGGCGATCACGGCGGTGACCGCGGGGCCCGCGATCGCGTAACGCAGCTCGTCCTCCGGCGTGTGCGCCTCGCCGCGCATGCGCGACACGCCGCCGAGCAGCCACAGGTCGATCTCTTCCACTTCGATGCCGTGACGGCGCGCGACGATCGCGTGGCCGAACTCGTGCGCGAGGATGCTGAGGAAGAGCAGCAGGACGCTCGCGAGGCCGAGCGCGTACGCGGCCGGGCGACTGATCCCGTGCACAACTTCGGGGAAGTACGCGCTGCCGACGGCGTAGGTGAAGAGCACGACGATGACGAGCCACCACGGGCTCACGCCGACGGGTATGCCCGCGATGCGCGCTATGCGGTAACTGCGTCCGGGCATCGCGCCCCGCTACGACCTTGTCGACCCGAGGTCGGCCGTTGGCACGCTCGCGCGAGGGACCCCTGCAACCGTGTCGACGTTCGCGTTCAACTCTTTGCCCCTCTGATGCGGTCAGTTCAGCAGGCGTCCCCCGTCGACAACGATCTGGCTGCCGGTCATGTAGCTCGCGAGGTCGCTCGCGAGAAACAGGACGGCGCGGCCGATGTCGTCGGGGTCTCCGAGGCGCCGCATCGGGATCATCGCCTCGAAGGCCTTCCTGCTCGCCTCGTCCGTCAGCGCGGCGCCGGGCGTCGCGATGCCGCCGGGCGCGACGGCGTTCACCCAGATTTCGTGCTGCGCGAGCTCCAGAGCTGCGTTCTTGGTGAAGCCCCACGCGCCGTGCTTGGAAGCGTCGTAGTGTGCGAGGCCGACCATCGACGGGTGCAGAGCGTCGATCGAGGTGATGTTGACGATCCGTCCCCCGCCGCCCTGCGCGACCATGCGCGCCGCCGCCGCCTTCGTGCACATGAAGACGCCGGTGAGGTTCACGTCAAGCACGTGACGGAAGGCGGCGGCGTCGAGGCCCGTGATCGGTGTCATGGGGTAGATGCCGGCGTTGTTCACGAGGATGTTCAGTGAGCCGAACGCCGCGACGGCCGCTGCGACCATCGCCTGCACGCTCTCCTCGTCGCCGACGTCGGCGTGGACCGCAACCGCGGTGTGCGGGCGGACACCGACGAGCTCCCCCGCGGTCGCCTCTGCCGCCGCCTCGTCAAGGTCGGCGACCACGACGTTGGCGCCGGCCTCGTGCAGGCGTCGCGCGATACCCGCGCCGATGCCCATCGCCCCGCCGGTGACTATCGCCGTGCGTCCGGTGAGGTCGACGAGCGCCGCCAGGGGCGTGCTCTGCGGTGACGTTGCGCGGGCGCGCATCTGTCTCAGTGTCGCTCCCGCATGGCGCGGCGGCTTCCGTAACTCGCCGCAGCACCTGACGGCCGGACCGCGAGCCGCGTCGGCGCTTCCCTGGTCGGTTTGACGGCGCGCGAACGCGGGTACAGGCGCTCAGCGCTCCTGCTGCGCAACGCGAACCGGATGGGAGGACGGCCGTGTCGGATGAAGCTGCGAGCCAAGGGGGCGGCGGGCGAGCGTGCGGGCGTCGCCCGGCGTGCCGCGGGCGGGTCGCCCTCGTCGCCGCAGCCGCAGCCGCGGCCGCGGCCGCGTGGCTGGCGCCAGCGACCGCGGCGTACGCCTTCGACGCCGGCGGGAGCGTCGAACAGGTATACGCCACCGGCGTTCCCGCCCACGCCGAGGCGTCGCTCGTGAACGCGAGCGGCGGGACCGTCGCCACGCAGGACGCCGACGCGCTCGGCGGAGTGCTCTTCCGCGGCGTCGCGCCCGGGAACGGCTACCACGTGCGGCTCGCCGGAACGGGCGAAGAATCCCCTTCGCTGACCGTCCACGACGACGCGTCAGAACCGTGGGACCCCGGCGTCTACAACCAGGAAATACCGGACAACGGTTACACGTACCTGACGACGCGGGACGGTACGAAGCTCGCGATCGACGTCCATCCGCCGACGAACCCCGCCGGCGAGCCGGGCCTGCCCTCCGAATTCCATTTCCCGACCTTCCCGCTGGAAGGCTTCACCCTGCCCGATTACACGCCGCCGTACCCCACGCTGATCGAGTACTCCGGCTACGGGTACGCGAACCCGGCGGGCCCGGAAAACGGCATCGCCGTCCTCGCGAACCTCATGGGCTTCGCCGTCGTCGACGTCAACATGCGCGGCACCGGCTGCTCCGGCGGCGCGTACGACTTCTTCGAACCGCTGCAGAACCTCGACGGTTACGACGTGATCCAGACGATCGCGAAACAGCCCTGGGTGCTGGACCACAAAGTGGGGATGATGGGCATCTCCTACGGCGCGATCAGCCAGCTGTTCACGGCGCAGACGGACCCGCCGGCGCTCGAGGCGATCGCGCCCCTCTCGACGATCGACGCGACCGCATCGACGCTGTACCCCGGCGGCATCCTGAACACCGGCTTCGCGGTCCACTGGGCCGAAGAACGCCAGCAGAACGCCGAACCGGCGAGCCCGGGGCACGGGCAGGCGTGGGCGACGACGAGGATCGAAGAAGGCGACAAGACCTGCGAAGAAAACCAGGACCTGCACGAAGAGGCGGCGAACCTGCCGCAGAAGATCAAGGAAAACGCGACTTACAACCCGCCGGTCGCCGACCCGCTCGACCCGATCACGTTCGTCAACAAGATCGACGTGCCGGTGTTCATGGCATGCCAGTGGGAGGACGAGCAGACGGGCGGCCACTGCGCGGACCTCGCGCAGCACTTCACCGGCACCGCGAGGAAGTGGTTCACGTTCACCAACGGCGCCCACGTCGACTCGCTCGACCCTGACACCTACGACCGCTGGTACGACTTCCTGGAGCTGTATGTCGCCCATCAGGCGCCGATCGTCAACTCGTCGATCGTGCAGGCGACGGCGCCCGTCATCTACGACGAAGCGATGGGGCTGCCGAAAACCGACGTTGTCACGCTGCCGTCCGATCCGATCCAGCTGCAGCCGACGTACGAAGGCGCACTGGCCGAGTTCGAAAAAGAGCCCGAGGTGAGGGTGCTGTTCGACAACGGCGCAGGGGCGTCGCCGCTGGGCGTCAAGACCGCCGGCAACCCGTACCCGGCGTTCGAAGCGACTTTCCCGGAATGGCCGATCCCCGGGACAACCGCAACGTCGTGGTACCTCGGCCCCCACGGCACGCTCAGCGAACAGCCCGCTACAGCGAAAGGCGTCGACGCCTACACCTCCGACGCGAGCGCCCTCCCGCTGACCGACTACTCGGGCGGCACCGGGTCGGGCGGGCTGTGGGGCGACGCCTCGCAATGGGAATGGAACTGGAAGGCGAACCCCGCCGGGAGCGCCGCCTCGTACGTCTCGGCGCCGCTCGCGGCGAACACGGTCGCGATCGGTGCGGGCGCCGTCCACCTGTGGGTGCGCTCGTCGACGCCCGACGTCGACGTCACGGCGACCGTCGGTGAAATCAGCCCCGAAGGGAACGAAACCTTCGTACAGAACGGCTGGCTGCGCGCGAGCGAGCGCAAGCTCGCGAAGAACGCGAAGAACATGTTCGACCAGGAACCGACGACGCTCGAGCCGATCCCGACGTTCCTCGCGAAGAACGTCAAGGCGATGCCGGCGGCCCACTTCGTGCCGCTCGTCGTGCCGCTGTACTTCGAGGGCCACGCCTACCGCGCGGGGTCCCGCATCAGGTTGACGATCGCCGCGCCCAACGGCACGCAGCCCGTATGGTCGTTCGGCGCGACGGAGCCGGAAGGGACGACGTCGCACGTCGAACTCGAGTTCTCGGCCGGCAAGCCGTCGAGCCTCGTGCTGCCGATCGTCCCCGGTGTGTCGGTGCCGGCCGAACAGCCACCGTGCCCGAGCCTTCGCAACGAGCCGTGCCGCGCCGCGGAGGACTATGTCAACGACGGGTCCTGACGCTCAGCCGGCGAACATCATGGCGATCTGCGCCTCGACGGCTCGCAGACGGTCGCCGTAGGGCGCCATCGTCGCGGCGACGTCCCTGAGCTCCCATTCGCCTTCGACGGCGTCCTCCGTGAGGGTCACCTCGACGCGCTCCGCGAGCGACCGCATGCGCAGGTCCTCGACGACCTGCTGCAGACGGCGAGCACGCGACCGGCGGAGCTCACCGCGCCCCGTCGCAGGCCGTGACCGCGCGCCCGAGGGACGCGCCGTGATCGAGCCGCGCTGTAGCCTGTCGCCGGGCGCACCGGGGCCGCGGGATGGGCAGCGGCGCCGGGCGCGAGCGAGCTTGAGGAGGAGCGATGCAGGCAGACCAATCCGTTCTCGTGACCGGGGGCACGGGCTTCCTCGGCGGCTGGTGCATCGTCGAGCTGCTGCGCGGCGGATACCGCGTGCGGACCACGGTGCGCAGCCTCGCGCGCGAGGACGAGGTACGGGCGAACGTAGCCACCCAGGTCGACGCCGGTGACCGCCTTTCGGTCGTCGCGGCGGACCTGACCGGCGACGAGGGCTGGGGCGACGCCGTCGCCGGCTGCGACTACGTGCTGCACGTGGCTTCGCCGTTCCCGCCCGCGCAACCAAAGGACGCCGACGAGCTGATCGTGCCCGCGCGGGACGGCACGCTGCGCGTGCTGCGCGCGAGCCTGGACGCCGGAGTCAAACGGATCGTCATCACCTCGTCCGTGGCCGCGGTCCGCAACGGCAAGGACGGTGCGCTGGAAGGCAGGCGCGAGTTCACGGAGGAAGACTGGAGCGACCCCTCCGACTCGCACATGACGCCGTACACGCGCTCCAAGCTCATCGCCGAGCGCGCCGCGTGGGACCTCGCGCGCGAACGCGGCGCAGAGGAGCGCCTGGTCACCGTGCTGCCCGGGGCCATCGTCGGGCCCGTGCTTGGAGCCGACCGCTCGTACTCACTCGAGGCGATCGAGCGTCTGCTCGAAGGCCGCATGCCCGGACTGCCGAGGCTCGGGTTCGCGTTCAGCGACGTACGCGACGTCGCCGCGCTCGAGGTCGCGGCGATGACGGCGCCAGAAGCCGGCGGGCAGCGGCTGCTCGCCGCCGGGACGTTCCTCTGGTTCGAGCAGGTCGCCGCGATCCTGCGCGAAAACCTCGGTGAGCAGGCGCGCAAGGTACCCACGCGGCGGGTACCCAACTTCGTCGTGCGCACCGTCGCCATCTTCGACCCCTCGGTGCGCACGGTCGCGGACGAGCTCGGCTGGGAAACGCGGTTCTCCCTCGAGAACGCGAAACGGCGCACCGGCTGGTCGCCGCGGCCGGTGAACGAAACGATCATCGACTGCGCCCGCAGCCTCCTGCAGACGCCCGCGAGCAAGGGCTAAGGCGTGCGCGAAGTCGGGCGCGGCATCTGGTGGTGGGAGGCCGTCCACCCCGAGTGGACGGCCGCGGACGCGGAGAGCGAGGGCTGGGGCCCACAGGTCTCCTCGTACGCCGTCGACGACGGCAGCCACCTGCTGCTCCTCGACCCCACCACGCCACCCGAACCGGTCGCCGCGCTCGCCGGCGAACGCGAGACGACGATCGTCCTCACGTGCCCGTGGCACGCGCGCGACACGGCGCAGCTCGCCGAGAAGCTCGGCTGCAGGGTGCTCGCCCCCGACCCCGACTCGCCGCAGGCCCGCGAGGTCGCCGACGAGACCTTCGCCGCCGGCGACGAGCTGCCACTCGGCATCGAGGTCTTCCCCGGCATGGAGCCGAACGACCTCGTTCTCTGGCTGCCCGACCAGGCGCTCCTCGTCGCGGGCGACACGCTGATCGACCGCGGCGGCGGGCTGGAATTCCCGGCCGACTGGGCGGACAAGGGCATGCCGGCCGCGCAGATCCTCGCGTCACTTCAGCCGCTGCTCGAGCTCCCCGTGAAGTTCGTGCTGCCCACCCACGGCGCGCCGACGGACGGCGCCGGGCTGCGCGAAGCGCTCGCCGGCGCCTGAGACACCCGGCTCCCGCCGCGCGACACGCGGGCGCCGACGCCAATAGCTTGTCGGCGATGAGCGCGAAGGAGGAGCTGCGCGAACGCCGGCTGGCGGTGGTCCGCGAGCACATGCAGTCCGAGAACGACCACCAGTTCGACGTGACCCTGGGCACCTTCGCCCACCCGCGCTACGAACTGATCGCGACCGGCGAGAGTTTCGACGGCGCCGACGAGGTCGCCGACTACTACGCAAAATCGCGTGCCTCGTTCCCGGACCAGCGCAACGAGAACACCGTGCTGCACGACGCCGGCGACGCCGTGGTCGCCGAGTTCGACCTTCTCGGCACCCACGAAGGCGAGCTGCGCGGCATCGCACCGACCGGCAGGAGCTTCCGCTGCCGGATGTGCGCGATCTTCGAATTCGAGCCCGGCAGCGACCGCATCGTCTGCGAGCGCGTCTACTTCGACCAGACGACCATCGCGCAGCAGCTGCTCGGCGACGCGCCTGCCGCCGCCTGACAGGCGCCCGCAACACGCCGAAGCCACGCGAAAGAGGAGCGCCATGAGCAAAGAGCGGAAGGACGCGACCGACGTCACCAGACGGGCGAACGACGCGCTCAAGGGCGAGCTCCCGTTCGACTACACGAAGGACTTCGAAGACGCGACCCGTGGCTTCATCGCTCCCCTCAACAACGGCGGCAAGGTGATCGGCGCCCAGGGCTGGCCGGTGTACGACGGGAGCGCCCTCGACTTCGTCGGCGACCACGACCCCGCGCCCGACACCGTCAACCCGAGCCTCTGGCGCAACGCGCGGCTGATCAAGAAAGGCGGACTCTTCAAGGTCGTCGACCGGCTCTACCAGGTCCGCGGCCAGGACCTCTCGAACCTCACGATCATCGAGGGCGACACGGGGCTGATCGTGATGGACCCGCTCGTCTCGCCGGAGACCGCGCGCGCGGCGCTCGAGCTGTACTTCGAACACCGCCCGCGGCGCGACATCGTCGCGATGCTCCACTCGCACAGCCACATCGACCACTACGGCGGCGTGAAGGGCATCATCGACGAAGCCGACGTGAAGGCCGGGAAGGTGCGCGTCATAGCGCCCGTCGGTTTCCTCGAGGCCGCGGTCGCGGAGAACGTCCTCGCCGGCACGGCGATGAGCCGCCGCGCGATGTACCACACCGGCCTGCTGCTCGAGCCCGGCCCGAAGGGCCACGTCGGTGTCGGGCTCGGCATCAGCGCGTCGATCGGCGCCGCGACGCTCATCCCGCCAACCGAGCAGGTCAGCGAGACAGGCCAGAAGCTCGAGATCGACGGCCTCACGTTCGAGTTCCTGCTCGCCCCCGACACCGAGGCGCCGGCGGAGATGCACTGGTTCGTCGAGGAGCTCGCCGCGCTCACCGCCGCCGAGAACTGCTGCCACACGTTGCACAACACGTACACGCTGCGCGGCGCGCCGACACGCGACCCGCAGGCCTGGTCGCAGTACCTGAACGAGACGATCGACCGCTGGGGCGACCGCGTCGAGGTCCTCTACGGCATGCACCACTGGCCTGTGTGGGGCAAAGAGGACGCGCTGCAGATGCTGCGCAACGGCCGGGACGCCTACCGCTACATCAACGACGAGACGCTGCGCCTGGCCAACCACGGTTACACGCCCGTCGAGATCGGCGAGATGATCGAGTTCCCTCCCGCGCTCGCCCACGACTGGAACCTGCGCGGCTACTACGGGACCGTCAACCACAACGTCAAGGCGACGTACGTCAAGTACCTCGGCTGGTTCGACGGCAACCCCGCGCACCTGCACACGCTCCCGCCGGAGGAGGCCTCCAAGCGCTACGTCGAGCTGATGGGCGGAGCGGAGAACGTGCTCGCCCAGGCGCGCAAGGCCTTCGACGAGGGCGAGTACCGCTGGGTCGCCGAGGTCGTCAACCACGTCGTGTTCGCCGATCCCTCGAGCACGGCGGCGCGCGAGCTGCAGGCCGACACGCTCGAGCAGATGGGCTACCAGGCGGAGTCCGGCAGCTGGCGCGGCCACTATCTAACCGGGGCGCAGGAGCTACGCCACGGCACGCCGAGCCTGCCCTCGCCGGGCACCGCGACGCCGGACACCGTGCGGGCGATGAGCCTGCCGCTGCTCTTCAACTACCTGGGCATACGCCTCAACGGCGAAAGGGCTGCCGCGACGCAGATCACGCTGAACCTCGAGTTCACGGACACCGGCGAGAGGGCGGTGCTGGAGCTTCGAAACGGGGCTCTCAGCCACTCGCTCGAACGTTCGGCCGCCGACGCCGACGCCACCGTGACCATGACTCGCGCGGTGCTCAACGCGGTGATCATGGGCGAAGCGGACGTGCTGGCCGAGGCGAAGGCGGGAGCGATCGCCGTCGAGCCCGCGGTCGCGCCGCTCAAGGAGTTCGTCGACCTGCTCGAATCGTTCGAGCTCTGGTTCAACGTCATCGAGCCGTAGGGCGGGCCGCAACCACGCGCGAGCGGCCGGTTCGCCTCTTGCGCACGTTGACTTGCGAGCCGCCGCTGCCGATAGGTACAACGCGGATCCCTTTTGTGCCGCGCGCACGACCGGCGACAGAACGGAGTGGACGTGCTTCGCATGCAGCAGACCGACCAGGAGACATCGCGCGACCTCGCGAAGATGGCCTACGAGAACGCGGGCCGCGAGATCACGCTCGCGTCCCAGGCGCTGAGCGTGAACCTGACGCTCGCCGCGGGGACACTCGGCGTCGCGCTCGTCGTCGCCGCGGCCGGCGCGCTCTTCTCCGGCACCGCGCACCTCGACGATGGCATCCCCCGGCTCTCCTCGATCTCACTGGTCCTCGTCGCGCTCGCGGTTCTTCTGATCGGCCGCTTCTACATCCGCGCGACTTTCGCCTACCAGCAGCTCGCGCGCTTCAATCTGATCCAGAAAGCCGCCTGGGCGTTCATGGAAGGCGACCTCGCAAGCGACGGCCTGCAGCACGTCGTGCG
Source organism: Solirubrobacteraceae bacterium (assembly GCA_035507895.1). Lineage (GTDB taxonomy): Bacteria > Actinomycetota > Thermoleophilia > Solirubrobacterales > Solirubrobacteraceae > Palsa-744. The sequence continues at coordinate 2,912 of DATJNQ010000029.1, read as the reverse complement.
GACCTTCCTGCAGCAGCAGCACGCGCCGCAGCCGTGGCGCCGGTCGATGTGGGGCACGCTCAAGTACGGCTTCGGCGGCGTCTTCGCGGTCGCGGTCGCCGCGCTCGCGTGGGGTTTCGCGACGGCGCCGACGTCGTCCGTCGCGTGGATCATCGCGCTCGTCGCGGTGATCGTCTCGCTGACGTGGGAGACGCTGACGCTGAGCGGCTCGCCGCCGATCACTCCGCCCGCGCCGGCCGAACTGTGGGCGCTGCGCAACCGCCTGCCGGACCACCTCGCCGGCTGGATCGAATAACACGCCGCGGGCCGGGCCCCGCTCGAATCCGCCACGCCTTGGCGCTCGGCTGGTAAGTTCGCGCCACCCGACCGGTTTCCAGAGGGGGCCTTGCGAGGCCGTTGAGTCGGAGCGGTGCCGGAGTACCGGCACGGAGGGAGAGGAGATCGAGATGGACACGAGACGTTTTCGGCTCGCGCTTGCAGGCGCGGCCGTGGCCGCTGCATGCGCGGCGGTTCCCGCGTCTGCGGGGGCCACGAACTACGTCGCCATGGGCGACTCGTACACGTCGGGTCCGGGGATCGAACCGTACAGCCCAACGAACCCGGCGGCGTGCGGCGTGTCGGAACGCAGCTACCCGTACCTGGTGGCGCAGGCGCTCAACCTGTCGCTGACAGACGTCAGCTGCGGCGGCGCGAAGACCTCGGACGAGACTGAATCGCAGCTCGAAGGCCAGCCGCCGCAGGACGAAGCGCTCAGCGCGTCGACCGAAGTCGTGACGCTCGGGATGGGCGGCAACGACCACAACCTGTTCGGCACGCTCGTCGAAGGATGCACGATCCTTGACTACTACATAAAACCGTCCAACAAATCGCCGTGCAAGGACAACTACGAAGGATTTGTGACCAAAACCTTCGCGGAAGACAAACCGGAACAGGAAGCGGCGCTGCGGCACATCAAAGAACTGGCGCCGAACGCCAAGGTGTTCGTGATCGGCTACCCCGAAATCATCGATCGGCCGTGCCCGAACTTCCCGTGGTACGAAAAGGATGCGCTCTGGTTCCGCAACAAGGTCCAGAAGGTCGGCGACAAGTTGATCGAGGAAGGCGCGAAGGCGAACGGCGCCATCTTCGTCAACACGTTCAAGCCGAGCGAAGGACACAACGCGTGCCAGGAAGTCGGCACGCGCTGGATAGAACCGCTGTTCAACTCGCTGACCGGTGTCGCTGTTCACCCCAACGCGTTAGGGCAGCAGCAGGACTCGTACGACATCGAGCTCGCGATGCTGAGGGCGGGGATCCGTTAGGCGGCCGATCTGCGGCCATCCGCGGGCGGAGCTCAGCGCTCCGCCCGCGGACGGCCCCGCGACCCCGCGGCGCAAGGCGGTGCGATGTTCTACCCTGCCGCCGTGGCGAACGACGGTGAGCTCGAGAAGCGCGGCGCGGAGCTGGCGCGCGCTTCCGCGCTCACCGCGCGCGACGTCCGGTCGCTGTACGTGCACCACTTCCGCGACGCGGCGAAGGAGCGCCAGATGCTGTCCGCGACGTCGTTCACGGCGACGTTCGCCGCCGTGCGCGGCATCACGCACGCGATCCGCGCGGAACGCGGGCCGTTCAGGAACATCACGCCCGGTGGCCGGCACATCCACCACATGACGTTCGGGATCATCGCGCTGCTGGCCGTGGGGTACCTTTGGCTGCTCGAGATCGGCATCCGCCGCAACCGGCGCTCGTCGCGGCTCACCGCGGTCGCGTACGGCGCGGGCGCCGCCCTGACGCTCGACGAGTTCGCGCTGTGGCTGAACCTCGAAGACGACTACTGGAGCAAGCAGGGCCGCGAGAGCATCGACGCGGTCGTGCTGTTCGGCGCGCTGCTCGCGCTCAGCGTGCTCGGCAAGGGCTTCCTCAGAGAGCTCGTGCGCCCCGAGCGCGTGCTGTGAGGCGCGGCGCGGGGGCAGCCTGGACGGCCTGTTCGGCGGCCGTGCTGGCGCTTGCCCCAAGTTCGGGGGTCGCCTCGCACGCGCCGGCTTCGGCGCGCGCCGCGGGCCCACCGACGTCGCGGCTCGCCGCGGACGCGCGGGCGGCGGTCAACTATGCGTGCAGCGCTCCCGACAGCGCCAGCGTTCCCTGTCGCTTCTCGACGCCCAGCGGCAACATCAGGTGCCTGTGGACGCCACACCCCAATCGCGTCAGCTGTGAGCTGCTCGCGACCGGGCGCGGTTACCGGCTGCGCCCGAGCGGCCATGCGAGAGCGGTCAAGCTCAGGCTCGCGCGACGCGGGCAAACGCTGCCAACCACTCAGGAGCTCCTGTTCCCGCAGAGCCTCTCCTGCCACGACACGCGCCGAACGATGACGTGCAACCAGGACTACGGCGAAGGCGGATTCACGCTTGCGCCGCACGGCTCGCACATGGCTTGACGGGCGCTCAGACGTCCTTGGGCGCCGCGGTCTGCTTGGCCAGCGAGCTGACGCGCCGGTCGACGACGCCGGTCAGCGCCTGCTGGGCGAAGCCGAAGAAGATCGCGTAGCCGATGATCGCGTTGGCGTTCTTGAGGGTGAGGGCGGAGATGAATTCGCTCTCCACCAGCACTACGCCGGCGACCGCGGTGGCCGCGCCGGCGAGGACTTTGAGCAGCAACTGGTGGTTGAACACCCGGTAGGGGGTCTTGATGCGTTCGCCGGTGGCAAGCGGGATCACCACCGAGAGCATGCCGCCCAGCAGTCCGGCGAGCTCGACCGCGAACACGTCGAACGGGTGCGAGGAGCCGCTGCCTTCGGTCGGGCACACGGTCCCTTTGCTCGTGACGGAGCAGACCGAGATGATGCTCGTGTCGAGGAAGTGCACCACACCCACAGCGATCACCAGCAGGAACAGGACGCCGCTGCCCACCAGCATCGCGTTGCGCAGCACGCGCGC
>DATJNQ010000028.1:0-32158 GCA_035507895.1 Solirubrobacteraceae bacterium | reverse complement strand
GACGGATGATTTGACGAGTGTTTTGGTGCACGCGGAGGTCGAAGGCGAGAAACTCGAGGAACACGAGATCGTGATGGGTTTCTTCCTCTTGATGGCCGCGGGTAACGACTCGACGAAGGCGACGTACTGCAGCGCGATGCGTGCGCTGATGGAAAACCCCGAGCAAAAGCAAAAGCTCGTCGAGGACCCGGCGCTGATCCCCAGCGCGGTCGAGGAGGCGCTGCGGATGTTCCCCGCGTTCGCGCACTTCCGGCGCACCGCAACGCGCGACAGCGAACTGCACGGCCAGCCGATCAAGAGGGGCGAGAAGGTGGTGATGTGGTACGTCTCCTCCGGGCGCGATGAGACCAAGTACCAGGACCCCGACCGTTTCGATGTGACGCGCAACCCCGAGCACCAGGCCTTCGGTGCCGGCGGACGCCACTTCTGCCTGGGTACCGCCCTCGCGCGCCTTGAGCTGCGCATCCTCATCGAAGAGACACTCGCCCGCTACCCCAACATCACACTCGACGGCAGACCCGAGTTCGTCGAATCGATTTTCGTCAACCAGCTGCGCACGCTGCCGGTGAAGCTGACCGCCTAGGCTCCCCCGGCGTCCGTGGCTGTACGCTACGGGCCGACTTGCCGGGGACAGGAGGGCCATGACACTGGAGGAGCTCAGGCGCGCCGTCGAGGCGGGCGAGATCGACACGGTCCTGCTCGCGCTCACCGACATGCAGGGGCGCCTGCAGGGCAAGCGCCTGACCGCGTCCCACTTCCTCGCCGAGGTCGCCGAGCACGGCGCCGAGGGCTGCAACTACCTGCTCGCGGTGGACGTCGACATGGCGACGGTCGACGGCTTCGCGATGTCCTCGTGGGATCGCGGCTACGGCGACATGCTCCTCGTGCCCGACCTCGACACGCTGCGCCCGGTGCCGTGGCAGGAGGGCACGGCGATCTGCCTCGCCGACGTCGAGTGGAACGACCACAGCGAAGTCGCCGCCTCGCCGCGGCAGATCCTGCGCCGCCAGCTCGCGCGCCTCGCCGAGCGCGGCTGGACCGCGAACGCGGGCACCGAGCTCGAGTTCCTCATATTCCTCGACAGCTACGAGGAGGCGTTCGAGCTCGGCTACCGCGACCTGCGCCCCGCGAACCAGTACAACGTCGACTACTCGCTGCTCGGCACGGCGCGCGTCGAGCCGCTCGTGCGCCGCATCCGCAATTCGATGGCGGCGGCGGGCATGGTGGTCGAGGACTCCAAGGGCGAGTGCAATTTCGGCCAGCACGAGATCAACTTCCGTTACGCCGACGCGCTGCGCACCGCCGACGAGCACGTGATCTTCAAGAACGGCGCCAAGGAGATCGCCGCCCAGGAAGGCAACGCGATCTCCTTCATGGCGAAGTACGACAACCGCGAGGGCAATTCGTGTCACATCCACTTCTCGCTCGCCGACGCCGACGGGCCGCTGTTCGCGCGCGAGCGCCCACTCTTCGAGTCGTTCCTCGCCGGCCAGCTCGCGTGCCTGCGCGAGATGACGCTGCTGCTCGCCCCGAACGTCAACTCCTACAAGCGCTACGCAGCCGGCTCGTTCGCGCCGACGACCGTCGCATGGGGCCAGGACAACCGCACGTGCGCGCTCAGGATCGTCGGCCACGGTCCCGGCCTGCGCTTCGAGAACCGCGTCGGCGGTGCCGACCTGAACCCGTACCTCGCGCTCAGCGCGCTGATCGCATCGGGCCTCGAGGGCGTCGAACGCGAGCTCGAGCTCGAGCCCGTGTTCGAGGGCAACGCCTACGTAGCGTCGGACCGGCCGCGCGTCCCCGGCACGCTCGCCGCCGCGCGCGAGCTCTTCGCGGAGAGCGCCGTCGCGCGCGACGCGTTCGGCGAGGACGTAGTCGCCCACTACCTGAACGCCGCCGACGTGGAGCTGCGCGCGTTCGAGGGGGCCGTCACCGACTGGGAGCGAGTGCGGGGGTTCGAGCGGCTGTGAGTGCGCGGTAGGCAGCCGTGGCGCGTGACGCTCGAGACGCAGGCGAGCGCGCGACCGTGGACGTCGTCTACGACGCCGTCCACTCGCACACCGCGCTCGAGGAGACCGTCGACAGGCTCGGCACCGCGATCAAGATCGGCCTGCTCGCGCCCGGCGAGCGGCTGCCGGCCGAGCGCGAGCTCTGCAGCCGCCTCGGCATCTCGCGCTCGACCCTGAGACAGGCGCTCGCGGCGCTCGTCGAGAGCGGCCACGTCTACGCGCTGCGCGGGCGTGGCGGTGGCACGTTCGTGAGCGAGCACCCGCCGCCCGCGGACCCGCCGTCGCAGGCGGCGCTCGCCGGCTGGCGCGACACGTGCGACCGGCGTCTCGCCGTCGAGCTCGCGGCCGCGATGCGGGCCGCAGAACGCGCCGGCGCCGACGAGATCCGGGCCCTTTACGAGCTCGTCGACGGGATCGACGAGCTCACCGAGGACTTCCCCGCGTACCGCCAGCTCGACGTGCGCCTGCACCTCGCGCTCGCCGAAGCGGCGCACTCGCCGCCGCTCGTGCGCGAGATGGCGGAGGCGCAGAGCGCGATGGGGGACCTGATCGCCCTGATCGCGCACCCCGCGCCCGTGCTGGCCTCCTCCAACGAGCAGCACCGCCGCGTCGTCGCGGCCGTCGCGCGCCAGGACGTGCACCAGGCGCTCGTCGAGATGGCCGAGCACGTGCGTGGCACAGAGCACATCCTCTCGGGCCTCATGCCCGGCCCCGGCGACCAGAAAAACCTGGAAATTGCGGGAATGCCCGGCGCGATTCGTCCGGGCTCGCGCTTATTGTGACGATTGAAGGACGGGTTAACAGACCTTTGTGGATGCTGGGGGAGCGCGTGAGCGAAGGCGAGGCAGCGAGGTCGAGCCACTCAGCGGCGACCCCCCAAACACTTCGAACGTGACTGGGAGGCCCCACCGATGAGCACGCAGCCGGCAAGCCTAGGCGGAGACGAGCAGAAACTCGCGGAACTCGGCTACAAGCAGGAGCTGAACCGCGGCTGGAGCGGATTCTCGAACTTCGCGATCTCCTTTTCGATCATCTGCATCCTCGCCGGGTGCTTCACGACCTACGGCCAGGCGCTCAAGAACGGCGGCCCGATCGCGATCTCGATCGCCTGGCCGCTGATCTGCTGCCTGATCCTCTTCGTCGCGTTCTCGATGTCGGAGATCGCGTCCGCATACCCGACCGCCGGCGGCATCTACTACTGGGCCTCGCGGCTCGGCGGCGCGGGCTGGGGCTGGTTCACCGGCTGGTTCAACCTGATCGGGCTCGTCGCGGTCGTGGCGTCCGTGGGCTACGTGGCAGCGACGTTCCTGATCTACCTGCTCGGCCTCTACAACGTCGACCTCGTCTTCAACTTCGCGAAGGCCGCGGCGGGAACGAACGTCCACTACAGCGCGCACGTGAACTTCGCGATGTTCATGTTCATCGCGATCATCGCGGGGCTCATCAACGTCTTCTCGAGCCACCTCGTCTCGCTCTTCTACAACACCTCGGTCTGGTGGAACATCATCGGCGTGCTCGTGATCGTCGTGCTGCTGATCGTCGTGCCCTCGCACCACGCGAGCTTCTCCTACGTCTTCAGCCACAAGGCCAACGAATCGGGCTTCTCCGGCGGCGCGGTGACCGGCGCGAAATTCTGGTTCTACGTGCTGCCGCTCGGCTTCCTGCTCACGATGTACACGATCACCGGGTACGACGCGTCGGCGCACCTGTCGGAGGAGACACAGGGAGCCGAACACTCCTCCGCGCAGGGCATCTGGCGCTCCGTCTTCTACTCGGCGATCTTCGGCTGGATCGTGATCCTCGCGATCACGTTCGCGATCCAGAAGAGCCACGAAGCTGAAATCTACAAATCCGGCTTCCCGGCGCTGACGATCTTCAGCACCGCGCTGAGCTCCTCCGCCGCCAAGGCCGTCGTCTTCATCTCGACGGTCGGGCAGCTCTTCTGCCTGATGGCGTGCGTCACGAGCGCGTCGCGCATGACGTTCGCGTTCTCGCGCGACGGCGCTGTGCCCGGGCACAACCTGTGGCGTCGCCTGGGACGCAACAAGACGCCGAACTGGGCCGTCTTCTTCGTCGTCCTGTTCGCGATCATCGTGACGGTGCCGGCGTACTTCCCGAACCACCTCGGCACGCCCGTCGCGTTCCTCGCGGTGACGTCGATCTCCGTCATCGGGCTGTACATCGCGTACACGATCCCCGTGTACCTACGCTGGCGCAAGGGCGACAGCTTCAAAACGGGCACCTGGACGCTGGGGCGCAAATACAAGTGGGTCAACCCCGTCGCGGTCGTCTGGGTCGCGCTGTGCGTGATCATCTTCTGCTTGCCGTTCACGCCGGAAGGCGTGCCCGGCAACAGCGCGTTCAGCTGGTCCGCCGTCAACTACGCGCCGATCGTCACGATCGCGACGATCCTCGCGGTCACGATCTGGTACGCGGTCTCCGCCCGCCACTCGTTCAAGGGCCCGGTCCGCACGATCGACGAGCTCGACAGCGAAGTTGGCCTGCCCGCAATCGCCGAGGCGCCGTAGCGTGAACGGAGGCTCGGCTCGCGACCCTGCCGGGCACTCCCCGGCAGGGCGCAGGCGGTCGGCCCGGTGAGCGACACCCACGCGGTCCTCGAGCCCGCGACCGAGGAGACCCTCGCAACGGTCGAGCGCGCCGGCGTCGCCGAGACCGACGCGGCGGTTGCGGCGGCGAGGCAGGCGCTACCCGCGTGGCGCGCGGTCTCGCCGGGGGAGCGCGCGGCGCTGCTGCGCTCGCTCGCCGACACGCTCGAGGGCCACCTCGAGGAGCTCGCGGTGCTCGAGGCGCGCAACGCCGGCAAGGCGATCGGCGACGCGCGCGGCGAGATGGCGATGGTCGTCGAGACGTTCCGCTACTACGCGGGCGCACCGGAGCGCCTGCTCGGCGACACGATCCCCGTCGCGGGCGGACAGGCCTTCACGGTGCGCGAGCCGCTCGGCGTGGTCGGTCTCATCACGCCCTGGAACTTCCCGCTCACGATCGCCTCGTGGAAGCTCGGGCCGGCGCTCGCGGCCGGCAACACCGTCGTGCTCAAGCCGGCGGAGCTCACGCCGCTGACCGCGCTGCGCTTCGAGCAGCTCGCGCTCGACGCGGGCCTCGCGCCCGGCGTCGTGAACGTGATCAGCGGTCCCGGTTCGACGTGCGGCCGGCGCCTCGTCGAGCACCCCGACGTCGCGAAGATCGCGTTCACCGGGTCGACCGAGGTCGGCGCGTCGATCGCGGCGGGCGCCGCGGCGACGATCAAGCGCGTGACGCTCGAGCTCGGCGGCAAGTCCGCGAACATCATCTTCGCCGACGCCGACCTCGAGCGGGCGGCGGCCGCGGCGCCGCTGGCGGTCTTCGGCAACGCCGGCCAGGACTGCTGCGCGCGCTCGCGGATCCTCGTCGAGCGCCCGGCGTTCGACGAGTTCATGGGGCGCCTCGAGCGCGCCGTCAAGGCGCTGCGCGTCGGCGACCCGCTCGACGAGACGACGCAGATGGGGCCGCTCATCTCAGCCGCGCAGCGCGCGAGTGTCGCATCCTTCCTCGCGGAGGACGTCGACGTCGCCTTCCGCGGTTCGGCCCCCGACGGGCCGGGGTTCTGGTTCGCCCCCACCGTCGTGCTCCCGCGCAGCCCCGGCGCGCGCGTCGTGCGCGAGGAGGTCTTCGGGCCGATCGCGGCCGTGATCCCCTTCGACGGCGAGGCAGAGGCCGTGGAGCTCGCCAACGACACGATCTACGGCCTCTCGGGTTCGATCTGGACGCGCGACGGCGCGCGCGCGCTGCGCGTCGCGCGCGCCGTGGAGACGGGCGTGCTCTCGATCAACGCCAACACCTCCGTGCGCGTGACGACGCCGTTCGGCGGCTTCAAGCAATCCGGTTACGGGCGCGAGCTCGGACCGCACGCGACGGACGCCTACACCGAGGTGAAGACGATTTACTACGCGACGGAGGAGCGATGAGCGCAGAGGGACGACTCGCGAACAAGGTCTGCGTCGTCACGGGCGCGAGCGGCGGGATCGGCGCCGCATCGGTCGCCGCGTTTCAGCGCGAGGGAGCGACCGTCGCCGGGGTCGACCTCGTCGACGACGCGCCCGGCGACCTCGCGCTGCAGGCAGACGTCACCGACGAGGCCGCCGTCGCGCAGATGCTGAGCACGGTCAAGGCGGAGTTCGGGCGCATCGACGTGCTCTTCAACAATGCGGGCATCTCGCCGGGCGACGACGGTTCGGTGCTCGAGACCAAGCTGGACGCGTGGGACCGCGTGCAGAACGTCAACCTGCGCTCCGTTTTCCTGTGCTGCAAGCACGGCATCCCCCACCTGCTCGCGAACGAGGGGCCGCAGCGCGGCTCGGTGATCAACACGGCGTCCTTCGTCGCCGTGATGGGCGCCGCGACGTCGCAGATCGCCTACACCGCTTCCAAGGGCGGCGTGCTCGCCCTCTCGCGTGAGCTCGGCGTCGAGTTCGCGCGCTGCGGCGTGCGCGTCAACGCCCTCTGCCCCGGCCCCGTCGACACCCCGCTGCTGAAAGAGCTGTTCGCCAAGGACCCCGAGAAGGCCGCGAGGCGGCTCGTGCACGTGCCCGCGGGCCGCTTCGCCGCCCCGGAGGAGATCGCCGCCGGAGCAGTCTTCCTGGCGAGCGACGAGTCGAGCTACGTCACGGCGTCGACGTTCCTCATCGACGGCGGGCTCTCGGCGGCCTACACGACTCCGCTCGACTAGCGCCGGGCCGGTAAACGAGCCGATGCGCGTCCTCATCGTCGGCGGCACGCGGATCGTCGGCCCCGCCGCCGCCGACGCGCTGATCGCGGCCGGGCACGACGTCGCCGTCGCGCACAGCGGCGCGCACGAGAGCCGTGCTCTGGATCCCGCCGCCGAGCACATCCACGGCGCCCGCAACGAGCTCCTCGCCGCAGGCGGCGCGGTCGAGCGCTGGCGCCCGGACGCGCTCGTCGACACGTTCGCGGGCGGCGCGTCCGCGGCGAGCGCGGCGGCGCTCGCCGCCTGCGCCGAGCGCACGGGCGCGCGGATCGTCGCCGTCAGCTCGGTCGACGTCTACCGCTACCTCGTGGAAGCGGGGCTCGGCGACGGCAGCGGCACCGCGATGCTCCCGGCCGGCGCGATCCCGTTGCGCGAGGATGCTCCGCTGCGCGAGGGCCCCTACCCCGGCGCGGCGCCGGGTCACGACAACGTCGCGATGGAGGCCGAGCTCCACGGCTGCGCCCGGGCGGCGGCGCTCCGTCCCGGCGCGATCTACGGCCCGTTCGCGACGACGCGCGAGCACACCCTCGTCGAGCGCGCGGCGCGGGGCGAGCGGCGTCTGGAGCTCCCCGACGGCGGCGCTCAGGTCTTCCACCGCGTCGCGCTCGCGCGCGTGGCGGCGGCAATCGGCGCGGCGGTCGAGCGCGCGCCCGACGGCTTCTGGGCGTGCAACGTGGTCGACCCGTACGACAGCGACTACGCCGGCCTCGCCCGCAAAGTGGGCGACCTGCTCGACTTCGCGTGGGAGCCCGTCGACGTGCCCTTCGCGACGACGGACCACCCCTGGCAGACGCGCCACCCGTGCCTGGCGAGCGACGAGCGCCTGCGCACGGTGCTCGGCGTGCGGGCCGACGAACCGGACCCCGACGAGGCGCTGGCGGCCACCGTCGCGTGGTTGAGCGAGAACGCCGGCCGCTAGCTTCGTCAGACGAAAAGCTCGTCGGCCGAGATCGCGACGCGCCGGTCGCCCATTGCCGGCACCGGCGCGGGCGGGTCTGCTTCGGACGGACGCGTGCGCGCCATCAACGCGACGACGTCCGGCGCCAGGAACCGCGACGCCTGGCCGAGCCCGTGCGCGTCGTCGACGCCGCGCGCGCGGTGGTAGAAGCGCGCCGGCACGTAGACGTGCAGGCGCCGGCGCGCGCGCGTGAGCGCGACGTAGAAGAGGCGGCGCTCCTCGTCGACGCCGTCGTCGTCGGCGTTCATGTCGGCGGGGAAGTTCCCGTCGTACGCGCAGATGATGTGGACGGCCTCCCACTCGAGCCCCTTCGCCGAGTGCACGGTGCTGAGGACCAGGAAGTCCTCGTCGAGGTGCGGCGGCACCGCGAACGCCGCGCTCGAGGACGGCGCGTCGAGCACGAGCTCGGTCACGAACTCGGCGATCGTCCGCGCGCCGCGTGCGCCGCCCACGAGCTGGTCGAGGTCGCCGACGCGGACCGCCCCGTCCGGGTAGCGCAGCGCGACGGCGGGCGCGACCGCCGCCACGAGCCGTTCGGTCGCGGCGGCCGGCTCCTCGTCGGGACGCGTCGCGGCGAGCGCCGCGAGGATCGCCGCGCCGTGCGTGCGCGCCGCGGCGGGCAGCTGCGCGAGCGCCGCCGGCGCCAGCGCCGCGTCGGGCGCGCCGCCGGGCTCGGGACGCAGCGCCTCGAGCACGCGGCGCGCGCGCACAGGACCGACGCCCTCGAGCAGCTGCAGCAGGCGAAACCAGCTGACCTCGTCGGCCGGGTTGCAGGCGACGCGCAACGCTGCGACGAGATCCTTCACGTGCGCGGCGTCCAGGTAACGAAGCCCGCCGTACTTCACGAACGGGATGTCGCGGCGCGCGAGCTCGAGCTCGAGCAGGTCGGCGTCGTGGCCGGTGCGGAAGAGCACCGCCTGCTCTTTCAGTTCCATGCCCTGCTCGCGCGACTCGAGAACGCGCTCGCAGACGGCGTGCGCCTGCGCGACTTCGTCGCGGGGCTCGACGAGCTCCACGGGGCTGCCGCCGTCGCGATCCGTCCAGAGCGTCTTCGCGTGCGCCGCGGCGTCCTGCGCGGCGACGGCGTTCGCGACCGCGAGGATGGGCGCCGTCGACCGGTAGTTGCGCTCGAGCCGGCGCACGACGGCGCCGGGGAAGGCGGACGGGAACTCGAGGATGTACCGCGCGCTCGCGGCCCGGAAGCCGTAGATCGCCTGCATGTCGTCGCCGACGGCCGTCAGCGCGCAGCCGGCGCCGTGGAGCGCCGCGACGACGTCGACCTGCAGGCCGTTTACGTCCTGGTACTCGTCGACGAGCACGTGGTCGAACGACGCCGCCATCGCGCGGCCGATCACCTCGTCGCGCGCGAGCGCCCGCCAGCCGAGCAGCAGGTCGTCGAGGTCGATGACGCCCATCCGCCGCTTGCGGGCGCCGTACTCGCGGAAGATCAGAGCGAGCGCCTCGCGATGCCCTTCGCACCAGGGGAAAGACGAAGCCAGCACGTCGTCGAGCGCCAGCTGCGAGTTGACGGTGCGCGAGTAGATGTCGAGCAGCGTCGGGGCGCGCGGGAAGCGCCGTCCCTCGCCGGCGTGGCCGAGCTCCTCGCGGATCATCGCGAGCAGGTCCGCCGCGTCGCCGGCATCGAGCACCCCGAATCCCTCCGGCAGGCCGAGGGCGGCGCGATGCGCGCGCGCCATGCGGTGCGCGATCGAGTGGAACGTGCCGCCGAGGATCCGCCCGCCGGCCCAGCCGGCGCGCTCCGCGCTCGCGCGCGCCCGTTCGACGAGCTCGCGTGCGGCGCGGCGGGTGAATGTCAGCAAAAGGATCCGCTCGGCCTGGACGCCGCGCGCGAGCAGGTCTGCGACGCGCGCGGTCAGCGTCGTCGTCTTGCCCGTCCCGGCGCCCGCGAGGATCAGCAGCGCCGGCGCGCTCTCGCACGCCGCCGTGCGCTGTTCGCCGTTCAGGTGCTCGAGCCAGGGGGCCGGTGCGTTCGCGTCCATGAGCGACGGACCGTAGGGGGCGCGACGGATGTCCTGCACACGCGCGTGCGCTACTCGGGCAGAACGGACTCGAGCGCGGGACGCCCCTCATCCGACCAGCGTTCGGCGACGCGGACGGCGAAGATCGAGTGCTCGCCGACGATGCGCGCGACGATCGTCCCGCCGGCGACGGCGATCACGATCGGGACCACGACGCCAGTGCCGCCGGGGGCGAGCTCGAGGACCATGACGACGGCGCTGATCGGCCCCTGCATCGCCGCGCCGAGCATCGCGGCGCCGCCGATGAAGGCGTAGCTGCCGACGCTCGCGCCGGGCCAGAGGTGAATCCAGAGCGACCCCGCGACGCCGCCGAGCATCGTGCCGATCGCGAGCGTGGGCGTGAAGAGCCCGCCGGGAACGCCGCTGCCGACGGCGCCGCCGGTCATAAGTGGCTTGAGGACGAGCAGCGCGGCGAAGAGGCCGATGCTGAGGCGGCCGAGCAGCGCTATCTGGACCATCGACTTGCCGTTGCCGAGCAGCTGCGGGTACTTGATCGCGACCAGCCCGAGCGCCGTGAACACGAGCGGCGGGGCGAGCGCCCGCCGCAGGGGCAACTTCGGTCGCGCGGCGTAGGCGCGCGCGACGATGCGGATCCACACGACGCCGACGAGGCCCGCGAGCGGCCCGACGATGATCGCCCAGACGATCTGCGACGCGTGGACCGTGAAGCTCGGGGCGAAGTACGTCGGCACGTTGCCGAGCACGATCCAGGCGGACGCCGTCGCGGCGACGGTCATCACGAGCGCCGGCAGCACCAGCGGCAGTGTGATCGAGCCGAGCATCACCTCGACCGCGAAGAGCGCGCCGCCGAGCGGCATGTTGTAGACGGCGGCCATGCCGGCTCCGGCGCCGCTCGCGACGAGCAGCCGCCGCTGCCACGTCGGCAGGCGCGCCCAGTCCGACGCGGCGCTCGCGAAGCTCGCGCCGATCTGCTGCGGCGCGGCCTCGAGGCCGAGCGACGCGCCGAAGCCGACGGCGACGAGCGAGTCGACCGCACGCGCGATCGTCGGCAAGAGCGGCATGCGGCCGTCGCGCAGCCAGAGCGCCTCGGAGACTTCCATGCCGCTTTTCAGGCGCATCAAAAGGAGCGAGCCGAGCCCGGCGATCACGCCGCCGAGGGCGAGCGCGACGACGCGGTGCAGTGCCGACGTGCGTTCGATCGCACCGAGCAGGAAGCCGTGTTTGTAGCCCCACACGAGGTGCTCGACGAGTTCGAGGAACTTCAGCGCGACGCCGCCGCCGAGCCCCGCACAGACGCCGATGAGGGCGACGAGGACCCAGAAGCGCATCCCGTAGCCGGCGACGATCCGCCGGCCAGGGACGTTCGGCTGCGCCGTGGCGTGGGAGTCGACGCGCGGCGCGTCAGGAGTCGGCAAGCCGCCGCAGGAGCGGCACGGCGCTGGCGAGCGCCCGCTGCTCTTCGTCGTCGAGTTGCTCTGCGATCGCTGCGATGAGCCAACCTTCGCGCTTGCGCCGGTCGGCTTCGATCGCGCCGCGCCCGTCGGCCGTCAGCTCGAGCAGCATGCGCCTGCCGTCGTTGGGGTCCGGGCGGCGCGAGACGTAGCCGTCCGCGAGCAGATCCGCGACGGTGGTGGCCATCGACTGCGGCCGCACGCGCTCGGCGGCGGCCAGGTCGCTCGTGCTCGACGGCCCTTCACGGTCGAGGCGGCCGAGGGCCGCGACGTGCGAGGAGGGCAGCCGCTGCTCGGCGCGCAGCCTGCGCACGAGGCTGCCGATCACCAGCCGCAGTTCGCTCGCGATCGGCGGTACGTCGAGGCGTGTCGTTGCCATGACCACAGTCTACAAGATCCACAGGCAGACTGCACAGTTGGCCTGTATACTTTCGCGTGTGAGCACGACCGTCGCGATCCGCCCCAAGGACCAGGTCGCCCCCTCCCCCAGCTACAAGTGGATCGCGCTCTCGAACGTGACGCTCGGCGTGCTGCTCGCAACGCTCGACGCGTCGATCACGCTGATCGCGATGCCCGCGATCTTCCGCGGCATCCACCTCGACCCGCTCGAACCGTCGAACAGCTTCTACCTGCTGTGGATGATCCTCGGCTTCCTCGTCGTCTCGAGCGTGCTGATCGTGAGCCTCGGCCGCCTCGGCGACATGTTCGGGCGCGTGCGCATGTACAACCTCGGCTTCGTCATCTACACGGCGGCGTCGCTGTTCCTCACGGTCGACTGGCTGCAGGGGCGCGCCGGCGCCACATACCTGATCGCCTTCCGCGTCGTGCAGGGCGTCGGCGCGGCGTTCCTGCTCGCCAACGCCGCCGCGATCATCACCGACGCCTTCCCCGCCAACCAGCGCGGAATGGCACTCGGCATCAACAACATCGTCGGCGTCAGCGGGATGTTCGTCGGGCTGATCCTCGGCGGCCTGCTCGCGCCGATCGACTGGCGCCTGGTGTTCCTCATCTCGGTGCCCGTGGGACTCTTCGGGACCGTCTGGGCCTACCTGAAGCTGAAAGAGCTGAGCTCGCCGCGGCCGGCCAAAATCGACTGGTGGGGCAACCTCACGTTCGCCGCGGGCCTGATCCTGATCATGGTCTCCGTCACGTACGGGATACGCCCCTACGGCAGCGCCGCTACGGGCTGGGGAAGCCCGCGCGTGCTCGCGCTGCTGACCGCGGGGGTCGCGTTCCTGGCAGCCTTCACCGTGATCGAGCGCCGCGTCGCGGACCCGATGTTCCGCCTGCCGCTCTTCCGCATCCGCGCGTTCACGTTCGGCACGCTCTCGACGTTCCTCTCGGCGGTGGCCCGCGGCGGGCTGATGTTCATGCTGATCATCTGGCTGCAGGGCATCTGGCTGCCGCTGCACGGCTACAGCTTCAAGGAAACGCCGCTGCTGGCGGGCATCTACATGCTGCCGCTCACGGTCGGCATGCTCGTCGCCGGACCCACGTCCGGCTACCTGTCGGACCGCTACGGCCCGCGCCTCTTCGCGACGACGGGCATGATCGGCGCGGCCGTCTCGTTCTTCCTGCTCTCGCTGCTGCCGACCGACTTCCCGTTCCCCGTCTTCGCGGCGATCCTCGCGCTGAACGGCATCTCGATGGGGATGTTCGCCTCACCGAACCGGGCCGGCGTGATGAACAGCCTGCCGGCCGAGCACCGCGGCGCAGGCGGCGGCATGAACCAGACGTTCCAGAACTCCGCTCAGGTGATGTCGATCGGCATCTTCTTCACGCTGATGGTGATCGGCCTCGCCTCGGCGCTGCCGCACACGATGACGGCGGGGCTCGAGTCCCACGGCGTGAGCGCGAGCGCCGCCGCACACGCCGCGTCGATTCCGCCCGTCTCGATCCTGTTCGCGGCGTTCCTCGGCTACAACCCCGTCGAGCATCTGGTAGGCGCCCACGCGCTGCAGGCGATCCCTGCGGCGAGCCGCGAACTGCTCACGGGCCGCGAGTTCTTCCCGCACCTGATCTCCGGGCCCTTCCACAGCGGCCTGGAGGAGGCGTTCGCGTTCGCGATCGTCGCGTGCCTGATCGCCGCGGCCGCGTCGTTCGCGCGCGGCGGGCGCTACCTGCACGGGCTCGGCCGCACCAAGCACGCGGGCGATGAGAAGCTGCAGACACCCCAACCGATGGAGGCGAGTCATGGAGATTGAGTGGTACGGCCAGTCGGCGTTCAAGCTCACCGGCGACGAGGCGACCGTCGTCATCGACCCGTTCGGGGACATGTCGGCGATCGCCGGCAGGGGCATCACCTGGGAGTACCCGCCGATCGAGGACGTCGACGCCGACGTGCTGCTGATCACGCACGAGCACGGCGATCACAACGCCGCCGAGGTCGTCGGCGGCGAGCCGCACACGCTGCGCTCGACAGCCGGGCGCCTTGAATCCCCGATCGGCGAGGTGCTCGCCGTCTCCTCCGAGCACGACGAGGCCGCGGGCACCGAACGCGGTCACAACACGATCTTCGTGTTCGAACTCGACGGCCTGCGTGTCGCGCACTTCGGCGACTTCGGCCAGGCCGAGCTGCGCGACGAGCAGGCCGAGGCGATCGGCACGGTGGATCTCCTCTTCGTGCCCGTCGGCGCCGGCCCCACGATCGGCGCCGAGCAGGCCGCCGAGATCGCGCGCCGCCTGGAGGCGCGCTGGGTCGTGCCGATGCACTACCGGACCGAGCGGATCGGGTTCCTCGAGCCCGCCGACGAGTTCATCGCGCTCGCCGACCGGGTCCACCGCGCCAACGGTCCGTCCCTCGACACGTCCGACCTGCCCGAGGGCGAGGGCCTTCTCGTCGTCGTCCCCGCGGCGCCGTGAGCCGAGCGACGCGCCGCCGGGCGCTATGACGCTGCGCCTGAGGCCCCTGCGCGCCGAGGACCGCGCCGGCGCGGAGCTCGCGCACGAGGAGCTCCGCGCCGACAACTTCGAATTCCTCTTGCAGTGGGACCCCCGGATGGACTGGGGGGCGTATGTCGGGCGCTGCGCCGCGCATGTCCGCGGCGAGCAGCTGCCGGAGCGCTGGGTGCCCTCGACGTTCCTGCTCGCCACGGTCGGCGAGGAGATCGTCGGACGCGTCTCGATCAGGCACAACGTGGACAACGAGTTCCTGCTCAATTACGGCGGCCACATCGGCTACTGCGTGAGGCCGGCGTACCGGCGCGAAGGACACGCGACCGAGATCCTCGGCCAGGCGCTCGTCGTCGCGCGCGCCGCGGGCGTCGACCGCGTCCTGGTGACGTGCGACGAGAACAACGTCGCGTCGCGCCGCGTGATCGAAAAGCGCGGCGGCATCCTCGAGGACAGCCGCACCGAACCCGGCGGCGTGGTCCGGCTGCGGTTCTGGATCGATTGATGGGCGCGCGTCGAGTTGTCTGCCAGGGCCGGCGGCACATGTGGGCTGGGAAACGGTGCCGCCTTCGACCGGGGGCCGGAGAATGAATAGCCCGTGGCCGCTCGGCCGTCACACCGCGTGCCCCGTCCTGGTTGCACGCCACTGCGCTCGAGAGCCCCGCCGCTTCATGCCGCCGGGCCCATGCGTGCCGCCGGCCCTGACGTGGCGGCTGTACCCATCGGGCGGCACCTCAAACCGGTTGTCCGTCACCGCAGCGGCCGGGGCGCCGCGGCGCTCGCGCCGGGCGGCTCGCAGCGCCCGCGCGCGCGCCGCGCGCCGCTACTGTGACAGCGGGCGCGGGGCGGGGCTCCGGAGCGCGCCGCCGCGGGACGCCGTCTCCGGTGGAGCGGTCGTCACGCTCGCCGTCGCCAGCGCAGCGAACCCATGTCAGAACTGATCGCGTCGATACCCAGCCCGCCGCAGAACGGCGTGCACGTGGGGCCGATATTCCTGCACGCGTACGGTCTGATGTACGCCTTCGCGCTGGCGGCCGCGATCCTCATCACGCGGCGGCGCTGGGAGCGGATCGGGGGCGACAGGGAGCTCGTCTACCAGACCGCGATCTGGGCGTTCCCGGCGGGCATCATCGGCGCCCGGATCTACTTCCTGATCACGACCCCCAGCCAGGTGCCCGACTACTGGTGGGGTCCCTTCGCGGTGTGGCGCGGCGGCCTCGGTGTCTGGGGCGGCGTCGCGGCCGGCGCCGGCGTCGGGATCTGGTACCTGCACCGGCATCTGCCGTGGCGCGACGTCGCGCGCTTCGCCGACGCCGCGGCACCGGCGCTGCTCGTGGCGCAATCGATCGGGCGCGTCGGCAACTACTTCAACCAGGAACTGTTCGGCCGGCCGTCGAGCCTGCCCTGGGCGCTGCAGATATCCCCCGCCCACCGCCCGCCGGGGTACCTCCAGTACCCCACGTTCGAGCCCACGTTCCTGTACGAGATCATCTGGAACCTGCTGCTGGCCGCGTTCCTGGTCTGGCTCGGCCACCACCGCAAGATCAGGGCGCCCGGCCTGTTCGCGCTCTACGTGGCGGGTTACTCGGCGTTCAGGATCTTCGAGGAGACGCAGCGCACCGACTACTCCCAGTACGTCCTCGGCATGCGCCTGAACTTCTGGATCGCCTCGCTGCTGTGCGTCGCCGGGCTGACCTGGTTCGTGGCGATCCAGCGCCGTGGCCGAGACGACGCGCTCGACGGCGGCGAGGTGTCGGCGCCCCGCGACGTCGTCCGCTCCTGAGCGGCGCCGGCCGCACAGCCGGCCGGCGGTGCGGTTCGGCCGCCGCGCTTCGGGTAACTGGACCTACGCGCAGACATCGTCCGAACCCGGAGCGACCGGCGCGCACGGCCACGAAACGGAGGTGGGAGAAATGCCGCCACGCGGCGTCAAGAAGGGCAGCAAGCGGGACCGGCAGTACGAGCACATCAAGGCAAGCGAGCGCAAGAGCGGAGCGTCGCTCAAACGCGCTGAGGAGATCGCGGCGCGCACCGTCAACAAGGAGCGAGCCCGCAGCGGCCAGACCAAAACGAGTTCGCGCGTCTCAACGCAGGACCTGTCCTCGGGACGCCGGGGCGGCATCCGCTCGGGCAGGCCCGGTCCGCGCGGCCGCACGCGGGAACAGCTCTACGAGGAGGCCCGCCGGAAGGGCATCAAAGGTCGATCCAAAATGAACAAGGCGCAGCTGCACGCCGCCGTCGAGAACACAAAGCGCTGAGGGCGGCACGAACAGTACGCGCTTGACGGTCGGCCGCCGCTCATCTACCGTCCGCGGATCGCACGGCAGCGCCCCCACAGCCGCAGCAGCGCCGCCGCAGCGCTGGGCGCATTCGCGGGCGTCGCCGCCGCCGGCCTGCTCGCCGCCGTGCCCGCGTCAGCGCTACTGACAAGACCGACGTGCGAGCTTTCGAGCGTGCGCTCCTCCAGGACCGGGACGATCACGGTCTACGTGAAGGCGTGCGGCGCCGGCGCGTTGACGATCAAGTCGACACCGTCCTACGCCAACGAGTTCAAGCACAGGTTCGGCTCCCGCTCAGCGCTCACGATCCACCTGAAGCCGAACCACGACGGCAAGAGGTTGCTCAGTGAGAAACGGCGGCTGCGCGTGACGATCCACCTCTCGCTCGTCGCCACCTCGGGGCCGCAGCCCGGGTACGTCGTGAGGCATCGAAGGACGATCACGATCGGCGTGAACGCATCACGCGCCCAAGAAGAACGCGCGGCGGCGAACGTTCAGTCGCAGGAAGAACGGCAGGCGCTGATCGAAGCCGAGGCCGCCGCCAGGGCCACCGCCGCGAAGGACGAAGGCGCGGCCAGTAGCGACCGGACGCGGGCCGCGGGCGACGAAAGCGACGCGTCGCAGCTCGCGAACGAATCCCGCGGGCTCTACCGCGAAGCCGAAGAAGGCCGATTCAACTCGGAGGAAACACTCGGCGACGTCACCGCCGAAGAAGCGCTCGAACAGGACGAACTCAAGGCCGCGGAAACCGCCAGACAGGAAGCCGAAGACGAGCGGGACTTCAGCGGGCAGCTGGAAGCCGAAGCGGCGGAAGACGAACAGTTCGCGCTCGGCGAAGAAGAGCTTGCAAACTTCTACTCGAACGAAGGCAACTCCATGGAAGCCCAAAACTGCGAGAACCACGCGAAAGCCTACGACGCGGACGCCGTCGCCGACGACAAACAGGCCTCGCACGAACGGGAAACCGCCGAAACGTTCGAAGCCGAGGTCCCCGGCGACGAACTAAGAGCCCAGGACGCTGCATCGCAAGCCGCCGCGTTCAAGAAAGAGGCAAAGGCAGAAGAAGAAGCCGTCGAAAACGAGGAAGCGGCTGCGGCCAAATCCAAAACCGGCGCCCTCGAAAAGGAACAACAAGCCGCGACGCTGGTGAAACTCGCGGAAGGGCTGGAACACGAAGCCTCTGCGCTGCGGCTCGAAGCCGAAGCCGCGGAAAAAGCCTGACGGTTCTTTCTGCGCCCGTCCGATGGCGGAGGACGCGTACCGCCCACGCGTCGGCCGGCTCGGCACGCGCTAACGTCTGACCCATGAACGACGTCCAGAAGCGCACCCCGCCCGCGCCGCGGCAGGCGCGCGAACGCCGCGCCTTCCGCCTCATCGCCGTCGGCGGGGCGGCCGCAGTCGTGGGAGTCGTCGGCCTCGTGCTTGCGATCGCAGGCGTGGTCTCAGCGGCGCTGCCGGTCCTGGCCCTTGCCATCGCAGCGGGCTGCGCCTTTCTCTTCCGGCGCACAGTCGGCGCCTGACGCCCGGCGCCGGGCAGGCCCCCCTTAGGGGCGAGCGACGGGATTCGAACCCGCGACCGCCTGGACCACAACCAGGAGCTCTACCAGCTGAGCTACGCCCGCCACGCGCAGGCGCAGTCTAGCGGCGAAGCTATTGAGCGCTGCGCGTCCGGAGCGCAAGTTCCGCAAGCGCGAGCGCTTCACTGGGTTGGAGATCCGGCGAGCGCGTGGCCACGGCCCGCCACTCGTCGAGAAGGCGCGCGCCGTGGGCGCCCAGCAGCCCGGCGAGCTCGCCGGGAGCGGCAGCTGCCTTCGCGTCCGACTCCGCGACCCGCGCGAGCACGTCGGCTGTGACGTCCCTGCCGGTGCGTTCGACGTTGCCCCAGCCGCGCCCCGGCGCGAGCTGCCCCACCGGCAGCTCGGGCGCCTCGATCACGGTGAGCGTGGTGTGCTTCGGGTCCCACGTCTGTTCGCCGAGGCTGATCTCCTGGCCGCGCGAGAACGGGACGACGATCTCCATCAGCTGACGCTCGTCCATGTTGAAGCGGTTGCAGCTGTGCGGGAAGTTGTTCAGGGCCAGGTGGTACACGTCGCCACATCCTTTCAGCCTTTGCGCGACCGAAGCGTCACGCCGTCGTCGGGCAGCAGGCGCTCGCGCATGACGCGCACCGCGTCGGGGTTCGAGTCGACGAGGACAAAGCGGCGGCCGTGGCGCGCCGCGACGGCGCCGAGCGTACCGCTCCCGGCAAAGAAATCCAGGCACCATTCGCCCGGCCGTGTCGAAGCGAGGACGATCCGGCGCACTATCCCTTCGGGCTTCTGCGTCGGGTAGCCCGTCTTCTCGCGTCCCGACGTCGGCACCACCGTGTGCCACCAGACGTCGGTTGGCAGCTTGCCGCGCGCGGCCTTCTCGGCCGTGACGAGGCTCGGCGCCATGTACGGCTCGCGGTCCACCTCGTCGCTGTCGAAGTGGTAGCGGTCCCGGTCGCGGACGTACACGAGGATCGTGTCGTGCTTCGCCGGCCAGCGCCGGCGGGCGCGGGCGCCGTAGTCGTACGCCCAGATGATCTCGTTCAGAAAGCACGCGCGGCCGAAGATCTCGTCGAGCAGGACCTTGCAGTAGTGCGCCTCGCGGTAGTCGACGTGCAGGTACAGCGTGCCGTCGAGCGTCAAAAGGCGCCGTGCGTGCTCGAGTCGCGGCCGCAGGAACGCGACGTAGTCCTCGAAGCTGTCGGCGAAGCTCGAGCGGCCCGTCACCTCGGCCGCGTAGCGGCGACCCTGGAAGCCGGTGCGCCCGCCGTCCTCGTCCGCGACGACGCGCAGCGTGCGGCGCTCCTGGCGGCGTCCCGTGTTGAACGGCGGGTCGAGGTAGATCAGCTGGAAGGCGTTGCCGGGGAGCCGCGGCAGCACGTCGAGGTTCTCGCCCTCGAGGATAAGGTCGCGTTCGAGCCGCATCGCGCCCAACGGTACGGTGATGCGCGGCGTCAGCGCTCCTCGCCGAGAACGCCGTAGGCGTCCGGTCGGCGGGTCTCCGGGAACGGGAAGAGGTCGAGCCAGTCGCGCCGCTGGTCGAGGTCGAGGTCCGCGACGAGCACCGCCGGCGCGTCGCGCGGCGCCCGCACGAGGATGCGTCCGTATGGGTCGGCGATGAACGAGGAGCCGTAGAAGGTCAGCTGGCCCTCGTTGCCGTACCGGTTCACCGCGACGATGAAGAGCCCGTTCGCGATCGCGTGTCCGATCATCACGCCTGTCCACTGCGGCTGCGTGTCGAAGTCGGGATGATCGGGCTCCGAGCCGATCGCCGTCGGGTAGACGAGAACGTCCGCGCCGACGAGGCAGTAGGCGCGCGCGAGCTCCGGGAACCACTGGTCCCAGCACGTCGGCAGGCCCACGGCGGCCCCCGCGACGGGGAACGTCCGCACTGCCTCCTCGTCGGCGGGGCCCGGATGGAAATAGGCCGACTCGTGGTAGCCGGCGGTGATCGGGATGTGGAGCTTGCGCGTGCGCCCGACGAGGACGCCGTCGGGACCAGCGAGGATCGCCGTGTTGTAGCCGAGGCCGCCGGGAGCGTCGGCGCGCTCGAAGAGCGACGCGTGCACGTGAACGCCGTGCCCGCGGGCAAGGCGCGACGCGAGCGCGAACGTCGGTCCGTCCTCCAGCTCCTCCGGTACCGCGCCCGCGGCGGCGACGCCGGCGGGGTCGACTGCGAAATAGCGGCTGAGCGTCAGCTCGGGGAGGCAGACGAGCAGCGCGCCCGCGGCAGCGGCGCTCGCCACGCCGGCTTCTATCGCCTGCGCGTGCTCGCCGGGGTCCTCGTGCCAGCGCAGCTGCACGGCGCCGACCCGGACCGTCGGACGCCCGCCGGCGCGCACACGCGCCGGCGAATCGCGCGGCTCGGCGACCATTACGACAGCCTCCTCCACGCTGCAAGCCTATGTCGTCGCGGAGGCGCCGGAGCGCGGACGTATCATGGCGCGAGCACGACAGTCGCCGTATGAGCGCCACGATCGACTCCACCCCCGCAGCCGACGGCTATCGCATGCCGGCGGAGTTCGAGCCGCACGACGGCTGCTGGATGGCTTGGCCGGAACGACCCGACAACTGGCGTCGCAACGGCCGGCCGGCGCAGGCGGCCTTCGCCGCCGTCGCCGAGGCGATCGCGGAGAGCGAGCCGGTGACCGTGTGCGTCTCCGACGGCGCCTTCGAGGGCGCGCGCGCCCAGCTCCCGGACCGCGTCCGCCTCGTCGAGATGTCGCTCGACGACGCCTGGATGCGCGACATCGGGCCGACGTTCGTGGTGGACCGCCGCGGCGGCCGGCGCGGAGTCGACTGGCGCTTCAACGCCTGGGGCGGCCTCTACTCGCCGTTCGACCGCGACGAGCGAGCCGCCGAGAAGGTGCTCGAGCTCGCCGCCGCCGACCGCTATCGCGCACCGATCATCCTCGAGGGCGGCGCGTTCCACGTCGACGGCGAGGGGACGGTGCTCACGACGGAACAGTGCCTGCTGAACGAGAACCGCAACCCCGGCTACAGCCGCGAGGAGATCGAACGCATCCTCTTGGACTACCTCGGCGCGGAGCTGGTCATCTGGCTCGGCCAGGGCGTCTACTCGGACGAGACCGACGGCCACGTCGACAATCTCGCGTGCTTCGCGGCACCCGGCGTGGTGCTCCTGAACTGGTGCGACGACGAGAACGACCCGCAGCACGAGGTCGCCGTCGACGCCGAGCGGCGCCTCGAACGCGCCCGCGACGCCGAGGGCCGCGCGCTGGAGGTGATCCGTGTCCCAGGGCCACCCGTGATGACGATCACCGACACGGAGGCGCGCGGCGTCTACGAAGTGCTCGGCACCCATCCGCGCCGGCCCGGCGACCGCATGGCCGCCTCCTACGTGAACTTCTACGTCGCCAACGACCGCGTGATCTTCCCGCTGCTCGACGAGAGCACCGACGAGACCGCACGCGAGATCCTCGAGGGCGTCTTCCACGGCCGCGAGGTGGTCGGCCTGCCGTCGCGGGAGATCCTGCTCGGCGGCGGGAACATCCACTGCATCACGCAGCAGGTCCCCCGTACCGCGCTCGACGACCGACTCGTGACGCCCTGACGCCCGGCGGGGCGTCCGGCCACGACGCGCGGGTCAGGCGCGCGCGAGCGGCCGGACGAAGCTCAGGAACGACTCGCTGGAGAGCGGCCGTCCGGTCGCATCCTCGACGAGCTGCGCGGTGTCCCTGCGGCGGCCGTAGCGGTGGATCCGCTCGCCGAGCCAGGCCTTGACGCCGTCGACTTCACAGTTGCGAAGACGCTCGTCGAGCGGTCCGGTGTCGGCGAGCAGGCTCTCCCAGAGCTGCGCGGCGATGAGGCAGCCGACCGCGTAGGTCGGGAAGTAGCCGAAGCTCCCGGAGCTCCAGTGCACGTCCTGCATGCACCCCTGCGCATCGGAGGTGACGTCGAGCCCGAGGAGTTCCTTCATCTTCGCGCGCCAGGCCTCGGGCAGTTCGGCCGGGGCGAGGTCTCCCTCGATGAGCGCGTGCTCGAGCTGGAAGCGCAGGACGATGTGCAGCGGATAGGACGCCGGGTCCGCCGAGACGCGGATCGGCGACGCCTCGACGTGGTTGACGACCGCGTGGTATTCGCCCGCGGTGACGTTCGCTCCCGCCTCCCGGTAGGCGGCAGCGATGACCTCCGCGAACGCGCCGTTGCGCGCGACGTGGTTCTCCCACAGCTTGCTCTGCGACTCGTGGACCGACATCGAAAGCCCGGCGGCGAGGTTCGTGCGCTCGAGCTCGGGCGCGAGCTGGCGGTCGTACAGCGCGTGCCCGAACTCGTGCAGCGCGCCGACGAGCGACTCGACATCGGGGCCGCTGTAGCGCGTCGTAAGGCGCGAGTCGCGCCACGCGATCGCGGTCGAGAAGGGGTGCGCCGACGCGTCGACGCGCCAGCTCGAGCGCTCGACCCCGAGCCGGGCGAGCGTCGTCTCGACGGCTCCCCGCTGCGCCTGCTCGGATATATCGAGCGACGGGCGGGGGGCGCCCCCTGCGCTCGCCACGAGCCCCGGCAGCTCATCGCTCAGGTCGCCAAAGAGCCGCGCGACGGTCTCTGACGTAAGGCCGTAGTCGTAGTCGACGAGCAGCGCGTCGTAGGCGCTCTGTCCGTTCTCGGCGACGCACCCCGCGTACTCGCGGGCGAGCGCGATGTTGCGTTCGAGTGCCGGCAGGAAGGCGGCGAAATCGTCCGCCGCCCGCGCGCGCTGCCAGGTCTGCTGCCCCGCGGCCGCGGCGCTGGCCCGCTCCGCGGCGAGCTCGTCGGGGACGCGCGCGGCGCGCTCGAAGTCGCGCCGCGCGATCCTCACGACGTCGCTCGCGAGGTCGTCGAGCTCGGCGCCGTCGAGGTCCGCGAGCCACTCGCCGATCTCGGGCGCCGTCGCCCGTTCGTGCATCAGCTTCGCGAGCGCCCCACTCGCGTGCGCCCGCTCGCCGGCGCCCTGCTCGGGCATCATCACGAGCTGGTCCCACGTCAGCACAGCCTCCACCGACGCAAGGTCGGCGATCTCCGCGATGTGCTCGCTGAGCTGTCCGTAAGCGCTCAAGCGCCTGACAATATGCGATCGGGCACGGTGCGCGCCCGCGCTAGAGCTCGAACGCGTGCTCCTCCCAGTCCGCGAAGCGACGGAAGCCCACCGAGGCGTAGATCTTGTTGGAGGTGGGGTTCGCGAGGTCGGTTAGGAGCATGCAGCGCTCGGCGCCGGCTGCGAGCGCACGCCGGCTTAGAGCGGCGACTGCGGAGCTCGCGTAGCCGCGCGAGCGGAACTCGGGCGGCGTGTACACCGGGCCGATGCGCGTGGTCCCCGCGACCTGCGGCGAGAAGGCGAGCGTGCTCACCGGAGCGCCGTCGACCCACAGCAGCTGCGACCCCCTCGCGATGCGCGTCCTGACGGCCGCCTCAGCTTCGTAGTTGACGCCGATCCCTGCCTCGGCGCGGAACGCCTTCTCCCATTGCGAGAGAAGCGGGACGTCGCCCTCGTTCGCGTCGCGTAGCTCGCCCGGCGCGGGCCGCGGCG
Organism: Solirubrobacteraceae bacterium; assembly: GCA_035507895.1. Lineage (GTDB taxonomy): Bacteria > Actinomycetota > Thermoleophilia > Solirubrobacterales > Solirubrobacteraceae > Palsa-744. The sequence goes on along the minus strand of DATJNQ010000028.1, from coordinate 8,748 downwards.
GTTCGGTGACGGCCGAGAGCTGGTGCATCGCCTCGCTCATCGCAACTCGCGTGCGCCCGCCGGTCCGCGCGACCCACGCCGCGCCGACGGCGCGCGCCGCAGCCGGCTCGCCGCTCACACCCGGGAGGTCGGGGTCGACCTTCAGCCAGGCGTCGAGGAGCGCATCCGCGGTGCCGTCGTCCACTCCCGCGACAGCCATCGGCCACGGCGGCGTGCGCAGCGCGACCGCGACGACGTCCTGCCCGTCCAGCGCCCAGGCGAAGATCCGCCGCGCGTCGGCCCAGCGCCCGGCGATCGTGTCGGCAAGGATCGTCGCGAGGACGTTCCGCGCCGGCTGCGCGCGCACGTATCCCCCCGCCCTCTCGTCGAAGCGGCGTGCGTCTTCTGTGAGCTGCCATCCGTCCAGCCGAGCGGCAGATCGGCCCAAGCTTCCCCCTTCAGTTTGCCGGCGCCACGAACGACCGTAGCGGAGCGCCGGCGGACCCGGCGGCTTCGGAGCCTCGCGCTCGGGCCATACTCTCCGCGTGGCCTCACTCGACACGAAACGTCTTGCCTTCGGATCGGTCGCCGCGCAGTACGACCGCGCGCGGCCCTCCTATCCCGCGGCCGTGATCGACAGCTTCGTCGCCGCGCTGCCGCCCGCCGAGGGCTTCGTGCTGGAGGTGGGCGCAGGCACCGGCAAGGCGACGGTGCTGCTCGCCGAACGCGGTCTCGACGTCGTCGGACTCGAGCCCGACCCGCGCATGGCGCGCCTTGCGAGGGCGGCCTGCGCCGAGTACCCGCGCGTCACGATCGAGACGGTCGACTTCGAGCGCTGGCGGGGACCCGGCCGCGCCCGCGCGATCGTCTCGGCTCAGGCATGGCATTGGGTCGACGCGGCGACGCGCTACGAGCTCGCACGCGACCGGCTCGTCGACGACGGCCTGCTCGCAGCGATCTGGACCGTTCCGGACTGGAGCCGCATCGCACTGCGCGGCGCGCTGCAGGAGGTCTACGCGCGATGCGTGCCGGACCTCGAGCCCGCCTTCCCGATGCACCCGGCGAGCCCGCCGACGACGATCGTTGCGCCGTGGCGGGAGGAAATCGAAGCGGCACCGGGCCTCGTGCGCCCCGACACGTTCGAACATGAGTGGCAGTGCGACTACTCCGCGCGCGCGTACGCGGAAATGATCGCGACGCACCAGGACCACGTCCTGCTCGACGATCGGGCGCGGCGCGAGCTGCTCGGCGCCATCGAAGCCGCGATCGACGCGCGCGGCGGGTCGATCGCCGTCGCGTTCCGCACGCGCCTGTGCACGGCCCGGCGTTCCCACGGCGCCCAGCGCGACGCCCCGGATTGAGAGGGCGCGCGCGAGCCGGGCGCGCGCCTGGCGGTCGCGTACCGTTGACGCCGATGGGCACGGAGGATGCGTCGCACCGCGTGGGCGAGCCGTCTTGCGCTCGCATCGCGCGGGCCCTCTCGGACGCGGCACCGGTGCCCTTCTGGCTTGACGATGCGGCGTCGCCGGCGCCGCGGGCGCCGCTGGAGCGCGACCAGACCACGGACCTCGCCATCGTCGGCGCCGGGCTGACCGGCCTGTGGACGGCGCTCCTTGCCAAGCGCGCCGACCCGCAGCGCGACGTCGTCCTCGTCGACGGCGACCGGATCGCGGGCGGCGCGAGCGGCCGCAACGGCGGATTCTGCGACCCGACGCTCACGCACGGCCTGCTCAACGGCATCGACCGTTTCCCGGGCGAGATCGCAACGCTCGAGCGGCTCGCGACGCAGAACTTCGACGAATACCGCAGCGACATCGCGCGCGAGGGCATCGAGTGTGACTGGGAGGACACGTCCGAGCTCGTCGTCGCGACCGAGCCGTGGCAGCTCGCGGTCCTCGACGAGGACGTCGCCGAGCACGTTCGCTTCGGCCACCGGTCGACGCGCCTTGACGCCGAGGAGACCAGGCGCAGGGTGGCGTCGCCGACGTACCTTGGCGGCGCGCTTTCAACGCCGATCGGCCTCGTCAATCCCGCGCGGCTCGCGTGGGGACTCGCGGACGCGTGCGAGCGGCTCGGCGTACGCATCCACGAGGAGAGTCGCGTGCTGCGGATCGCGCCCGCCAGCGGCGCCGTCGAGCTTCGCACGGCCCGCGGCGCGCTGCGGGCACGCCGCGCCGCGCTCGCCACGAACGCGTACGCTCCCCTGCTGCGCCGGATCCGCTGGCGCATGCTTCCGGTCTACGACTACGTCCTGGTGACCGAGCGCCTGAGTGAGGCGCAGCGCCACGCGATCGGCTGGAACGGCCGCGAGGGGCTCAGTGACGCCGCCAACCAGTTCCACTACTACCGGCTGACGGCCGACGAGCGGATCCTCTGGGGCGGCTACGACGCGGTCTACTACCGCGGCAACGGCGTCGGCGAGCGGTACGAGCAGCGCCCCGCGACGTTCGCGTTGCTCGCACGGCACTTCCACGAAACGTTCCCCCAACTCGAGGACGTCCGCTTCAGCCACCGCTGGGGAGGCGCGATCGACGTGTGTTCGCGCTTCAGCGTCTTCTGGGGCAGGGCGCTCAAACGGCGCGTCGCGTACTGCGCAGGCTTCACCGGCGCGGGCGTTGTCGCGTCGCGCTTCGGGGCCCGGGTGCTCCTCGCCCTGCTCGGCGGTGAAGAGAGCGAGCTGACGCGCCTGCGGATGGTCCGGCGCAAGCCGCTTCCATTTCCGCCCGAGCCGCTGCGAAGCGCCGTCGTCGCGCGCACCCGCGCGTCGCTCGCATCGGCCGACGAGCACGAAGGCGAGCGGGACGTGTGGCTGAAAGTGCTCGACCGGTTCGGCCTCGGGTTCGACTCGTGAGCGTGTCGCTGCGCGGCGATTGGCTCGCGCCGGCGCGCAAGCTGCAAGACTGCCCGCCGTGCGATCGTCAAGCGTTGCCGCCTGGATCGCTGCCCCGCTCGCCGCCGCGCTGGTGCTCTGGCCCGCGACCGCGTTCGGCGTCCGCATCACTGCGCGCGACCGCGCCGCGACGCACGCGTACCTGCAGGCGCGTTACGCGTACACGCAGGCGGTGCTTGCGAACGTCCCGGCCGCCGACGCGGCCAAGCAGTTGCTCGCCCAGAAACTCGAAGGCGAATGCCCGGGCGTGCTCAGCGGCGCGCCCGGCACTAAAGCGGGAGAAGAATTCGAGCCCTCTGCCTCGGCGAAAAGCCGCGGTGAAGAGGCGCGCGAGAGCCGCCAGGTCGGCGATCTGCAGTTCGAGCTCAGCCTCGCGTTGGACATGCACGAGGCCGAACTCGACGCGACCGCTGCACGGGCGTTCGCGCACACGGTCGGCTCGCTGCGCTGGAGCAGCCCCGCCGTCACCGCCTACGCACACGCGCTGGCGGGGCTCGTGGCGGACTATCGGCTGGCCGTGCCGCCCGAAGTCTGCGCCGATATGCACAGCTGGGTGCTGAGCGGATACAAGACTCTCAGCGCAGGCACGAAGGCGGCTTTGACCTACCTCGACGACGAGCTCGCAGGGCTGGCGCGCGGCTTCGTTCGGAACGCGCTGGAAGGGGAGTCGCTGCTGGAAACGTACGAACAGCGGACCGAGCGCGCGCTCGCGCGGCGGGTCACCGCGGTCGAGCGCGAGCTGGCGCGCGCCGAGGCGGGCGGGGACGCCGTCGAACGCGCCCTGGAAGACAAGCTCGGCCTCGTCGCAGAGACCGAAGTCGAAGAAGAAATTCAAAAGCAGGACGCGGCGACGGTGGTCATCGGCAGCGGCCGCACGGCGGCCGGCGAACGATACGAACTCGCGGTGCTACCGGCGACCGGGAGCGAAGTCGCGCCTGGCTGCGCGGAGCAGCTGATCGTGAAGACGTTCCCGCGGGACGAATCGGCGGACGCCATCGTCTTCTCGAGCAGCTCCGGAAAATGCTTCTCGCGCTCGCACCCGCAGCCGCCGACCGTCGACTGCTCCGAAGGCAACCTCGCGGTCGAAGTGCAAACGCGGCCCGAAGTCCGTTACGCGCGCCTTCGCCTCAGCAACGGCCGGCGCATCACGTCGCCCGTCGCGCACATCCCGGCGCGCGTCGGCGGCCCCGCGGGCTTCTACTACCAGGTCGTGCGCGGCCCCTCGCCTGTGCCGGTGTCGCTGACGGAGTTCGCGAGCGGCGGGAAGATCGTGCGCACCGTGAGGCTGCCGCGCGTGAGGCACTGCACCAAACCGAAGCGAACGCCACGCCGCACGCGCACGCTGGTGCGCGGCCACATACCGGGCGCCGGCGCCTACACGATCAGCGCGGAAAGCGGCGGCTTCGAATTCCCGGGCGAACAGGAAAACGTTCACTTCAATGCGGAAGCAGGCGAAGGTGAAACCTCCGTGTTCGGCACGATACCCACCCGGCGCGACCCCTTCGGCGCGCAGATCACATCCGGCTGCACGCCGTCCGAATACGCGATCGTGCTCGGGCGGCTGCGCGCTCCGCACGACAACGTCTACGTGCGAAGCGACGGGCGCCTGATGGAGCTTCACAAGGCGCGCATTCCGGCGAGCTTCCACACGCGCGGCGTGCTCGCCTACCGCGCGCTGCCCGCCTACCCGACGGAAATCCTCGTCAAGACGCCCGCGGGACGAACCGTCGCGCGGACCAACCTCGCCGCCCAAGCGCGCGAAGCGCGCGAATACTGCGAAGGCGAATCCGAAGGCCCCTGACCGAGCCGCGCGCCGCCGCCGGCGCCGCCGATCCTATGCTTGATCGGTGCCCGAGCTTCCGGAGGTCGAGGCGACCGCACGGCTGCTCGACCGCGCCGTGGCGGGAGCGCGGATCGAGTCCGTCCTCGCGCCCGGGATCAACACGCTGAAGACCTTCGACCCGCCGCTCGGCGCGCTCGAAGGCCGCCGGATAGAGCGCGTGCGCCGCAGGGGGAAGCACCTGATCATCGACGTCTCGGGCGGCTTGGCGCTGCTGATCCACCTGATGAGCGCCGGGCGGCTGCAGCTCTTTGACAAGCCCGCAGGGCCGCGCGACCGCACGTCCCGCCTGCTGCTGCGGCTGCGCACGCCGGACGGCGTCGAGCACGAGCTGCGGCTGCGCGAGTTCGGGTCCAAGCAGGCTGCCTGGGCGAAGCTGCTGAGCGGCGATGCCCTCGAGCACGACGAGGCGCTCGCGAAACTCGGTCCCGACGCGTGGCCCGAGCCGCCGGAGGCGAAGATCTTCACGGACGCCCCACGGCCCCTGCACGCGCTGCTACGCGACCAGCGCGCCACCGCCGGCATCGGCCGCTCGTGGGCCGACGAGATCCTCTGGGTGGCGCGGCTTTCGCCCTTCAAGCGCGGATCCGATCTCAGCGTCGACGAGGCAGAGCGCCTTCGCAGCGCGATCGCCGCGAAGCTCGGTGGCGCGATCGTCTACTACGACTCCGAGCTGGCCCTGCCGATCCCCGACAAGCTGCCGATGCCCCTTGAGGTTCACCGTCACGAGGGCGAGCCGTGCCCGCGCTGCGGCGCGACCCTCGGCGCCGTGCATTTCGAGGATTACGTGATCGCCTACTGCCCGGCCTGCCAGACGGAAGGGCGCATCCTCAAGGACCGGCGAATGTCGCGGCTGCTGCGCTGACCGTGGCAGCCCCCAGCTCCCGGCCGCGCCCGAGCTAAAAGCGCCGCCTTCGCTCGCCCCGATGCCCCCGCCAGGATTCGAACCTGGGACCCTCGGATTAGAAGTCCGATGCTCTGTCCAGCTGAGCTACGGGGGCCCGCGCTGCGCGACGCCCGCCATCGTGGCACGACACGGAGACCGACGCTGCGGCCGGCGACCGCGCCTTAGGTAGGCTTCAGCATCGCCATCTAGAAGTCTGCCGATGCCGAACGACGATCACGAACAAGAACTGACGCGCAAGGAGCGCCGCGAGCAGGCGCGCTCGCAGCGCAAAGAAGTCGAGGAAATGCACGCCGTCTCCGAGGCGCGCAAACGGCGTCTGACGATTCTCGCGGGTGTCGTTGTTGTCGTTGTCGTCGTCGTCGTGATCATCGCGGTGGCGGGCGGCGGCGGCAAAAGCACGGCCGAACCGACCGCGAACAAATCGCACGCCGAAATCACCGAATCACAGGAACAGGTCAACGAAACGCTGGCCGGCACCAAACAGGCCGCGAACGTCCTCGGCGACCCGAACGCTCCCGTGACGCTGCAGTACTTCGGCGACCTCGAGTGCCCGATCTGCCGCGAGTTCACGCTCGGCGCGCTTCCCGACATCATCAAGAAGTGGGTCAAGACCGGGAAGGTCAAGATCGAATACCGCTCCCTGTCCACCGCGACCGGGAACGCGGAAGGCGACGGCTCCGAGCCGAGCGGCACGTTCAAGTCGCAGCAGGCGGCAGCGCTCGCGGCGGGCAAGCAGGACAAGATGTGGGACTACGTCGAGCTCTTCTACCACCAGCAGGGCGAAGAGGACAGCGGCTACGTGACGGAAGACTTCATCAAGGGGATCGCGAAGCAAATCGACGGCCTCGATCTCGCGAAGTGGGAAGAAGACCGCAAAGACCCCGCTTTCGCCGCCCAGATCGAAGAAGACGCGAACGTCGCGGCGCGCGAAGGTTTCACGGGCACGCCTTCGTTCCTGATCGGCAAGTCGGGAGCGACGCCCCATCGTCTCGAACCGTCATCGCTGACCGAAGCCGGCGCCTTCGACGAAGAAATCGAAAAGCTTCTGAAGGCGTGAGCCCGTGGTGAGCGCGAGGGCCCTGCGGATCACGCTCCTCGTGCTGGCTGTCATCGGCATCGGTATCGCCGGCTACCTGACCTACGTCCACTACGCCGACATCAAGCCGCTCTGCACCGCCGGCGACAGCTGCATCAAGGTCCAGAGCTCGATCTACTCCAAACTCGCCGGCGTCCCGGTCGCGCTGATCGGACTGCTCGGGTACATCGCGATCGTGATCAGCCTGCTGCTGCCGGAAAACGAGAACACGCGGCTGGCGACGATGATCCTCGCGCTCGTCGGCTTCGGCTTCAGCATGTACCTCACCTACCGCGAGATCCACTCGATCAAAGCGATCTGCGAGTGGTGCGCGACGAGCGCCGGCATCCTCACGGTGATCGCGGTCCTCTCCGTCTGGCGCTTCCTGCGGGGCGGCGAGCTGGCGGCACCGGCCCCGGCCGGCGGGACCCAGGGCGTCACCGCGCCGTAGGCGCGCCTGCGCCGCAGCAGGCCGGCGGCCGGGCGCGTGCGGCTGAGCGGGGGACCGAGGAGTCGAACCTCGCGTTGCGGTTTTGGAGACCCGTTGGTTGTGGCGTTTTGGCCCGTAGATATGGGCCTTTATGTTCGCGGGGACCGCGTTAGGGACCTAACTTTTGTGCTCGGCGGGGACGCTCGATGCTTCGTTTGTGGCGGTGAGCCAGCGTTCGAAGAGGGTCTTTGCTTCGGCCAGCTCGCCCGGTAGGACGTGCGTGTAGCGCTGCTGGGTTATGCGGGCCGCGCCGGGTTGGTGGGCTGGGGTCGAGTGACCCATCAGCGCGGAGACGACGACGGGCCGCAGGCCGGCGGCGTCGAGCCATGACGCGCAGGTGTGGCGGCACTCGTGAGCGGTGATCCTCTCCCCCACCTTGGGTCCCGCAGGCTGGCCGTCTTTTCCCTTTGGTTCCCACGCTGCGTCGGCGCGCGCTTGCAATGCCTCGAAGGAGAGCATGCCGCTGTTCTTCCCGCCGGGCTTGTGCCCGGGGCAGAGCAGCGCCTTGCCGTCGGGCCGGCCGCGGCGCAACAGCTCGCGCCTGATCATCGAGACCAGCGGCTTGACGAGCGGGACCGCGCGCTGTGCTGCGCGCGACTTGCGGCCACGCTCATCGGCGCCGAGATAGATCACTCCGAGCTCCAGGTCGACGTCCTCGACCCGCGCGTGGCGGATCTCCGCTCGGCGTGCGGTCGCGTAGACGGCGAGCGCGTACGGCAGAGCATCGGCCGGATCGAGCGCTCCGAGGAGCGCTTCCATTTCTTGAACGGTGGCTACGCGGTCGCGCGGTTTGGCATTCATCGCCGGAAGGCGGACACGTGCTGCCGGGTCGTGATTGGCCAGTTCCCGATCCTGCGCCCAGGCATAGAGGCTGTGGATGGCGTTCACGACCGTGCGAACGCGACTGCCGGACCACTCCGGCGTCATCTGGTCGACGATGACCTGGACGTCGGCTCGGTGGACGTCATCGAGCCGTTGTCTGCCGAGCGCGGGTTGGACGTGGCGCTCGAGAGCGCCTCTCAGATCCCGGATCGCCGAGGGCTTGTAGCGTCGGCCATGCTTATTGAGCGCCGAGCCCTTCTCAGCCGCGGCGAGGAACGCCTCGATCGCGCCCGCGACGCGCAGCGCGCTCGACACGGGCACCGTTCCGCGCTGGAGCGAGACCCGGAGGTCTTCCTTTGCATGGCGCGCCGCATTCGCTGATGCCATGAACCTCGTCTTCCGGTGCTTGTTGCTCGCGCGATCCCACACCTTCCCCCAATACGACGGCGAGCAGTCGCAGCGACCACCCGTCTCGAGGGCGCAATTGAGACGGTGGCGCGCATAGACGGCCTGGTATCGGGTCCGGGTGTCCTTCGGCACGGCGCTCAAGCTACACCTCTCCTGGGCTGATCCGGAACTGGCTCGGTCTCGATAAGACCGCGGGTTTCCCAAAGCGGCCATTGAACTTCTGCCCGATCGGTCTCGCCCCGCCCGAACGCCACAGAGTCCGCCCGCGATGCGGCGTAGAACTTCAGGCGTGGAGTATCCAGACGAACATGCGCTGAACATCTACACCGACGGTTCG
>DATJNQ010000027.1:0-65731 GCA_035507895.1 Solirubrobacteraceae bacterium | reverse complement strand
GTGCGCGGTGCCACTGCACCGCGCGCCGCCGCCGGGCAGATCACGCCCGGCACGACCCCCGAGCCCGGCACGGTCTACACGTTCTCCGAGCGCTTCGCGTGTCCCGAGCACGGACCGTCGCTCGTCGAGCTCGAGCCCCGCATCTTCTCCTTCAACTCGCCCCACGGCGCGTGCGAGCGCTGCACCGGCCTCGGCGCGCAGCTCGAGGTCGACCCCGACCTCGTCGTCCCGGACCCGGCGCTTTCGATCGCCGCGGGCGCGATCGCCCCGTGGGCGATGAGCTCCTCGAACTACTTCGAGCAGATGACGCGCGCCCTCGCGGACCGCTACGACATAGACCTCGACGCGCCCTGGCAGGAGCTGACGCGCGAGCAGCAGGACGCGTTCCTCTGCGGCACCGACGGGCCGATCGACGTCACGTACCGCAACCGCTTCGGCCGTCACCGCTCGTACCGCTCACGCTTCGAAGGTGTCATCGCGGGCCTCGAACGCCGGCACCGCGAGACCAGCTCGCAGCTGATGCGCGAGCGGATCGAGCAGTTCATGTCGCTGCGCGACTGCCCGGCCTGCGAAGGAACGCGCCTGCGGCCCGAGTCGCGGGCGGTGCTCGTCGCGGGGACCTCGATCGACGAGTTCTGTGGCCTTTCGGCTCGCCGCGCGCTGCACTGGCTCGAGACCATCGAGCTCAGCGAGACCGACCGCCACGTCGCGCGGCTCGTCCTGCGCGAGCTCGCGGAACGGCTGCGGTTCCTCGAGAACGTCGGCATCGGCTACCTCTCGATGGACCGCGCGGCCGCGACGCTCTCCGGCGGCGAGGCGCAACGAATACGCCTCGCCACGCAGATCGGCTCGTCGCTCGTCGGCGTGCTCTACATCCTCGACGAGCCGTCGATCGGCCTGCACCAGCGCGACAACTCCAAGCTGATCGGGACGCTCGAACGGCTGCGCGACCTCGGCAACACCGTGATCGTCGTCGAGCACGACGAGCAGACGATGCGCGCCGCGGACCACCTCGTGGACCTCGGGCCGGGAGCGGGCGAGCACGGCGGCAGGATCGTCGCGCAAGGCACCGCGGAGGAGGTGACCGCCGTGGGGGAGTCGCTGACCGGGCAGTACCTCGCGGGGGTGCGCTCGATCGCCGTGCCCGAGCGGCGCCGTGTCCCCACAGGCGAGGTGAAGATCAGCGGCGCGAGCGAGCACAACCTGCGCGACGTCGACGTCGCCTTCCCGCTCGGCGTTCTGACGTGCGTCACGGGCGTCTCGGGCTCGGGAAAGTCGACGCTCGTGAACGACATCCTGTACAAGGCGGTGAGCGCGCGGCTGCACCGCGCGCGGGGCCGCGCCGGCTCCCACGGGACGATCGAAGGGCTCGACCAGCTCGACAAGATCATCGCCGTCGACCAGTCGCCGATCGGCCGCACGCCGCGCTCGAACCCGGCGACGTACACGGGGCTCTTCGACGTCATCCGCGAGCTCTTCGCGAAGACGCAGGAGGCGCGGGCGCGCGGTTACAAGCCGGGGCGCTTCTCGTTCAACGTCAAGGGCGGTCGCTGCGAGGTCTGCCGCGGCGACGGCCAGATCAAGATCGAGATGCACTTCCTGCCCGACGTCTACGTGCCGTGCGAGCAGTGCCACGGCCGCCGCTACAACCGCGAGACGCTCGAGGTCCGCTTCAAAGGCAAGACGATCGCGGACGTCCTCGACATGCCCGTCGAGGAGGCGCTCGAGTTCTTCGCCAACATCCCCAAGATCCGCCGCCGGCTCGAGACGCTCGACGCGGTGGGCCTCGGCTACATCCGCCTCGGGCAGCCCGCCACGACGCTGTCGGGCGGCGAGGCGCAGCGCGTGAAGCTCGCGACCGAGCTCTCGAAGATCGCGACGGGCCGCACGCTGTACGTCCTCGACGAGCCGACCACGGGGCTCCACTTCGCCGACGTGCAACGCCTGCTAGCGGTCCTGGAACGGCTCGTCGACGCCGGCAACAGCGTCGTCGTGATCGAGCACAACCTCGACGTGATCAAGTCCGCGGATCGCATCATCGACCTCGGCCCCGAGGGCGGCGAGGACGGCGGCGAGATCATCGCGAGCGGCACCCCCGAGCAGGTCGCGGCAGTCGAGGCGTCGCACACGGGACGCTTCCTCGCGGAGCTGTTGCCCGTCCGCGCCGCGCGCGGCCGGCAGCGGCGCCCGCCGCGCGCCCGGGTCGCCGCGTGAGGTCGCTCGGCGGCCGGCTCGTCCTCTGGGAGCGGCGCTGGCGCTGGTACGAGCGCTCGAGCCTGCCGTGGAACCGCGCGCGGATCCACTGGGAGATGATGCGCCGCGAAGCATTCGTGCGCTGGCCGATCGAGGGCAACGTGCTCGAGATGCTGCGCGAGGACCGCCTCCGAGTCGGCCCGCACGTCCTCTTCGAGCCCGGCGTGTGGCTCACGGCGCCAGCGCCCGGGCGGATCGAGGTGGGGGAGGGGTCGTTCCTGAACCGCGGCGTGATGGTCGCCGCGCAGGAGCTCGTCAGCATCGGCAGCTACTGCATGCTCGCGAACGGCTGCTTCGTCTCCGACGCCGACCACCGCTTCGACGACCCCGGCGTGCCGGTGCCGTGGCAGGGCTTTCGCGGCCGCGGCGCAACACGCATCGGCGACAACTGCTGGCTCGGCGCCCACGTCGTCGTGACGGGCGGCGTGACGATCGGCGAGCGGTGCGTGATCGGCGCCAACAGCGTCGTGACCCGCGACATCGAGCCGTTCACGATCGCGGCGGGCGTGCCCGCGCGGCCGCTGCGGCGGATCGAGTACGGCGCGTCGGCGGGTGTCTAGCGCAGCGGCCCGAGCAGCCCGCGCAGCGTCGCGAGCTCCTCGTCGGGGATCGAGTAGCCGTGCTCGGGGCCCGGGTAGCTGCGCGTCCTGACGTCCTGCGCGAAGGCGGCTACGCCGGCGTCCATCTCCTCCTGCAGGTTCGCGTAGCGCTTGACGAAACGCGGCCCGAGGCCCTCGCGGATGCCGAGCAGGTCGTGGAAGACGAGCACCTGGCCGTCCGTCGCCGGGCCCGCCCCGATGCCGATCACCGGTACGCGCATCAGCTCCATCAGCTCGGCGGTCACCGCGGCCGGGATCGCCTCGAACACGATCGCGAAGCAGCCGGCCTCTTGCAGCGCGAGCGCCTCGCGGGCGATGCGCTCCGCCGCCGCGGCGGTGCGCCCCTGGGCCTTCCAGCCGCCCAGCGCGGTCGATGTCTGGGGGGTCAGGCCGACGTGGCCCATCACCGGGATACCGGCGCCGATGATCGCGCGGGCGCGCGACGCCGGCGCGGCACCGCCGCCCTCGAGCTTCACGGCGTCGCAGCCCGCCTCCTTGACCATCCTCAGGGCGGTCGCGATCGCCTGCTCGTCCGAGATCTCGTAGGAGCCGAAGGGCAGGTCGCCGATCATGAGCGGCGTCGTCAGGCCCCTGCGCACGGCGCGCGCCAGCACGAGCATGTCCTCGAGCGATACGGGCGTCGTGGCGCTGTGACCGAGCACGGTCGTCGCCGCCGAGTCGCCGACGAGGACGACGTCGACGCCCGCCGCCTGCGCGGCGCGCGCGCTCGGGTAGTCGTAGGCCGTGATCATCACGATCGGTTCGTGCAGGTCGCGGCGTTCCTGCAGCAGCGGCAGCGTCATCGGCAGCCGCGTCGGATCGATCGGCGACTGGACGGTGGGGTGGCTTGACATCCTGCTTCCTCTCCGTTCGGTTGACGCCCGGCGCTCAGGCCGCGGTCGCCACCTCGCTGGTGTCGGTGGTTCGTGTCGCGTCCGCGGCTGCGGGCGCGAAGGTTTCGTTGTCGATGAGGCGCACGGCGCCGACGCGCGCCGCGACCGCGACGAGCACGTCGCCGTCGGCGTGCTCGACGGGGGTGAACGTGCCGGGGTCGACGACCGCGACGTACTCGACGTCGGCGCCCCGCGCGGTCATTGCCGCGCGGGCGGCCGCGGCGATGGCCGCGGCGTCACGCTCGCCGGAGCGCAGCGCCGCGGCGGCCGCCGCGAGACCGTCCGGCATCGCGCGTGCCCGCAGGCGTTCCGCGTCCGTCAGGAGCTCGTTGCGGGAGGAGAGCGCGAGGCCGTCGCTGTCGCGCACCGTCGCCACGCTGGCGACGCGCACGGGGATGTTCAGGTCGCTGACGAGTCGGCGGATGACGTGCAGCTGCTGGGCATCCTTGCGGCCGAAGTAGGCGACGTCGGGAAGGCAGGCGCAGAGCAGCTTCGTGACGACCGTCGCCACGCCGTTGAAGTGCTCGGCGCCGCGCACGGCGCCCTCGAAGCGCCCCGTGACCTCACCGACGTGGACCGTCGTCGCGAAGCCTGGCGGGTACATCTCCTCGCGCGCCGGCGCGAAGAGCGCGTCGCAGCCCGCGCCGGCGAGCCGCTCGATGTCGCGGGCCTCGTCGCGGGGGTAGCGCTCGAGGTCGTCCGCGCGGTCGAACTGCGTCGGGTTCACGAAGATCGAGGCGACGACGACGTCGCACTCGGCGCGCGCGGCGTCGAGCAGCGCGAGGTGGCCGGCGTGCAGCGCACCCATCGTCGGAACGAGGCCGACGAGGCGCCCGCCGGCGCGGGCGGCCGCCACGTACGAGCGGAGCGCCGCGACTGAGCGCAAAACGCTCACGCCGCCGTCGGGATTGTGGTGAGGGTTCATCGTTCGCGTCCAGTTCCGCCAAGCGGATACCGGCGTCCTGCAATCCTGCGGCCTGTCGTCCTGGTGCATCCCGCGTCGCGGTGATCACACCCAACCGCGATGATACCGCCCGTCCCCGCGGCAGGGAAGCCGCTACCAGGCGTCCACGTTGGGCCGCCGCGGCTCCCGCGGGCGCCAGTCGTGCCCGTCGAAGAGCGTCATGATCCAGCGCCGCGAGTCGGCGGGGTCGATCACGTCGTCGATCTCACCGTACGCCGCCATGTTCACCGCCCGCCCGTGCTCGTATGCGGCGGCGACCGCCTGCTCATAGAGCCGCTGGCGCTCCTCCTCATCCGCGACCGCTTCGAGCTCGCGTCTCATGCCCAGCTGGACGGCGCCCTCGAGCCCCATGCCGCCGAACTCCGCCGTCGGCCAGGCGACGGTGAAGAGGGGCGCCTTGAAGCCCCCGGCCGCCATCGCCTGGGCGCCGAGGCCGTAACCCTTGCGCAGCACGATCGTGCCGGTGGGCACGGCGATGTTCGCCCCGGTCACGAACATGCGGGCGAAGTGACGCACCGTGGCGCTCTGCTCGGCCTGCGGGCCGACCATGAAGCCCGGCGTGTCGCAGAGCATCAGCAGCGGCAACGCGAACGCGTCGCAGAGCTGCATGAAGCGCGCCGCCTTGTCGGCGCCGTCGGCGTCGATCGCGCCGCCGAGGTGCCGCGGGTCGTTGGCGAGCACCCCGAGCGGGCAGCCGCCGACGCGCGCGAGCACCGTCACCATGCCCGCGCCGAAGCCGCCCCGCAGCTCGAGCACCGAGGCTTCGTCACAGAGCGCGTCGATGACCGCGCGCACGTCGTACGCGCGCTTGCGCTGCTCGGGGACGAGCTCGCGCAGGGCCTCCGGCGAGCCGGCCCCGCCGGGCTCGCGGGGTCCGCGGAAGTAGGACAGATAGCGCTTTGCCGCCGCGACCGCGGCGCGCTCGTCGGCGACGCGCAGGTCCACGACGCCGTTCGCGTACTGCACGTCGATCGGCCCGACCTCCCAGGGCTCGAACGCGCCGAGCCCGCCGCCCTCGATCATCGCCGGCCCGCCCATGCCGATCGAGGAGTCCTCGGTCGCGATCACGACGTCGCAGCAGCCGAGCAGGGCGGCGTTGCCGGCGAAGCAGTAGCCCGCGGCGATGCCGACGAGCGGCGCGTTGCCGGACAGGCCGGCGAAGTACTCGAAGGCGCGGCAGTCAAGGCCCGCGACGAGCGGCACGTCGACGTCGCCGGGCCGGCCGCCGCCGCCCTCGGCGAAGAGCACGACCGGCAGCCGCCGGCGCCGGGCGATCTCGAACAGCCGGTCCTTCTTCGCGTGGCCGCGCGCCCCCTGGGTTCCCGCGAGGACCATGTAGTCGTAGGAGAGCGCGACGCACGGCTCGCCCGCGATCGTGCCGAGCCCCCCGACGAGGCCGTCGGCTGGGGTGCGTGCGATCAGCTCCTCGCGCGGGCGCCGTCGCTCCTGGGCGGCGAAGACGAGCGGCCCGTACTCCACGAAGCTGCCCTCGTCGAGGAGTTCCGCGAGGTTCTCGCGCGCCGTGCGCCGGCCGCTTTCGTGGCGCCTCGCGACGGCCTGCGGCCGCGCCTGGTCCAGGCCGATGCGGTGGCGTTCGTGGACGACGTGAAGGTCCTCGCGCTCGCCCGCGCCCTCGGCGCCGGCGGGCGCCGCCGCACGGCCAGCGGCGTCGTGGGCGCCCGGCGCGAGCGTCGCGAGCAGCTGTCCCTCGTCGACGCTCTCGCCGACCGTCACCGCGACCGCCGCGACGGTGCCCGCCGCGCCGGCGGGCACCTCGTGCTCCATCTTCATCGCCTCGAGCACCACGACTACGTCGCCAGCCGCGACGGTCTCGCCGGTGGCCCGTGGCAGCGAGACGACGAGGCCCGTGAACGGAGCGAGGATCTCGATGTTCTCGGGGGGCGTCACGCGCGGATCATCGCGCAGGCGCCGATCGGGCGCAGCGCGCCCGCGCGAGCGCGTAGCATCGCCGCATGGCGCAAACGCCCCCCGCGCTCACGCCCCAGGAGCGGCGCGAGCGGCTCAAGGACGTCTACGCGCGCGCGATGGGCTGCCAGCGCTGCGCCGAGCTCGCCGCGACACGAAAGACCGTCGTTTTCGGTGCCGGGAACGCGGACGCGGACCTGATGTTCGTCGGCGAGGCCCCCGGCGCGAGCGAGGACGAGCAGGGCCTGCCGTTCGTGGGGCGCGCCGGCAAGCTCCTGGACACGCTCCTCGGCGAGATCGGGCTGGCCCGCGCCGACGTCTTCATCGCGAACGTCCTGAAGTGCCGGCCACCGGGCAACCGCGACCCCGAGCCGCCGGAGATCGAGGCCTGCCAGCAGTACCTGCTCGAACAGGTCGAGCTGATCGAGCCGAAGGTGATCTGCACGCTCGGCAACTTCTCGACGAAGTTGCTGCGCGGCGACCCGACGGGCATAACGCGCCTGCACGGCAAAGCGGAGACCGTCGCCGTCGGCGCCCGCACGGTGCGCCTGTACCCGCTCTTCCACCCCGCGGCCGCGCTCTACACGCCGAGCATGCTCGACACGTTGCGCGCCGACTTCGCGGGGCTGCCCGAGCTGCTGGCCCTCGCCTCGCCCCGGGCGCCGCTGGAGCCCGCCGAGGAGCAGCCGCCGGAGGAGCGCGTCGAGCTCGACGCGGAGGGTCAACTCGGCCTCTTCTAGGCCCCCGGCGCGCCGGACGCTGGACGTTCGTACCACGCCATAGGCCCAGCAAAGCGCAGTAATCCGGGCTTTCGTGCAAGGCGCTGCCCAACGGCTAAAGGGCGGCTGCCGGCCGGACGATGAGGAGGTTGTCTCCATCCCTCCAGAAGCGCTAGCCGACCCGCGTACATTCTCCCGCGGGTCGGCTTTTTTTCGCGGCCGTTTCGCGCCGGGCAGGCTCTACAGTCTCCCCGGTGCGGGACACCTCCATCGAAACGTCCGGCCCCGAGGAGACGGAAGCGGTCGGGGCGCGCCTCGCGGCGCGCCTGCGTGACGGCGACCTCGTGCTCGTCCGCGGCGAGCTCGGCGCGGGCAAGACGACGTTCGTGCGCGGAGCGGCCCGCGCGCTCGGCGTCAGCGTCCCCGTCACGAGCCCGACGTTCAGCATCGGCCACCGCTACGCCGCCGACGGCGTCGCCGTCGGCCACGTCGACCTGTACCGCGTCGGGCTGCTCGACGGGGAGGAGCCCGACCTGCTCGGCGACTACGTCGGCGACGGGCGGATCTCGTTCATCGAGTGGCCCGCGGACGCGGAGCACGAGCTCGTGGCGCCGCGCGCGCGCGTCACGATCGTCCACGCCGGCGCCGACCGCAGGGTGATCACCGTGGAAGACGGCGAGGCGTCGTGATCCTCGGCTTCGACACCGCGACCGCGGCGACCGCCGTCGCGCTGCGCGGCGGCGCGGGGCGCGAGTTCGAAGCGCGCGACGACCCGGCTCCGGGGGCGCATCCCGGCCACGCGACGCGCCTGCTCGAGCTCGCCGACGGCCTGCTCGCGCAATCTGGCGCACGCTGGCGGGACGTCGAGCGCGTCGTGGTCGGCACGGGACCGGGCGGGTTCACGGGGCTGCGCGTCGGCGTCGCGACCGCGCGCGGCGTCGCTCTCTCGCTCGACGTCGACGCGGCGGGCGTCTCGAGCCTCGCGGCGCTCGCCGCGGAGGCGTTCGCGCACGGGCCCTGGCAGCACGCGCTCGCCGTGATCGACGCGCGGCGCGGCGAGGTCTTCACGCAGCTCTTCGAGCGCCGCGGCGAGCTGCCCGTGCCACTCGACGTGCCCTGCGCCCAGCAGCCGCACGCCGTCGCTGACGCGTCGCCCGGGACCGTCGCCGTCGGCGACGGCGCTGTGCGCTACGCGCAGGAGCTCACGCGCAGCGGCGCAGCGCTGCTGCCCGCCGACTCCGGGCTGCAGGTCGTGCGCGCCGCCGCGCTCTGCCGCCTCGCGGCCGCCGGCGCGGTGGAAGGCGCGCTGCCCGACTACGTGCGCCGCCCCGACGCCGAGGCGAAGGTGACGGCGCCGTGAAGTGGGCGTCCCAGCGCCTGCAGCTGCGGCGCCTTGACTACGGCGACCTGCCCGCCGTGCTGCAGATCGAGCGCCGGATCTTCCCGACGCCGTGGTCGATGGCGATGTTCGTGCTCGAGCTCTCAAAGAAATCGGGCATCTGCCTGGCCGCGGTCGAGGACGACGAGCTCGCCGGCTACCTGATCTGCGCGCGGTACGACGAGGTGTGGCACGTGATGAACATCTCCGTCGCGCCCGAGCGGCAGAACCGCGGCATCGCCTCGGCGATGCTCGAGGAGCTGTTCCGCGAGGTCGACGACCCCGCGGCGCGGTACACGCTCGAGGTGCGTCCGTCGAACGCCGTCGCGATCCACATCTACGAGCGCGAGGGGTTCCGCGCGGCGGGGCGGCGGCGGCGCTACTACCGCGACAACGGGGAGGACGCGGTGGTCATGTGGCGCACTCCCGGCACGCTCGCGGGGAACCTCGACGACGTCCCCGAACCGCTGCGGCTGTGACGATCCTCGCAGTCGAGACGAGCTGCGACGACACCTGCGCCGCCGTCGTCGACGAGGACGGCACGATCCGCGCGAACGTCATCTCCTCGCAGCACACGCACGACCGCTTCGGCGGCGTCGTGCCGGAGATCGCGGCGCGCCAGCACCTCCAGGTCCTCGACGCCGTCGTCGCGCACGCTCTTGCCGAAGCCGACGCCGGCCTGGACGACGTGGAGCTCGTGGCGGCGACCCGCGGGCCCGGGCTGATCGGGGCGCTGCTCGTCGGTTTCTCGCACGCCAAGGCGCTCGCCGCCGCGCGGGGCCTGCCCTTCGTGCCCGTCGACCACCTCGACGGGCACGTCGCGGCGAACTTCCTGCGCGACGCCGGCGGCCCGTTCGAGCCGCCGTTCATCTGCCTCGTCGCGAGCGGCGGGCACACGCTGCTCGCGCGCGTCGACGAACACGCCGGCTTCGCGGTGCTCGGCCAGACGCTCGACGACGCGGCCGGCGAGGCGTTCGACAAGGGCGCGCGGATGCTCGGCCTCGGTTTCCCCGGCGGGCCCGCGCTGGAGCGCCTCGCCGCCGACGGCGACGACGAGGCCTTCGCCTTCCCCGGCTCGGACGCCGGGCGGGCTCGCGGCGGGCGCCGCGGCGCGCTCGCCGGGACGCTCGACTTCTCGTTCGCGGGCCTGAAGACGAGCCTGCTGTACACGCTGCGCGACCTCGGCGACGGCGCCGGCGCCGTCCGCGCGGACCTCGCCGCCTCCTACCAGCGCGCGATCGTCGACAGCCTCGCGGGCCGTTGCGAGCGGGCGCTGGAAGCCGAGGGGCTCGCTCGCCTGGCGATCGGCGGCGGCGTCGCCGCGAACGGGGTGCTGCGCGCGCGCCTCGCGGGCCTCGGCGCCGAGCTGCACGCCCCGTCGATGGCGCTGTGCACCGACAACGCCGCGATGATCGCGAGCGCCGCGCGCTACCAGGCGCCGCTCGCGTACCCCGACTACCTCGGCCTGGACGCTTACGCGACGGGGGAAAGGGCCGCATGAGGCAGGTGGTCGTGTACTCCAGGCCGGGCTGCCATCTGTGCGAGATCGCGGTCGAACGGCTGCGCGAGATCGGCGCCGACGGCGCCTTCGCGCTGCGCGAGCTCGACATCAGCCGCGACGAGGAGCTGCACCGCGCCTACTTCGAGCGCATCCCGGTGATCGTCCTCGACGGCGAGGAGCTCTGCGAATACGAGCTCGACGAGGCGCTCCTGCGCGAGCGACTAGAGTCCGGGGCCGTCGATGGTTGACGAGCACTTCACGCCCGCCACGGTGCACCTGCCGCGGGGCGGCCAGCAGGGGCCCGGCGAGCGGCTTTCGCTCGGCGTCGCGGCACGCCTCTCGCGCTACCTGCAGGTCCTCACGCAGGCGCGCAAGATGGGCAAGGAGACGATTTCCTCCAAGGAGCTCTCCGACTACACCCACGTCAACCCGACCCAGATCCGCCGCGACTTCTCCGGTTTCGGCAAGTTCGGCAAGCGCGGCGTCGGCTACAACGTCGAAGCGCTCGTCTCGGAGATCCGCAAGATCCTGCGCACCGCCGGCCAGCACAACATCGCGCTGCTCGGCGCGGGCCACCTCGGCAAGGCGATCGCCTCCTCCGAGATCTTCGCCGACCACGGCTTCCGCGTCGTCGCCATCTTCGACCGCGACCCCGCGAAGATCGGCAAGCGCGTCGGCAGCCAGCACGTGCGCGACGTCGCCGAGCTGCGCGACGTCGTCGAGGACGAGGACATCGTCGTCGGCGTGCTCGCGGTGCCCTCGGAGGCGGCGCAGCCGCTCGCCGACGAGCTCGTCGACAGCGGCGTGAAGATCATCTTCAACTACGCCGGGACGCTGCTTGACGTGCCGCCCGAGGTGACGGTCCACACGTCGAGCCCGGCGGTCGATCTGCTCTACGCGCTCTACTTCTATCTCACGTAGCGCGCCGGCGACCGCGATCGCGCGCAGACCCCAGATCCCCGTGACGATCGACCTTGACCAGGCCCAGGCGACGTTCGACGAGGCGGAGGACCTGACCGTCGGCGTCGAGGAGGAGTTCGCGATCCTCGCGCCCGGCTCGCTGGAAATGCTGCCGCTGTTCGAGCGCCTGCGCGACGCCGCCGACGCCGACGAGGAGCTCGGTCCGTACGTGACAGGCGAGCTGATCTCATCCGAGATCGAGATCATCTCCGGGCGCGGCGAACACCTCGCCGGCGCGCTCGAGTCACAGCGCGAGCGCCGCCGCCGTCTCTTCGCGCTCGCCGCCGAGCACGAGGTGCTGCTCGGCGCGACGGGCACGCACCCGTGGGCCGACTACCGCGAGCAGCAGGTCATCGACACCGAGCACTACCGGCGCGTGGCCGCGGACCTCTGTTACGTCGCGCGGCGCAACAACACGTTCAGCCTGCACGTGCACGTCGGCGTGCGCGGTATCGACAGGGCCGTCCGGGTCTGCGACCGCCTGCGGGGTGTGCTGCCGCAGCTGCTCGCGATCTCCGCCAACTCGCCGTACGTCGACGGCTGCGACAGCGGGCTGCACTCCGCGCGCACGCAGATCTTCACGAAGAGCTTCCCGCGCTGCGGCATCCCGGACGACTTCGGCGGCTGGCCGCAGTACCGCAGCTACATCGAAACGCTTGAGCGCGTCGGCTCGATCATCGAGTTCACGCAGGTCTGGTGGTCGGTGCGTCCGCACTTTCGCTTCGGCACCGTCGAGGTGCGCATTTGCGACGTCCAGATGACGGCGGCCGAGTCCGACGGGCTCGCGTCGCTGATCGTCGCGTGTGTCGCGCAGGCCGCGCGCGAAGTCGATGAGGGCCGGCCCTACACGGCGCTCGCGCCGCGCCTGGTCGAGGAGAACATGTGGCGCGCGATCCGCTACGGCATGGACGGCCAGCTGATCGACTTCGCCGCCGGCGCGCAGTACCCGGCACGGGAGGCGGTGGACCGCCTGCTCGAATGGACGGCGCCGCTGCGCGAGGAGCTCGCGATCGCCGTGACCCTGCCGCCACGCAATGGAGCCCAGCGTCAGCGCCAGCTGATCGAGCAGGGACAGGAGCCGCCGGATGTCTACGCTGATGCGGTGCGCCAGACGACCGAGAGCTACGGGCGGGGGCAGTGAGCGAGAGCCAGACCCCCGAGGACGCGCAGGCCGAGGAGCAGCTGCGCGCCGCGTACGAAGCCGAACTCGCGCGCATCGACGCCGGCGAGATGATCCTCCAGGCGGCGGTTTCGCTGCTGAACCTCGGCGCGCTGCGACTCGCTCCGGCGGCCGGCGACGGGCCGCCGCAGGACCTCGAACAGGCCCGCGAAGCGATCGACGCCGTGCGCGGGCTGCTCGAGGCGCTCGAGCGGCGTCGCCCGCAGGACGCGCAGCGCCTGCGAAGCGCGCTCGCGCAGCTGCAGATGGCGTACGCGCGCGAAGCAGGCGCGGGCGCCGGCGCGGACGCGGATGACGCGGACGCCGGCGGCGGCGCGGAGGGCGAGGCGAAACGCGAGGGCCCGGGGCCCGCGCAGGCGAGCGGGCGCCTCTGGGTCCCAGGCAGCTGAGCCGCCTGCGGCCCGCAAGTTCCCCGCGGCACGCTAGACTGCGCGACCGTTGCAGCGGTTCCCGCCGCCGATCGGCATGCGGGGGCCGCGTTCGCTCGCGCGAAGACTGCTCGCGCGGCACCTGAAAAATACCGCGGAGGATCTTCCTTGAGCAGCTTTCTGTCGAACCATGGGGTGATAGTCGCCCTCGTCTGCGCCGCGTGCGCCATCGTCTACGGCGTCCTGACCGCGCGCTCGCTACTGGCGCTGCCCGCGGGCAACGAGCGGATGCAGTCGATCTCGCGCGCCGTCCAGGAAGGCGCGAGCGCGTACCTCACGCGCCAGTACACGACGATCGCCGCCGTCGGCGTGGTCGTGTTCGTGGCCCTCATCTTCATCCAGAACATCGCCGTGGCGTGCGGCTTCCTGATCGGCGCCGTCCTCTCGGGCTCCGCGGGCTTCATCGGCATGAACGTGTCGGTGCGCGCTAACGCCCGCGTCGCGGAGGCCGCGCGCGGTGGCGTCCCGCCCGCGCTCACGGTCGCGTTCCGCGGCGGCGCCATCACGGGCCTGCTCGTCGTCGGCCTCGCGCTGTTCGGCGTCGCGGGCTACTACGGGCTGCTCACCGCCGTGTTCGGCGAAACCCAGAAGCACGCCGTCGACGCGCTCGTCGGCCTCGGCTTCGGAGGTTCGCTGATCTCCGTCTTCGCGAGGCTCGGCGGCGGCATCTTCACCAAGGCCGCCGACGTCGGCGCGGACCTGGTCGGCAAGATCGAGGCCGGCATCCCCGAGGACGACCCGCGCAACCCCGCGACGATCGCCGACAACGTCGGCGACAACGTCGGCGACTGCGCCGGCATGGCCGCGGACCTCTTCGAGACCTACGCCGTCACCGCCGTCGCCGTGATGCTGCTCGGCGTGCTCACCTTCCACATCGCCGACCGCGTCGTGCTCTACCCGCTGGTCCTCGGCGGCGTCGCGATCATCGCCTCGATCATCGGCACGTTCTTCGTCCGCACCGAGCACGGCAACGTCGAGCGCGCGCTCTACCAGGGCCTGATCGCGTCGGGCGTGATCGCCGCGGCGGCGTTCGCGCCGATCACCTACTGGATGATGCGCCACCTCACGTACATCGGCCGCACCTTCTCGGTCGGCGGCCCGGCGTGGGGCAAGCTTTACCTCTGCTCGATCATCGGCATCGTCGTCACGGCGCTGCTGTTCGTGATCACGGACTTCTACACCTCGACGCGCTTCCCGCCGGTCAAGAAGACGGCGCGCGCGTCGGTCACCGGTCACGCCACCAACATCATCCAGGGCTTCGGCTCGGGTCTGCAGGCGACCGCGCTGCCGGCCCTCGTGCTCGTGCTCGGCATCCTCGCGGCGTGGAAGATCGCCGGCGGCGGCACGGTCGGCATCTACGGCGTCGGTGTCGCCGTGATGGGCCAGCTCTCGCTGACCGGGCTGATCGTCGCGCTCGACGCCTTCGGGCCGATCACCGACAACGCCGGCGGCATCGCCGAGATGGCGGACCTGCCCGAAGAGGTGCGCAACGTCACCGACCCCCTCGACGCGGTCGGCAACACGACGAAGGCCGTCACCAAGGGCTACGCAATCGGCTCGGCCGTGATGGCCGCCGTCGTCCTCTTCGCCGCGTTCCGCCAGGAACTCCTCAACCACAGCGAATCGATCACCGGGGTCTTCTCGATCAACGAACCGGCCGTCCTCATCGGCCTGTTGCTCGGCGGCCTCATGGTCTGCCTCTTCGCGTCGCTGTCGATCGAAGCGGTCGGGCGTGCCGGCGGCGCCGTCGTCGAGGAGGTGCGCCGCCAGTTCCGCGAGCACCCCGGGATCATGGAGGGCACCGAAGAAGCCGACTACGCGACCTGCGTGGACATCGTGACGCGCACCGCGCAGCGCGAGATGATCCTGCCCTCGCTGCTGCCGATCGCGATGACAGTGATCGTGGGCCTGATCTCGACGCAGGCGCTCGGCGGCATGCTGATCGGCGTCATCGTCGTCGGCTTCTTCTTCGCGATCATGATGACCGCCGGCGGCGGCGCCTGGGACAACGCCAAGAAGCTCATCGAGGACGGCGAGTACGGCGGCAAGGGCTCCGACGCCCACGCCGCCGCCGTGACCGGCGACACCGTCGGCGACCCGTTCAAGGACACGGCCGGGCCGGCCATCAACCCGATGATCAAGGTCGCCAACATCGTGGCCATCCTGATCATCCCGCTGATCACCTGACGGCCGCTGCGGCGCGCCTCGCTCGGCCCTAGGATCAGGTCAGGATGACCGGGCGAGACGCGCACAGGACCGGCACCGCAGTCCTCTCGGCGATCATGGTGCTGCTGGGCGTCGCGCTGATCGTCGAGGCGTTCGCGCACGACGGCGTGATCTCGCCGCGCGCCCTGCTCGGCGTGCTCTTCGTCGCCGCGGGTGTGCTGCGCCTGCGGATGCAGCGCCGCCGCGGGGAGTCGTGATGGCCGCCGACGCGGCGGCCGACGATGCCGGCCAGGAGCAAGGGCCCTCGCGCAGCGGCGAGCTGCTCAAGCGCAGCGTCGGCTCGCCGCTGCTGTTCACGATCGTCTACTCGTCGCTCGCGAGCGCGATCTACTTCACGCTCGGCGTGGTCGCCGGGCACGCGCTCGGCCTGACGCCGCTCGTCTTCCTGATCGCCGCGGGCATGTACGCCCTCACGGCGATGACGTACGTGGAGGCCGCGTCGCTGCACCAGGAGCGCGGCGGCTCAACCGTCTTCGCCCGCTACGCCTTCAACGAGCTCGTCAGCTTCGCGGCGGGCTGGGCGATCCTGCTCGACTACACGATCCTGATCGCCGTGACGGCGTTCACCGCGACGCAGTACGCCGGCACGTTCTGGGCGCCGCTCGCCGAAAAGGGGCCCGCGCTGGCCATCGCGCTCGCCGTGATCGCGCTGGTCGTGCTGCTCAACATCCGCGGCTTCAGCCCGCGTCGCACGCTCCGCGTCGGGGCGCTGCTCGCCGGCGACCTTGCGCTGCAGGCGCTGATCGTCGTCGTCGGGCTCGTGCTCTTCCTGGAACCGCATAAGATCACCTCGACGATCGACCTCGGCACGGCGCCCACCTGGACCGGGCTCCTGTTCGCCGCCACGATCACCGTCGTCGCGTTCACGAGCCTCGAGTCCGCGTCGGGGCTCGCGGGAGAGGTCCGCGTCGGCCGCGCGGGGCTGAAGCGCCTCGTCGCCTCGACGACCGCGACGGTCGCGTTCCTCTACGTCGGCATCGCGATCGTCGCGATCAGCGCGCTGCCCGTCCACGACGGCACGACGGCGCTCGCGGAGCGCTACCGCAACGCGCCGATGATCGGCGTCGTCGAACAGATGCACCCCCATTGGCTCGAGCAGATCCTGCTCTACACGGTCGCCGCGCTCGCGACCGTGACGCTCGTCGCGGCCGCGAACTCCGCGATGCTGGGTCTGTCGCGGCTCGCGTACTCGCTATCGACGAAGCGCCAGATCCCCACTGGACTCGGGCGCCTTCACCCGCGCCGCTCGACCCCGTTCGTGCTCATCGGCATCGCCGGCGCCGCCGCCGCGCTGCTCGTGATCCCCGAGGACCTGGAACTTCTGATCGGCGCCTACGCCTTCGGCGCGATGGTCGCCTTCACGATCGCGCACCTGTCGGTGATCCGCCTGCGCTACAAGGAGCCGGGCCGCGACCGCGCGTACCGCGTCCCCCTCTCCGTCGAGTTCCGCGGCGCGAGCCTGCCGCTGCCGGCGGTCTTCGGCGCGCTCATCAGCTTCGCCGGCTGGATCATCGTGATGGTCGTCCACGCGCCCGCGCGCTACGTCGGCCTCGGCTGGATGATCGTCGGGATCGCGCTCTACGCCGTCTACCGGCGCGTCTCCGGGCTGCCGCTGCTCGAGGAGATCTCCGTGCCGGCCTCCGTGCTCGTCCGCGACCAGCACGCCTCGCACGAGTACGGCTCGGTGCTCGTTCCGCTGACCGGCACGCAGCTCGACGACGACATCATGCAAACCGCCGCCCTGCTCGCCGCCGGCGAGCAGCAGGACAGCGCCGCGATCGACTCCGCGACGATCGAGGCGCTCTGGATCAGCGTGATCCCGATGGCGCTGCCGCTCGACGCGAGCCTGCCCGCTGACCAGCTGCGCCGCGCGCGCGGCGTCCTCGCCCGCGCCAAGGCGATCGGCGAGGAATTCAGCGGCATCCACGTCGCGACCGCGATGGTCCGCACGCGCCGCGCGGGCTACGCGATCGTCGACGAGGCCAAGCGGCGCGGTGTCGAGGCGATCGTGCTCGCCGCCGAAGAGCCGTCGCGGATCCGCGGCGGCAGCATGTTCGGCGGTCTCGGCGGGCCGCGCGAGAGCTCGCTCGGCGAGGTCGCGCGCTACGTCATCGCGAAGGCGGAGTGCCGCGTCATCGTCACGGCGCCGGCCGCCGAGGACGCTCCCGTCGAGCTCGCGCGGCGCGGCAGACAGGCCGAGACGCCTATCGTCTAAGGTGGCCGTGGAGGCAACACAGACAGGATGTTCGTTCTCATAATCGGCGTCGGACGCGTCGGCTCAGCGGTCGCCAAGACCGCCCTCAGCGAAGGGCACCAGGTTTCGGTGCTCGACTCGGACCCCCTCTCGCACGAGCGGCTCGACGTCGGGCAGCCGAGCTCCTGGGAGGCGTCGGGCGGGCAGTTCACGCTCGGCGCGGCGCTCGAGTTCACGGCGCTGGAGGAGGCCGGCATCCAGGGCGCCGACGTCGTGATCGCCTCCACCAGGGGCGACAACACCAACATCCTGATCGGCCAGATCGCGCAGAAGCGCTACGGCGTCGAGCGCGTCATCGTGCGCGTCAGCGACCCCGCGCGCGCCGAGTGGTACGGCAGCCAGGGGATGCACACGATCTCGCCGACGCGCACCGCGATCGAAATGTTCACCGACGCGCTCCAGCAGGAGATCGCCTGATGTACGCGATCATCGCCGGAGCGGGCAAGGTCGGCCGCAACCTCGGCCGCGAGCTCAAAGCCAAGGGCCACGAAGTCACGCTGATCGAGGCCGAACGCGCGCGCTACCTGGCCTCCGAAGACGAGTTCGGCTACTGCATCCAGTACGGCGACGCGACCGAGCTCTGGGTGCTCGAGCGCGCCGGCATCCAGCGCGCCGACCTCGTGATCGCAGTGACCGGCGACGACGAGGACAACGTCCTGATCTGCCAGATGGCGCGCGAGAAGTACCTCTGCGGCCGCGTGATCGCGCGCGTCAACAACCCCCGCAACCACGAGTACTTCCGCCTGCTCGGCATCCAGCCCGCGGTCTCCGCCACCGAGGTGATCATGCGTCTCATCGAGCACGAGGTGCCGCGCTACGGCTTCGTCCACCTGCTCGAGCTCGAAGAGGAGCACATGGAGATCGTCGAGCTCGTCGTCAGCGACGACGCGCCCGCGGCGGGCCGCCGCGTCAGCGACATCGAGATGCCCGAAGGGTCGCTGATCATCACGATCCTGCGCGAAAACAAGGGCCTCGTGCCGCGCGCCGACACCGAGATCCAAGCCGGCGACGAGGTTCTCATCGTCCTCGACACGGACCTCGAGGCCGACATCACGGGCATGTTCGCGCCCTCCATGAACAGCTCGGCCGCCTGAGCGCCCTGCAGGCCTCGTCTATTCTTCGACCGGCGCGTTCCGGGATGGTGTAATTGGCAACACGCGACACTCTGGATGTCGAATTTGGGGTTCGAGTCCCTGTCCCGGAGCCTCACGAACGCCCGCGCCGCGGGCGCTTTGAGCGTGCCGGGGGTTCTTCCTCCAGCAGGGCGAAGGTGCCGCTGAGGGACCGTGTGCCCCGGGCGGCGGTGGCGCGGTGAGCGCGCGGCGCTGCCTGGCAGCCGCCGCGGCGGCGCTCGCCCTCACCGTGTCGGCGTGCGGGTCCACGCGGCCGCCGCAGAAACAGGCCTCCCGGCCCGACGCCGAAGAAGTGGCGCGCTACAGGCGCTCGCAGGAAGGATCGCTGCTGCCGACAACCACGCAGAGCAGCACGCGGCGCCGCAAGCGGCAGGGGTGAAGCGGCGCCCGAGCCGGCGGCGCCCGGCGGCAGGCAACGTCGTCGGCCAGCGCGACGCCGCGCCGGTCACGAGAGCGCAAAGCCGTCCTCGTGCGCCGCGAGCCGCAGTCGCTCGATGGTCGCGCCGCGCAGGTCGCGCTTGGTCTTTGCGTAGGTGGGCGCCGGGTAGCCGCCGAGCTGTGCCGCAAGGCCGGTCGCCCGCGCGAGGACCGCATCGGGTGCGGTCAGCTCGTCGAACACTCCTTCGCGCAGGCACTCCTGCGCGCCGCAGAGCTCGGCGCCGAGAGCCAGGCGGCGTGCCGCCCCCGCCGACAGCTCGGCCGCGACGACTCCGATAGCGACGCGCGGAAAGGCGATGTCCACCTTCACCTCTGTGAGGCCGTAGCGCCCCTCGCTTGAAGCGACACGGAAGTCGGCGCAGAGGGCGAGCACCAGGCCCCCGGCGATGGCGTGGCCGGTGACCGCCGCGACGACGGGACACGGCAGCCCGTAAACAGCAAACGCCATCGAGCTGATCAACGCCGCCATGCGGCGCCGCTCCTCGTCGTCCCAGGTCGGCGCGGACTTCAGGTCGACTCCGGCCGAGAACACCCCGGGCGTCCCTGCGAGGACGAGCGCGGCGGGCGGCGCGTCCGCGACGCCGCCGACGCACTCGGTGATCTCCTCGAGCAGCGCGAGGTCCATGGCGTTCGCCGGCGGCCGGTCGATCGTCAGGACGAGCACGCCGTCGTGGTCCTCTACCGAGACGAACCGCACCGCCGGAGCCTACCGACGGTGTCTCGCGCAATGTTTAGGCGTCGGCGGGCTTGAGCGCGCGCGGCGGGTAGCGCTTCATCGGCTCGCCGTCGCCGTCGCCGTCCCAGCGGACCCAGACGGCGCCTTCAACGTCGACGTGATCGACGGTCCCCGCGCGATCGTGGCGCGTGGGTACCCAGTCCTGCATCGCGACGCGGTCCCCCGCGTTGAACGTCTGCGGCATCGTCGTGCACTGCTTGCTGAGCGCGGAAAATCCGGGGATCGTTGCACAACGGCCGCGCGAAAGCGCCGTTTGCGCCCCCGTCGGACACCTGTGGACGGCCGCGGCCCGCCGCTAACAGAAAGCGCCGCGTGCGCCGATGGTGCAGCAGCTTCGCTCGCCCGGCTCACGGCGCGCGGGCGGAGATCAACCTCCAGCACGGAAACCGGAGAAGACATGAAATCGCGGCTCTCCCGAGCGGCGCTCTGCGCCGCGACCACCGTTCTGCTCGCCGCCCCGCAATCGGCGGCTGCGGCGACGACACTCAAGCTCCACTCGGTGCTGGGGCAGGTCGAACCCGGGGACCAGGTCGAAGCCGACGCGCAGAGCTGGACGCTCGAAACATCCGCCGGCTCGGTGTCGTGCGTCGCCAACTCCTCGTACGACGGCACGTACGGAACCGACCTCTCGAACGGCGAAAAGGCGGACAAGATCACCGTCGGCAGTAGCGAGGACGGCTTTTACGAGTCCGAATGCGAGAACTCGCTGCCCTTCGCCGGCCCCGCCGTCGCGTTCAACGAGAACGGGAACAACGGCAGCGACGAAGCGCGCGGGACGTTCTCGCTCGGCGCCAACGGCAAGGCGGAACTCAAGTCCTCCGGGCACCTCGAATACGCCGTCAAGGTCGAATGGCGTGGCGAATTCCCCGCCACGACGTGCACGTGGGAAGTCGCGAAGCTCAAGGGCAGCGAGTCCGCGTTCCCGGGCTACCTCTCGGTGACGTTCGCCAAACAGAAGCTGAAGCTCGCCGCCGGCAATTCCCGTGGCTGCCCTAAGACCGCCGACTACACGGTCGACTTAACGAACTGGTGGGTACACACGCCGGAAAGCGAAGCGCGGATCGCGGGCGAACTCGGGTCGTAGCGGGCCGACGCGGCCCGTTACATCGCGTCGGCTTCCCGCGGGCGCGGAAGGGGCGCGCACTCCTCGCGCTCGCAGCCTCGCTCAGCCTCACCGCGTGCGGCGGGCCCGCGCCACGGACCGAAGAGAGCGCGAAAGAAGAACACCAGCTCGAAAGCGCGCAGTCCAAGGCCGAAGCGGCCGTCGCGAAATCGTACGTCGAAAAACACAAGGAAGAAGCGGAAGGCTCGAACCTCGAAGGCCGCTGAGGGCGCGGGCGTCGGCGACAGGCGCCGGGGTGCACCGATCTCCCGGTCAACGGGCTTCTCGGCGGCCGCACGCGGCGCAGATGAGAGCCACGAACGTGTGCTGCGGGCGCCCGGGTTCGTCTGTTACGCTCCCGCGATCTCCGTGAACACAGGGGGAGTGTCCGCATGAAACGCCTTGTGCAGCACGCCGCATCGAGCCGGCGGGGGCTCGTGTTCCTCGCGAGCCTCGTCGTCCTGGCGCTTCTCGTTCCCGCGTCTGCGGCCGAGGCCAGCCACCACGTCACGCTCACGTTCGAAGGCTCCGGCACCCTCTCGATGGAAAACACGTATCCGTCGCGCGGAGAAGAAGAAGAAAACGAATGCTCGACCAACGACACGGTTGAACTGAACTGGAAGACCGAATACACAGGAACGGTCGAAAACGGCGCTCTGAAACTCGCCAGCGGCCTGCTGAAGGAAGGCATCGGCTCGATGAACCTGTCCGGAAAATGCACCCCGAAAGAACCGGAAGGCGGGATTGCGTGCTCGGGCGAACTGGACGCCCCAGACAAGGGGATCGCCATCGAGCCGGGCTCCACCGGCGGCGGGATCAGCGTCCGGGCGATATCTACTGACGCCTTCGTCGGTGCGCCGGAATCGTGCGCCGGCAAAGCTGGCGCGTCTTTCGCCGAGCGGGACCTCTCCGCGTTCGAGCCCGAAGGCATCGGCGGCGCGACGCTCGCCGTCATCCACCCGATGCCGCGCGAAATACAGGAAGGCTTCACGAAGAGCGTCAGCTCCGGCGAAGGCAACAGTGCCTCGGTGTCGTGCCTCGTGGACGGCTATATGCCCGAAGGCGACCAGTGCAGCGCCTCGTTCTCGTGGAGTGGGACGATCACTTTGACGGCGGCATGCCAGAAAGGGAGCGAGTGGGGCACCGTGACCTACTCCAAGGGGCCCGCGCCGGCCGTCGGCACCACGATCTGCGAAGGCGAAACGATCTCCGTGGGCGCAGGCGGCCGGGCCGAAATCGAACTGCAGGACGGCTCCAAAGTCCGGCTCGGTCCCGAAACGACGCTCGAAGAAGTCGGCCACAACGAAACGTCGCAGGAACAGAACGACACCTGGAGGCAGAAGCTCGGCGCAGTGTGGGCGGAAACGACGAAAGCCGTCCAGGGCGTCGAGCACGAATTCGGCATCGAAGTCCCGGCCGAAGAACAGCAGTGGAACGCCGTCGGGGTGCGTGGCTCGGGCTTCACGCTGTCCGTGAAGCACGACAAGCCAACTGAATTCCACGTCATCAAGGGCGCCGGCTACTACCGCCCTCCCGGCGGCACGAAGGAGTCCGTCCCCGCCGGCTACACCGCGACGTTCGGCGACGGCAAAAAGGAGACGCTCACCACCGCCTGGAACCCATCGCCGGAACTCGTCCCCGCTTCCAGCCTGCCGCCGAAGATCACCCGCGCGAAGCTCCTCGGAGCGGGCCGCCACGCCGGCGCCAAGCTCTCGTTCACGCTCAGCGAGGCCGCCACCATCACCGCGACCGTCAAGAAAGGGTCGCGCGCCGTGAGGACCGTGCACGCAAGCGGCAAGCACGGCGCGAACACGATCAAGCTGCTGCGCAGGCCGATCAGGCGAGGGACCTACACGGTGCTCGTCAAGGCCGAAAACGCCGGACGCGTCTCGATCGAGCAGCTCAAACTCCGCGTCCGCTAGCGGCCGCGCGAGGCCGCGGACCAGGCCCGCGATTCCGGCGTGACGCCGGGGGGCGGGGGCCGAACGGCCGTCCTGCAGCGGCGCAGCCGCACGGCGCGTGGTGTACATTCACGCGATGTCGGGGTTTCGCCGCATCTCGACGAGGGGGGCGCTTGCCGCGGTCATGGCGGCGTGCTTCGCGACGCTCCTGCTCGTCCAGGTGGCATCGGGCGCGAGCGTCGGCAACCCGCCCGCCCACGCCGGCAGCTCGATCACCGTCAAGGTGAAAGGCATCTCGGGCAAGGCCAGTGCGTACCTGAGTCCGGCGCGAAAGCCGGTCCGCGGCGACTACTCGCTCGGCACCGTCCGCGTGAAGCACGGCAAGGTGACGCTCAAGGTCAGCTCGCGCGTCAAAGCCGGCTCCTACTACGTCGTACTGTGCGTCGGCCGCGGCGCCCACCGCAAGTGCACCGCGTCGCATCACAAGACCACCGTGACCCGCGCAAGCGAAAAACCGACGGAAAAACCGTCGGAACAAGAAGAAGAAAAACAGCACCCCGGTTGCGAACCGGTCGCGGGGAGCTCTGGCTCGGAAGTCAGCAAATGCGGGGGGAGCTTCGCGAGCAAGGGGCCCGAAGGCACCGAATTCACGCTCGCATACTCGGCGGGCGCGGTAATCCCGGAAACGAAGATCACCGTGACCCCCCTCACAGAAGTGCCGAAGCTGAATCTGCACGGCGGGAAACTCCTGGGCGCCGTTCGAATCTCGCCGGCGAGCGCGCGATTTTACCGCGACACCTACCTG
Organism: Solirubrobacteraceae bacterium; assembly: GCA_035507895.1. Classification (GTDB taxonomy): domain Bacteria; phylum Actinomycetota; class Thermoleophilia; order Solirubrobacterales; family Solirubrobacteraceae; genus Palsa-744. The sequence goes on along the minus strand of DATJNQ010000027.1, from coordinate 42,335 downwards.
GTGATCGCGCCGACCACGGCGCCCGGCGACGAGGAACGGGAGGCCGTCAAGTTCACGGGGGAAGGTGAAAACGAGCACTTCATACCGCTCGCGCCGCAGAGCTCCCCGATAGTCCTGCCGGTCGCCGGTGGGGGGGAGTACGCCCTGATCGGGGGAGCGAAAATCAAAATGGCGTCGCGCCGCGGGAGCCGAAACCGCCCGCTGGAGTCTACGTCAGCGAAAGCCGAAGGCTACCAGGAACACCTCGCGGAACTCATCCAGGAACTCGGCCCGGACACCTACGACGAAATGGACAATCCATCCTCGAGTTTCCGCAAAACAGCGGTGGAAATAATCAAGGAATGGTACGAACAGATCAAAGAAACGTTCGGGGAAGCCGAAAACTCGGACGAAGCGGCAGAAGCAACGATTCAGGAACTGCTGACCTGGGCTCGCACGAGCGCGCTCCTCATCGGCGACGGCCACACCTTGATCGGCGGCGTCAACAACTACGAAGAGAAATGGACCGGGATGGGCGAAGTGTTCGGATCCGAATGGGAACAAAAAAAGGTCTTCGAACCCGCTATGAAATTCATCGGTAAATCGTACGATCGCCACCAGGAAGCATGCCGTAACGAACACAACCTGACCGAAATCGAAAAAATTCTCGAACGGGCCCGCGAATACGCCCTGATCGGCGGTGAAGAACAGTCCTGGGAAAACCTTCTTTCCTGCGAGACCTTCTCGCTGAAGTTCGAATCGACGATGTTCGACGAATTCACCGGCCACGGACACGGTTCGCTGACGAACCAATACGTCGCCCGCTTCAAAGTCAAACCGGAAACAGCAGACTCGTCGACGTTCTCCCTGAAGGGCGAAGGGAAAGGCAAATACGAAATCCACGAAGGTGAAATCGTCAAGGAAGAAGAATGCGAGGGCGGCCCCGCGTTCAACAACATCTGGGAAGAGCAGGAAGCCACGGGCGCGGCGATGAAGATTGGGAACCTGGTGGTGCCGCATGGCTTTGCGGGAGCGGGCGGTTCGCCACCGACGCTGAAGCTGGAAATAGAAGCCCCGTCAGAGAACTACAAGTTCTTCGCCACCGCGACCTGCAATGGAATGGAACCGCCGGAATACGTGCTGCCGTTGACCTGGTGGTGGCTGGACTGGGGCGTCGAACACGAAGAGGTGGGTCAACCCAGTCTCGGCGGCGGCCAGTTCGAATTCGAACTGGAAGGCGGGTCCGGCGAAACCTTCGGCGAATTCAACGACGAAAACGAGTTCAAACGCGACGTCGGCGCCTTCGGCGGCGCGTTCGACGTGCACGAACACACGACGATCACCCTGACGCAGGTCAGCGAAACGTTCACAAAGCTCTGACGCTCGGCGCGGGGGCCGTCAGACGGCGGCCTGCTCTGCCCAGTCCCTGTACAGCTCGAAGTACCTGCCGCGGGCCGCGATTAGTTCGTCGTGCGAGCCCTGCTCGGCGATGCGGCCGTGTTCGAGCACGATGATCCTCGCCGCCTGACGGATCGTTGAAAGGCGGTGCGCGATCACGATCGACGTGCGGCCCGTGAGCAGGCGCTTCAGTGCCTCCTCGATCCTGGTCTCGGTGTGCAGGTCGACGTTCGAGGTCGCCTCGTCGAGCACGAGGATGCGCGGGTCGGCGATCAGCGCCCTGGCGAACGCGATCAGCTGACGCTGCCCCGCGGAGAGCTGCGAGCCGCGCTCGCCGACCTGTGCGTCGATGCCGGCGGGCAGGTCGGCGACGAACGCGTCGGCGCCGACGGCTTCTATCGCCGCGTGCACTTCCGCGTCGGTCGCGTCTGGGCGCCCGAAGCGCACGTTCTCGGCGATGGTGCCGGCGAAGAGGAAGGCCTCCTGCGGCACGATGCCCATCTGCGAGCGCAGCGAGTGGCTCGAGACCGTTCGCAGGTCATGGCCGTCGACGAGCACGCGACCCGAGGTCGGATCGTAGAAGCGCGCGACCAGCTTTGCCATCGTCGACTTGCCGGCTCCGGTAGCACCGACGAGCGCAATGGTTTCCCCGGGCGCGACATCGAGGTCAATGTGGTCGAGCGCCGGAGCGGGGTCGGCCGCGGCGCCGCGGCGCCGCGCGTAGGCGAACGTAGTGCCCTGGAACGTGATCTCACCCTCGAGCCGCGGCAGCTCTAGCGCGTCCTCGGCGTCCGTGAGGTTCGGTTCCTCGTCGAGCAGCTGGAAGATCTTCTCGAGCGCCGCCATCCCGGACTGGTACGTCGTGTACAGCTGCGAGAGCTGCTGGATCGGTTCGAACACGTTCGAGAGCGTGCCGACGAACGCGACGACCGTGCCGAGCGTGATGACGCCGTCGATCGCCTGGCTGCCGCCGTAGAAGACGATCACGGCGATCGCGATCCCGGAGAGCATTTCGACCGCTGGGAAGTAGGCGGCGTTGAGGTACACCGTCTTCATGTTCGCCTCGCGGTTGTCGTCGTTCAGCGCCGCGAACGCCGCTTCGTGGTGCCGCTCCTGCCCGAATGTGCGCACGATGCGGATGCCCGACAGCGTCTCCTGCAGGTAGGCCGTGACGGCGCCGATCGTCTCCCTCGTGCGGCGGAACGCGGTCGCCGACGCGAAGCGGAACCACATCGAGCCGGCGATCAGGAAGGGGAACACGAGGAACGTGATAAGCGCGAGCTTCACGTCGAGGACGAGCAGGATCACCACCGTGCCGGCGAGCGTGAGGCCGGCCTGGAAGAGCGTGACGACGGAGTCGGTGACGAGGCTTTCGAGCGCTTCGACGTCGTTGGTGATGCGGCTGATCAGCACGCCCGCGGGCCGCGACTCGTAGAACCCGATCGGCATCTGCTGCAGGTGGCAGAAGATCCGGATGCGCAGGTCCGCGAGCGTGCGCTGGCCGATCCAGCCGACGAGGTAGGTCTGCGCGTACGTCGTCACGAGCACGAGCACCGCGGCGAACAGGAAGGCGATCACCACGAGGACGAGGGTTTCCGTGTCGTGCTTGTCGATGCCTTCGTCGATCGCTACTTTCGCGAGCAGCGGCGGAGCGAGCGCCGCGGCGGTGCCGACGACGAGCGCGGCCGCGGTCGCGACGGCGCGCCAGCGGTACGGCCGGATCATTTGGATCAGGCCGCGCAGGTTCCGTCCGCGGGTGCCCCTGCTCGGTTTCTCGCCGGTCCACGTCGAACCCCAGCGGCCTCCGCCGCCTCCGCCCCCGCCGGCGCCGCCGCGCGCGACCCCCGGGCTCACAGGCCGCTCACCTCCGCGGGCCGCGTCTCGCGCGTCAGGAAGACCTGGTCGGGCAGGCCCTTGGCGACGATTTCGCGGTACAGCTCGGAGCGCTCAAGCAGGGCGCCGTGGCTCCCGCGCGCGAGCACCTCGCCGCGCTCGAGCACGATGATTTCGTCGGCGAGCGCGATCGTCGAGAGGCGGTGGGCGATTATCAGCGTCGTGCGCCCCTCCATCGCCGCGTCGAGGGCGAGCTTGATCTTGCGCTCGGTCGACGAGTCGACCGAGCTCGTCGCGTCGTCGAGCACGAGGATGCGCGGGTCGGCGACGAGGGCACGGGCGATCGCCAGGCGCTGGCGCTGGCCGCCGGAGAGCGTGAGGCCGCGCTCCCCGACCTGGGTGCGGTAGCCGTCGGGCAGGCGCTCGATGAACTCGTGCGCCTCGGCGCGGCGGGCCGCGTCGATCACTTCCTGTTCGCTCGCCTCCGGCCGGGCGTAGGCGATGTTCTCGGCGATCGTCGCCGAGAAGAGGAACGGGTCGTCGCTGACGATCGCGATCTGCGAGCGCAGCGAGCGCAGGTCGACGCTGCGCACGTCGGCACCGTCGATCAGCACGGCTCCCTCGCTGACGTCGTAAAGGCGCGGGATGAGCGAGACGAGGCTCGTCTTGCCCGCGCCGGTCGCGCCGACGAGCGCGACCGTGCTCCCGGCGGCGATCGTGAGGTCGATGTCACTCAGCACGTGGCGCCCGGTTCCGGCCGCCGGCGCGGCCCCTTCCACGAGTTCGGGCTCGTCGCCGGCGTCGTAGGTGAGCGAGACGTGGTCGAAGACGACTTCGCCTTTGCCCGGCGGGAGCGCAGGCGCTTCGGGGGGCGACGTCAGGCGCGGCTCGCGGTCGAGCAGCTGGAACACGCGCGCCCCGGACGCGGTCGCGCGCTGCGCGAGACCGAGCGTCACGCCGAGCGTGCGCATCGGGTTGATCAGCATGTTCAGGTAGAAGTAGAAGGACGTGAACGCGCCGAGCGAGAGCTTGGCGTCGATCACCTCGTTGCCGCCGACGAGCAGCACGGCCGCGAGGCCGAGCTGCGGCAGAAAGCCGATGATCGGGTTGAAAAGGGCCTCCAGGCGCGTCGCGATCATCGACTGCTCGAACACGCGCGTGACCGAGGCGCGGAACCGCTGCAGCTGCAGCGGCTCGCGCGCGAAGCTCTTGACGACGCGCACGCCGGCGATGTTCTCCTCCGCGTTCGCGGTCAGTTCGGCGATGCGCTGCTGGACCTCCTGGATCGCGGGCCGCGCCCGGCGCCCGTAGCGCTGCGAGATCACGACGACGAACGGGACGGGGATGATCGAGATCGCGCCGAGCTTGGGGTTGATGATCAGCATCGCGATCGCGGCGAGGACGATCGTGATCGCGGACTGAAGGATGAAGACCAGGCCGTAGCCGAGGAAGAAGCGCACGGCCTGCAGGTCGACCGTTACGCGCGACATCAGCTGTCCCGTCTGCTGGCGGTCGAAGAAGGCGAGCTCGAGCGCCTGCAGGCGCGCGTAGAGGCGCTCGCGCAGGTCGTATTCGATCGCGAGCGACACGCGGCCCGCGATCAGCCGGCGCATGTACGTCAGACCCCAACGGATGAGCACCGCGACCGCGATCGCGAGCGCGAACAGTTCCAGCTGGTGCTGGTAGTGGTCTCGTTCGCTGTAGTCGTGCGCCTTGCTCGCTTCCGCGCCGTGCTGCAGCGCGTTGACGGCGGCGCCCGTCAGCGCGGGGACGAGGACGGTCATCACCATCGCGACGCACGCGAGCAGGGCCGCGGCCGTGACGGCGCGACGGTACGGGCGCAAGAAGCCGAGCAGACGGACGAAGGTGTTCACCGGCTCAGCGCCCCCCGCGCGTGCGACAGTTGCGGTGTGGACGCGATGCGCGAGCCGCGGTACGGCGGCCTCTGCCCGGCGTGTGCGCACCGCCGTGAGGTGCGCAACACGCGCGGCTCGGTGTTCCTGCTCTGCGAACGCTCGCGCACGGAACCCGAGTACCCGCGGTACCCGCGCCAGCCCGTGCTCTCGTGCCCGGGGTTCGAGCCCGAGCCCGACGGCCGCTGAGGCACGTCAGGCCGCGACCCCGGCGGCTGCCTCCGGCGCCTCGGCCGGCGCGGCGTGCGAGCCGGCCTGGAAGTCGGCGGCCCGGATCAGCCAGAAGGCGCAGAGCGCGCCGACCAGTGCGACGCAGGCCGCGATCACGAGGATGTCGTCGAGCGCGGTGGTGAATGCGCCGTGGTAGGCGCCGATGAGCGCCGTGCGCGCCGCGGTCGGCAGGTGCTGTGCGAACGTGCGCACGCCGCCGGACTCGAGCACCGTGCCGAGATTGCCGTGCGCGGCCGCGACGACCTGCGGCGCGTGCCCAGAGGCGGCGAGTGCGCTGCTCGCCTGCTTGATGATCGAGTGCTGGAAGATCGCGCCGAGCGCGGCGATGCCCGTCGCGATTCCGACCTGGCGGAACGTGCTGTTGATACCCGACGCCATGCCGCTGCGGTTCGGCGGCACGACCCCGATCGCGGTGGCGGCGAGCGGCGGGTTGATCAGGCCGATCCCCGCGCCGGCCGCGATGAAGCCGGGGATCAGCACCGTCCATTCGCTCGTGTTGCTTACGCCCGTCATGAGAAAGAGGCCGGCGGAGACGAGGACCAGGCCGCAGCCGAGCAGAAGGCGCACGGGGACGCGCACGATCAGGCGGCCGGCGAACGGCGCGACGGCGAACGAGAGCAGCGTGATCGGCAGGAAGCGCAGCCCCGCCTGCAGCGGGCTGAAGCCGAGGACGTCCTGGATGTAGAGGGTGAGGTAGAGGAACATCGAGAAGATCGAGGATGAGAGCGTGAAGGCGACGATGTTCGCGCCCGTGAACGTGGGGCGGCGGAACAGCGCGAGCTCGAACATCGCGCAGCTGCTGCGCCGCTCGATCACGACGAACGCGACCATCAGGGCGAGCGCGCCGGCGAGCATCGCGACTATCTCCGTGGAACCCCAGCCGACGTCGTTGCCGCGCACGAGCGCGAACACGAGCAGAAAGAGCGAGCCGGAGAAGGTCACGAAGCCGGGCCAGTCGATCCCGGTGCACGTGGGATCGAACGACTCCTCGACGCGCGTGAGCGACACGATCACGGCGGCGATGCCGATCGGCACGTTGACGTAGAAGATCCACTGCCAGCCGATCCCCGTCGTGATGATGCCGCCGATGAGCGGGCCGACGGCGACGGCGGCGCCCGTGACCGCGCCGAAGACGCCGAACGCGGTGGCGCGCTCGCGGCCCGAGAAGGCCTGCGCGATCAGCGCGAGCGAGGTCGCGAACATCATCGCGCCGCCGGTCCCCTGCACCGCGCGCGCGATGTTCAGCATCAACGCGCTCGACGACAGGCCGCAGACCGCCGAGGACGTCGTGAAGACGACCAGCCCCGTGACGAACACCAATCGCCGGCCGCGGATGTCAGCCGCCGAGCCGGCGGTCAGCAGGAACGCGGCGAGCGTCAGCGCGTAGGCGTCGACGACCCACTGCAGGTCCTGGAAGCTCGAGTGAAGGTCGTGCTGGATGTCGGGCAGCGCGACGTTCACGACAGTGATGTCGAGCAGCAACATGAAGATCGCGAGCGAGACCGCGATGAGAGTCCACCACTTGCGATCCACCGTTCGCCTCCTCCGCGCTCGACGTTTTTACGGCTGCCCGCCGCCCAAATAGTTTCCCAGCGAACTATATGAAGCTGGCGCGTATCACCCCGTGTCGCCCTGGAGATGGCGATGGAGGAACGGCACGACGCGCGACCACAGTTCGTGGGCCGGACCGGGCCGGTAACTGGGCCGGTAGTCGGCGAAGAAGGCGTGCCCGGCTCCGTCGTAGACATCGACGGTGATGTCCTTGCCCGCGGCGATCGCGCGCTCGGCGAGCAGCTCGCCGAGCGCGGGGGAGGGGTTCTGGTCCTCGGCTCCGACGGCTGCCATCAGCGGGCAGCCGAGGCCCGCGACGAGGTCGAGCGGCGGGCGCGGGCGCTCCGGCGTCGTGACCTCATCCGGCGTCGAGCGGTCGATGAAGCCGCCCCAGCAGTCGACGGCGGCGTCGAGACCCGTCAGCGAGCAGGCGGCCAGCAGGCTGTAGCGGCCACCCATGCAGAAGCCGATGATGCCGACCGGGCCGCGCGCGTCGCGGCGGCCGCGGAGCACGTCGATTGCGCCGGTGAGGTCCTCCAGCACGCGCTCGTCGGGGAGGCTGAAGATCCGCTCCATGATCGCGTTCATGTTCCCGGGCTCAGGCGGGCCGCCTTCGCGCGTGTAGAGGTCGACGCCGATCGTCACGTATCCGAGCTGCGCGATCCGCGCGACGACGTCGCGGATGTGCTCGTTCAGGCCGCCCGCCTCGTGGATGACGACCATGCCCGGCAGCGCGCCCGTCTCAGCCGGGCGCGCGAGGAAGGCGTTCACCGCGTCGCCCGCGTAGCCGGGATAGGTGAGCTCTTCGCCGCGTAGCGTCGCGGGGTCCGTGACTGCGCCCGGAACCCCGTCCGGGCTTGGCTCGATGCGCGCTTCGGTCATGTTCCGCCTCCCACGAGCTCGATGTCGTCCGCGGCCGCGTCGCCGGTCGCGCGCGCTTCGAGCTCGCGCAGCCGCCGGCGCACCTTGCGGCGCGTGTCGGTGAGCTCAGAGTAGAGGCGCTCGAGCTCGTCGCGCCGTCGCCGCACGAGCTCCAGCTGGCGGTCCAGGTGCGTCGCCGACTGGGTGAGCAGCTCGCGACGCCTGTCGTCGGTGACGTCCTCGCGGCGAAGCTCGGCGCGCACCTCAGCTCGCGTCTGTTCGGCGGTGAGCAGCGTGCGCAGCTCCTCGACGCTCACGCCGAGCAGCTGTTTCAGGCGCAGCACCTCGCGCAGGCGGTCGACGTCCGCCGGCGCATAGGTGCGGTGGCTGCCCGAGCGACGGCCGGGCTCGGCCGCGAGCAGGCCGAGCTCCTCGTAGTAGCGGATCGTGCGCGGCGTGATCGAGAGCTCGCGCGCGACGTCGCCGATGCGCAGGCTCTGACGCGTCTGGCTCATGCGGCTTCGGCTGCGAGGGCAGCGTGCTTGGGGCGCAGCAGGCAGACGAACATGCCGATGAACGAAACCGCCGCCAGGCACCAGAGCGCGGCGTGCATGTTCGCGATGAACGGCGCGAGCGTAGCTTCGGAGAGCCCGGCAGCGACGCCGGAGAAGACGGCGAACAGCGTCGACTTCGGCACGGCGGCGGTCACGACGGCCATCACGAACGCGATTGAGAGCACCGCGCCGGTGTTCTGGAGAAGTGTCCGCGCGCCCGCCGCCACGCCGCGCCGGTAGGGCGGCACGACCCCCATCATCGCCGCGGTGTTCGGGCTGTTGAAGAGGCCCGAGCCGACGCCGACCGTGGCGAGCAGCGCCGCGGCGACCGCGTACGGGGTGTGCACCTGGAGCGTCGTCATGCCGGCGAGGCCGGCGGCGCTCAGGAGCATGCCGAGCGCCGCGAGGCCACGCGAGCCGTGACGGTCCGCCCACATGCCCGCCGGCGGCGAGGCGATGAGCATGCCGATTGCGAGCGGCGCGAGCTTGATGCCGGCTTCGATCGGCGAGTCGCCCTGCGCGCCCTGGAAGTAGAAGACGAAGAGGAACATCAGCGCGAAGCGCGCGAGACCGTTGATGAAGGCCGCGGCGCCCGCCGCCGCGAAGAGGCGGTTGCGGAAGATCGAGAGGTCGAGCATCGGCGCGCGCGAGCGCGTCTCGATCAGGATCCAGACCGGCAGCAGCACGACGGCGGCGGCGAAGCCCGCGACGACCACGACGTCGTTCCAGCCGGTCAGCCCGCCGCGCGAGATCGCGAGCACGAGGCCCGTGAGGCCGAGAACGAAGGCGCCGGTGCCGTAGGGGTCGAAGCCGCGCACCGTGTCGGGCTTGGCGAGCTCGTGCAACACGAGTGCGCCCCAGGCCGCGCCGAGCAACGCGAGCGGCACGTTGAACCAGAAGACCCAGTGCCAGCTGAGCGATACGAGCAGGCCGCCCAGCACCGGCCCGAGCACGAGACCGACCGCGGCGACCATCGTGTTGGCCCCCATCGCCAGGCCGAGCTGCTCGCGCGGGAACGCGTCCGTGACGAGGGCCGCGGCGTTGGCGAAGAGGAAGGCGGACGCGACGCCCTGCAGGACCCGCCAGATGATGAGGACGTCTGCGCTCGTCGCAAGGCCGGCCCCGAGTGACGCGGCGGCGAAGAGGATGAAGCCGCCCACGTAGGCGCGCTTGCGCCCGAACAGGTCGCTGAGGCGCCCCGCGGTGAGCACGAGCACCGTCGCCGCGATCAGGTAGGCGAGGATCACCCAGACGAGGGCCAGCAGGCTCGCGTGAAGCGAACGCTCCAGGTTCGGGAGCGCGATGATCAGCGTGCCCGAGTTCGTCGCGGCGAGCAGCATCCCGAGGCTCGTGCAGGAGAGGGCCCACCAGCGGTAGTGGGGATGCTCGCCGGCGACGCCGAAGCGCTGCCCGGTGCCGCGCGGTCTCGTCGTTGTCGTCGCCAAGGAGCCCCTCTCCACTGAATCTTACGCTTGCGTAAGGATTAGAATAGCGCATTGCGCCTCCTATCGCCGGGTGCTAGAACAGTTCCATGGCCAGCGAGCAGAAGCCTGCGGTCGATGTGAGCGAGGAGGAGTGGCGCAGCCGCCTCACCCCCGAGCAGTACCGCGTCCTGCGCGAGGCGGGCACCGAGCCGCCGTTCACGGGCGAGTACACGTACAACACGGACTCGGGCGAGTACCGCTGCGCCGCCTGCGACACCCTCCTCTTCACGAGCGGCACCAAATTCGACTCCGGCACCGGCTGGCCGAGCTTCACCGAGCCCGCCGTCGCGGCCGCCGTCGAGCTGCGCCCCGACAACAGCCTCTTCATGCGCCGCACCGAGGTCGTTTGCCGCAACTGCGGCGGCCATCTCGGCCACGTCTTCGATGACGGCCCCGGCCCAGGGGGCCAGCGGTACTGCATCAACTCCGCCGCACTGCAGTTCATGCCCGAGCAGGGCGACGAGAGCTCCTGAGCCAGTCGCGTCGGCCGCGATGATCCTGGTCGGCCAGCAGAAACGCCTGTCCGAACCCATGCAGTGGGGCTGGCGCGAGCGCTCCGTAGTCTCCGGCGTGCTCGCCGTGCTGATCGCAGTCGCCGTCGTCCTCGCGCTCACGACCGGGTCGACGACGCACCGCGGGCGCTGCGTCGAAGTGACGTTCGCGAGCACGCTCGGCGCGGCGCGCATCGAACAGTGCGGCGCCAAAGCACGCGCGCTCTGCGCGCACCCCGGTCGCTTGCCGCACCTGCGCGCGCAGGTAGAAGTGGCCTGCCGGCGCGCCGGCCTGGCCTGAGGGCGTATCGACAACTGTCCAAACGCAGGGGCCAAGTCTTGGCCAATGTGCCCCTACCCGCGTGCTGCGGGCCGCGATTACATCTCTTTCGCAATCGGCGTCCGCGCGCTCCCCCTGCGCGCGGGCGCCCCTACACAACCAAGGGAGGCAGATGGCATCCTGGCTGTCATATCCAAGCTGGCTCGTATCCGGCGATAACGCGTGGCAGCTGACGGCGGCCACGTTCGTCGGTTTCATGAGTCTTCCCGGCTTGGCCGTCCTATATGGCGGCGTGATGCAGAAGCGCTGGTCGGTCAACAGCATGATGCTCACGTTCGCCGCATTCGGGCTCGTCCTTGTCGCGTGGGTGCTGTGGGCCTACAAGATGGGCTTCGGCGCACCGCTCGGACACGGTCACAGCTTCTTCGAAACGATGTGGGGACGGTCGGGGACGGTCGTCGGGCCGCACGACCTGGAGGGCATCGCATACATACCCTCGGTGTCGACGGGTCCGTCGTTCCATTTCCCGCTCTCATCGCTCGTCTACTTCCAGTTCGTGTTCGCGGCGATCACGCCGATCCTGATGCTCGGGTCCGTTCTGGGGCGCATCAGCTTCAAGGCGTGGATTCCGTTCGTGCTGCTCTGGATCACGTTCGTCTACACGGTGAACGCGTTCCTGCTCTGGGGCGGCGGCTACTTCGCCGCGCACGGCGCCCTCGACTACTCGGGTGGGTACGTGATCCACCTGACGGCCGGCATCTCCGGCTTCGTCGCGGCCGCTGTGATCGGGCCGAGGTTGCAGCGAGATCGCGAGGTGGACGCGCCGAACAACCTGTTGATGGTCGCGTGCGGGGCCGGCTTGCTCTGGCTCGGCTGGAACGGCTTCAACGGCGGCGACTCCTACTACGCCGGGGCAGATGCGTCCGCAGCGGTGCTCAACACGAACGTCACGACGGCCGTCGCGATGCTTGTGTGGATCGCCTGGGACTACATCTTCCGCGAAAAGCCGACGATGCTGGGCGCCGTCAACGGCATGATCACGGGCCTCGTGGGCATCACGCCCGCCGCAGGTTTCGTGAACGGGTGGGGCGCCATCGCCATCGGTGTCATCGACTCCACGATTGTGTGGTTCGCGATCCGCTACCTGAGCCGGGCACCGATATTCCGCAGCGTGGACGACACGCTCGGGGTCATATATACGCACGGCGTCGCCGGATTGGTCGGCGGCTTATGTGTCGGCTTATTCGCCGATCCGGGAATAGTCGAGTACATAGGCCACGGCGGCGGCGCCGCGAACCTGCCGGGCGAGGCGGGGGTCTTCTTCGGCAGCTGGACATTGATCAGATGGCAGGCCGAGGCGGCCCTCTGGGTGATCGTGTTCAGCGGCGTGATGACATTCATCCTGCTGAAGCTGGTCGGGATCTTCCTGCCACTGCGTCTCAGTGACGAGGAGCTCGAGATCGGAGACCACGCCATCCACGGCAACGAGGTCTACCCGTCGGACGTTCCGACGCTCGGCGGGCCCCACAGCCGCGAAGGGGGGCTCGCGGGCGGACCGGCCGCGGCGCCTGCGGGAGCGTAAAAGCTCGGTCAACTGGGGGAGGGCGGCTGTCGGGGCCGCCCTCCCCCAATCGCTCTACGGCCCGGCTCGCGGCGAGCACCCGTCGGCGTCGCAACCGCGCGGTTGCGCGCGCCGACGACCCGGGGGAAGGTCGCCGGCCGCGCGCCTGCGGGATCAGCTCACTTCGGTGGCGTAAGGGATCGAGCCGTATTCGGTCTCGGAGGGATCGATCACGGAGTAAGCCGGCTCGCTCGCTGCGCAGCCGGACGCACTCCTCTTCGTCAGCAGCCTCGCGGCGCCGCGCAGTTCGCGGTCGAGGACTTCCTCGCCGATCGGCACGTAGCCGGACGTGTTCCTGAGCGAGTAGACGCAGCCGTCGGGAAGTTCCAGTCGCCAGTTGGCGAACTCCTTGATCACGCCGGAGCGCGAGAACGCCAGGCGCTTCGCCGAACCCGACAGGAGCTTCAGTTCGTCGCCGCAGCGCGCCGCTTCCTCGGTTCCGAGGAAGTCGACGAAGTCGGTCGGCCGGTCGTTCGTCACGAGGGCGCCGAGCGCGGTCTGGCTGCAGCTCGCTTCGTAGCCGTCGCCGACGCCGAAGGTTTCGAAGTCGGACGTCGGGACGCCGAGCTTGAGCGGTTCGGCGAGCTCCGGGTCCCGCAGGATGAGCACATGCCGCGGCGGCGCCGCGAATGCCACGCTCGTGGCGAGAAGGCAGGTGCAGGTCGCGGCGAAGGCGCCGGCAGTCAGGGTTGGGGTCAGTCGCATATGGGGGCGTTCCTTTCGGATCGGGGGTGCCGACAATTTCGCCGGCGCGCAGGCCGGGCGCCACCGGGGTTCCCGGATGACCGCACTCGGGTTTGCCCGACAACGCCGGCGGCCGCGCTGCCGGGTCACGGTCGGGCAGGCGCCCCCACCGCGCCCCTGCGGGCAGTGAGCTCGGGCGCCGTGCGCGTGGAGGTCTTCGCCTGCGCGGCTCGAATGCCTCGAGGTCCGCGCGCACGCGAGCGCGACCCGTCGGCTCAAGCCCGCTCGATGACTCGCGCTGGCGCAAGGGCCGCTGCCACGGTAATCGCCGCGCACGGCAGCGTCGACTAATCCAGCAAGGCATGTTCGTTACCCACGCGAGGAGGCACCCGGTGACCGCAGCAACACCCGCAGTCGGCTGCGCCGACCCACCCCGCCTGAGGCGAAGCGACGCCTTGTGCGCTTTGTGCGTTCTGCTGATGCTCGCCGTGCTCCTGCCCGCAGCCGTCGCCGATGCGCAGCGACCCTTCTATCCGCGCCACTGGTACGCGCCGGTCACGACGAGCGAACTCGCGGCCTACCACGAGCCGGGCAACCTCGACCAGCAAGAGGAAGGTGGTCTGGAAGTCGACGAACGGCCCGCACCGGAAAACGCGTGGGAACCGTTTCGCTACACGTACGAAGGCCCCGTGTACCTCCGCGGCCCAGGCGGGCGGCTACGGCGCTACCGCCCGCGCAATCCGACGGCACCCGCCAAATCGCGGCCGGGACCGCAGCCCCACCTGCTCGTCCCCGGCGTCATCGCACAGTTGATCACGGTCAACACGAACCGTGTCCTCGCCGCGGCGCCGATGGCCGCGCCGAAGGTCGTCAAAGAGGTTCTCTGGGCGGGCAACGAACTCGTCGGCAAGCCCTACCTGTGGGGCGGAGGGCACCAGTCGTGGCACGCCCCCGGGTACGACTGCTCGGGTTCGGTCTCCTACGCGCTCCACGCAGCGGGCCTGCTCGAATACCCATACGACTCGACGCTCTTCGAGCGCTACGGCGAACGAGGCGTCGGCACGTGGATCACGCTCTTCACGGACACGGAACACGTCTACATGACGGTCGCCGGTGTTCGCTTCGACACGGTGCCCGCCGACGACCCCGGTGGCCTGCCGGGTCCGCGCTGGCGTCCGCTGCGCCGCGGCAACGAACGAGGCTTCCACGTGCGCCGGCCGTAGACGTCCCCGCGGGCTACGGCGCCCGGGGCCTCTTCGGCGCGACCGTGAACGGTCGACGGGTATCCGCTTAGTCGACGAGCTCCGATTCATGCGCCAGGAAGATCGCTGCGTGTTCATTCGCAGGCGCCGCGTGGAGCGCGCGGATCAGCTCGTGCAGCCGCGCAGGAAGAATGATCAGGTAGCGCGCCGCTCCGGGCCCGGCGTTGCCGAACGTGTGCGGCATGCCGGCGGGGACGAGCACGGTTGTGCCGGCGACTGCGACAAGTTCGCGCTCGCCCTTGAAGCGAAACCTCAGCGCCCCCGATATGACGTGCCACGCCTCGTCGTCCGCGTGGTGAACGTGCAACGGCGCGACGAAGTCGCGGTCCTCGCCGGTGGTCCAATCCTCGACGACAAGATCCGCGCCGCGGATGCAGAGCCCCGACCGCGGCGGGCTCGGCCCGATTACCGGCGGCAGCGCGTCATCGTCGTCCGTCGCGTTGCGCGGCATCGAGCAGACGGTAACCGCGACGAGCGCGGATGTCGTCGCGCGCCTGAAAACCCACCCGCGCTACGAGCTTTGGGCGGGGGGCGCCGAAGTGCCGAGGCCCACGGGGCAGCTCACGCCCGTGCCACCGAGGCCGCAATAGCCGTTGGGGTTCTTCGCGAGGTACTGCTGGTGGTAGTCCTCCGCGTAGTAGAACTCGCCGAGCGGCTCGATCTCGGTCGTGATACGCCCGTAGCCGGCCGCATCCAACTGCTGCTGGTACGCATCGCGTGACGCGAGCGCCTCATTGTGCTGGACGTCGCTTGCGTAAAGGATGATCGAGCGGTACTGCGTGCCGACGTCGTTGCCCTGGCGCATCCCCTGTGTCGGGTCGTGGCCCTCCCAGAAGAGGCGCAGCATGTTGGCGTAGCTCGTCTCCTGCGACTTGAAGGCGACGAGAACGACCTCGGCGTGGCCGGTCCGGCCGCTGCAGACCTCCTCGTACGTCGGGTTCGGCGTGAAGCCGCCCGCATAGCCAACGGCCGTCGTGTAGACGCCGTCCGCTTCCCAGAAGATCCGCTCGGCGCCCCAGAAGCAGCCGAGACCGAACACCGCTGTCTCGACGCCGTCGGGGAACGGTGGTCGCAGCGGCGTGCCGAGAACGGCGTGACGATCCTCGAGCGCCATCGGGTCGGCGCGTCCGGGGAGCGCGTCGGCTGCTCCGACCATCTCCGGGGAGCGACGTGTGAAGAACCCCATCGGCTAAGCGTAGACGAGCCGCTTCAGCGTTCATAGACCGCGAAGAAATCACGGTCGTCGGGTTCGAGATAGCGGTACGGCGAGCGTTCCATGTTCGGCAGCAGGTTCCGTGGCGCGCGGGCTCCCGGCGACCCGTAGGAGATGAAGCTGGTCCAGTACGGATTGATGTCGAGCGACATCGCCCGAACAGCGCCTGCGCGGATGAGCGCGCGGGCGAGGCTGCCGGCTGACTGGTCTTCACCG
Source organism: Solirubrobacteraceae bacterium (assembly GCA_035507895.1). GTDB lineage: Bacteria > Actinomycetota > Thermoleophilia > Solirubrobacterales > Solirubrobacteraceae > Palsa-744. Next base: position 26,764 of record DATJNQ010000027.1, on the reverse strand, counting down.
GCGGCGTACAGAAGGTCGCCGTGCGCCGTGATGCCGGCGGCGGATCGCCAGGTCAGGACAGCGTTTCCGATCGTCGCCCCCCACGCCGAGCTGTTTTCGATGTTCGGAGCGAGGCGGCCCTGGTTCACGGTTAGGTCGAGGTTCTGGCGCGCGTACCAGACGTCATGGGGCACCGCGCTGCCGTGATCCCAGGCGACGACGTTCACCGCACCGTTCCGGTAGCCGACAAACGTCGCGCCCCCGTCGCGCATCGGCGCGTACTCGTGTCCGTGGTAGATGAACCCGCCGCCGGAGTCGGTGAGCTTGAATGCGCTGTTGAACGTTGCCAAGAGCCGTGGGCGGAGCGCGTCCGGAACCTCCAGCGGTCCGCGCGACGGCAGTTCGACGGCCGGCTCTTCGCGCCCCGGATAAAGAACGACGCTCGTCCGATGCGGGTCGATCCACGCGAGCCCTGCGACGACGCGCGGGTATTCGGGCTGGTCGCGGATGGTTGTGATGAACACGGGCGGCGGTCCCTGGAAACCCGGCCGCGTCGCGCGCCACACGCCCTCGCCGCGCAGCGCCGGATGCAGCATCGGCCTCACGTCCGGCGGGCGGCCGATGTCGCTTCGAGCCGCGCCGGCGTTCGGGTGCGCCGCGAAGCCGACGCTCGGAAGCGCACGGAGCGCAGGGCCGCCCTTGCTCGGCGCCGTCAGGGAGTAATAGACCGACTCGACGTCGGCGACGATTTCCCCGGCTCCGTTTTCCCTGAGCCACTCGACGGTGCGAATGCCCAGCGCCGTGTTCGACGGCCTCGTCGCCATCGAAGCGAACGACACGAACGCTGGGATGAGGACCAGGATCGCGGCTCCCGCGGCGATTCTGCGCAAGCGCACGCCGCGCGAGGTCGCCGGAACATCGCGCGCTCGCGGCGTGCGGGCGCGGCGAGGTCGCTCGCGCGGCGGGGTCGTCGAACCCATCGCCTCGTCACGTTACGAGCGCCGCCGACGCTCAACCCGCGCCGCGCCGGATTCTTACGCCGGTCTTACGCGAACGGCCCCGTAGCGGCGTGGGCCTGTGCGAAGCTCAGTCGGCGGCCAGTTCGGCTTGACGGAGGCCGCTCGGGATCAGCTATGGGCGCCTCGCACATGATCGACACCGAGCCGTCCCGCCCGCCGCGCACTGCCGCGGGCACCGTGCCGACGTCGGCGGCCAGCCCCGGGCGCCGCAAAGGCCTGGTCTTGCTCGCGGCTTGCCGGCCGCGGCAATGGGCCAAGAACCTGTTGGTGCTTGCCGCCCCGGCCGCGGCGGGGCTCCTGGGACGCCCGCAAGTCTTGCGGGAGCTGTTCATGGCCTTTGCAGCGATGTGCATGGCGTCCAGCGCGACCTATCTCGTCAACGACGTTCGCGATGTTGCCCACGACCGGCTCCACCCGCGCAAGCGACTGCGGCCGATCGCGTCGGGAGAGCTCAGCCCCCGCGCAGCGCTTGTCGCGGCAGGCTTCCTGGCGTCCGCGGCCCTCGCTCTAGCGGCGGCCGCGGCGCCGGCGCTCGCCGGCGTTGTGCTTGCCTACCTCGCCCTCACCGCCCTCTACTCGATCAAGCTGCGCCACGTCCCGCTCGCCGACATCGCTGCGATCGCCGCCGGCTTCGTGCTGCGATCCGTCGCCGGCGGAGCGGCAACCGACGTGCGCCTCTCGCGCTGGTTCATCCTCGTCACGGGATTCGGGGCGATGTTTCTCGTGGCATGCAAGCGCTACGCCGAGGTCCGCGCGAGCGCGGGTCGGCCCGCCACGCGGCGAACGCTGCGCGCCTACACGCCGCGGCGACTTCACGCCGCGATCGTGCTGGCGGCGCTCGGGGCGTTCGCCTCGTACGTCGGTTGGGCGCTGACGCGGTCCGACGACGCGTGGCTGTTCACGCTCTCGGCGCTGCCGCTGCTTCTCTGGCTCGTGCGCTACGGCTCGCTGGTCGGCGACGGGCGCGGGCAAGCCCCGGAGGATCTCGTCCTACGCGACGTGGGGTTGCTGGCCCTCGGCGCCCTGTGGGCCGTCGGCTGCGCCATCGGCATATATGCGGGTGTCTGAGCGGCCGCTGCCGGCGATGCCCGGCGTCGAGCGCGAACTGTCCGGTTGGGGGAGGACCCGACCCGTGCGCGCTCGCGTCGTGACGCCAGAGTCGTTCGACGAGGCCGCGGAGGCCGTCGTCGCGAGCGCGCCGCACGGTCTGATCGCAAGGGGGGCGGGTCGCAGCTACGGTGACGCGGCGCAGCTTTCGGGCGGGGTGGTTCTCGACATGACCAGGCTCGATCGCATCGTCGAGGTGGACGCCGAGCGCCTGCTCGTGCGTGCGCAGGCGGGAGCGACAATCGACCGGATGATGGCCGCGCTCTGCGATCACGGTCTGACTCTCCCCGTGGTGCCGGGTACCCGTCACGTCACGCTCGCCGGCGCGCTCGCAAGCGACGTGCACGGCAAGAACCATCACCGCGACGGGGGTTTCTCGCGTCACGTCTCGTCGATCACGATCTACACGCCCGCCGGCGGAATCGTCGAGATCGACGCGGACCGGGACGCTGAGCTGTTCTACGCGACGCTCGGCGGGATGGGGCTGACAGGGGTCGTGTTGGAGGCGACGCTCGCGGTCGTCCCCGCCGCCGCACAGTCAGTCGACGAGGACGTCGAGCGCACCGGTGACCTCGACGAAACGCTCGCGCTTGTGACGGCGGACGCCGGACACCGGTACTGCGTCGCGTGGCTCGACATGCTCGCCACCGGACGGAGCTACGGGCGCGCGATCGTCAGCCGCGCGAACCTCAGCGACGGCAGTCGCGCCGGTCGCCGCGCGGTGACGGACGGCGCCTCGTACGTTGCGCCCGCGCGACTGCGCGTTCCAAGCCACGTACCGAACGGGGTGCTCGCGCCGAGTGCCGTGAGGGCGTTCAACGCTGCCCGCTGGCGCGCGGCACCACGGCGCCGCGTCCGCTGCGCACCGTTCCCGAACTTCCTTTTCCCGCTCGACTTCGTCGCCTGCTGGAACCGGCTGTACGGAAGCGCGGGACTGTTGCAGTATCAGGCCGTGATTCCCAGCGGTTGCGAGCGCGAGCTCACCGCCCTCTTCGAGATGCTCCGCGGCGCGCCCGTCTACCTCGCGGTGTTCAAGCGCTTCGGGCCCGCCTTCGGCGGCCCGCTTTCGTTCCCCCTCGCGGGCTGGACGCTCGCCGTGGACCTGCCCGCGGCCGAGGGCGTGACGGGGCTGCTCGACGAACTTGATGAGCTAGTCGCCGGCGCCGGCGGGCGCGTCTACCTCTCCAAGGACGCACGTCTTCGGCGCGAACACCTCGCGGCGATGTATCCGCGGCTGGGCGAATTCAGCCGCGTGCGACAGAAGGTCGACCCGGATGGGATCCTGCGCTCGGACCTCGGTGCGCGGCTCGGCCTGAGCGAGCCGGTGGTGGCGTGAGCGCCGGGCGCCGGGTGCTCCTGCTCGGCGGAACCTCGGAGATCGGGATCGCCATCGCGCGCGAGCTGTGTGCGCGCACGCCACGCGAGCTCCTCCTCGCGGGACGCGATCTCGAAGCACTCGAGCTGGCGTGCGCAGATTTGCGCCGGCAGCCCGGAGTGATCGCGGTCGACAGCGCGCTGATCGACGCGCTCGACACGACCTCCCACGCCGGCTTCATAGCCAGCGCGGCCGAGCGGCTCGGCGGCATCGACGTTGCGATCCTCGCTGTCGGTGTGCTTGGTGAGCGTGGCGGTCAGCCGCAGGACGTCGCGGCCGCGCTCTCGGTTCTGGAGGTCAACGCCGTCGGCGCGGCGTCGCTGCTCATGCGGGTCTGCGCGTATATGAAGGAGCAGAGCGCGGGGCAAGTCATCGTCCTCTCGTCGGTGGCCGTCGAGCGCCCGCGACGGGCGCTCGCTACGTACGGCGCCTCCAAGGCCGCGCTCGACGCTCTCGCGCAGGCGATCGGCGACGATCTGCGCAGCCGGGGTGTAAGGATGCTTGTCGTGCGCCCCGGGTTCGTCCGCACGAAAATGACCGCGCACCTGGCGCCGCCTCCCGGCGCCACCGACGCCTCGACGGTGGCTCGTATCACCGTGGACGCCGTCGAGCGCGAGGCGCACACGGTGTGGGCGCCACGCTGGTTGAGGCCGGCGGCCGCCGTCGCCGCCCATCTGCCGCGTACGCTCTTCAGGAGGCTCTCCCTGTGAGCGCAGGCACTGACGCCCGCCGGCGCGCGCGCGCCCGCAGCCGCGCAGCGCGTGTGGACATCGCGGCCGCCGTCCTCCTCGCCGGGGCGGTTCTGCTGCTCGCACCAGGAGCCGCGATCTCGGGCGCAGCTGCGATCGTCGTGCTCGCGGCGATCGCAGCCTGGGCCCTGCTCGCGCGGCGCCGCGCGCGGCGGGCCGAGCGCGGGCGGCGCACCCGAGAACGTGAATCGCGGGTCCTCCGGCGATGAGCGACGTCCTTTACGAGGTCACCGGGCGCGTTGCGCGCCTGACGCTCAATCGCCCCGAGCGCGGCAACGGCCTCACCGGGGCGCTCATCCGCCAACTCGTCGACTGTGTCGAGCGCGCGGACCTCGACCCTGACGTCCACTTGATGCTGCTCGCCGGTGAAGGCACGGGCTTCTGCGGCGGCTACGACCTCGTCGAGAGCGCCGAGGGGATGGGGCGCGCCGCCGAGCAGGGCGCCGCGCCCACCGGATCGCCGCTCGATCCGCGCGTGATCGCGGCTAACCACGACCCGGCGCGCACGTGGGACCCGATGGTCGACTACGCCATGATGCGCCGCAACGTGCGCGGCTTCATGAGCCTGCTGCACGCGAGCAAGCCCGTCGTTTGCATGGTCCACGGCTTCTGCGTCGCAGGTGGCACGGACCTCGCTCTGTGCTCGGATCTATTGGTGATCGCCGAGGACGCGAAGATCGGCTACCCGCCGGCGCGCGTCTGGGGATCGCCCACGACGTCGCTGTGGACATACCGGCTCGGGCCGCAGCGCGCGGCGCGGCTGCTCTTCACCGGCGACAGCCTGTCCGGCCGCGAGGCAGCCGAATGGGGTCTCGCCGCGGAGGCTCCACCCGCCGCGAAGCTGCGCGAGCGGACCGAGGCTCTGGTGCAGCGCATCGCCAGCATGCCCGTGAACCAGCTCGCGATGATGAAGCTGCTGATCAACCAGACGCTGTTCGCGCAGGGCCTGCACGCAGCGCAGGTGATCGGCACCATGCTCGACGGCGCTGCGCGCCACACACCCGAGGGGTATGACTTCCAGCGTCGCGCTGCCGAGGACGGATTCCGAGCCGCCGTGCGCGACCGCGACGAGCCGTTCGGTGACGCGGGCCTCTCGACGCGGAAAGGCTGAACCGGCGCGACGGACGTGCGCGGCCGTGGCTAGAATCGACACTCCCGCGGATGTAGCTCAGTTGGCTAGAGCGTCGCCTTGCCATGGCGAAGGTCGAGGGTTCGAATCCCTTCATCCGCTTCGACAAAACCCCTGCGAGAGCGGGGGTTTTCTCGTTCAGATAGCCAATGTTGGCATCAGGTGTCGCACGGTTCGACGGGCTGGATCGCGGGCAATCGGATCCAACTGCCGCCCGCCCTCCGGAGCGCGCGGCGGGGCTCTCTGGACGCTCGCCCAGCGCCGAAAACGCCCATTCGGCGGGGTGTCCTGGCCGTCGGTACTAGTACAGACGTTCAGTTAGTTAACGCTTAGTCGAGTGAGAGGTCTGTCATCTCAAGCGTCGGCCGCGCCGCGACGATGCAGCCGCGAATGACCTCCTCAAGGGCAACACACGGACTGCAAGCTCACAGCATCTACCAGAACGACGATGGCGCGATCGTCCTGGGCGTCATGCTGCTCGGCCTCGTGATCGCTGGTTCCTCGCTGCTCGCGCTGCTCGGAACGATCACGACTCCCTCGTACTCGGCGACCGGGGGCAAAGCGCTCTTCACGGTCGTCGAGTGCGGGGAGCTAATGCTCGGGCTCGGCATCACGCTCCGGGTCGACCTCGCCCGGCAGCTCTACGTCGTGCTGACCTCGATCGGCATCGTTCTCGGCGTCGTGGCGATCGTCGTCGCGCTTGCATCCGGCTCCAACCTGAGCTCGGCGGCGGCGAAGGGTGTGACCACCGCGTCGAACCAGACGGTCGTCGCGGCGAACCTGCGCTCTCAGATCGCCGCCGACGAACAGTCGACGGCGCTCAGCTCGCCGCAACGCGAAACGCGGGTGAACGCGCTGCGGTCGGAACTCGCGCGGACTGAAGCGGGTACGCCCGGCGCGGCGAGCTCGCAGGGGATGACCGAGTTCGCTCTGACGAGTTTCCTGCTCAGCATCTTCGCGCTGTTCTTCTTCACGCGCTTCCGTGTAAAGCGCGTGTTCGCCTAGCGTCGCCCGCCGAACCATCGCCCGATGGGGCGCTGCGCCGCTAATGGTCGGCTGCCCCGCTGCCGATAGCGCCGGTGATGGACCACACCGTCGAGTCGAGGTCGCTCTATGTCGGCGTATCCGACGTCTGGAGCCTGTCGCCCGCGATCGTCGTCTTCGGCGCGCTCGTCGTCGCCACGTCGCTCTTCGCGCTCGGCGCGGCGTTCACCCTCGGCGCGCCCGTGCCGGTCGCGCTCGCGGTGGCGATTGCGCTCGCCGATGCGGCCGCAGGCGCCGGAATGATGCGACGCAGCGAGCGCGCCCGGTCGCTCTTCGTCGGCTTCGGCGCGGTGGCCCTCGCTCTCGTCGCGGTAGCGGCGATCGTCCTTGGCGGGGGGGAACAGCGTGCGCGGCCCGCTCGCGCAGGCGTGACGTCCGGGGCACCGGGCGTGCGCGCCCAGCTGAGCGAAGCGCGCTCCGCGGAAGGAGGCGAGGTCGCCGTCGTGCCGTCGCTTGCACGCCCCGAATCGCAGGCTTCGAGCGCCCCGTCGGCCGCCTTGACAGTGGCGCTTCTCATGATGCTCGTGCTCGTGGGCGCTGAGCTCTGGTTCTTCACGCGCCCGCCGGTCGTGCGGATCTTCGTCGCGAAAGCGCGCGGCTCCTAGCAGCGACCTACAGACCTTCCGGGCCGTGAGGCCCGGCAGCGGGCGGCGCCGAGCGGCGCCGCCCGATCAGCTGCTAGAGCCCGTCGGGGTGGCGAACGACGTAGCCGGCGGTCGGTGCCATGGTGTCCGACCAGCGGCTGCCGTCCTCCGCGAGCGCGACCGTGTCGAAACGCCGGCCGTCGATCGTCATCCACGCGTGTTCCGCGTTCGCGTAGATAGTGATGTAACGGCCGGGACCCGCTTCGCCGTAGGACTCCAGTTCGCTCGAGTCCTCGGGCGAGCTCAGCAGGCCGCCGCCGTGCAGCGCGTAGCTGACCGAACCCGAGCAGTCGTAGCCGTACGACACGAAGGAGCCGTGGCCGCCACCCCACACGTACGGGCGCGTCGCTATTTCGTTCGCCGCCGCGATCACCGCGTCGACCGTCGCCTGCGCGTTGCCCGCGGGCGCGCCGCTCGATGGCGTGCTCGTGGTGGTCGTGGTCGCGTCGTGGTGGTGCGGCAGCGCCCACGCCGGCGGGCGAAGGATCGGCTCTCCCTTCAGGCCGAGCGCCTCCCACGTCTGCGGGCCGACGACGCCGTCGACGTCGAGGCCGTGCTCGGACTGGAAGCGCCGCACCGCGGCCTCTGTTTCGGGGCCGAATTCACCGTCGACGCCGACGTGCAGCGCGGTCTGCAGCTGCTCGATGGCGGTGCGCGCCGAAACGCGATGCGCCGCAGCGACCGCGACGATGCGGGGCCGCCTTGCGCGGCGCCGCGCCCGCGCGGCAGCGTGTTCGCTTTCGATGGCGGAGGCGAGCGAGGCCGACGGGGGATTGAGCGTCGGCTGGCCGTGCACGCCGAGTGCGCCCCACGTCTCGGGGCCGACGATGCCGTCGACCGTCAGACCGTGCGCGGCCTGGTAGCGGCGCACCGCACCCTCGGTGATCGGGCCGAAGACGCCGTCCTGTTCGACGCCGAGCGCGGCCTGCAGGCGCTTGACGGCGACGCTGACCATGCCGCGTTCCGCGCGCTGGGTCTGCGAGAGCGGGTGGTAGGCGACCTCCGTCGCGGATCGCGCCACGATGCCGTGCGGCAGCGCCACCGGCGTCGCTGTCGCCCCCGCGCCCCTCCTTGTGCCGGCGCTGCGCCGCGCGGGCCGTGCGACCGAGCGCGAGGACGTCTCGGCGTTGGTGACCACGGCCGCCGTTCCGAGCGCCACGACTGCCAGCGCGCCGGCCGACGCCTGCCTTGCCCGCGACGGCTGCGAGATGGCGAGCCGTGTCTCTGCTGCGCGGCGGCGCGCACGGGAGAGCCCGAGAGAGCGTTCCCAGGGTTCCATCCGCGTGAGGTCACGCGGGGTCGCGTTTGCGGACCGCTTCGACGACGCCGTCCTGGCGCGCTTGGGGGCGGTGCGCCTCGCGCGCGAACGTTCGAGCGAGGCTGTCCAATGATGCACATCGGCAAGATCACGCGGTGATCCCGACATGGGGCGTCCTTTCGTCTTCGTTTCCGGGCGCCTACGGGGTTAGCTGTCGGGCTCGCGTGAACGACTCACGCTACGCCACAGTTGTGGCGATTCGCCCCCGCGGCCGTGGCCGCTGTGGGTCCCCCGATCCCACCCCCGGTGGGGGCGGAACTCGGCGCGATCGGGCGCCAACCTAGCAAAACCCCTGCAAACTGTCCACCAGTTGAAGGAATGCAAGCGATCTTGCCGACGCGGCGACAGCGCGCGGCGAAGGGTGAATGCTAAGTTCGCTGCGATGCCCGGGCAAGGCTTGGCAGGGCGCGTGCTCACCTCGCGCGATGCGCCGCGGTCGCCGCGCGTCAAGGATCCCGCGGCGCGCTGACGACGTGCCTCGCCGCGCAGTGCTCTTCGTTCTCGCCGCCGTGATCGCCGGCGTGCTGCTCGCCGTCGGCCTGTCGTCCGCCGGCACGAAGCAGGGCCGGCGCGCTCCCGGGCTGCCGCGGGAGCGCATCGCCGGCGCGCCAACGACGCTCGCGGCTCTCACGCGCGGGCGGTCCGCGATCGTGCTCTTCTGGGCGAGCTGGTGCGAACCGTGCCAGCGTGAGGCTGCGGCCGTGGAGCGCTTCGCGCGCGGCCCCGGCGCCGGCCGTATCGTCACCGTCGACTGGAGCGACTCGCTGCCGGGCGCGCGCGCGTTCGTGCGTCGCTACGGCTGGACGATGCCCGTGCTGCGCGACCCGGAAGGGGCCGTGGGCTACGCGTACGGCCTCACGGGCCTGCCGACGACGTTCGTCGTCGACTCGTCGGGTCACATCGCCGACGAGCTGCGCGGCCCGCAGACAGAGACCTCCTTGATGCAAGCGCTGCAGAGCGGCTGACACGGCTCCGGCCTCAGCGGCTGCGTTTGACCATCGCACCGCGCGCTGGGACACTCGCCTGCGTGGAGCTTCCTTGCGACGTCGTGGGCGACGGGCCCGCGCTCATCCTGCTGCACGCGGGTGTCGCCGACCGCCGTATGTGGAGCGACCTGCTCGCACCCCTCGCGCAAGCGGGATACCGCGTGGTCGCCGTCGACCTGCCCGGCTTCGGCGACGCCGACGCCGCCGGCTCCCCCGCCGGCCCGTGGGTCGACATCGCGGAGACCATGGACGCGCTGGGCCTCGCCGACGCCGCCGTGGTCGGGGTCTCCTTCGGCGGCGTGATTGCCGAGCGTTTCGCGTACGTGTACCCGCAGCGTGTCACCGCGCTCGTCCTCGTGTCTGCGGCCGCGCCCGGCCACGCCTTCTCCGACGAGCTCGTGGCGGCACAGGACCGCGAGGTCGAGGCCTTCGAGGCCGACGATCTCGACGGCGCGCTCGCGGCGGTGCTCGACACCTGGACGCGGGAGGACGCTCCCGCTGTGCGCGAGAAGGTCGCCGTGATGCAGCGACGCGCCTTCGAGCTGCAGTCGCTCGTCGAGGAGACCGACCCCGACGACCCGCTCGACGATGATCCCGCCCTCCTGATCGGTATCACGGCGCCGACGCTCGTGATGTCCGGGGCGCAGGACTGGGAGGATTTCCGCGTCTGCGCCGACGTGCTCGCGGCCGCGCTCCCCGACGCGCGGCTTGTCACGATCGACGGGGCGGGCCACCTGCCGCCGCTGGAGCAGCCCGACGAGTTCCGCACAGCCGTACTGTCGTTCCTCGCCGAGGCGCACGCGTCCCCGCGGTAGGTTCGCTCCTCCCGATCAAACGGCTATCCGGCGAGCGGAGCGCTGTTAGCCTTTTGGCTGGCGGATGCAGCGCACGGAACAGCGCGCATCGATCGATCAACACGCACACCCGACTGCAAGGAGGACAGGGGTATGAGGGGAGTTATCGGAGCGGCGGCCTTCCTCACCGCCGCGGCTCTGGCTGCTGCGCCCGCAATCGCGCACAAGACCGAAACGCCGAACCCGCACAGGTTCACCGGCACCGCGGCTGTCGCGCCGAGGTTCGTGGGCGAAGAACAGGAACTGACGCTGAAGCCGTTCGTCGTGACGTGCGAAAAGGCGAAGTCGACGAAGGCGACGCCGGCGGCGAGCTTCCCCTCATCGAACCTCGCAGCGGTCGTCAAGTTCGGCGAATGCACGGCGACGGGGACCATCGCAAAAACCGAATACGAACTTGAGGCGCGCGTCTCGGCGATCACTGTCAACTACCACGCCAACGGCGCGCTCGAAATGGGCAGTGGCGGCACGATAGAAGGCGGCAAGCTCGTCGGCGCCGGGCCGATCAAGGTGTCAATGACCGGTGCGGTCAAGTGCACGATCTCGCTCGCGGCGGGCGCCTACCCCGCCGGCTACGGCAAACGCCCGCAGGGAGAATTCGAAGCCGCCACGTTCAGCGACAACGAAGAAACGCTCGGCAGCGGCAAGCACGAACGGACCGTCGGGAAACTCGAAATCTCGACCGAACTGGGCAAACTGCCGTACACGCTCGAAGGGCCGTTCTGCGAAACCCTGCCGAAGACAGAAATGAAGTCGGGCGTCTTTACCGGCTCACTCGAAGCGTCGATTCACGACGGTTCAATCGGCTGGGAATAATGCGGCGTAGCCTCGAGGCGAATCCTGGGACATCCATCCGGATGCCCCAGGAACCGTCGCGCGGCGGCGATCTGCGTGAGTGCGGGCTCCCTGTGATTCGGGATGTTCAGGCCCGCGCTCCGGGAACCGAATAGAGGAGCACCCCTCCGACCGGCCGACCGCGCAGGCCAAGCCGGGCAAGCGCGGCGGGCCACGGCCCCGCTTTAGTCGGATCGACGATCACATGCCGCACCCCACGCCTGCGGATGAACGCGTCCAGCGTCCGCGGGGGAGGTGCTTCGTTCCTAAACATGTCCCACACCCCGGGCTCATTTTCGAACGATGGTGGGTTGAACTGCCCCAGATACCCCTCGGGCATGTCGAAATAAAACCCCGTTTCGGCCTGCCACAGCGTCGAGATGTCGAGGAACCCATACGGCAGCACCAGCACGTTCTCGCCACGAGTCAGATAACTGCGGTACAGGCTCGTCGTGAAGAACTTGGGGCGGTAGAACCGTTCGCCGTACAGGGGCTGGCTGACGTTGGGAAACAGCATGACGACGCCGACCAGGACGAGCAGCCAGCGACCGGCGGCGTGGCCGCCGGTCTTGGCGAGCCACGCGGCAACGCCGATCGAGACCGCCAAGGAGCAGAAGATCATCACCCTCGAGGGAACGAGGTTGTCGAAGATCCTCACGTGCTTGAGCCACTGGTACGGCAGCGTCACCGTTTCAACGCCGGCGAAGTGCAGGTGGTCGCCCAACGCCACGACGATGCTCAGCACGATCGTTACGGCGAGCAGCTTGCCGAGCACGCTGCGCCGCCCTTCTGTGAAGAACCAGACCGAGAACGCGATCACGATCGCGATGCTCAAGTATCCGTTGGTCTCGACCTGGTTGCCTCGCTCGAATGTCGTGCTCAGCGGCAGGAAATCGTGGTGGCCGAGCCACGTCGTGATCGTCGGGAAAATTAGATTGGCAAGGTCGAGCCCGAACGCGTTCGACAGCATCGGGTTCCCCGGCAGGAAGCTCACGACGACCGCGTAGTAGAGGAATGGTGAAGCGACGGCGATCGCGATCACGCCCGCGGCGGCCGTCTCCAAGATAAGGCTGTTCATGCGCGCACGCTGCGGCTGCTGGGCCAGAAAGCGCGCCACCACGAGCAGCACCGCGCCCAGCATCACCGACTCGGCGAGCAGTTCGGCCGAAAGCCCCAGCTGCAACACGAAAACCACCGCCATCCACAGCAGGTACGCCCGCCGCGAGATCTCGCGGTCGATCCTCCTGAGCGCGAGAAGCACCATGACCGGGATCAGGAACGTCATCACGAGCACGAGGTGGGCGAGGAGTTGGCCGAACTCGTACGAGGAGAAGCCGAAAAGGAACCCGCCGACGAACGCCGGGAGCTCCCGCTTAACCAGGCGCCTGCAGAGCAGGTACGCAGTGAAGGCCGCCAGCGCCGGAGCCGTGATCGCCAGGACGTTGTACGAGACGATCGGACCGAACAGAGCCGTGACGGGGGCCATCGCGATCGCGGCCGTGGGGATCGCCGTGCTCTGGGCCAGGTTCAAGCCCACGGGGTGCCACACGTAGTGGGTGACGAACGGGTTGAGGCCGTGGGCGATCGCGTGCGGCCACCACTCCAGAGACCACATGTAGATCGCCGGATCCGGGGTGCCATCGCACGCGCAGACGCTGCCGAGGTGCGAGACGGCAAACCAGCCGATCGTCACGGTGGCGAGCAGGAGGTAAAAAACGAGCGCCCAGGTCCACGAGGGGAAGGGGCCGACCACCCGGCCGAGCCGGCGCGAGGCCCGCGGGGCGGCGCCGCGAGAGGTTGCGGCCCGGCGACGCCGATCGGCAGGCTTCGCGACGGCCGACGCCGCGCCCGCGCGACCATTCCGCCGCCGCGCATCGGTGCGCCGCTGCTCGGAATTAGCTTCTTCAGTCACGGTCGCCGAGGGCCGGCCCCACCCGGGAGGGACGGGCGCCGCGTGCGCTCGCGCCCGCGAACGCCGCGCGGCTCGTCCGCATGCTCCCTGGCACGACGCATTACTTAGTGGACGGGGCTGCTCAGAGCACGTCTACGAGCGCTCGCTATCCGTCGGCTCGCTCGCCTGCAGCTGCGCCCGGCGTCCACGAGGGCGAGACTACCGGAGCGGGCGGTCCAGACTGCTCTTCCGCAGCGCGTTCTCCCTGCGTGCTGCGCTTGCCGGCGACCATCGACCGTCGCCCCTAAACGAGAGCGTGTCGCTCGCGTCGACGTTGTGATCACTGCCGAAGAGCTGCGCGGTCCAAGGCACGGCGAAGCTGACGTGAGGTGGTGGTGGTGCGGCGGGGGAGCAGGCGGGAGCGAGCGCGGCAGCGCGGCCGCCGCACGCGCCTCAGCGCCCCTGCCGCCGTCGTAATGCGCCCGCCCGCAGGACTACCTTGCCGCGCGTGCAGCGGTACCCTGCCGGGGCTGTGGGCGAATTCTTCCGACCGCCGCGGCGCGAGCCCGAGCGACCACGGGAGGAACGGCCTTCTCCCGTGTGGATGGGGCCGCCGCGCGGCGTTCTCCCGAGCGCAGTGGCAGTAGACACCGTGCTTGCCAGTACTGACGACGTCGCGGTGTGTCTCTCACGCGTCGACGCGTTCCCGGAGGGGATCACGTTCGACGTCGTGTCGTTGCTGCGGCCTGGGGCGGACGTTGACGCGTTTGATGCGTTCGACGGCCGAGATCGGCGGCGCTTCTTCGATCGGTCGGACGGCGCGCCTCCTCCCCCAGAGATGCTTCGAATTGGCGTCGAATTTGCGGACGGCTCCACTGTCACTAACACCGCAGGGACGATTGGCGCGTGGGGCGACGGGCATCGCATGCGGATCGATCCGGCAGCGGATGACGAGGGTGACGAACCGCCTCCAAGAGGGCCGGTGTTGAGCGAGAGCGGCGGTAGCGGGAGCAACAACTACGCGCGCCAGTCGTACTGGCTTTGGCCGCTTCCCGAGGATGGCGCCATCACGTTCGTTTGTGAGTGGCCCGGCGTCGGAATCGGGGTGACGCGGACACCGGTAGACGCGTCGCTGTTCACCGAGGCGGCGGCGCGTGCCAGGGTGGTGTTCGAGGGGCTCGGTCCGCCTCGGCTGCGAATCGGGTAGGCGCGCCCGCGTGGTCGCGCTGCGACTTCGCGGCGCGAGGGCGCCCACGTCGCCTGATTCGACCTCTGTAAAGCAGATTGGGTTCGCGGGTCCTTCGCGCCCGCCGGGCTCGCGCGGTACCCTCGCGACATGAAGTGCCGTGGTCACCTATTCGCCACCGCGGCGCTTGTGGCTGTGGTGTCCTGTGGAGCGTTCGCGTCCCAGGTGGCTCAGGCGACCGGCGGGCCGTACCCGCCCTGCGTAGAAGAGGAAGAAGAACAGCTTCTCCATAAGGAACCGGCAACGGTTGGCAAGGTCGAAGAGTTCCGCTTCCGCGTTCGTGGGCTGCCGGCGGGTGACGAATACTCGGGCTGGAACGTGTCGTGGGGGGACGGGACGAGCGAACCGGTTGCAGTGCGGCTCAGCGCCGAGTGCCCTGGGTGGTATCAAGCGGAAGCTTCACCGATGCACACGTATGACCACGTAGGCAGATACGAAGCCGTGCTGACCGGTACCGACACGACGTCCGACACCCAGGTCACGTCGTCGCAAGGCGTCCGCGTCGACTCCGCGGCTCCTGATCGCGTGACCGTATCGGTGACGGATGTGGCGCCGAAGACCACGCGCCTAAGCGTGTCGATCAGGACAGGCGAACCGCGGAAGATAAGCGAACTGCACGTAATTGTGATCTGGGGCGGAGTGCCCTGGGTCGCGGGCAAGATTACGGGGTCAGGACGGTCGTTTAGGTGCTCCGTGAGTCGCCGCTGGAAGCGACTCGGCCGCCGTCACGTCGTTGTCGACTTTGGCGACGAATGGGCGCCAGCAGGCGGGAGCGTGTGGGAACGTTGGATTCGAGTTCCGCGCCGCTGAGGTCGGGACGAGCTGGTAGTCGCTATCTGGGAGTGGATCGCGTAGCCCGCAGGGGACGCTCTACGCCACGCGTACGCCGATCACATAGCGCGCACGGCGAGATGCACGTTGCGCAGCACCTGCCTGGGCGCGCTCACCTGTCGACCACGGACACCTACTTGGGGTAATGCCGAGGCTCGACGAGCTTCGGGCGGCGGTAGCCGGCGCGAGCTACGGAATCCAAACCTTCTAGGGGTGCTGCAAACGGCTGGAAATCCCCTCAAGGCGACGACCGGAATCGAACCGGTGTAGACGGCTTTGCAGGCCGTTGCGTAGCCACTCCGCCACGTCGCCAGGTCCGTAAAGCCTACCGTCCCGCTGATACGCTGAGCCGGTCCCAGGGCGATTAGCTCAGCTGGGAGAGCGCCGCCTCGACAAGGCGGAGGTCACTGGTTCGAGCCCAGTATCGCCCACTTCCGAGGGCCGACGGGGGAGGTTCCCTCCAGCCACGCGGCCGGTGTTCCGCCACGGGCGGTGACCATGTCCGCGACGCCTACCACGCCAGCGTAGAGAGCGGTGGGCGATCGCATAGAGTCGAGGACGAGCAGACCCTCGGGGATCCGCAGTGAGCGCGACGGAGGAGCAGCCATGCCCGAGCAGTTCAGAGGCACGATCAATGTGGACATCCGCGATTCGGAGCCCGACTGGGCCCCCTTCGAGCCTCCTCGCGCTCCGCAGGGGGCACCGAGCGTGCTGTACATGGTGCTCGACGACGTGGGGTTCTCGGCGATCAGCTGCTATGGCGGTCCGGTCGAGACGCCGAACATCGATCGGATCGCGGCGCGGGGGGTCCGCTACACGCAATGGCACACGACGGCGCTGTGCTCGCCGACCCGCTCCTGCCTTCTCACCGGTCGCAATCACACACGCAACAGCATGGCGTGCATCACCGAGGCCGCGATCGGCTTCCCGAACGCGAGCGGGATGATCCCGCCGGAGAACGGGATGCTGCCCGAGATCCTCGGCGAGCGGGGATGGAACACCTACATGACCGGCAAGTGGCACCTGTGCCCGACCGATGAGATGCATCTCGCATCTACGCGGCGCAACTGGCCCAGCGGGCGCGGGTTCGAGCGCTTCTATGGGTTCCTCGGCGCCGAGACGGATCAGTGGCACCCGGACCTCGTCTACGACAACCACCCCGTCGAGCAGCCGCGCCAGCCCGAGGAGGGCTATCACCTGTCGGAGGATCTGACGGACAAGGCGCTTGAGTTCATCAAGGACGCCAAGGCGGTAGCGCCAGACAAGCCCTTCTTCCTGTACTACGCGCCGGGCGCCTGTCACGCCCCGCACCAGGCGCCGCGCGAGTGGATCGAGAGGTACCGCGGCCGCTTCGACGACGGGTACGAGGCGATGCGCGAGCAGACGCTGGCGCGCCAGAAGCAACTCGGCATAGTCCCGCAGGACACGGAGCTTCCGCCGCTCAACCCGATCGGCACCCCCGAGACGCGCACCGGCCCCGAGGGTCAGCCGTTCCCGGCGGTGGACACGACCCGGCCTTGGGAGTCGCTGTCCGAAGACGAGCGGCGGCTGTTCTCGCGCATGGCTGAGGTGTACGCGGGCTTTCTCGCCCACACGGACGATCAGATCGGTCGGCTGTTGACCTACCTCGAGGAGACCGAGCAGATCGAGGACACCCTGATCGTGCTCGTATCCGACAACGGCGCCAGCGGCGAGGGAGGGCCTAACGGCTCGGTCAACGAGAACAAGTTCTTCAACGGCGTGCCCGACGACATCGAGGCCAACCTCGCGCTGCTGGACGACTTGGGAAGCGAGAAGACCTACAACCACTACCCGAACGGCTGGGCGATGGCGTTCAACACGCCGTTCAAGATGTGGAAGCGCTACGAGTTCAACGGCGGCACAAGCGACCCTTGCATCATCTGCTGGCCGCGGGCAATCAACTCAGCCGGCGCGATCCGCGATCAATACCACCACGCGATCGACATCGTGCCGACGATCCTCGACTGCCTCGGCGTCGAGCCACCCGAGACGATCAAGGGCCACGTCCAGAGCACCTTCGACGGCGTCAGCATGCGCTACAGCTTCGAGGACGCCGAAGCACCCAGCCGCCGCAAGACGCAGTTCTACTCGATGCTCGGATCGCGGGCGATCTGGCACGAAGGCTGGAAGGCGGTCAGCACCCACCCGACGATCAGCGGCTGGAGCAACTTCAACGCCGACACGTGGGAGCTCTACCACCTCGACGCCGACCGCGCCGAGCTCAATGACCTCTCCGGCGAGCAGCCGGACAAGGTGCGCGAACTCGTCAACCTATGGTTCGCCGAGGCGGGCGCGAACGGGGCGTTCCCGCTGGATGACCGCTCTGCAGTCGAGATCCTCAATACTCCGCGCCCCCAGCTGACGAGCCCCCGCGACCGTTACCTCTACTTCCCGGAGACGGCCGGCGTCCCCGAGGCGCAGGCGGTCAACATCCGCAACCGCAACTACATCGTCGGAGCGCGCGTCGACATCGCCGAGCGCGGCGCGGAGGGAGTCCTGTTCGCGCAGGGATCGCCCTTCGGCGGGCACGCTCTGTACATCCGGGACGGCCGCCTCCGCTACGTCTACAACTTCGTCGGCATGCTCGAGCAGCTCGTCATCGCGACAGAGGACATCCTGACCGGCGACGACCAGATCCTGTCGGCTTCTTTTGTCAAGGACGGCGAGGATCCGCCCGGGGTGTCAACGGGGATCCTTTCGCTGTTCCAGGGCGACCGGCAGGTGGCCGAAACCAGGATCAAGACGCAGCCCGGGGCATTCGGACTCTCCGGCACCGACCTGACGGTGGGTCGGAGCATCGCGAGGATCACCGACGACTACCCGGGCCAGCGCCCCTGGCGTTTCACGGGCGGCAAGGTCAAGGGGGTCGCCGTCGACGTGAGTGGTGAGCCCTACGTTGACCTCGAGCGCGCTGCGGCCGCGATGATCGCGCGCGAGTAGGCCGCTCCCCCGCCTCGCCGCGCCCGGTTACCCGGGAGCCCGAAGCAGATACCTGCCCGCCCGACTGAGCTAGCTGACGCCGTCGGGCACGGTCCCGGTCTGGACTTGCGCCTTGGCCGGGGGACCTGCGCCGTAGAGCGCCGCCAACCAGATGTGCGACAGCACCGCCGTCATCTTGGCGACATGCGGCCGAGGGCTGCGCCCCATTGATTGGTAGAGGTAGCGCTCGTTCATCCACAGGAGCGCTCGGGTGGTCTCCTCGGCGTCTATCTGGCGCGAGATGGTGCCGTTTGACTGTTCCGCTCGAATTCTCCTTGTCCCCGCATCGACGAGGCTCTCGACGATCCCGCGGTAGGCGGCCTCGGCCTGTTCGTCGGTCGGGGCAGCGTCGGCTAGCGCCCTGAGCACGGCTGAGTGCTCGGCGTAGACCATGGTCGCACGTTCGATCGCGTGGGTGAGGTCCGTCCCGGTGGGCAGATCGCCTTCGAGCCATGTGTTGGACGCCGTGACGAGCTCTTTGCTGATCCGCTCGGCGATACGGAGGATCACGTCGTTGCGATCGCGGAAGTGGGTCCAGAACGCGGGGCGCTTGAGCCCGGTCCTCAGCATGATGCTCGCGACCGTGACCTCGCGCAGCGGGCGTTCTCGGATCAGCTCCTCGGCGGCCTGGAGGATCTCCCGTTCACTGTCCTTCGGATCGTGCTTCGGCCGGCGGCGGGCGCTTTTAGGTGGGGCTTGCGCGGACATGGGCGCATCGTAGCGCGTCGCCCACTCGGAGTCATTGACAGATAGTCATTGACGATGCGTCGCTGAGGTGCTACGTTGCCCGCTCGACAGCGAGATCAACCAGGGATGGGGGCAGTTAGATATGAACAAGAGGCATCAGACACGCCGCGGGTTGCTGTGGCGCGCACTTGGAGGAGGAGCGATCGCCGCGCTGGCGCTGATCGGGCTCCCAGCGACTCAGGCGCTCGGTCAGGGTCAGGCGGTGATCACGGGCTCGCAGGGCGAAGGGCCCGCGGCGACGTGCTTCTGGGGTCGGCCGGAGGCGAGCGTTGGGCCGCTTACGGAAGCGAACGAGACCTACCCGGCACTGGGGCTCGCTCCCGACACCGACACGGATTACTACGTCAGCGTGTTCCAGCTGCCAGCGGGTGCGACGGTGACCTTGCACGGGCAGTTCCCGCATGCTCGCTTCATGTCGTTCACGGCTTACAAGAACGTCGCCGGCCAGAACGGGATTCCCGGCAACTCGCTCATAGACGAAGACATCGCGCCCGACGCCGGCTCCGTCAACCCGTTCGTCAACGGCGAATCGCGAAACGCGCCGAACCGCTCGTTCACGATCACGATCAGCGGCGAAATCGAGCCCGCATCGCCGGCGCCGAACACGCTTTACGCCGGACAGGAAGGTCTCACGGGAGAAACGCAAACGGTCGAAGTGATCGAGCGCGTCTACAGCACCGACCGCGGTTTTGAAGCCGGCGGCGGCGTGCCGCTGCCCGCGCCGACCTACAACCCGGCGTCGGGTGGTCCGGTGAGCGGCGAATCGGAAGTCTGCAGCGACCTGTCGGTCGCGAGTGGACCGACCGCGCTGAACGAGTCGAAATTCGGCGTCTCGCCCGCGCAGTACAAAGCGCTTCGCTCGGGGCTCCCGGGCACCAAAGAACCCGCGACGCACCCCGCGGTGAACCCGATCCACTGGGAAAAGTTCTTCAACCAGGGGTACCTGGTCGCGCCGTTCTACCGTGGCACCGCTTACGAACCGCTAATAGCGGGGCTCTCCACGGAAGCCACGTCCGGCCTGTATGCGACGCCGGCGAACGCCTACGCGCTCGCGTACGCGAGCCGCCTCTTCGGTCCGAACCCCGAAGGCCAGAACATCTTGGTGCTGCACGCCAAGATGCCGACGCACCCGGATACCTACGAAGGCAACACCGTCAGCGAAGACGGAGCGACGCAGGTTCGCTACTGGTCGCTTTGCAACTACACGGGAATCTCCAAAGGGGCGCTGCTGGAACCGAACTCGGCGTGCCTGTTCGACCAGGAGGTCCCGACCAACAGCTCGGGCTACTACACGGTCGTGATCAGCCTTTCCCAAGACCGCCCCGCGAACGCGCGTCCGGGCTGTGGGGTGGCATGGATGAACTGGGGCACCCGGGGTGACGGCGAAGGGCGCCCGGACCTGGACGCACTGATCGTGCGCAACCAGCTGTCCAGCCCGTCGTTCGCGCAGAGCATCGAAAAGGTGCAGCACCCCGGCGAAGAGGAAGCCGTGATGGGCGAATACTACCCCCACGGAACGTACGAGACCCAGCAGGAATTCGAAGCGAACTACACGTGCGCCCCGGCGACGCCGGGGTCGCCGCACCTGATGTCGGGCAGCTCGCCGAACAAGGGTGCGTTCACGCTCGCGTGGAGCGCGGGCGGAGAAGCGGAATCCGTTGAAGGCGTGACGTTCACGCTGCAGCACAAGGACCACAACGGCGGCTGGGCAACGGTTGCCGCCGGCCTGACGAAGCCCGAATACACCTTCACGGAAGGCTCACCGGAGGCGGAAGGCACCTGGACCTACCGGGTCAAGGCCTCGGGAGAAAGCGAAAGCGCTTACTCCGGCGAATCGGGCGAAGTGAAGGTCGAGCGGGCCGGACCGCCGGCCCCGACCGCGACCACGGTGGGCTCGCCCGTCTACGAGGGTTGGTACAGGGACAGCGCCGAAGTCGAATTCAGCGCCAACGGCGCGGGCACGCTTCCCGATGAAAGCGAAGGGGCCGCGCTGCAACCGTCGTCGCTGACGGAAAAGAGCACGGTTTCGACGACCGGGACGCACACCGTGTGCGGGACGATCGAGAACGTCCTGGGTGAGACGTCGGGCGAAGGGTGCACCACCGTCAAAGTCGACGCAACACCGCCGACGCTGACGGTGAGCTGTCCCGCAACCGCCGAACTGGACGCCTCCGGCGCAACGGCCAGCTACAGCGCCTCCGACGGCCAGTCGGGCCTGGCGAGCAGCCCGGCGGGCAGAATCGCGATTCCGACCGGAAGCCTCGGCGAGCAGTCGGTGAGCGAGACGGCGTCGGACAACGTCGGCAATGAAACGACCAGGTCCTGCGCCACCGACGTGGTGTACGCGTTCTCGAAGCTCAAACCGGTGAACGGGAAGGAGTTCAAAGTCGGCAAGGCTGTCGCGGTGTCGTTCCACCTCGGCGACGCGCTCGGGTATGTCACCGACGGCTCGGCCACGCTGGAAATCGCGCCGGAAGGCGGAAGCTTCACACCCGCAACCTCAGCGACGGACAGCGGCGACAAGTTCGCGAACATGAGGCGAGGCCTTTACAGCTACAGCCTGTCAACGACGGGCCTGGCCAAAGGCAGCTACACGCTCCGCGTGAACGTGAGCGACGGGACCGCCCACACGACGCGCATCACCATCAAGTAAACGAAGCGGCCGGGCGGGCACTCAGACCTCACGGTCTGGTTGCCCGCCAGGGGCGCTCAGCGCGCACCACGCCACTCGCACATCACCAGAGCAGCTACGTGCGTGTCGGACGCACGGACAACCGAGCAAACCTGAAAGGAAGCCACCGTGAGCGCCGCCTCAGACTCCACCACGCCACCAGTCAGCGTGACGCGCATACCCGACCCGCGGGAGCCGGTTCCGCGACTGTCGTTGCCCGCGTTCGCGCTGTTTCTCGCGGCCCTCTGCCTGTGGACAGGCTCCAGCGCTCTCGCCCTTACCAATACCTGGCCGCTTATCCTGTCGATCCCGGTCAACGCCGTCGCGACTTACCTTTTCTTCACCGTGCTGCACGACGCGAGCCACAACTCGCTCTCTTCGATCCCGGCAGTGAATCTCTGGATCGGGCGCGTATCGGCGATCTTCTTCTCGTCCCTGGCGACCTTCCGCACGTTCCGCTTCATTCACATGCAGCACCACCGCTTCACCAACGACGAGGCGCAAGACCCAGACGAGTACGCCAGCCGTGGCCCGCGCTGGCAGAAACCGCTGCGGTGGATGACACTCGACCTTAACTACATGCTCTACTACATCCCCAAGCTGCCAAGCCGCCCGCGCGCCGAGCGCATCGAACTGGCCGTCGTGTGGCTGCTGTTCGCAGGCCTCGTCGTGGCGGTCGCTTTCACCGGCCACTTCTGGGATCTCATCCTGCTGCTCGTCGTCCCGGCCCGCCTTGCCACGCTCTGGCTCGGGTTCGCGTTTGACTACCTGCCCCACAACGGCCTGAATCTCACCGCTAGCCAGGATCGATTCAAAACGACGCGCAACCGCATCGGCCTCGAGCGTCTAGTGTCGCCGCTGCTGCTTTACCAGAACTACCACCTCGTACACCACCTGCACCCCGTCGTCCCGTTCCACAGGTACATCGCAGTGTGGCTGCGGAACGAGGACTCCTACCTCAGCCACGACCCGGCGCTCAGCACCATCCGCGGCCGGCCAATCACCGCCGACGAATACCGGCGCATGAGCGAAATCGCCGGCCACCGCCACTAGGCAGCGGCCAGCCGACCATCAAAGTGCCTCGTTGGCGCCGGGGACCATGTCGCACGGGCGCAGTTGGCGGGTCAACCGCCCATCGAGGGAGCCGAGCGTGTGGCCGTCCGCGAGTACTTAGGGCGCGTGGCGCCGTCAGCTCCGCCGTCGCACAAGCCCTCGGCCGCGGCGCCGGAACCGCGCGCACATCGACTGCGGCGGCCGGCGGGCGCCGCCGGCGCGATTGGTCTGAGCCAACCGCGCCGGTCGTGCGCACGCGACTCCCGCTCGAAGAGCGGGCTCTGAGCCTCGGGCTACGGGTTTTTAGCCGTGAGTCCGGGAGGCGCGAAATTATCGATTCCGTTGACGGCAAGCACGCCGAGCATGCCCGTCGTCGGCGAATCGAATTCGAGGGCTCCGAGAAGCACCCAAGGCCGCAGCGTGCCGGAGTAAGTCTGCGAAACGGTCGAACCTTTACATGAGAACTTCAGTTCCATGCCCGAGATTTCGTCGGCGATCGGTGGGACTTCGACGAGCTTCGTGGGCCACGGCAGATTCAGCGCCTTGATGACAAGCGGCTCCAGCGTTCCGGTTTTGCCGGCTGGGCAGGGATCCGGAGTGCAGTTGGAGACCTTGAAGGACTTCATTGCGTCTATGCCGGCCCCGCCACCGATCGGGTTTTCGACGACCTCGGCGTCCGCGACGTTGCACGTGACGCTCACGCCGGTGTTGGTGTTCGTGAACGTGAACGTGCCGCTGGTCTTAAATGCTTTGTGTTTGCCTTCCGGCAAACGGACGTTGTTCAGGTACCAGTGCGGTTCGGTCGCGTGGGCGACCGCTGGGCTGAATGCAACCGCTGCGACCGCCAAGACGGGCGCGAAGCGCAATGCGGTCCTTCCGAGCATGGAACCTTCTCCCTTGTCTGCGAGGGACTCGAGTGACAGCTAGCGCCCCACTGCCCCCGATGAACGGGGCGCACCACTCATGCGCCGGTCACGCTAACCGCACAGGTGCCGCAACGTCAAGCCGAACGACAGGCGGCCATTCGCCGCGCCATGAACGTTGAACGGAGCGGTGGGTCCGCCCGCTCTGCGCGATGCCTTCAAAACCGGCCGGCCTGGCCGATCGCCGGTGGCCGTTGCAGCGTTTGTGGAGCGCTTTGCAACGGGCTCCCGCGCGCAGCGTCTAGTTGAGATCAGTCCTCGCGGGGGCGTGTCGCGGCAGATGCGCGTGCGTCGCGAAAGCTGACGAGGCGTCGGCGTCGGGGGTCGTAGAGCTTGAACCGCGTCGCGCGGATGCCGTCGGCGAGAGTGAGGGTGGGCACGTCGTGCAGCGCCGGCGTCCGATCGTGGGCGCGTCTGAGGTTGTAGTTGGGGATCGAAGCGTTGAGGTGATGGACGTGGTGGTAACCGATGTTTCCGGTGCAGAAGCGGAGCAGGGGCGGCAGGTCCAGGAACGAGCTGCCTCGCAGGGCGGCGTCGGTGAAGCTCCAGCTCTCTCCGTCTGTCCAGTAGGCGTCCTCGAACTGGTGCTGCACGTAGAAGAGCCAGATCCCGATCGAGCCTGCGAGCAGCGCCGGCAGGCCGAGCACCAGCAGGTAGTCCCGCCAGCCGATCAGCCAGACGAGCAGCCCGACGATCAGCAATAGCGCGCCGTCGGTGGCGATGACGCTCCGCCGCATCCTCGGCCGCGCGCCCTTGGCGACTATACGGGGGCCGATGATCATCGCGACGATCGGTCCGAGTCCGAACATGATCAGCGGGTTGCGCTGCAGCCGGTAGCCCATCTTCGCTTTCGGCGTGAGGGCCTCGTACTCAGCGACGGTCAGCGTGTAGAGATCGCCCGTGCCGCGGCGGTCAAGGTCGCCCGCGGTCGCGTGGTGGACGGCGTGGTCGTGGCGCCAGCGGTGAAACGGCGAGTACAGCAGCAGCCCGATCGTGCGGCCGAGCCACAGGTTCGCGCGCCGGGACGCCAGGAACGAGCCGTGCGAGCAGTCGTGGAAGACGATGAACGAGCGGACCAGGAAGGCCGCCGCCGGGATCGCGAGCACCAGCGCAAGCCACGAGTCCCGCAGTAGGACGTAGAGGGCCGTCGAGAGGGCGAGGTAGGGGACGACCGACGTCGCGAGGCAAAGGCTCGCGCGGCGTGTGTCCGGTGTCGCGTACGGCGCGAGTTGCCCGCGCCAGTAGCGCGCATCCGTGCCGTGTCCGAGTGACGCGGCACCGCGCGCGGGCGTGCGGGCCGGGCTCATCGAGCCGAGTTTCGCGGGCGGCGGCGGGGTGCTCTGCGGGGCCGGTTCTGGGAGCGAGCCGTGTGCGGGCGCTCGTCGTTGCCGAGATCGTGCGCGAGCCCCAGATGGCGGGCGAGCTGGCGCATCTCGTGACGCTCGTCGGCGCCGACGAGCGTCACTCCGACGCCGCGGTTGCCGGCGCGCCCGGTGCGCCCAACGCGGTGGATGTAGGTGTGGTGGTCTGCGGGCGGGTCGAAGTTGATCACGTGCGAGACGCCTTCGACGTCGATCCCGCGTGCCGCCACATCGGTCGCGACGAGCGTGTCGACGCGTCCGGAGTGGAACTCCCGTAGCGCCCGATCGCGTTGGCCCTGCGTCCTGTTGCCGTGGATCGCGACGGCGTGGAGGCCGCGTGCGTCCAGGCGCTTGACCAGGCGGTCGACTCCCCGCTTGGTGCGCACGAACACGATCGCCCTGTCTCGCTTGGACTCCAGCTCCTCGACCAGCGCCTCCAGGCGCTGCTCGTCGCGGACCCCGACGAAGCGATGCTCAACGAGCGGCTGTGCGTGATCTTCCTGCTCGCGGTGCTCGCGCACGATCGCGGCGTTCGTGAAGCGAGCCGCGACGTCACCTGCGACGCCGTCCAGCGTCGCCGAGAAGAACAGCGTCTGGCGCGCCTGCGCGCAGGCGCCGACGATACGGTTGATCGCGGGCCTGAACCCCATGTCGAGCATGCGGTCGGCCTCATCGAGCACGAGCATCCGGATCCGGTCGAGGCCGAACGTCCGGCGGGCCAGGAGATCCTCCAGGCGACCTGGCGTGGCTACCAGGATGTGGGCACGCTTGCTCCTCTCGGACTGCGCTGGGATCCCCACGCCACCATAAACGGCGGCGACGCGCAACCCCTTCGCGCGAGCGAGGTCCTCGACCTCGGCCACGATCTGGACGGCGAGCTCGCGGGTGGGAGCCAGCACCAGCGCGGGGGGAGCCGGCCCGGCCTCGATGCGCTCGACCAGCGGAATCGCGAAAGCGAGCGTCTTGCCCGAGCCCGTTGGGGCCTTGACGAGCACATCGCGTCCGGCGAGCACGTCCTCCAGCACCAGGCTCTGGACCGAGAAAGGCGCAGTTATCGAACGACGGGAAAGGGCGCGGCACACCGCACCGGAGACGCCGAGATCGGCGAAGGACTTCTGAGGCATTGGCGCTGCTCCTGACGGCACTCCACGGTGCCTGCGGTTCGGAGGCTCTGGCTGACCCGAACCGCCCCTTGGCGGGACTCAAGCGAGCAAAACCCACGGCCGAAAGACTCGACCGCCACTCCGAACGCTAACAGACGCCGAGGCGTGCAGAGGCTGAGAGCCGTCGTGCGGGGGCAAGCGCGGTGGGCTTGTATCATGTGGCTACGCAGCCCGCGCAGGACCGAGAACCTGCGGCAGAGGGCAAGCTCCTTCGCACGCGTTTGCTCGCTTCAACCAGCGCCGGAGCACGGGCCAGCTCCAACGCGTCAGTGCAAGGAGAAGCACTTGCCGACTTTCAATCAGCTTCGCCAGCAGGAGCAGCACGAGCGCAAGCTCGAGGAGATCCGGGAGCAGGTGGCAAACGGGAAGCTGGTCATCCGTCAGATGACGGCGGCCGAGCGCAAGCGGTTCCCGCCGCGTGAGTCCGCCGCCAAGGGTGGACGCAAGAAGCGACGCTGACGGCCCGCCTCTTACTGGTGCCGCTCCAGGGTGGCGCCGCCGCAACGGTCGGCGTCCCCGCGTCGGCTTCGGCCGTGCCGGGCCGGTGAGTCCCTTCGGGCTCGCGGATGTTGCTAACGTGTGGGACATCAGGTTGGGTCATCAGCCCAATAGCGCAGTGCCAGCGCTCGTAGCCATTGCTCAGCAATCTCCGCGTTCGCCGCACTACTACCGCAGGAGGAACGAGAATGGCTACAGGAACCGTTAAGTGGTTCAGCGACGACAAGGGCTTCGGCTTCATCACGCCCGATGATGAGTCCAAGGAGCTGTTCGTCCATCACAGCGCGATCGACGGTGAGGGCTACCGGTCGCTCCCCGAGGGAGCGAAGGTCAGCTACGAGGCCG
>DATJNQ010000026.1:0-99013 GCA_035507895.1 Solirubrobacteraceae bacterium | reverse complement strand
CTTGCCGCCCCTCACGGCAAGGGTAGGGGACTGCGGGACTCGGCGGCCTGCTCACGGCACAGTCATCACCGTGGGCAGGCCGTCGAGTGGTGGTGCCCTGAACAGATCGCAATGGGGGGACGTAGGTCGTACTTCAGCGGGAAGGGCGAATGACCCCGCCCATTCGACTTCCCCCCCACGACGTTTGAAGCCGCGAACTTGCGCGGCCACGCGGGGAATTCCACGGGGCTCTCACTGGGGATTTCCCACGCGTTTGCGGCGTAGCCGCACGCCTTGGAGGCGTCGTTGAGCACGCCGGCGCACGACGTCGTCGTGTGCGTCGACTGCGGCCGACGCTTCGAGTACGTGCGCCTCACCAAGCCGCGCAAGCGGTGCGTCGAGTGCGCGACACCGTCCTACTCTCGCTCCGGTGTCTGTGAGCGGTGCGGCGCCGCTTCGACGCCGAGCAGGCGCTACCGGTACTGCGAGCCGTGCCGGCGTGCCGTGCGCCGAGAGCGCGACCGTAGGCGCTCGCCGCGCGCCGAGAACAGGAACGCCAGGCGCCTCGCACGCCTGCAGCTCGCTCCGCTCATCGCCGAGCAGAGCGTGGACTGCGGGCTCTGCGACCGGCCGGTCGTGCCCGACGGCGTGGCTTGCCCGGTGTGCGCGAGCGCGACGTGCGGCTGGCACGTCGCCCGCGGAGACGACGGGAAGTACGAGGGCGCCGTGCACGCGTGCTGCGCTAACGCCGCACGCCGTGCGTCGCAGAGAGAGGCGGTCTAGGTGCCGGCGCGCGAGGTAACGATCGCCGCCGGCTGCACGGTCGACGACGCCGTGTGCGAGGTCGCGCTGCTCGGCAGGAACAGACCAATCACGTTCCCGCTCAGGTTCACGCCGAGCGAGACGACAGACAACGACGAGAGAGGGGAACACGATGACCGTTGAGGCCCTTGGGTGGTTAGAGAACGGCGAAAACACGAGCGCGGAGATCGCCCGCCGAACGATCTTCGCGCTGCTCCAGCGCGGCAGCACCGTCGGCAGCGTCGTCGGCGGACTGATCGGCAGCACCGACTGCCAGATATCCGCAGGGTCCGGCATGCAGGCGCTCGTGTCGGTAGGCGAGGCCATCGTGAGTGGCAGCTCATCGGCGACGCAGTCTGGTTACTACGTTCGCGTCAGTGCGGCCGCCACGCTCACCATCTCGCCGGCGAGTGAATCCCTGCCCCGCGTCGACGGCATCTACCTGGTAGTCCGGGATTCCGCCTACACCGGCAGCGAAAACGAAGCGCTCTTGTACGTCGCCGAAGGCACGCCGACAGCTTCAGCTACCCTCACGAACCTTCTCGGTAAGGCGGCCGCGCCAACATCGAGCCTGCTCCTCGGGTACGTGCTCGTTTCCGCCAAAGCCAAAAACATAGAAGGGGCCGACGTGTCAAACCGCGCGAAAACCGTCGCGTTGGGCGTCGGCCCGTGGACCGCGCCGGAATCCTACCTTTCCGCGAATATTGGGGAAGCGGCTGGCTACCTGACCGTTGGCGTGCGCCAAGAGTCGGGCGGCGCGGTCGCGCGTCTACGCGGCTGCTACAAAGTGCTCGCCGGCAAATCCGTGGTGAACGGGGACACCCTGATGACGCTCCCCGTGGCCTTCCGTCCCTCCGCTGACGTCAACGTCGCGGCGCCCGTCGGCTTCGGCGCCGCGCAGATCGTCATTTCGACGGGGGGCGCGGTGACGTGGGAGGGCGCCGAAGCCAAAGCGGGCGAACTGATCGGCCTGGACGGCATAACGTTCAGCCTGACCTAACGACGCGGCTCGCGCGTAGATGCCGTTCTCTGCCGTTCCCGCGCGTCTCTCGCTGGCGTCGCGGCCCCAACGGTGCCGGGGCCTTGCGCGCCGCCTCCCGGCACGGTACGGTGGCCGCAACGACAAGTTGGGGCGGCGCCGCGCTAACGGCCCGCCCCGTGGCTTCGAGGACAGAGCCCTCGACGCGCATCGCAGCCTACTGGCCGCGATCCTCGCCAAGTGGCGGTCTCCGGAGCCTCCGAAACAGGGAGGACCGATATGGACAGCGTGACTACCGCGACCGTCGTCAGGTGCGAGTGGTGCGGCGCGCCGGCGACCGTGAGGGACCTGACGCCCAACGTAGCGACCGGCGAGCCGAGAGGCGACGCGACCTGCGAGCCGTGTGCTCGGTTCCGGTGGGGGTACCGATACGCGGAGGCGGTCTCCATCCGCGAAGCGCTGGAGCACGCACTCGAGAACGCCCAGCGGGCCGGCGTGATGGCCGAGGAAATCCGCGAAGCGGTCGACAGGTGGCTCAAGGGCGGCGAAGCGACGGTTGGCGCCGAGCTCGCGTTCTACCACGCGCGCATGAACCTCGACTCAGACTCGGCCGGCTGGACGTTGCAGTTCGCGCCGCACGGCGACGTCCTGGACGGCGGTGCGTGATGGCACTCTCTGCGATCGACGGCATGAAGGACGATGAGCCGGACCGCACTCGCCGCGCATGGCTGCACGTCGCGGCGGGCTACGAAGCGGCGCTCACCGAGCTTGAGCCGGGGGACGACGACTACGGCCGCATGTTGCGGGGGCGCGCACGGTGCCGGCTGATCGCCGGCGAGGCGACGCTCGGGATGGTGTCGTGATGGCACGCCGGCGCAGCTTCACGAGCCAGCTGTACCGGGCCGCGAGGCTCAGCAACAACATCAGCGCGGTCGCGTCCGGTAAACCCGGGCGCGTCGCGCGCAGAGCAACAAACGTGACCATCGGCCGGGCGTTGGGCCGGGCCGGATTCTGGAGGAGGTTGTGGCGATGAGCGCACCGAAGCTGGAGAAGACGAAGACGCCCGGCGTGTACCGCCGCGGCGGCAGGTACGTCGTCCGCTACCGGCACCGCGGGAAACAGCACAAGCGGTTCGCTCGCACGTACGACGAGGCGCGGACGTTGAAGGCGACGCTCGTCGCGGACATGCGCCGCGGAGAGCACCGCGAGACCAGCTCGGTGACATTCGAGGACTACGCGCGCGAGTGGGTCGAGACGTACACGGGCCGCACGAACCGTGGTTTTCGGGAGTCGACGCGCGTCGGGTATCGCCGGTCGATCGAGCAGCATGCGATCCCGTTCTTCGCGGCTCGCACGGCGACGCTAGCGGAGATCGAGCCGCGCGACGTCCGCGCGTTCGTCGCGATGCTTTTCGAGCTCCGGAGCAAACCGGCGGCGAGTACGGTGAGGGGCCACGTGGCGGCCGTGAAGGCGCTCCTGGCGACAGCGGTCGAGGACGGGCTACTCCGCCATAACCCTGCAACTGGGGTCCGCGTCACGCGGCCCGGCGCTCCCGTCCTGGAGCAGGATGCTGTCGAGCAGCGCAGGGCGATGGACACGCGGGAGCTCGCCGCGCTCCTCGACGCCTGCCCGGCCGACTGGAGGCTGTTCTTCCGGCTGCTCGCGATGACTGGCGTGCGGATCGGCGAGGCCGTGGAGCTCCGCTGGAGCGACGTCGACTTAGGAGCGAAGCGTCTCCGCGTTAGGCGCAGCTACTACGAAGGCACCGTCTCCGAACCGAAGTCGTCCTACGGCAAGCGCGACATCCCCCTGTCGACGAACCTCGGGCGCGAACTCTGGGCAATCCAAGGCAAGCCCGACGAGCTCGTCTTCACGAGTACGCGCGGGCAACGCGTCGACCAGAGCAACATTTGGCAGCGCGTCCTGAAGCCCGCGGCAACCGCCGCCGGCGTGCCGTGGGTCGGCTTTCACACGTTCCGCCATACGTGCGCGTCGATGCTGTTCGCGAGCGGCAAGAACGTCAAGCAGGTCCAGGTATGGCTCGGCCACAGCGACCCCGGGTTCACGCTTCGCACGTACATTCACCTCGTCGATGACGGGCTCGGCGACGCCGACTTCCTTGATGCCGCGGGGTGGGCCACAGGTGGGCCACACGAGCCACGCGAAACGGGGCAAACTGCCGACCCAGCAATAGCCCGGAAAACCGCTTAGACGCGGGGAAAACGCGGACCGCAGGCAAACGCACGCAAACGCCTAAGCCGAATCATAATCCGCGTGTCGGGGGTTCGAGTCCCTCCTCCGGCATCGCAGGATGTCAGCAAACAAGCGGCTCTGCGCACATCTCGAACCCGCCACGACCGCGTAATGGTCCCGGAATGGTCCCGAGCTTCCCTTAGCCTCCGCAGTGCACCGAGTACGCCGCGACGTAGTCGGGATCCGAACTGATGCAGCCAGCCTGGCACCCGCGCGGCCGCGCAACGTGTTGTTCGCCGCCGCGAAGCGGAACGTGGTGTTGCCCGGCGACTGCGGGTTGGTCGATATCCCGACGAGTTCGAGGCGTCCGGCTGCCAGCTCTGCCCGCTGCGGCGACGGAGATTCGGCGAGTCGCCGGAGCAATGCGATTCGCACTCGACGTGAGGGCGCGCAGCTCGGATTCGCCCAGGTTTCCGTCTCGACACGTGATTCGGGGGCGACGAGGCGTCAGGCGCCTGGGCCTCCAAAGTG
The DNA here is from genome assembly GCA_035507895.1 of Solirubrobacteraceae bacterium. Lineage (GTDB taxonomy): Bacteria > Actinomycetota > Thermoleophilia > Solirubrobacterales > Solirubrobacteraceae > Palsa-744. Next base: position 94,530 of record DATJNQ010000026.1, on the reverse strand, counting down.
CCATTCAGTTTTCGATTTGTTGAGTCGGCCAGAATCGTAAATGGCTTTGTTGGATGCAGTTTCAAGCGTTACCGCCGGACCCGCTTCAATTTCCAGATCCGAATCCCAAAGGTCGATGACCTGCGCCCCGAGCGACCCACTTTCCGTCCCGAATTTTCCGTTCCCCATCTGCGACGTGGGGGCGTCTTCATCGTCGAAAACCTCACCGCCATATTCGACTTCCCCCGCGTAGGTGAAGTGCCCTTTGTAAGCGGACTCGGGAATGTAGCCTATGACTCTCGCATCGACGGTCAGGTACCACCGTTCACTTTCGTAGTATGCCCCGAATTCAATTAGTTTTCCTTCCGGCAGTTCCTCGTTTGGCGTGAATGTCGCTTCGTTCGCAGCAACAAAATATTCGCAACCGTCCACATTGATTTGGCAGTCTTCGCCTTCGTAGTTATCGGGGTTAAAGTAAATGAACAGGTGAGGCGCATCGTTTCCGTAGACGGCTGGTTCGACAACCCACCCCTCCTCAATGGTCCGCAAGCCATTGTCAAACGATATCCAATACTGGTCGTCGGAGTGCGCGTCAGCCCACCCCGACATTTTGGGACCCTCGACCCTTGTCGCGTAGTTCGTTCCCACATTTTTCTTGGCAATGTACGCGGTCGCGTACCAGTAACAATAACCACCTTCGCATCGTTCGCCGCCGGCGTATTTTTTACGAACGTTTGGACCTGACGCCATGATCTCGGGGACCGCGCCCGGTGCGCACAGAGGCGGCGACGGCGGGGCGGCGCTTTCTAGTTCGACCGGGGCGCCGCTTGCGGTCTTCCACGGGGCATGTTCGGGGATCACGTTTTCTGGTCCGGCGACACTACATTTGAGCGACTGTGCGGCGGCCGGCGCCGCCACCCACAGGCAGAACGCTATGCACGGCACGGCCACCAGGCTGAACCTCGGCGCATGAGTCCGCAACGTTGATCTCCTTCCAGCGGCGCTGACCAGACGGTCAGCTGCCGTCGATTGTCACGAGCGTGATGGACGTTACAGTGAGCTTGCCTACGGACGTTGACTCGTAGGACGGGACAACATAGATGGACATGCGGCCTCGCACGCGGGGCTTGACCACCATCTGCAGCGGTAGGACAGACTCGGAGTCGCCGTCAACGGTAATGGCGGCCGATGTGATTCGCCGGCGGCCCAGGTATGCGAACGCAGTTGCAGTCGACGGTGACCCCACTGGTGAGCCACTTTCGACGCCGATCGTCGCGCTCACGAAGTCCGTCCCTCCGTCGCGCGGATTTAGGGCGACCGTCCCGACCTCGAAAGCCGAATTCAAATCCGCATTCCGCTGGCAGTTGCGTCCACCGATCGGCGCGATGCCACCATCGCATTGGGTACGCGGGAGCACCTTGTGTGGATCGAAAGTACGTCCCTGCGGAGGCGAGTCGCCGCGAGTCGCCGCGGGGTCCGACCCAACGGACTGCCCCGCTACGGCCGTTGCGGCCATTGCCGAAAGGGACAAAGTAAGCACGGCCACGGCTCTGAACATTTGGGAACCTCGGTTTCGCTAGTGCTCTATAGCGCGGTTATACCACGTTCTCGATAACAATCGTGCGCAATGTCGCCCGGAGAGCGCGGCGCAACCACGAAGTGCGCCCACTCGGCTACGTCTCACCACGACAACGAACCAACAACAACCAACAGAACCCAAACAACAACTAGAACCAACTACCTGAACCAAACCATCCACAAGGCCGGGGACACTGCACCCACCTACCACCAAATCTCTACTCACCCAACCTCACCCCACCCACCATCCACCAGGTTTGTCCCTCGACCTCGCTCACACACCATGGTGGAGGGGCGAGGTCGAGGGACAAACCGCACCGCAAGCCCGTTGCCTGAGCGGAGCACCCAGCGAACCCGATTTGCTGGCTGACTCGCGCGGTCAAGTCGCGCGAGGGCACACCAGTTGCGGGTCGACATCCCGTTGGAGCGACTGGCGTTAGGAGACCGCGACGAGCTCGCGGTCGGCGACCGCGTCTGGCTCGTCGCTGAACCCAACGACCAGATGCGTTTGGAAGGCATCGGCCAAACGGCGCAGCGTTGTGACGCTCGTCGGATGTTGGCCGCTCTCGATGCGCGAGATCACCGAATGGCTCGTTCCCACGCGGTCGGCCAATTCCTGCTGCGTGAGGCCGAGCGCCTGGCGCCGGCCGCTCACGATCCTCGCGAGTCCCTCGTACGGGGCAAGCCGTCGGAGCTCCTCGCGGTAAGTAGCACTCTGCTGCGCCCGTCTCCGACTGCCGGCACGATGAGCTGAGCCGACTGGTGAGACGGCGCTTTTCGTCTCCGAGTGAGACACACGCGCTGATTTGTCTTGGGTCCGAGCCATCTCAGTTCTCTTGCTCGGGCACTTTAGCAATATTGCGAAGCGTTACGGCGCGTCGTGACCGGCTGCCCGCGGTGGGTGCCGCCGCTGCGCGTTCATGCGCGCGTCGAAGTCGGCCCATCGTGCCTCGGCGAGTTCAATGGCCGACTCCGGCAGCCTCCCTGTGTCTTTGCGCAGCATGTGAAGCAGGATCACGAGGTTCCCGGAGCGCCGGTAAAGCACGCGATAAAGCTCCGACCCGTAGTGGCAGCGAAGCCCGCGCAGAGGTCCGCGCACCTGGCTCGAGTGCGGAAACGGCAGCGGAGGTGCCTTCGGGGGCTGGTCATTGAGCCGGTCGATTTGAAGGTCGATCGCTGCTTGCTTACGCGGCTCAAGTCCGTCGATGAACTCGTCAACCGGCTCTGAGCCGTCGATCGCGCGATAGAAGACCGCCTGCGTTCGAGCCATCGTGAGACGGCTAGTGCCGGCGGCTTGCGGACAGCGGGCGGTCGGAGGCGCCATCTGGCGCGGCGCCGAGTAGGCGCGCGGAGAGTCGCTCCGCGGCGTCGTGCTGGGGTACGTGGTGTACGTAGATCATCGTTGTGGCGATGTCGGCGTGTCCCATGTACGCCTTGACGTCGGACAACGGGAAGACCTGAACCGCGAGCGTCCCGAACGTGTGGCGCAGGTCGTGGAAGCGTAGGTGCGGGATCGCCGCGGCCTTGAGCGCTTTGTAGTAGCGCCGGCGCAGTGCCGAGTCCTCCAGATGACGCCCGTCGGGCGACGGGAAGACGAGGTCGCCGTCGCCGACGAACAGCGCGCGACGGGACAGCGCGTCAAGGCCGCGGGCGACCTGGTCGACCATCGGGACGGCTCGCGCCCTCCCGGACTTTGGCGCATCCACCTCACCCAGCGCGATCGCGCGACGCACGTGCAACACCCGTAACGCGAAGTCGACATCACGCCAGCGCAGCTCCCGGAGCTCGCCAAGGCGTAGCCCCGCATAGGCGGCGGTCGTGAACATCACGGCGTCTTGCTGATCCTGAATCGCGCGCGACTCGAGCTCCGCGGTCGTGAGCTCCCGCTGAGGGTCTTCGTGGTGCTCGCCGGCGCGCGTGACGCGCGCCAGCTGCTCGACCTCCTCCGGAGACAGGACACGGAACTCGCTATTCCGGCGTATCGGCTGTCGTTCGAGGCCCGCCGCCGCATTCGCCACAAGACCCCAGCGTCGCTGCGCACGCTTGAGGACCCGTGGATGACGAGCAGGTTCTTGTTGATCGTCCGCGGCGCGAGCCGTCCCTCCCGCACCACGTGCTGGCGATACGACTCGATCATCTCTGGCGAGATGTCACTGAGCGGGATCGCGCCGAACACCGGGACCAAGACGCGGTCGACGATCCGCCGGTAGTCGCGCATTGTGCTCGCTCGTCGCCCGCGATCTTGCTCGACGTGGCGTAGCCACTCGGCCGCCGCGTCGGCGAACGTCGGCTGTTCACCCACACGGCTGCGGGCCCCAGCGCCGACAAGCCGTGCCTCGGCGAGGAGCTCGTCGAGCCTCCGCTCCGCCTGGTGCTTCGTCATGAAACCCGGCCGCGGGCGCCCCGAGCCCTTCCAGACGCGGGCGAGCACCCGTGTGTGCTCGACGCCAGCGGCATCCCGCCATTTCGCGAGCCAGCGCTCCCCCGTGCGGCGCTCAACTCGCCGCACGTGCCCGGACACCGGGCGCGGTCGAAGCCCTTCAAGAGCCACCCGGCTAGGAGCATCCACGTCCGCAACTCTACGCGTCCGTGCGGCTAAAAAAGCGGTCCCGAAACGGTCCCGAACTGACGTCTTCTAACCCGTTTCGGCCGAATACAACTTGGCCCTACAGAGCGAAAACGCATCTCGCCGATCCGCTCCGAGCACGATCATAATCCGCGTGTCGGGGGTTCGAGTCCCTCCTCCGGCACTTCGAAGCCCCTGCAACACCCAGTTCTTCGACACTGAGGTAGAGGGTCCCGAGACCCATTTTGGTCTCAAACTGGTCTTGAACTTGCGTCCCGTCGGGAAGGCGCTAGCGTGCAATCCGCGGAGCGAAATCAAGCATCTAGTCCGGCTTCGCGGCAAGTGTAGCTGCTACGCTACATGAAATGACGCTACATCGCGACGGCTACGTCACACGCTACGCGGTTGGAGTCCGCGAGCTGCACGACCGACTGAGCGAGCACCTCGAGCGCGTTGAGCGGGGTGCTCAGATCATGGTCACGCGTCGCGGCCAGCCGATCGCGCGCCTATCTGCAATCCACGGTGAGGATCCCCTCGAGGATCTCGTCAGGAGAGGTCTGCTTACCCCGCCGTCCAAGCAACGCGTGGCGCGGAATGCAAGCGTGCGCTCGAATGGCTCGGTGTCGGATCTTGTCGCCGAGCAGCGGCGCTGATCCTCTACTTCGACACGTCCGCGCTTATCAAGCTCGTCGTCGTCGAGCCCGGCTCCGACTTGGTGGCCGAGCTGTGGAGCACGCCGCTCCAGACAGCGTCCAGCATCCTCTGCTACCCCGAGGGACGAGCGGCTCTCGCCGCTGCTCACCGTGCCGGGCGGCTCGCCGCCGCCGAATACGCCAGCGCACTCGGGGAGTTCGAGTCGCTGCACGACGAGCTGACGCTCGTCGGGATCGACGCCTCGCTCGCGCACAGCGCAGGCGAACTTGCCGAGCAGCTCGGACTGCGCGGCTACGACGCCGTCCACCTCGCGAGTGCCCTGGTTCTCGGCTCCGAGACCACGCTCGTGACCTGGGATCGTGATCTCGCACGGGCCGCCGCGCTCAGCGGATGCGCAGTCGCACCTGCGGTCTAGATCGATGTGCGCCGATCCGCAAGGTCTCGTGGCCGCGTAGCGTGCATTCCAGTGAGTCTGGGACTTCGGCCTGCGAGCGGTCGCGACGCCGATGCCATCGGCGCGCTGCTCGACGCGCGCGACGCCGTCGACTTCGGCCGCCCGCATTTCACGACACTCGACCTGCTGGACGCGTGGCGTCCTCCAGACTTCGACGTGGAGCGAGATGCCGTGGTCTGCGAGACCTCGCCGGGCGGACCTCTTTGCGGCTTCGCGATGGTGCGCCGCCGCGGCAGTTTCGGGGCTGTCTCACCGGCTCACGAACGATTGGGCGTCGGCGCCGCGCTCGTCGCGTGGGTCGAGACGCGGCAGCGCGAACTCCAGTGGGGCAAGCACGAGATCGCCGTCGCGGACGGCAACCGGCGGGCCGAAACGCTCCTAGGCACACGAGGTTACGAGCGCGCCTGGGCCAACGTTCGGCTTTCGACGAGAAACGACGGACGGATCCCCCGGGCACCACGCCCGGCCGGGGTCGACTTTCGCACGATCGCGCTCCCGGTCGACGCGCAATCCCTGTATGACATCGACGCCGCCGCCTTCGGCAGCAGCGAGGGCACGCTGGCCGAGTTCGAGGAACAGCAGTTGGGCGCGCACGACGTCGCGCAGGACCTCAGCCCCGTCGCGGCGGTCGACGGTCGAACGGTCGGCTTCGCGCTGGTTCGCAGGCGCGAGCAGCCGCATGCGGCGTATATCGCGCTACTCGCCGTGCACCCCACCGACCAGCGCCGAGGCATCGGCCGCCGCCTCGTCGTCTCCGTCATGCAGGCCGCGCAATCCGCTCGGCTTGAAGTTGAAGTGAGCGTCGCGGACGACAACCCCGGGGCGACGCGCCTTTACGCGTCACTCGGGTTGGTGCGCCGCTTCGCGGTTGCGGTCTTCGAGAAGCCGATTACGCGGGGCTGAGACGCCGCCGCGCGCGAACGCGCGGCGCTTGGGAGTCCGCCGCATCGCAGTCGGGCGCGCGCGCGTCGCCAGCGAGCCAGAGCGCGACGATGACGAGCGGCGCGAACCACAGCACGTAGCTATACGCGAAATAGCTGAGGCAGCCCTCGACCATGATCAGGATGACCGCTGACGCAGCCGCTACGCCCGCGGTATCACGGCGCAGATTCATGCGCGGCAGCGAGATCGCGATCACGGCGGTCGCGACGAGCAGCACTCCGTGGGCGAGGCGCGAGAGCACGCCGAGCCACGCTGGGTTCGCCGCCCAGAGGATGCCCCAGAGCGAGTCGACCGGCACACGCCCGCTTTGGTAGCCGAACGTCCGTGACGCGAACGTGGCGAGCGTGTTGTGCGCCGCGACGGGCACGAAGATGACGCACGTTGCCGCGACGAACGTGACAGAGAATGCCGCGACGGAGCGCGTCCGCGGGCGTTTCGCGTCGCCGCCGCACGTGGCCCACAGCGGCAGCAGCGCGAGGGGCGAGAACTTGGTCCAGCAGCAGACCGCTGCGAGCGCGCCCCGCGGCGCCGGGCGCGCGAGCGCAAGGAGCACCGCGACGAGCGACGCAGCGACCAGGGCGTCGTTGAAGCCGAGGCTGCTCTCGAAGGCCGTGACGGGGAAGGCGAGCCAGCAGTACGCCATGGCGACGCCGGCGCCGGTGTCGCGGCGTTTCGCTCCCAACGCGAACAGCAGGAGCGCCGTCAGGAAGACGAAGAAGAGCGTCGCGATCCGCGCGGCGCCGGCCGGCGAAAGTGACGCCGCGAACGGAACGTAGAGCTCGTAGTTGGCGGGGCCGTACGTGTCCGTGTGCGGTTGTTCGCCGCCCGCTTGGGACTCACCGTAGACCGCCTGGCCATGCACGATGCGCGTCGCGCCGGCGACACTGCCCATCCCCACGTCCGTGGGCACGCCATCGTGCAGCGCCCATGCGATTTGTGCGCCGGCGAGCACGATGATGCCGGTCACCAGCCAGGCGAGGGGAAGTCGCGAGCGAATTTCGGCGCCGGCGGCGCGCGGCGACTGGCGGCCGTGGCGCGCACGCGCGATGCGCGCGCAGGAGCACGCGAGATAGCCAAGACACGCGTAAAGGAGCACGATGGGCCACACACGTGGCGCGCCGACGTAGGCCAGCGACAGTGCGGTCCCGAGCATGGCGATGAGCACCCGGCTGCCGGCGTCCGGTCGCAGTCGCTCGACGCCGACGAAGGGCGCCAGCGTGAGTGCCGCGAGGGGCGCGATGACCCAGCCGTTGACGATGCCCGGGAAATGGAACACGTTGATGCTCATCGCCGGGAGAAACGGCAAGCTTGCGAGCCCCGCGATGAACACGGAGCGGCGTGCGAGATGGCCAGCAGGAGACGTGACCCGATCGTGCGCAACGACGCTGTTTGTCGCCATAGCTACCTCATCGACGTTGAGCCGTCAGCCTTAAGTCCGCCCCAGGCGAAGCGCGTGGCGACGGCCGCAGGATGGCGCTGCGTTTGCGGTCAATAGCCGCCGCTAGCTGGTGCTATCGTCAGCGTGTGACCGAGGAGCGCGTCCCGCTCTACGTGAGACTGCCTCGCGACCAGGCGGCCGCGCTGGACCGGCTGGTCGAGTCGACGGGGCGCCGCAAGCAGCATTTGGTCAGCGAAATTCTCGGGGACGGGCTCGCCGTCGGGCGCATCGAGTTTCTCCGTGGCCCCGACGAGGACGTGCTGACGCTGGAGGAGGCCGCGGCGCTGCTGCGCGTCCTGCCGGAGACGCTGCGCGCGGAGGCCGACGCCGGAGCGGTTCCCGGCCGGGCGGTCGGGGAGGAGTGGCGCTTCTCGCGCGAGGCTGTCCTCGCCTGGCTCGCGCACGAAGACGCGTCCGGTTCGGGCGGACATCCGTCGGCTTGATCTGGCGGCGCGGCCGCTGCCGCTGCGGCTAGCGGACGGTGACCGGCACCGGCGGCGACGCGATCCCGTTCGCGACCACGACGAGCGTGCTGGCGCCGGCGGGCGTGGAGGACGGCAGCGTGAACTGCGTCGATGACTGCGCTCCCGGCGCGACCGACACCGATGTCCAGTTGCTCGTGCGCGCGTATGTGACGACACCGCTCGCGTTGTTCGTGATCCGCACGAGCGGGAAGTTTGTGTTGTCCTGCACGTCGTCGCCGTAGGCCGCACCCTGGTCGAGCCCGGCGAGCTGCACGCCCGCGAGGCTCGCCGTCCGGCCCGGCGTCAGGTTCGTCGAGCTGATCGACGTGACCGACGGCGCCCATTCGCCCTTCGCCGTGCCGCCGGCGGTGTAGACCTCCATTTTGTCGCTTCCGTCGTCGAACAGAACCTGCCCGTTCGGCAGCGCGAGCATGCGCGTGTAGTACGAGGAGTCGTTGCGCGCGTTGGAGATGTTCGGCACGGGGACGAGTTTGCGAGTCGTGGCGTTGAAGAGCTCGAACTCGAGCGGAGCGCCGTAGACGCAGGGGCTGACGTCGAACAGCACGTTGCCGTCGGGCAGGATGGAGCCGGGCCCGTCGGCGCTGTCGAACTGCATGCCGTGGTAGGTCGGGATCGCCGGGCCGCGTAGCCACGTGCCGGTCGAGTAGTCGTAGAGCGCCGTCGCCGCGGCGCGGTTGGTGGTGCATTCTTCGGGCGGAATCTCGCTGCTGGTGCCCGCCCCGACGACGAAAGTGTCGCCGCCAGGCATCTCGACCTGGGGGCCGATCTCTACCTCGGGGCTGTTGACCGGCGACTTGACTGTGTTGCCGGCCGAGCTCCAGCTGAGCGTCGACGGCGTGAAGAGCTCGGTGGCGGGCGGCAGCCACGTGTCGATCGTGAGCAGCTGGCCGCTCGGCTCGAGCGTCCAGCCCTCCTCGTCGTTGGGGTCGTTCTTGCCCGTGGCGGGGATCACGGTCCAGTTGAGCGTGCTGGCGTTCAGCAGCGCGTCGTCGGTCGTCAGGGCGCCGGTGGGCAGCGTGCATTCCTGGCACGGCTGGGCGAGCATGAACGTGCCGTTGGCGAGCACGTCGCTCTGCGCGTCACCGATGTTTTCCCAGCCGGGCGGCGGCGCAACGGAGCGCCAGGTGTTCTTGACCGGGTTGTAGATCGCGCCGAGGTCCGTCCAGACGCCTTCTTCGCTTTCGCCGTTGTACTCGCCGCCCTCGACGATCATTTCGCCGTCCGGCAGGATCGCCGAGGCGAAGTAGAGCGGCGCGTATTCGGACGGCATCGACGCGATCTGGCTCCACGTGCCGTCGATGTAGCTCCCGTGCGAATCCGGGGTCAGGCGGTACCACGCGCTCGTCCCTCCCGTTTCGGGCTCGTCGTGGACCAGCACCGTGCCGTCGCTCTCGAGCAGCATCGTCCCGGGCGCGAACGTGGGTCGGTGCTTCAGCTGCGTCCACGGCGACGACCTCGTCGCGGCGAACGTGAACGCCGTGGCGGGCCTTGCGTGGTGAAGCGGCGGGTCGGAGTCGCCGCGCAGGCCGAGCGACACCTTCCCCGCACCGCTGTCGGCCGCCGCGGGCGCCGCCGCCGCGAGCGCGAGCACGAGCCAGAGCGCGAGCGCGGCGCCTGTGACGCTGCAAGCTGCTCGCGCGATCGCCCTCACTGCGCCTCCGTTCCCTAGCCCTTCCTGGACCGCCTGCTCCGCCGCCCGCATCCCGGGCGCCGGGAGAAGGCCGCGCAAGAGTAACACCCGGGAAGTGGCGCCGTGCCTGACATGCGGGTGCGAAACGCGCCGCGCCGGCGGCGGCTCCCGCGCGATACCTGAGCGATTCAAGAATCAGAGGTAGAGTGCGGTCCCGTGACCGAGCGCCGCGACGAGATAACACTGCTGCGCGATCACGGCGTCCAGGTCACGGCCCAGCGCCTTGCCGTGCTGCGCGCCGTCTCGTCGCATCCGCACGCGTCCGCCGCCGACGTCGGTGCCGCGGCGCGGGAGCAGATCGGTTCGATCTCGCTCCAGGCGGTCTACGACGCGCTCGCGACGCTGTCCGGGCACGGGATCATCCGCCGCATCCAGCCCGCCGGCTCCCCGGCGCGCTACGAGGACCGCGTCGGCGACAACCACCACCACGTCATCTGCCGCGCCTGCGGCCGGATGGTCGACACGGACTGCGCTGCGGGCTACACGCCGTGCCTGACGACGCCGAACGACGCCGGCTACGAGATCGACGAGGCGGAGATCATCTATTGGGGCCGCTGTCCCGACTGCGCCGCGTCCGACGCGGCGGTGAAATACACACGCACCAGAGAGAGGAAGAGAAGTGGCGACCACCGATAACACGGACAAGTGCCCCGTCGTACACACGCCGGAGGGGGGCTGGCGCAATCGCGACTGGTGGCCGCACCAGCTCGAGCTCGGCGTCCTGCGCCATCACTCCCCCGAGGCCGACCCGATGGGCGAGGACTTCGACTACGCCGCCGAGTTCGAGAAGCTCGATCTCGCTGCGCTGCGCCAGGACCTCGTGGACCTCATGACCGACTCGCAGCAGTGGTGGCCCGCCGACTTCGGCCATTACGGCCCGCTCTTCATCCGCATGGCGTGGCACAGCGCCGGCACGTACCGCATAAGCGACGGTCGCGGCGGCGGCGGCGCCGGGACGCAGCGTTTCGCGCCGCTCAACAGCTGGCCCGACAACGTGAACCTCGACAAGGCGCGCCGCCTGCTGTGGCCGATTAAACAGAAGTACGGCCGCGCGATCTCATGGGCGGACCTGATGATCTTCGCCGGCAACTGCGCGCTCGAGTCGATGGGCTTCTCAACGTTCGGCTTCGGCGGCGGGCGCGAGGACGTCTGGCAGCCCGAGGACGTCTACTGGGGGCCCGAGCAGACCTGGCTCGCGGACGAGCGCTACAGCGGAGAACGCCGGCTCGAGCAGCCGCTCGGCGCCGTGCAGATGGGGCTCATCTACGTCAACCCCGAGGGGCCGAACGGCACGCCGGACCCGCTTGCGGCCGCGCACGACATCCGCGAGACCTTCGCGCGCATGGCGATGGACGACGAGGAGACCGTCGCACTGATCGCCGGCGGCCACACGTTCGGCAAGACGCACGGCGCCGTCGGCGCCGACAACATCGGGCCTGACCCCGAGGCCGCGCCGCTCGAGCTGCAGGGCCTGGGCTGGCAGAACTCTGTCGGGGAGGGCAACGGCGCGAGCACATGGACGAGCGGGCTCGAGGGCACCTGGACCGCTACTCCCGTCCAATGGGACAACAGCTTCTTCGCGACTCTGTTCGAGAACGAGTGGGAGCTCACCGAGAGCCCCGCCGGCGCCAAGCAGTGGACCGCCAGGGACGCCGCCGCGCAGGGCACCGTCGTGGACGCGCACGACCCGTCCAGGCGCCATGCCCCGGTGATGCTGACCACCGACCTCGCGCTGAAGCTCGACCCCGTTTACGAGCCGATCTCGCGCCGCTTCTACGAGCACCCGGACGAGTTCGCCGAAGCGTTCGCGAAGGCCTGGTTCAAGCTGACGCACCGCGACATGGGACCGCGCTCGCGCTACCTCGGGCCTCTGGTCCCCGCGGAACCGCAGCTCTGGCAGGACCCGGTGCCGGCCGTCGACCACGAGCTCATCGACGGCGACGACATCGCCGCGCTGAAGGAGCGGATCCTCGCAGCGGGCCTCACGAACAGGCAGCTCGTGCGCGCCGCGTGGGCGTCCGCGGCGACATTCCGCGGCACCGACAAGCGCGGCGGCGCCAACGGCGCGCGGCTGCGCCTTGAGCCGCAGAGGGACTGGGAGTGGAGCCGCGACAGCGCCGACGTGGTCGCGGCGCTGACCACGGTCCAGGAGGAGTTCAATGCCTCCGCGCCGTCGGGCAAGCGCGTCTCGCTCGCCGATCTGATCGTGCTCGGCGGCTGCGCCGCGGTCGAGCGGGCCGCGCAGCAGGCCGGCAACCCCGTCGCCGTCGCGTTCGCGCCGGGCCGCACCGATGCCGCGCAGGAGCAGACGGACGCCGACTCGTTCGCCGTACTCGAGCCCAAGCACGACGGGTTCACGAACTACCTCGACAGCGGCCAGGCGCTGCCGCCCGAGCACCTGCTCGTCGAGCGCGCCAACCTGCTGACGCTCACGGCACCCGAGATGACGGTGCTCGTCGGCGGCCTGCGCGCCCTCGACGCGAACTTCGGCGCCTCGGAGCAGGGCGTGCTGACGGCCCGGCCAGGCACGCTCACGCGCGACTTCTTCGTGAACCTGCTCGACATGGACACCGAGTGGGCGCCCTCGCCAGACACGCCCGGCGGGTACGAGGGCACGGACCGCGAGTCCGGCGAGCGGCGCTGGAGCGCGAGCGCCGTAGATCTCGTGTTCGGCTCGAACTCGCAGCTGCGCGCGATCGCCGAGGTCTACGCCTGCGCGGACGCGGATGAGAAGTTCGTCCGCGACTTCAGCGCCGCGTGGAGCAAGGTGATGGACCTGGACCGCTTCGACCTCGCCTGAGCCGCCCGGCACGGCTGCCCGCGCCTACGTCGCGGGCAGCTCGCTCGCGCAGTGCAGGCACTTCGTCGCCTTCGCCGGCACGTCTTCAGAGAGGCAGTAAGCGCACGTCTTGGTCGGCGGCGCCTCGCCGAAGACCGTCGTGCCGCGCCGCGCCATGTACGCGCGGTAGGGGACGACGATCACGAAGTAGATGACCGCCATCAGGATCACGAAGTAGATAATCGCCGCGATGAACGCGCCGAAGTCAACCAGGTGGCCGTTGACGCGGACGCCCAGCCCGTCCGGCCCGCCGCCACCGATGGCGTTCACGAGCGGGGTGATGATGTTTTCGGTGAACGATTTGATCAGCGCGCTGAAAGCGAGCGCTACGACCAGACCGACGGCGATGACCACCAGCTCGCCCTGCATCAGGAAGTTCTTGAAACCCCGCAGCATCGTGAGTGCCTCCAGTGTCTAGGTAGCCGCTTGTTGCGGGGCAGTATGAGCGAACCGCGCCGGCGTATCCGCCGGCGCTGCGATGCTGCTGCGGTCGATGGCGCTCACAAGCGGCGAAGGCCCGAGCGATGGCGGCCCGACGGTCGACGGCGTCGTACTGCCGAAGTCGCGACTTGCGGCTTTCAGCGACGGCGTCTTCGCGATCGCGATCACGCTCCTCGTGCTCAGCCTCGCCGTCCAGTCGAGCCAGGCGCACCGCCTGCTCGACGCCCTGAGCGAACTCTGGCCCGCCTATCTCGCTTACCTGACGAGCTTCTTCATGATCGGCCGCGTCTGGATGGCGCACCACCTCATCCTGACGGTCTGCAAGGGCATCGATCGCACGGCGATCAAGCTCAACCTGATCCTCCTGTTCGCCGTCTCCTTCCTGCCGTTCCCGACGAGCCTGTTGGGCCAGTTCGTCCGCGACTCGGGCGCCGAGCGCGTCGCGGCGGTGTTCTACGGCGTCTGGCTGCTCCTGATCGCGGTCCTGATCGCGGCTCTCTGGCGCTACGTGAGCGCCGACCGGCGCCTTCTCATCGAGCGCCTGCCCGACGTGACGGTCACTCGGCTGACGAACGCGCTCGAGCCGAGCGTCGCCCTCTACGGTGCGGCGATCGTCCTCGCACTGTTCCTGCCACAGGTCGCCGCCGGCGCGTATCTCGCGATCGCGGTGTTCGGCTTCATCATCTCCGCTTGAGGCGCGACGCGCCGCTGCAGGGCGTGCGCTGTACGCTGCACGTTCATGGCCGACGAAGACGACTGGCGCGCCTGCTTCGTCGTAAGCGAGGCGCCGCACGTCTCCATCATGGACCGCCTCGTCCACCACGGCGAGTCGCCGGAGTTCGACGAGGAGACCGCGGCCATCGGCGAGGACATCGTCGCGACGCACGATGGCGCACGAATCTTCCTCTACGCAGCGAGCCGCGACCCGCTCGAGCGCGCTCGCACGACGGTCGCCGGGCGCCTGGAGGCGAAGGGCATCGGTGCCACGTCGACCGTGAGCCTGTGGGACGAAGCGGCGGATGACTGGCGCCAGGTCGACCCCCCGCTCGCGGCGAGCGAGACGGAGCGGCTCGAAGCCGCCGACCGCACCGCGAGCGAGCGCGAAACCCGCACCGTCGTCGCGAGCATCGGCGAGCTGATCAGGCCCGAATTCGAGCAGACGATGCTCGACGCGGCGGCGCGCCTGGGCGTTGAGTGCGAAATCGTCGAACACCGCCACCTGATGACGACGCAGGTCGGCTTCAAGGTGAGCGGCCCGCGCTTCGCCGTCGAGGAGTTCGCGCGCGAGCTCCACGCGGCGACCAGGTCGACGGTGCGCTGCGAGGGCGTGCTGCTCGCTAGCCCGCTCTGACGGCCACCGGGACCGCGTCGGCGGCGCCGGGGACCGGCGCCGGGGCGTCGCCGCCCGCAGCGTCGGACGCCGCGCGAAGGTCGCCGCCGCCGGGTGCCGCGCGGCGCAGGCGCGCGCTGTTCCAGACCACGAAACTCGATGAGAGGGCCATCGCCGCGCCGGCGATGAGCGGGTCGAGCAGGCCCGCTGCAGCAAGCGGGATCGCGACGACGTTGTAGGCGAAGGCCCACGCGAGGTTGCCGCGGATCGTCGACAACGTCCGTCGCGCGAGCGCGATCGCGCTCGCCGTGACCGAGAGGTCGTCGCTGACGATGATGAGGTCCGCGGCGCTCATCGCGATGTCGGTGCCCGAGCCGACGGCGAGGCCGAGATCCGCCGCTGCCAGCGCCGGAGCGTCGTTGACACCGTCGCCGACCATCGCGACGCGGCGACCTTCGCCCTGGAGCCTGCGGATGAACTGCACCTTCGCCGCGGGCAGCGTGCCCGCGTGGACCTCGTCGATGCCGACGGCTGCGGCGACGGCGCGCGCTGTCAGCTCGCCGTCTCCCGTGAGCAGCACGCAGCGCAGCCCGAGCGCGTGGAGACGCTGGACCGCCGCGGCCGCGGTGGGCCGCACGCGGTCGCTCACGGCAAAAAGGCCTGCGAGCTGCTCATCGATCCGCACGGCGACGACGGTGCTCCCAAGAGCCTGCCACTCGCGGCAACGGGCCGCGAGCGCCGCCGGCAGTTCGTCCGCCGCTTCGTACTGCGCGACGCTCGCGACATCGACGTCGACCCCGTCGACGGTGCCGCTCGCGCCGACGCCGGGCCGCGCCAGGAACCCGGCCACCTCGGGCAGCGGGCCGCCGTCCCGTGCCGCGGCGCTGATCGCACGCGCGACGGGATGCTCCGAGGCGCTCTCGACGGCCCCGGCGAGCGACAGCATCTCGCGCGCGTCGCCGCCCGGGACGGCGGCGCTCGCGCAGAGCGTCATCTGGCCGGTCGTCAGCGTCCCGGTCTTGTCGAATACGACCGTGTCGACGGCGCGCGATGCTTCCAGCGCGCCGTACCCCTTGAAGAAGATGCCAAGGCGCGTGCCGGCCCACGTCGCCGCGACGAGGGCGGCGGGCGTCGCGAGACCGAGCGCGCACGGGCACGCGATGATCAGAACCGAGAGCGACGCGTTGATCGCCGTGTCCGCCGACGACCCGGTCAAAAGCCAGAACGCGAGCGTGCCGAGAGAGATGACCATCACGACGGGCACGAAGACCGCGCAGATCCGGTCCGCGAGGCGCTGCACCGCGGCGCGCTCGTTCTGCGCGTGCTCGACGAGCTGGATCATGTGGCCGAGCTGGCTGTCCGCGCCGACGCGGCTGGCGCGGACGACGAGCCGTCCGTTGAGCGAGACGGTGCCGCCGAGGACGGCGTCGCCCGGACCGACGTCGACCGGCGCGGACTCCCCCGTCATGACGCTGCGGTCGAGCGCCGCGTGGCCGTCGACGACCTCGCCGTCGGCGGCGACGCGCTCGCCGGGGCGAACGACGAAGCGCTCGCCGGGGCGCAGGGCCGCGAGCGGCCGCGTCTCCTCCGCGCCGTCGGCGGCGAGCACGCCGACGGTCGGCGCCTCGAGGCTCGCGAGGGCACGCAACGCGTTGCCGCTGCGCCGCTTTGACCAAGCCTCGAAGTAGCGGCCGGCGAGCAGGAACGTCGTCACGCCGGCGGGAACGTCGAAGTAGATCCCGCTGGCAGAGCCGTGCGCGAGCGAGGAGAGGGTGACCGAGCCGCCCCCGGGGGCGAGGTGGAACATCGTGTAGAGCGACCAGCCCGTCGCGGCGGCGATGCCGAGCGAGACGAGCGTGTCCATCGTCGTCGTGTGGTGACGGGCCGCGCGGACCGCGGCCGTGTAGAAGGGCCAGGCCGCCCAGGTGACCACCGGCAACGCCAGCGCGATCATCAGCCACTGCCAGCCGGCGAATCGCAGCGAGGGGTCGATCGAGAAGAAGATCGAGAGGTCGCAGAGCGGCATGAACAGCGTCGCGGAGACGATGAGCCGCAGGCACAGCGAGCGCACCTCGCGGTCGAGCTGCTCGTCGCGCGCGTACGGCGCCCGCCCGTCGGCGTCGGCGCTCGCCTTGTAGCCCGCCGCCGCCACAGCGTCGAGCAGGCTGTCCACCGTCACCGCGGGCCCGGCGAGGACGGTGGCGCGCTCGGTGGCGTAGTTCACGCGTGCGTCTACCCCGTCGACCGAGTTGAGCGCCCGTTCGACGCGCGCCGCGCACGCACCGCACGTCATGCCCGCGATCGAAAGCGAGATCGCCCCGTCCGCCGCGGCCGCCGACGGTGCGCTCACGGGAGCTTCAACCGAACTGACCGACATCCACAGCAAGGATACGCGAGGGCCCGCGGGCGCAGGGCCCAGTCCGCGCCCGTAAGGTCGCTGGATACGGTGGCGGCGGGCGGTGATAGCCTCCAGCGCGCCGGCGCGCCACGGCGCGCTCTTTGTGGCCGCGCCGCGCGCGGCGAGCGAGAGAAGACGAGGTCGACTGCGGATGGCGAACGTACCGGGATGGACTAGCTGGAGCCTTTCGCCGCTGCTTTGGATCGGCGTCGTCGCGGCCGGCACCTGGTACGTGATGATGCTCCGCCGCGTCCGGAGGCTGACCGGACGTAGGGTCGGGATCGGGCACTGGGGCTTTTACTTCTCGGGGCTCGGCGTCATCGTGCTCGCCCTCGGCTCGCCCGTGAACACGATCGCTGTGCACTGGCTGCTCTCGGTGCACATGCTCCAGCACACGCTGCTCTCGGACATCGCGCCGCCGCTCGTCATCCTCGGACTGCGAGCCCCGGTGCTGCCGCTCGGGATGCCGCGCGCCGCCCTCAAGCTCGTCGCGCACCGCGGCGCGCTCGGGCGCTTCTGGGGCTTCGCGACACGGCCGTGGGTCGCGATCCCGCTCTGGTGCGCGACGCTGATCTTCTGGTCGATCCCGGCCGTCTTCGAATTCGCGACGCGGCACCAGCTCGTGCACAACGTCGAGCACTTCACGCTCTTCTACACCGGCTACGCGCTGTGGTGGCTCATCATCACGCCGCTCCCGAGCGAACGCCGCGCGCCCGGTTTCGCGCGCCTCGGGTACCTCGGCGTCTCACGGCTCGCGAGCGCCTTCATCTGCCTCCCGCTCGCGTTCATGACGAAGACCATCTACCCGCTGTACGTGAGCTACCCGCGCGGCTTCGGCATCTCCGCGGCTACGGACCAGCACATCGCGGGCGGCGCGATGTGCCTTGTCGAGTTCGTCGTCTTCGGCGTCGCCGCGGCGCTCGTCTTCATCGACGCCCTGAACCGCGAAGAGAAGGCGCAGGCGCTCACCGAACTGCGCCTCACGGCGCAGTCCTAGCCGCGTCCGCGTCGTGCGCGGCGGGCGCTAGCGTGCGCCGCGCCTGACGCCGGCGAGGCTGAGCAGCGTCGATTCGGCGGCCTCGGATTCGCGCGTGAAGACACGGTAGGCGGCGAACACGAGCGGCGGGATCGCCCAGAGGTCGCCGCAGACCCAGAGGATGCCGGCACCGAGCTGCTGGTCAGAGGCCTGCGAGAGCGATGCGCCGGGGATGTGCGCGTAGACCGAGTACCAAGGGTGCCGGCTGAAGAGGGCCATCGAGATCGCGAGGATCCACATGATCACGTTCGTGACGAGCAGCGCGACTACCTGCGTGCCGTCTGCGGCGCGCACGCGCAGCGGCGGCGAGGGCACGATGAGCAGCCAGAAGATCAGGCCGGCGAACAGGAACCCGCCGTTGAAGAGCCAGACGTGCACCGGCCTCACGCGCTCGGAGAAGTCGAAGACGGCGGGCAGCAGCGCCCCGACCATCACCACGTTGAAGCAGACCACGGCGACGACCGGCGTGACGAGCGCTTTGACGAGCCGCCGCAGCGGGCGCGCGCCGCGCGCGTGCACGAGCCACGGGTAAAGACGCCGGCGCAGACGCAGCGGCAGGCCGAGCACCAGTGGCTGCCAGGGCGCGCCGAGGACGAGCAGCACCGGCGCGACGAACATCAGCAGCAGGTGCTGGCTGATGCGCACGTAGAAGTAGTCGTAGCCGCGCTGTTCGAGCGGGCTGAGCACCGCGAGCATGACGACTGCGCCTCCGGCGTAGAACCACAGCGCGCGCCTGCGGCGCGGCGCGACGCGGTCGCGGCGGCTGCGCGCGAGCAGCTTGCGCAGCCCGAGCTCGTGCCAGGCGGCGAGCACGAGGACGCAGAGCGCGATCGGCTCGAACGTCCAGCCGTGGAGCACGGCGCCCATCGCACTAGCTTACGCGAGCGGGGCGGCGCGATCGCGGCGCCCGCGGGATTGGCTGCGGCGGCCTACGGCCCGCCGTCGCCGCCAATCGACCCGGTGGGGACGATCCGGTCGTCTTCGGTCAGCGAGAGCCCCGAGCCGATCGTGTTTTCCCTGAAGTAGGCGCGGTTCGTGACGAACTCGCACCACGCCATCCAGGCCAGGCCGACGATCACCGTGATGACGGAGATCAGCAT
The DNA here is from genome assembly GCA_035507895.1 of Solirubrobacteraceae bacterium. Taxonomy (GTDB): domain Bacteria; phylum Actinomycetota; class Thermoleophilia; order Solirubrobacterales; family Solirubrobacteraceae; genus Palsa-744. The sequence continues at coordinate 75,600 of DATJNQ010000026.1, read as the reverse complement.
CACGCCGCCCACCTGCACGCCGAGGATCGTCACTTCGAATTCGCTTTCCGAGGGCACGGCATAGACTTTCAGGCTCCAGCCGAGCAGCGCGAAGAGCGAGAGCGCGGCGAGCGCCGGCACGACGACCTGACTCACGGTCTGCTGCACGCCGAGGTACACGACCGACCGGTAGTGCCAGGCGCACGCGGCACCGGTGATGCCGAGGTACAGCGCGGCGAAGAACGTCGTGGCCGTCACGGCGTCGGCGATGACGCTCCCGCCGGCGATGAAGTTGATCGCGGCGTAGTAGACGATCGACGCCGCGCCGAATGAGATCGTCGAGAAGGTCGGCGTCAGGTAGCGCGGGTGCGTGCGGCCGAAGATCTTCGGGATCGCCTTGTGAAAGGCCATCGAGAGCGTCGTGCGCGCGTTGGGGAGGATCGTCGTCTGCGTCGTCGCGGCAGCGGACGTGAGCACCATCAGGATCAGCAGGTGGCTCAGGACCGAGCCGACGCCGGAACCGCCGAAGATCGTGCTGCCGAGCACCGACAGCACGTCGTCGGCGTGTTCGGGGTTGCTGAGCCCGACACCGTGCGTGCCGACGCCGGCGAACGCGAGCACCGACACGACCACGATGAGGTACGTCGCGAGCAGCAGGACCGTCGAGATCACGCCTGCGGTTCCCGGGATGCGGCTCGGCTCCTCGGTCTCCTCGTTGACCGACGTCGTCGTGTCCCAGCCCCAGTAGATGAACACCATCAGGAGCATCGCGACCATGAAGTTGTTGAAGGAGGTGATCTGGCCGGGGTTGAACCAGCTCCAGGAGGGCGACGCGTGGCCGGGCGGCGCCGTGCCGTTCGCCACCTTCACGATCGCGAACACGGACAGCACCAGCAGGATCACCATCTCGACGATCACGAGAACCATCTGCATGTGCGCCGAGATTTCGATGCCCCGGTAGCAGATGTATGTCAGCCCGACGATCCAGAGGATCCCGAGCAGCAGCACCCAGATGCTCGTCGGGTCGGTGCCGATCGAGTCGGCGCCGACGAGCAGGAAGACGTACTGGCCCGCGATCTGGGCGTAGCTCGCCATCGCGAGGAAGTCGGCGGCGATCGTCCCCCAGCCGCCCGCGAACCAGCCCGTTCGCGGACCGAGCGCCCGCGCCGCCCATGTGAAGCTCGTGCCGCAGTCCGGGTCGGCGCGGTTCATCTCCTTCGTGGCCCAGGCGGAGAAGAACATGGGGATGAACGCGAGCAGGACGATGATCGCCGTCTGGAACCTCGCGACGGCGACGACGAAGCCGAGCGTCGCGGCGAGGCTGTAGGCCGGGGCCGTGGAGGCGATGCCGACGCCGGTGCTCGTGACCAGGCCGAGCGCGTTGCTTTTCAGGCCCTTCGGTTCGACGACGCCTTCGCGCTCGACCGCGACCGCCTCGTCGTGGTGGCGTGCTGCCGCCCGGTTCCCCTCACTCACGGCGGCGACTTTATAACGGGGGCGCGCGCCACGCGCCCGTGGGCGGCGGTTAGGTCGCGGCGCGCATCGGACACGCGCTTACCGCTTGCCAAGGCGCTGGCGTTGCGCGTATCATTCGCCGACTTGAGGGGGATGAGCCGCCTTCGCATCTTGCTCGGACTGGCGCTGGCCATGGCCGTGCTCGCCGCCGCCGTGCCCGCGGGCGCTTCCGCGGACGTGAACCCGAACTGCAAGGGCCGCGCGAACGCGGACGAACTCGGCGGCTGGACCGGCTACGCCAAGTACTGCTTCCCGATCGTCGCGCTTCCCTCCCCCGCGCCCGCGCGCTACGCACACCTCGCCGAACGCGGGATCGCCGCGGCGAGCCGCTGGCACCACCGGCGCTGGTACTGCGAATTCCTGCACTGCACCCATGGCCCGTACCCCTACGCGACGATCTGGGGCTCGATCGGGCTGCTCGAGGCGGCGGACGCGCTCGAGACCGGGAAGCCTTCCGCGGGCCACCTCAGGCAACTCAACCGTGTCGCGGGCGAGTTCGAAAAGCTCTTCTGGGACCCCGCGCGCGGCGGCTTCGCGCCGTACCCGTACGACAGCGCCGGCAACACGCGCACGTTCTTCGACGACAACGGCTGGATCGGGCTCGGCTTCTACAACGCGTACGCCGCGACCGGCAACACGCGCTGGCTGCACGACGCCCAGAAAGCTGCGCGTTTCGTCCTCGCCCACGGCTGGGACTCCTCGACGGGCGGGATCTGGTGGGAAACGTACCACTCGTTCAAATCGGGCCCGGCGCTGGCCTCCAACGCGCTGCTGGTGACGCTGCTCTACAACGCCGACCACGAAGAATGGCAGTTGCAGACGGCGCTGAAATACGTCGAATGGGGCAACACCGTCGACAACAGCGACGAACGGCGCTACTACCGCAACAACCCCGACGGCGGCGTGACGCTCGACATGGTGCAGTCGCCGATGATCTACGCCCAGTACCTGCTCTGCCAGGACGGCCAGGGCGAGGAATACTGCGAACGCGCCGGGCGCCTTGCGACAACGCTTTCCGAGCAGATCTACGACGCGAACGGCTACCGCTACAACTACGCGCCGCAGTACGACGCGATCTTCCTGCAGTGGATGATGGTCTACGGCCACGCCGTCGGCGTCGAATACTGGCTGCAGCTCGCGGAGGTCAACGCCGGCGAGGCCGCCAAACACGCGGTCAACCGCTCCGGCGAGTATCTGAAGTCGTGGTGGGGCAGGCCCTTCGAAGGGCTGAAGATCGGCGGGCTGATGCGCACCGACGTCGCCACCGCAAGCCTCTTCGCCTGGGTCAGCGTCTACGCCAAATAGGCGCCTGCGCCCAGCGCGCGCTTAGGATGCCCGCGTGCGCTACGAGCGCGGCCTGAGCGAGGTCGGCGACGACCTCTACGCCTACCTTCAGCCCGACGGAGGCTGGGGCTGGAGCAACGCGGGCCTGGTCGTCGACGGCGAGGCGGCCCTGCTCGTCGACACGCTCTACGACCTCGCGCTCACCGAGCGGATGCTCAGCGAGATGCGCGCCGCCGTGCCGGCGGCCGCGCAGTTCGACGCGCTCGTGAACACGCACGCCAACGGCGACCACTGCTACGGCAACGCGCTCGTCCAGGGCGCGCGGATTCTCGCGTCGAACGCCACGGCGAGCGAGATGGCCGAGCTGCCGCCCGCGGCGATGGCGGCGCTCGTGCAGCAGGCACCGCAGATGGGCCAGCTCGGCGAGTTCTTCCTGCGCTGCTTCGGCTCGTTCGACTTCGACGGCATCGAGCTCGCCCTGCCGCACGACACCTTCGACGGCGAGCTCACGCTGACGGTCGGCGATCGCGAGGTCCACCTGCTCGAGGTCGGCCCGGCGCACACACGCGGCGACACGCTCGTCCACCTGCCCGCCGACGGCGTGCTCTACAGCGGCGACATCCTCTTCTCGGGCGCCCACCCCATCATGTGGGCGGGGCCCGCCGGCAACTGGATTGCCGCACTGGACCGGATTCTCGAGCTCGGCGTCGCCGTCGTCGTGCCGGGGCACGGTCCCGTCTCGGGGCCGGATGAGGTGCGCGAGCAACGCGACTACTTCGCCTACCTCCTCGCGCGTGCGGCGGAGTGCCACCGCGAGGGCCTCGACGCTGCCGCCGCCGCGCGCGAGATCGGGCGCGAGCGCTGGGCCGACTGGGGCGAGCGTGAGCGGCTCGTCGTGAACGTCGCGCAGCTCTACCGCGAGCTCGACGGCGCGGAGCCACTGAACGCACTGGAGGCCTTCACGGCGATGGCCGCGAGCGCGGGCGAGCGGTGAGCGCCGGAGCGTTCGTGCACCGGCTCCGCGTTCGCTACGGCGAGTGTGACCCCCAGGGCGTCGTCTTCAACGCGAACTACCTGCTCTACGCCGACGTCGCGTTCACCGAGTACTGGCGTGCGGCGGTCGGCCCCTGGCAGGACATGGTCGACCGCGGCTTCGACGCCGTCGTCGCTCACGCCACATTGCGCTTCCGCGCGTCGGCCGCCTACGACGACGAACTCGACCTCGCCGTCCGCGCGCGCGACCTCGGCGAGACGTCGCTGACGACGGCGATCGCCGTCGAACGCGGCGGCGCGCTGCTCGTCGAGATGGAGCTTCGCCACGTCTGCATCGACGTCGCCGGCAAGGCGAAAGCGCCGTGGCCGCAGTGGATCCGGGAGGCGCTGGCGCCGACGATCGCACCGGAAGGCCCGGGCTGATGCGCCCGCGTGGACTCAATTATCCGCAGGATGCGGCATTGACGTGCGCCGGGGTCTTGCGGTTCGCGCGACCCGTGCATAGGTTGTTCACAGACGCGGTTCGGAGCCGCAAAGAGCGAGGCCACTGAGGTGTAAGGCCGCGCCACCCAAGCGGAAGGCCCTCGCGGGTCGGCCGGGAGGGTTCCTCAAACGGCTTCGGATCGCGTCGCTTTTTTGCGCCCCGCGCCCGCTCGGTAAGAATGCCGTCGTGCGCGCCCTCGTGCAACGCGTCAGCTCCGCGAGCGTCACCGTGGGCGGTGATGTCGTGGCCCGCATCGGCCCGGGGCTCTTGGTGCTGCTCGGCGTCGGTGACGGCGACAGCGCCGCGGACGCCGACCGCCTCGCCGCCAAGACGCGCGCGCTGCGCATCTTCGCCGACGGTGAGGGGCGCATGAACGAGCCGCTCGGCGAGCGCGAGGTCCTCTGCGTGAGTCAGTTCACGCTCTACGGCGACGCGCGCCGCGGCAACCGGCCGAGCTTCGTCGGCGCCGCCGCGCCCGACGTCGCGGAGCAGCTCTACGAACGCTACTGCGACCAGCTCGGCGCGGCGCGTGGCGTCTTCGGCGCGCACATGGACGTGGCGCTCGTCAACGACGGCCCCATGACGCTGCTGCTCGAGACGTGAGCGTCACGGCGCCGGCTCGCGTGCGCCGATGTGGCGCCCGTCGACGACCGCGGTGATGCGCGCGAGCGCGCCGGCGCCCGCGGTGCTCCAGACCGCCTTCGCGGTGCCCGCGGCGAAGCGCAGCGTCGCGGTCGCTATCTGTCCGTCGCGTTCGTCCGCGGCGGGGCGCAGAGCGACGTGACCGCTGACCGGCAGGCCGGGAACGAATTCGTCACGCCGCAGCGTGAGCGCACCGGAGGGCGCGAGCGCGACTTCGCCGCCGTTCAGCCCGCGGTCCCGGCGGACCGTCGCGAATTCGTTGAGCGCGAGCGCTTCGGCGCGTTCGACGGCGTCGGCGGCCGTCGCCACGGCGGCGGCGAGCAGGCGCAGGTCGGCCTTTGACGGATGGCCGCGGGTGGCGCCGGCGGGCTGCTCTTCGGCGACCGAGCGTGGATAGACGCCGACCGCATGGACGGGCGGTTCGGCGACGCAGCCCGCGTTCATCGTCTGGATCGACCGCGGTTTCTGCACGAACTCGCGCACGAGCCGCGAGCCGCACGGCGTGTCGCCCTCGCCGACGACGTGCGTGGCGTTCGCGACCTCGATGAAGCGCGCGTCGCCGCCGAGATAGGCGAGGATTTTCGGGTGGTCGCCGGGGGGCGTCCACGTGTCGAGTTCGCCGCCGAGCACGAGCACCGGCAGGCTCGCGGGCAGCAGCGGCGGCGTGCCGACGACGGGCGGCGCGGCGATCGTCGGCGAGGGCCAGTCCAGGCACGCCGAGTAGGCCTCGGTGTTCTCGTCCTGGGCGAGCCACTCTTCGGTCGTGAAGGGCGAGAAGGTGCCGGCGGGCAGGGCTTCCTGCGCGGCCTGGAACTGCAGCGCGCGCTGTTCCCCGGTCGCCGACATTTCGAAGAGCTGCGGGTAGTCGAGGCAGCCGACGGCGAGGTACAGGCCGACCGAGTAGAACTGTGGCGGCACGCCGAAGTAGTCCTCGTCGAAGATCAGCCGCTGCTCGTAGAGGCGCAGCAGCGGCGCGTCGTAGCCGGCGAGCGCGGCGCGCGCGGCGGCGTCGAGCTCGGCGTAGATGCGCAGATCGCCGGCGGCGTCGTTGACGAGGTCGACGAGCCCGACGACGCCCATCGTGACGTGCACGGGCGCGCCGCGCGTGCCCGGCACCTCGCCGCTTATCGGCGCGGCGCGGAGCCTTGCTGCGAGTTCGCCGATCCGCTGCCACGGTTCGCCTGCTTCGGCGCTCGCGCACGGCGACCACCGTTCGCACGCGCGGTCGAAGTCGGCCGGCATCGCGTCGCGCGAGCTGCGGTACCACGGTTCCAGGCCGTAGATCGAGTACGTCGAGTCGAGCACGACGGTGCGCAGCAGGCGCGGGTAGCGGTCGGCGAAGACCTGCGCGAAGAACGACCCGTACGAGTCGCCGTAGAGATCGACGGGCCCGGTGTGCAGCGCGCGGATGATTTCCGCCATGTCCTGCGCGGCGGCGGCGCTCGTGAAGAGGTCGGAGGCGTGGATCGGCGCGCCGCCGGGGGCGTGCCATTTGCCGTTGAGACTGGCGGCGCATTCGGCCGCCGCCAGCGCGAAGGGCTGGCCCGCCGTCGGACCGGAGAAGTCCTGCAGCGAGGGGCAGTCGATCGTCGCCGAGGTCCCGGTGCCGCGGTTGTCGATCACGAGCATGTTCCAGCGCCGCAGCAGCGGGCCGTACATCGTCGCGAATTCTTCGGCCGAGCCGATCGAGCCGTAGCCGGGTCCGCCTTCGACGGGCACGAGCGTCCCCGGGTGGCGCGCCGCCCCGCTCGCGGGGTACCACCGGTAGGCGATCGGGATCTTCGGGCCGTCCTTGATCGCACGGTCGAGCGGCACCCGCAAGCGCCCGCAGTATGCGACCGGGGCGCTCTGGCAGAGGCGCAGGCGCTGGCCGCCGACCTCGATGGTGCGCGGCGCAGCCGCCGCGGCGGGCGCTGCGAGCGCGAGCAGCGTGAACGCCAGGAGCGCGGCGGGCGCCGCGCGCTTCGCGCCCCGCGCTCGCCTCACGGCTCGACCGTCACCCCGTGCCAGAACGCGAAGCGGTCGACGATCTCCTTCGCGGCGTCCTTGGGCTCGGGGTAGTACCAGGCCGCGTCCTCGTTGCGCTCACCGTCGACCTCTACCGTCTTGTAGCTCGCGGTGCCCTTCCACGGGCAGATCGTGTGCGTATCGCTGTCGCGCAGGTACTCCGCGCGCACGCTCTCCGGCGGGAAGTAGTGGTTGCCCTCCACGACGACGGTGTCGTCGCTCTCGGCGATCGTGGTTCCGTTCCAGACGGCTCGCATCGGCACTCCTCTCGGCGATGGGAAGATGTACCGAGGGTAGTCGGCGCGGCGCCCTCGCACGCCGCGCCCGGCGCGCGTGATAGAGAGCGAACGGTGCAGGAAGGCGCAAAGAGCTGGCGGCCGCGGACGCGCCACCAGATAATCATCGGCGTGACGATCGCGATCCTCGCGGCCGCGGTCGTGCTGGCGCTCACGCAACTGAACCTCTCCCAGGTGTGGCGCTCGCTGACGCACGCCAAGCCGGGCTGGGTCATCGCGGCGCTCGTGCTGATGGCGACGTCCCTGTTCACGCGCGGCCTCAGCTGGATCCAGGTCCTCGAGGCGGCGTTGCCGCGGACGCCGATCCCGCGCGCGTCCGTGATCCGCGCGACGATGATCGGCGTCATGGGGTCCGCCGTGTTCCCCGCCCGCGTCGGCGAGGCGGCGCGCATCGTCCTCATCACGCGGCGCCTGGAGGGGCGCGACCGCACGCTGCTCCCGGTCGTCGCCGGGACCGTCTTCTCGCAGACCCTGATCAACATCGGCGCGCTCGCGATCCTCGCGGCGGCCGCGCTCTCGGGCATACCCGCGCTGCACGGCAAACTCGGCGGCCTGTCCGGCGTGCTGATCGTTCCCGCGCTGCTCGTCGTGCTCGTCCTCGCGGGCCCGTCGGTGCTGCGCCTGGCGCGCCGTTCGCGCAGCGAGCGCGTCGCCGCCGCGGCGGCGACCGTCGCCAACGTGCTCGCGCTCGGCCGCTCGGGGCTCACGGTCTTCGCGAGCCCGCGCCACGGGCCCGCCGCGGTCGCCGCGCAGCTCGTCGCGTGGACGCTCCAGTGGCTCGCCTGCTGGGCGCTGCTGGAGGCCCTGTCGCTGCACACGACCTCCAACGCCGTGACCGCCGCGGGCGTGCTGCTCGCGGTCAACGCGAGCGCGGTACTGCCCGCGACCCCCGCGAACGTCGGCGTCTTCCAGGCGGCGTGCATCGCGGTGCTCGCGGCGGCGGGTGTCGGCGCCGGGATCGGCCTGGCCTACGGCATCCTCCTGCAGGCGGTGGAGCTCGTCACCGCGTTCATGCTCGGCGTGCCGGCGCTCCTTCGCGAGGGGCTCGGCTGGCGTGACCTTCGCTCGGGGCTGCGCTCGCAGGCGACCGAGCCGCTATAGGGAGCGCCACTCCTCGATGGCCGCCGCGACGGTGCGCAGCGCGAGGGCGGCGCGGATACCGCGCGCGAGCGCGGCGGGACGCAGCAGCTCGTGACGGGGGCTGTCGAGCACGACCCGGACGACGCCGCACGGCCGCTCGCCGGCCCTTTCGAGCAGCCACAGCGACTCCATGTCGACGGCGAGCGCACCGTCGCGGCCCAGCTGCTCACGGCGCTCGCCGAGCGCGAGTCGCGAGACGCTCACGACCGGGCCGCTGCGGATCTTCAGCCCCCTACCGGCGAGCGTCGTGATCATGTCGCCGGCGAGGCTGCAGTGCACGCGGTCGGGCGCGTGGCCTTCGTCGGCGGCGCCGTAGACGTGCTCCGCGACGATCACTTCACCGGCGACCGACTCGTCGTCGAGCCCGCCGCAGAAGCCGAGCACGAGCAGCGCGCCGGCCTCGCGCGAGCTGAGCGCGGGGCGCGCCGCGCGCGCGTTGACGGGCCCCATCCCCGTACGGTGCACCCTTGCCCCGGTGAGCAGCGGCGCGATCAGCGCGGCCTCCAGGCGCATCGGGGCGGCCACCGTGAGCGTGCGCCCGCTCACCCGCCGGTCCTCACCCTCGGCGAGACGAGCACTTCGGCCGCTTCGCCCTGCTCGGGCGGCATCAGGGGGTGGGCGAGCAGCGCGGACACCGGGACGGGTCGCGGCGACGGGGCGCGGAAGCGGTAGGCGATCATGCCGTGGGCGTCGACGGCGCCGACGTAGCTGAAGCCCGGCGCGGGCGGCGTGCGCGCCCCCGGCCTGATCGGCGCGTAGCCGACCTCGTCGATTTCGCTGACGTCCACCTCGTGGCCCGACGGCAGCACGTGCAGCTGCGGCAGGTAGTACTGCAGCGGCGTCGTCGCCAGGTGCGCGGCGGTGATCGCGCGCGTCGCGGGGTCCGCCGGGAGCGCGGCGGCGAGGCCCCGCCAGTCGCCGCGCTGCAGACGGTGGTTCACGTTCACGTCGAGCGTCACCGCGAGCATCGCGATGACCGCACCGGCGGCGCAAGCCACGCCGGCGGCGCCGGTGCTCGCCGAGCCGAGCATCACCGCGACGAGACCCGTGAAGGGGATCATCGCGCCGATCAGGTTGCGCGGCGTCAGGTAGTCGATGCCCACGGCGGCGAGCAGGATCGGCACGAGGATGGCGGGCGCGCAGATCGCGAGCGCGGTCAGCGCGCCGCGGATCTCGCCCGCCGGGACCGCCGGCGGGCGGCGCAGTGCGCGCGCGAGCCACAGCACGGTACCGATGAGCACGGGCAGCGCGACGAGCAGCTCGACCGCGTGGCCGAGCGGCGCGCCCGACTCGCCGAGCAGCCAGTACTGGGCGACCGCGAGCGTGCGTTCAGCTAGCGGCCAGCGGCCGATCCACTGCGTGAAGTGCCCGCCTTGCGCGTGGACGAGCGGGATGAGCGCGAGGCCGACGAGGACGATGACGCCGACGACGGGCAGCGCGAAGCGGCGCATGCGCCGGTCGACGATCAGCCACACGCACATCGGCGCGAGCAGGAACACCGCGAAGTAGTGGGTCATCAGGCAGAGGGCGGCGCTGACCGTGAAGTAGATGGCGGCGCGACGGTCGGCGAGACGCAAAAGGCGCAGGAAGCAGTACGTGGCGACCGCGGCGAGCAGCGCGTAGAGGGCGTAGACGCGCGCCTCCTGCGAGTACCAGACAAAGAGCGGCCCGACCGCGACGAGCAGCGCGCAGACGATCGCGGCGCGGCGGCCGGCGAGCTCGCGCCCCACGCCCCACGCGAAGGGGACCGTGGCGATGCCGGCGATCGCCGACGGCAGGCGCAGCGCGACTTCGCTCATGCCGAGCGCGCGGTAGTCGAGCCACTCCAGGACGTACCACAGGAACGGCGAGTTCTCGGTGTGGACCATCGACGAGAGCGTCGCGGTCAGCGAAGGGTGTAGCGTGTGCACGGCGGTGAAGGCCTCGTCGAACCACAGGCTCTGCGAGCCGAGCGTTGCCAGGCGCAGCACGGCCGCGAGCGCGACGATCGCCAGCAGCGGCCAGCGGCTCGTGGCGATTTCCCGGCCGCGGGGCTGAACGCCTGCGGCGGCGCTCATTTTTCACACTTTTCGTGCACCATCGGGTTGGCGGTGCCGAAGCAGTCGTAGCGGTTGTTCTTGTGATCGGGGTGCTTGGGCGGCAGGCGCCAGCCGCCGATCACGGTCCGCAGGCCGTGGTGCACGGGCCCGACGATGACGGTGCACTGCTGCACGGTTGTGCCGGGCTTCTTGTGCGGCAGCAGGTTGCCGCAGACGACGTCCGTCGAGTTCGTGTAGCCCCACAGTGCCTGCTCGAGCGAGGGTTCTTCGCTGTCGAGGTGCGTGTAGTGGCTCCACGTCGCGAGGTCCGCCACGAGGCGCTTGTTGATGATCGTCTGGCGCGCGGTGTCGTTGATCGTGATCGCGATCAGCACCACGCCGAGCGCGAGCATCAGCCAGTTCTCGATCCGCCGTCGTCGCACGCCGCTGTGCGGCGGCTCGCTCTCGCGCGGCCGCAGCCAGGACGGCACTGAGCTGCGGGATTCCGGCGCGCTCATTTGACGGGTTCGAGCAGCGGCGAGTACTGGTGGACGAGGAAGCAGCCCATCACGAACAGTGTGGCGGCGAGCAGCCGCCGGTCGCGTGATATGACGGCGAGCGGTAGCGGCCAAACGATGTACCAGGCGAGCAGCCACGTGGTCGTGACGACGATCGCGAGCAGCGCCCAGCCCGACGCGGCGATCCAGTCGTAGCCACGCCAGGTGCGCCAGAGCAGGTAGAGCAGCACTACCGCGAGGCCCGCCTTGAGGATGTCGTGGTCGACGGGGTAGAGCCCGGGCTTGCCGATGATGTGCGCGAACTCGTTCGCGAAGCTGTCGGTCGAGACGAATTTGGAGTCCCTGCTGAGCGCGGAGACGACGTCGATGCCGTGCGTGCCGAACGCGGCGAGGCCGGCGAGGCCGACGACGATCGCGACGGCTGCCGCGCCGATCAGCACGGTCGCGCGTCGGCGCGCGACGAGCATGAACGGCAGCAGCGTGCCCGCGGTCGCCTTGATCATCGCGCCCGCGACGATCGCCGCGCCCGCGAGCGCTTCGTTGCGCGGCCGCACGGGCTCCGAGACGACGAGCGCGATGGCGCCCATCATCAGGAAGATCATGATGAGGTCGTTGTGGGCGCCACCGAAGCCGTAGAGCAGGTAGAGCGGGTTCGCGCCGACGATCAGCGCGGCCGCCGCCGGTTCGAAGCCGCGCGCCTTCGCGCAGCGCCACGTCAGCCATAGCGTGCCGGCGCTGGCGAGCAGCGCGACGGTCTTCAGGCCCCATATCCCGGCCTTCACGCCGAGCAGCCCGAACGGGTAGCTGATCAGCGTGAACAGCGGCCCGTACGCCGTGGTGGTGTGCACCCAGTCGATGCCGACGTCCGGATAGATCGGGTCGTAGGCGATCGACTGCGGCCCGTGCAGGTAGGGGTTGACGCCGTGCAGCGCCGCCATCCTCGCGTACGCCAGGTAGCTGAAGAGGTCGGTGGAGATGATCACCGGGCCGAGGAAGAGGATCGCGTGCAGCGCGACCAGCACGACGATCACGCCGCGCTGTGAAAGGCGCCTCTGCGACATCCTCAGCGCGAGCGTCACGAGCACCCCGTAGGCGATGCAGAAGACGATCAGCGTCAGGAGGAAGACGGCGTACGAGAGCCCCGGACCGAAGCCCTTCAGCCACGCCGCCGTTTTCGGCTGCTCCGGGACGAGCGCGTTTTTGCCGTTCGCAGCGGCGAGGACGATCTCGAGCGTCGCGCCGACGAGGATCGTCGCGCACAGGTAGCCGAGGGCGCGCGGGCGCGCGATCGCGCGCGAGAGCCGACCCGTGGCGACGGGCTCGGCGGTTGCGCTCACTTCGCGGCCGCGCGCGTCTCGGCGCGGCTTGGCCGGCTTACCCGCTGCGCGGCATGCGCTCTCATCGGCGCCAGCCTACCGACCGCGGCCGTCCTCACCCGCAGGATGAGGCGTCTTCAGCCCGCGAGGAGGGGCTGCGGCGCCGGCGCGCCGACCGCGTAGCCCTGGGCGTAGTCGACGCCGTACTCGCGCAGGAGCTCGACGGTCTGCTCGTCACCGACGAACTCCGCGATCGTCTCGCGCCCCATCTCGCTCACCAGGCCCGCGAGGGCGCGGACGACGAGCTGGTCGGTGTGCGACACCGGCAGGGCACGGATGAAGTCGCCGTCGATCTTCAGATAGTCGAAGGGCAGATGCTTGAGGTACTGGAAGGAGCCGAAACCGGCGCCGAAGTCGTCGATCGCGATCGCGCAGCCGAGGTCGATGACGCGCTCGCAGAACGCCTTGGCGCTCGACATGTCCGCTATCGCGGCCGTCTCGGTCACCTCGAGGATCAGTCGCGCCGGATCGACGTCCCAGCGCGCGAGGCGCTCCTCGATCTCCAGCGGCAGCGAAGGATCCGTCGCGGAGAGCGCCGAGATGTTCACCGCGAGGCCGCGGTCGGCGAAGGCGTCGGACTCGGCGAGGGTGCGCACGGCGCGCGCGAGCACCGCGCGGTCGATCTCGCCGATCATGCCGCTGCGCTCGGCAGCCTGCAGGTAGCGGCCCGGCGCGAGCAGCGTGCCGTCGAACTCGTCCGGGATCCGCAGCAGCGCCTCGTGGTGCGCGAGCGCCCCGTCGGAGAGCCGCACGATCGGCTGGTAGTGCAGCGTGAAGCTCTCCGCTTCCAGCACGCGGCGCAGCCGGTCGACCGGCTCTGCTGCGGCGGCGGCATGGACGGCGCGAAGGTGTCGCAGATCGCGCGCGTGGAGCGTGCCGTGCGGCGGCACGCTCTTGGCGTTCGTGGACATGCCGGGCGTTCTTCGACGGCGCCGCGCGCAAACCTTCGCGTGCAGCGCGCCGTCCACGCTACCTGCGTCTTCGCGCGCCCTCCGGCCTGCGCGCGCGGTCGGAGACGACGAGCAGCAGCGCGACGAGCACGAAGTTCATGACGACGGACGAGCCGCCGTACGCGACGAACGGCAGCGTGACGCCGGTGAGGGGGATCACGCGCGTCACGCCGCCGACGATCACGAAGACCTGCAGCGCGATAATCGTCGCGAGGCCCGTCGCGAGCAGCTTCGAGAAGGAGTCCCGCGCGATGACCGCCGTCTGCAGGCCGCGGGCGATCAGGAGCAGGTAGACGAGCAGCAGTGCGGCCGCGCCGACGAGGCCCAGCTCGTTGACGATGACGGCGTAGATCATGTCGCTTTCGGGCACCGGCAGGATCGGGTGGCCGTACGCTTCACGCAGCAGCGAACGGTCGAAGCCGGTGCCGAGCGCGCCGCCGTCGGCCTGCGCGAAGAGCGACTGCGCGAGCTGGTAGCTGCCGCCCGGCGCGTAGTAGAGGCGGTGGCTGAAGGGGTCTTCCCACGCTTCCACGCGCGACTCGACGTGGCCGACGTGCGTCGCGACGAACCACGCGCCGACGGCGAAGAGAATCGCGCCGATCAGCGGGAAGGAGAAGCGCCCCGTCGCGACGTAGAGCAGCGCGAGGAACGCGCCGAAGAACATCAGCGAGGTGCCGAGCTCTCGCGTCAGCAGCAGCGTCGCCATCGCAAGGCCCCATACGGCGAGCAGCGGCCCGAACTGCTTCATCGGCGGTAGCGTCACGCCGAGGACGCGCCGCCCGGCCGTGACGAGGATCTGGCGGTTGTCGCGCAGGTAGCTCGCGAGGAAGATGACGATCGCGACCTTGGCGAGCTCCGCCGTCTGGAACGTGACGCTGCCGATGTGGACGTCGAGGTACGCCCCGTTCACTTCGCCGCCGATTCCCGGCAGGCGCGGCAGCACCGCCGCGATGATGCCGACGAGCGCGATCGTGTACCGGTAACGCTCGAGGATCCCCACCCCGGTGCGCCGCAGCGCGATGATCGTGGCGGCGAAAAGCACCAGCCCGAGGACCATCCATTGGGCCTGCTGGCGCGCGAGCACCGGGTTGATGCGGTAGATCATCACGATCCCGACGCTCGCGAGCACCGCCGCGAGCGGCAGCATGTACGGATCCGCGTCGGGCAGGGCGATGCGCACGACCAGATGCGCGAGCAGGCACAGCCCGAGGAAGAGAACGCCGTACACGAGCGACGTGCTCGTGGCGCGGCTGAGCACGAGATTCGTGCTCGCGCCGGGGCTGTTGTTCTGCTCCTGTACGAAGATCGCCGTGAAGCCCCCGGTCACGAGCAGCGCGGCGGGTATCAGGCCGAGCAGCTCCCGGTTGCGCGGGCTGATCACGGCTGGAGCGTAGCCGCCGAAGCGGCCGGCGCACTCCGATCCGGCCTCTAGACTCGCTCCAGGTGCGCGGAGCGCTCCCCCCTGCGAGCCCGATGCAAGAACAGCCCGATCCCCCGCGCGCGCGTCTGTGGCGCCACTTCCTTCTCGCCGCGGTTCTGATCGTGCTCGTGTCCGGCGGCGCGACCGCGGCGGTGGCCCTCAACACGGTCGGCGGGCTCGCCGACGAGATCTTCACCGCGGCGAACAAAATCCACGCGCCGAAAGGGCTGATCATCCCCGAATACAACGGCGGGCCGCAGACCTTCCTGATCCTCGGTTCGGACCGCCGCGAAGGCTCCAAGGACGCCGCCGACCGCCTGGATCCGCCGCACAGCGACACGATCCTGCTCGTGCGTTTCGACCCCGAGCAGGGTCAGACATCGGTCATGTCGATCCCGCGCGACCTGCTCGTGACGATCGAGACGCGCTCCGGCGAGACCTACCCCGACGAGAAGGTCAACGCGGCGTACACGATCGGCGCGTCGCTCGGCGGCGCCTCGGAGGCGAGCCTGCTGGCCGCCGAAACGATCAAGCGCGAAATCTTCCCGGAACTGAAGCTGAACGGGATCGTCGACGTCGACTTCCGCGGCTTCATGCGCGTCGTCGACACGCTCGGCTGTGCCTACGTCCAGGTCGACCACCGCTACTACAACGAGAACGTCGGCACGCCCGAAACTAACTACACGAGCATCGATCTGCAGCCCGGCTACCAGAAGCTCTGCTACGAAAACGCGCTCGACTACGTCCGCTACCGCCACACCGACTCCGACTTCGTGCGCGTCGCCCGCCAGCAGGACTTCCTGCGCGACCTCCGCGACCAGGTCAACCCCGAAGACGTCCTCGGCCAGATCGACAAGGTCGCCAAGGCCGTCGGTGGCGCGATCCGCACGACGTTCCCCGACAGCGGCTCGGAGCTGATCGAACTCGCGAAGCTCGTCGCCTTCTCGCAGAACAAGCCGATCCGCCAGGTGCCGTTCCAATACGCGAGCGAGGACACCAAAATCGGCGAAGGCGACTACGTCACCTCGACGCCGGAACTCGAGCGGGCGACGCTGCACGAATTCCTCTACGGGGCGCCGCGCGCGCCGCGCGCCGAAGCGAAGCTCCGCCGCGTCCGGCGCGCGTCGGCGCGCACCGTCTCTCGCGGCGCCGCGAACTTCGCACTCGTGCCGTCGACGGGCGAAGAGCAGGCGCGCGCGGTGGTGCACGACACGCCGGTGCGCGTGCTCTATCCGGCGCTGCAGACAGTGCAGGCGCAGCAGGAACAGGTCCGTGCATACCGTCTGCGCGACGAGCAGGGCCGGCGCCGCAACGCGTACGTGATCGTGTGGATGCAGAACATCATCGGCGGCTACTACGACCTGGAGGGGTCGGATTGGGCCGACCCGCCGCTGTTCGACCACTCGCGGAGCGAAAGGATCGGCGGCCGCGATTTCAAAATCGTCGACGACGGCGCACACATCGATGTGATCGGCTGGCACGAGGGGCGCGACACGTACTGGCTCACGAACACGCTGCTCGAGGAACTCTCGAACCCGCAGATGATCCGCATCGCGCTTTCCGTGCACGCGGTTCGCTAGCTGGCTCGCGCCGCGGTCGCGGCGCGCCGTCAGATGACGCCGTCGAGGGCGTCGTTGACGAGCTCGTCGGCGCGCGCGTTCTCGGCCCGCGGCACCGTCCTGATCGTCCACTCGTCAAAGCCACGCAGGGCGGCCATCGCGTCGAGGTAGAGCGGCTTGAGCGCGGGGTGCTTGACGCGGTAGCGCCCCTCGAGCTGGCGCGCGACGAGCTCGGAGTCGCCGATCACGTCGACGGCGTCCGCGCCGAGGTCGCGTGCCCGCTCGAGCCCGAGGAGCAGCGCCCGGTACTCGGCGACGTTGTTCGTCGCCTCGCCGAGCACCGTCGCGTCCTCGAGCAGGACGGCGCCGTCGCCGTCGCGGATGACGCACGCCGCGGCCGCGGGGCCCGGGTTGCCGCGCGCGCCGCCGTCGACGTTGACCGTGACGCGCATCGGGGGCGCTTCAGCCGCGGGCGAGCGGCAGCGAATCGCCCGTGGCGCGTGGGCGGCGGCGGTCGCGGACGGTGCGTCGCTCGTCGACGCCGGCGGCCTTCGCGCCGCGTGCGCGGCGGTCGAACTCGCGGCGCTCCACGATCACCGTGACGTTGTCGTCGTCGCGGTAGTGCTCCACGAGGCGCGGGTAGAGCTCGTCGGCGAGCTCCTTCGGCACTACGCAGTAGATCACGGGCCGATTATCTGGCGCGACTGCGGCGGCTGCAAGGCCTGCAACGCTAGCTGGACGCTTGGACGATCTGCCCGTGAGGGTCGACGAGCGCGTTCGCGAGGCGCTCGGCCCGCGGCAGCTCCGTCAGCTCGCTGCCCTGCTCCAGGACCCGCGCGGTCGGCTGCGGCTCGGTCAAGTCGACCTCGTAGCGGTACCAGGAGAGTTCCCACGCGATGAGGATGCGCACGACTTCGGCGTGGTGCTCGGCGCTCCAGATGCTCACCTCGGGCGCCCCGAGGGAGCGCGCGACGCCGGCGATCCGGCGGGGGAACTCGCTCTCGTTGAAGACCGCCGCCGCTTCGGTGAGCGGCGTTGCGGCGCTCGCCAGGGCGATCGGTTCGACGATCTGCTCGAAGGCATCGGCGGGCGCCTCGGCGGCGGGCGCGCCGGTTTCGTCGCGGTCGAAGGGCACGGTCGCGGGCTCGGCGGCTACCGGCTCGGCGGCTACCGGCTCTGCGGGCGGGCGGCGGCCCCGCAGGCGCCGCAGCAGTGCGGTGCCGTGGCGCGGGCGCGCCGGCGGCAGCTCCAGGTCCGGCACCTCGCCCTCGCGGCGCCAGCCCTCGTGCGCCGCGCGCGGCGCGCACAGCTCGCAGACGGTGTGGCGACGGCCGGCGCCGATGAACACGTCGGGCGTCTCGCCGCGCAGCAGCGTCCGCTCGCAGATGTCGCATGAGACTTCGGGCTGAAACGTGGCGATCGTCTTGGTTGCCATGGCGGTCGCGCGGCGGGGCCGCGACTAGTCGTCGAAGCTGTCGGCCTGCAGGCGGGAGCGAAGCCGCAGCACTGCCTTCGTGTGCATCTGCGAGACACGCGACTCGGTGACACTCAGCACCTCGCCGATCTCCCGCAGCGTCAGGCCCTCATAGTAGTAGAGGGCGATGACGACCTTCTCCCGCTCGGGCAGCTCCGCGATCGCCGCTGAGATCTGCTCCTTCACGTCTCCGGCGTCGAGCGCGCGCGCCGGGTCGGGGGCGCCGCGGTCCTCGATCGTGTCCAGCAGCGACACCTGGTCGCCGGAGGAGTCGGAGATCGTCCAGAGCTCGTCGAGAGCGACGAGCGTCGTCTGCGAGATCGCGATGAGCGAGTCTTCGAGTTCGTCGACGCTGATGCCGAGCGCGCCGGCGAGCTCCTCGTCGCTCGGCGAGCGGTGCAGCTCGTGTTCGAGCTTGGCGTTGGCCCGCTCAACCTCGCGCGCGCGGGCGCGCACGCTGCGCGGCACCCAGTCGAGCGAGCGCAGTTCGTCGATGATCGCGCCCTTGATGCGCGTCAGGGCGTACGTCTCGAACTTGATGTCGCGCGAGAGGTCGAAACGCTCGATCGCCGAGATCAGGCCGCCGAGGCCGTAGGAGATCAGATCGGCCTCCTCGACGTGCGGCGGCAGCGTCGCGGCGGTGCGTCCGGCGACGTACTTGACGAGCGGCGAGTACGCCACGACGAGCCGCTCGCGCGCGCCCATGTCGCCGTCGCCCTTGTAGCGGCGCCACAGCTGTCTTAGCTCGATCGGCTTGACGTTCGTCTCCACGTTCCTAACCCTCGTCAGGCCCTTGGATGGCTGCGCCGGTATGCGTCCACGAGCCGCGCGGACTCTACCCGAGTGTAAATCTGGGTGCTCGACACGCTGGCGTGGCCCAGCAGCTCCTGGATCGAACGCAGGTCGGCGCCGCCGTCGAGCAGGTGCGTCGCGAAGCTGTGGCGGAGCGCGTGCGGCGAGATCCCCGCCGGCGTGCCGGTGCGCTGCGTCCAGCGCCGCAGGCGCCGGCGCACGTCGCCGGTCCCGAGCGGGCGCCCGTTGCGGCTGAGGAGGAGCTCCTCGTGCCGGCGGCCCGGGTCCACGAGCGCCGGGCGTCCGCGCTCCAGGTAGCGCGCTGCCGCAGCGAGCGCAGGCTCGCCCGCCGGCACGTAGCGCGTCTTGCGCCCCTTGCCTTCGACGCGGAGCTGCTCGCCGTCGTGGTCGACGTCGGTCAGCCGCAGCCGCACGAGCTCCTCGGCGCGCAGGCCGCAGCCGTAGGCGAGCTCGAACATCGCGCGGTCGCGCAGCTCGAGCGGGCCGTCGGCGGGGATGCCGTCCAGCAGTCGGCCGGCGTCGTGCGCGGAGAGGACGCGCGGCAGGTGCTGGCCGCGCCTCGGGGTCGCGACGAGATCCGCGGGGTTCGAGGCGACGATCCCGTGCTCGCGCAGGCTCCCGAAGAGGGAGCGGACCGCCGCGAGCTTGCGCGCGCGCGTGCTCGCCGCGACGTCGTCGCGCGCGAGCGCTGCGACGTAGCGCCGCACTTGTCGCGCCGTCGTCGCCGCCGGTTCGATCCGCTCGGCCGCGGCCCAGCGCGCGAAGCGCTCGAGGTCGCCGTGGTAGGCGCGGCGGGTGCGCCGCGCCGCGTCGCGGCGGGCGAGGTCGGTTTCGTGGAGCGCGAGCGCGTGCTCCCACTCCCTGGGCAGTCTCTCGTTCGCGGCGGGCGCGGCCATCGGCACGCAGCGTAGTTCGACTTCGGCGCGCTTACGCCTGTCCCTCAGCGGACGATCGCGCCTTCGGCGGCGCTGCCGACGAGCTTCGCGTACTTGGCGATCGCGACCTCGACATGCCCGTTTTCCGCGCTGCTTGGCCGAAAAGCCGCGACCCGCGATGCGATTTCGTCCTCCTCGAGCGCGACGTCCAGTCGCCGCGCGTCGACGTCGATCGTGACCGTGTCTCCGTCGGCGAGCGCGGCGATCGGCCCGCCGCGGACGGCCTCGGGTGCGACGTGGGCGACCATGAAGCCGTGCGTCGCGCCGGAGAAGCGCCCGTCCGTGATCAGCGCCACGCTGTCGCCGAAGCCCTCGCCCACGATCGCGGCCGTGACCGCGAGCATCTCGCGCATGCCCGGCCCCCCGGCGGGCCCCTCGCCGCGGATCACGACGACGTCGCCGTCCGCGATGTCCCGCGCGAGCACGGCGGCCATCGCCGACTCCTCGCCGTCGAAGACGCGCGCCGGCCCGACGTGGCGGCGCCGTTCGTGGCCCGCGAGCTTCACGACGCAGCCGTCGGGAGCGATGTTGCCGCGCAGGATCGCGAAACCGCCGTTCGGCTGCAGCGGCTCCGCGAGCGGGCGCACGACGCGCTGGCCCTCCGTTTCGCCCGCCTCGGCGGCGTGCTCTCCGATCGTGCGCCCGGTCACGGTGATGGCCTCGCCGTTCAGCATGCCCGCCTCGGCCAGGCGCGCGAGGACGAGCGGCACGCCGCCTGCCTCGTACAGGTCGGTCGCGGCGTAGGAGCCGGCGGGCTGCAGGTCGCAGAGCAGCGGCGTCCGCGCCGCGATCGCGTCGAAGTCGTCGATCGAGAGCGCGACGCCCATTTCGTGCGCCACCGCGAGCAGGTGAAGGACGGCGTTGGTCGAGCCGCCGCTCATCGCGACGGCGGCGATCGCGTTGTCGATCGCCGGCCGCGTGATCACCTGCGAGGGCGTCAGGCCGCGCCGCAGGACGTCCATCACCAGTTCGCCCGCGGCCGTCGCGACCTTGAGCTTGCGTCGGTCCTCCGCCGGCACCATCGACGAGCCCGCCGGCGAGATGCCGAGCACCTCGAACGCCATCGCCATCGTGTTCGCGGTGAACTGGCCGCCGCACGCGCCGGCGCCGGGCGAGGCCGCTTCCTCGATCGCCGCGAGCTCGGCGTCGTCGATGCGGCCCGCGGCGTGGGCGCCGACGGCCTCGAAGACCTGTTGGATCGTGATCTCCTGCCCGTTGATGTGGCCGGGGCGGATCGAACCGCCGTAGATCATCAGCGACGGCACGTTCAGGCGCGCGAGCGCCATCACGGCGCCGGGGATCGTCTTGTCGCAGCCGGAGATCGCGACGACCGCGTCGAAGCAGTGCGCCGACGAGACGAGCTCGATCGAGTCCGCGATCACCTCGCGCGAGACGAGCGAGGCCCGCATCCCGGGCGTACCCATCGTGATGCCGTCGGAGATCGCGATCGTATTGAGCTCCATCGGCGTGCCGCCGGCGGCGCGGATGCCCTCCTTGACCTTGGCGGCGAGGACCCGGTTGTTGAAGTTGCACGGCATCGTCTCGATCCACGAGTGCGCGACGCCGACGATCGGCTTGGCGAGGTCGTCGGCGCTGTAGCCGATCCCGTGCAGGTACGAACGCGCTGCGGCCCGCTCGGGACCGTCGGTCAGGGCTCTGCTGCGATGCTTGACGTCGAACTCGGCGGCGCTCATGCAGCGCGCACGGTACCGCGCGCGAGGCTGCGGGCGCGTGCCCACTCGGCGAGGCGCGCGAGGTCGGCGCGCACGACCGCCGGGTCGACCTGGCGGCCCGGCAGGTGCATGTTCGCCTTGGCGACCAGCGCCCGCTCGTCGGCGGCGAGCGCGAGCCACTTTGCGAGCACGTCGTCGGCGTCGGGCAGGCGGCCGCTGCCGAACGGGCGCTCGTCGTCGCGGAAAGCGACGCAGTACTCGCTGAGGAGCTCGCGGGTCTGCGGGACGTACGCGACGATCGGGCGGTGCGGGTAGATCAGGTAGGCGTACGCCGCGGGCTCGGCGCCGACGGTGCCCGCGACGCTGATCAGGCCGAGATCGCGGTACATCTCCCACTCGCGCTCGGATACGCACGTGCGTAGGAGCTCTCGTGCGCGCTGCTCGGCGCGCCGTTCGCGGCCGGGATCGAAGTCGGGCGCCGCGGGGCCCGCGCGCCGCGCGCGGGCCCGCGCCCACGTGCCCCGTAGCGTCGGGCGCGCCGCCTCGAACGCGAGCACCAAGAAGAGGACGCCCGCGATGCCGAGCGCGACGAGCACGGGGCTCAGCGCGCGCCGCCGGCGGCGCGCGGGAAGAAGATCACGCGCTCCGCGTCGCGCGGCACGTCGCTGAAGTCGCGAACCAGTTCTGCGCGCCGCCGGCCGCCCCGCTCCTCGAGCGGGACCGCGGCCCACAGGCCGTTGTCGAGTTCGCGCCGGAAGGCCTCGATCAGCATGCGCTCCTCCTCCGGCACGTCGACGTCGCCCTCGGCGACGACGATCTCTCCGTGGCCGGGCTTCATCCGCAGCAGCCGCATCGCGCCTTGATTATGTCAGAGCCCGGCACGCTGCCTGAGCCGTTCGATGCGCTCGCGCGGGAAGATCGAGTAGCTGCCGATCGCCGTCACGAGCAACGCGCCCTCCTCGCTGCGAACCTCGCTGCTGAGGACGGCGATCGTGCGGTTGCGACGGTCCACGCGGCTGCGGCACGACAGCTCGCCGCTGAGCGCGGTCTGGACGTAGTTGATCGAGATCGAGACCGTCGCGATCCCCTCCTCCGGCGCCGTCTGCACCCAGAGCGTCGAACCCATGCAGTAGTCGACCATGGCGTAGGTCGCGACGCCCGAGAGGATGCCGCCGCCGTTCAGGAGCTCGGGCCGGATCTGCATGCGCAGCTCGTCGGCGCCGACCCAGCGCAGCCCCATGAACGAGCTGACGCCGTCGAGCGAGCGCGGCCCGTCGGGCCGGCCGGCGTCGCGGGGCTCCTCGGGCGCTGGCGCCATGGCGCGCAAGGCTACCGTGCACGGCGCCCGGCGCGTGCCGCTCTGCGGCCACATACCGGTCGCGTCGCGGTCGCAAAGGCCTGCGCCGCTGCAGATCGCTCGCCGTACCCTGCGACCCGTGCACGAACCGCACCCCGGCGCACTCGACCACGCTGCGGCGCACCTCGCGCGCCGCGGCATCACGGTTCAGGGCCGCGTCACCAGCGGAGCGGACACGATCATCGTCGGCAGCGAAGGCACGCGCCTCATCATCGCCGTCGTGCGTGTCGCGCCGCAGGGAGAGCCGCGCGCGCCGGCGCCGCGCGCTGTCCGCGTCGACGCCCTCCGCGTGGTCGTCGACGACCGCGGTGAGCTCGCCCTGCTCGACCACGTCGAGGGCGCCGTTCAGAGCGCGAAGCGGCTGTAGGCCTCGGACTGGAAGGAGATGCGGTGAAGCGGCGAGATGCCGAGGACCTTGATCGCCTCGCGGTGCGCCTGCGTCGAGTAGCCAACGTGATCCGCGAAGCCCCAGCCGGGGTGACGCTCGTCGGCGGTGCGCATGAAGCGGTCACGCGTCACCTTGGCCACGATCGACGCGGCGGCGACCGCGGCGCTCGTCGAGTCGCCGTTGATCACCGCCCGCTGCTCGCGGCCGAACGCCGGCACGGCGAAACCGTCGATCAGGCAGAGGACCGGCGCGTCAACCCCATCCGTCACCTGGCGGCTCGCGTCGGCGAGCGCGGCGAGGTTCGTCCGGTGCAGGCCGGACCCGTCGATGCCGCGCACGCAGCGCGAGACCACGGCGACACGCGCCGCGCTCGCGATTATCAGCGGGTAGAGCTCCTCGCGCGCGGCGAGCGTATGTGACTTGGAGTCGTCGAGCGCCGAGAGCGTCCGCAGCTCGCGCGTCGTGATGCGGTCGTAGTCGAAGAGGACCGCGGCGGCGACGAGGGGGCCGGCGAGGCAGCCGCGGCCGGCCTCGTCGGCGCCGGCGACCAGCGAGGGCCCCAGGCGGCGGTCGAAGGCGAAGAGCCGGTTTGCCACGGCGCGTCGCTTGCGGCGGCGGTCGCGAGCGGTGCCGCCGCGCCGGTCAGAGGGTGCCGATGCGATCGGGCGGCCAGTAGGTGAAGAACGCTTCGCCGATGATCCAGGAGGTCGGGACTGGTCCCCAGAACCGGCTGTCATCCGATTCGCCACGGTTGTCGCCCATCATGAACCAATGGCCGGGCGGAATCTTGATCGGCTCGGGGTAGTTGCAGATCTTCGCCTTCGGTTCAGCGCACGGTTTGATGAACGATTCGGGCACGTGTTTGCCGTTCACGATCGCGTGTCCTTCGACGATTGACAGCGTGTCGCCCGGCCCGGCGACGATGCGCTTGATGAAGTTGACGCTGGCCTCCTTGGGCCCGGGCTGATCGCACGCGCGCACGCCTTCCTTGTAGCCGGCGGGGTCGCCGCATTCCTGCGCGTCCGCTCCTTCGGGCGGATGGAAGACGACGATCGAGCCGATGCTCGGGTCACCGAAGCGCATGCCGATGCGGTTCACGAGGACGCGCTGGCCTTCCTGGAGCGTCGGTTTCATCGAGCCGCTCGGGATCTTGTACGGCTTGACGACGAACGCCTGGATCAGGTACGCGAGGCCGACGGCCACCGCGACGATGACGATGAGCTCGATTGCCGTTCCGAGCGCCGTGCGGCGTTTCGCCTGCGGCTGAGCGGCCACGGTCAGCTCGCGTCGTCGGCAGCCGTCTCGGCCGCCGCGGTCTGCCCCCCGTCGTCGCTCGGTGCCGCGTCGGGCTCGTCCGCGGCAGCCGTATCCCGCTGCTCGCCGTCCTCTGCGGCGTCGTCGCCCGCGTCCTCGGCGGCCGGGCGGTCGCCGCCGGGCGGCTCTGGAGCCTCCTCGGCGTCGCCGTCGGCCGGTGGCTGCTCGACCGCCACCTCGCCCTCGGGCGCGGCCTCCACGGCGCCCTCGGCGTCGGCGCTCTCGGCCGCGTCCGCGGCCTCGACGGATCCGTCGGCGCTCGGCTCCGGCGCCTCGTGCAGCAGGCCGGGCTCGACGAGTTCCTCGGGTCCGGTGTAGCTGCGCTCGCGGACGCGTGCGCGCTTACCGACGCGGTCGCGCAGGTAGTAGAGCTTGGCGCGGCGCACGTCGCCGCGGGCGGCGACCTCGATGCGCTCGATCTTCGGCGAATGCAGGGGGAACATGCGCTCGACGCCGACGCCGAAGGACTGCTTGCGAACGGTGAACGTCTCGCGCGCACCGTGCCCCTGGCGCTTGATCACGACGCCCTCGAAGACCTGGATGCGTCGGCGCGTACCCTCGATCACCTGGAAGTGGACCTTCACGCGGTCGCCGGGCTGGAAGTCCGGTACGCGGCGCAGTTGCGCGCGCTCGATGGTGTCGATGACGCTGCTCATGGCTGGGGAGATTTGCGGCCGGCCCGGCGCTCGGGCCGGTTGCGGCCCGCCGACGGCGCGAAGCGCAATCTTAGCGGAAGGCAGCCGGCGCCCCGCTCACATGCGGGCGCCTCGCTCGCGGCTGCGCTCGGTCCGCCAGCGCGCGATTTGCTCGTGGTTTCCGGAGAGCAGGACGTCAGGGACGCTCCAGCCGCGGTACTCCGCGGGGCGCGTGTACTGGGGGTACTCGGGGTTGCCGTCGAGCGCGGGGCTGAACGACTCGTGGAGCGCCGAGTCCTCGTGGCCGAGCGCGCCCGGCAGCTTGCGCAGCACCGCGTCGCAGACGACCATCGCGGCGGGCTCGCCGCCGCTGAGCACGTAACGCCCGACCGATATCGCGTCGCTCGCGATGTGCTCGACGATGCGCTCGTCGAGCCCCTCGTAGCGGCCGCAGATGAGCGTCAGGTCGCTCTCGCGTGCCAGCTCGTCGACGAGCGCGTCGTCCAGCAGGCGGCCCGCCGGGGTCAGCGCGACGACGCGGCGGGCGTCGCGGACGCGGTCGCCGTCACAGCCGTAGCGTGCGCGCAGCGCCGCGTCGATGACGTCGACGCGCAACACCATGCCCGCGCCGCCGCCGAACGGCGTGTCGTCGACCTGGCCTGCGCCGAGCGGCGTCGTCGCGCGCGGGTCGACGAGCGTCAAGGTCGAGCCGAGCTCGAGCGCGTTACGGACGTGGCGCTGCTCGAGCATCCAGTCGAACCACTGCGGGAAGAGCGTGAAAACGTCGATGTTCACGGCCGCCCGCCGAGGACGAACTGCATGTCCGCGTCGACGCGCTTGGCGGCAGCGTCAATCGTGCGTATCGCGTCGCCGACCATCGGCACGAGCACCGTCCCGCCGGCGTCGAGGTCGACCTCGAGCGCCTCGCAGGTCGGCAGCGCGATCATCCGCGCAACCACGCCGAGCCGCTCGGCGCCGTCGAAGACGGCGCAGCCCTCGAGCTCGTGAGCCCACCATTCGCCGTCGGCGAGAGACGGCAGCGCGCCGACGGCGACGTGCAGCGCGCTGCCGCGGAGCTGCTCGGCAGCGGCGCGGGTGTCGGCGCAGCTGAGCCGCACGATCGGCCGCGCGTCCGTCCCGGCGCGGCGCACGATCACCGCGCGGCGGCCGTCGACCACGACCTGCGCTTCCGCGGTCAGCGCGCGCGCGAGCGGCCGCGTCACGTAGAAGCTGCCGTCGAGCCCGTGCGGTCGCCCGACCCGGCCGACCGCGAGCATTTCGGCGCCGTCGCCGCCGCTCAGTCGACTATGTCTATGAGGAGCCGGCACCCGTCGGCTGCCGCTGCCGCTTTGACGACGGTGCGCAGCGCGTGGGCGGTGCGGCCGCCCTTGCCGATGACGCGACCGTAGTCGTCGTCGTCGACGCTCAGCTCGAGAAGTATCGCGCCGTCGTCCTGCTCGAACTGCTCGACGGTGACGGCGTCGGGTTCGTCGACGAGCCCTTCGGCGAGGTACTCGAGCAGCTCCCGTGCGGCGCTGGCCTCGGCCATCCGGCGTCAGCCGGCCGGGGTCTCGATGCCCTGGATGCGCAGGAGCTTGCGCACGGTGCGCGTGGGCTGGGCGCCGCGGGCCAGCCAGCTGCGGGCGCGGTCGGCGTCGATGTCGATCGTCGACGGGTCGGTCTGGGCGTTGTAATGCCCGATCGTCTCGATCACCCGGCCGTCGCGCGGCGAGCGCTGGTCGGCGACGACCACGCGCCAGATCGGGTCCTTCTTGCCGCCCACCCGGGTGAGCCTGAGCCTTACCAACTGGTGTCCTCTCTCGATGCTTTCGCCGCAGACCGGCCGTTCCTGCGCAGAGAGCTTAGACGGTGGCCCGCGGCGTTGCCGCTCGTTCTAGCGCGCCTGGCGCATCAGCGCCGCCAGGTCGGGTTTGCCGCCCTTGCCCACCACGCGCATCACTTTGCGCATCTGGCCGAACTGCTTGACCAGGCGATTGACCTGCTGCACGCTCGTCCCCGAGCCGCGCGCTATGCGCAGCCGCCGCGAGCCCTTGATCAGCTCGGGCCGGCGGCGCTCCTGCGGCGTCATCGACTGGATGATCGCCTGGACGCGGTCGAGTTCGCGCTCGTCGACGTTCGCGAGGTCCGCCTGCGGCACGCCGGGGAGCATGCCGAGGATGCTCGTGAGGGGGCCCATCCGACGCACCATCCGCAGCTGGTCGAGCATGTCGTCCAGGCCGAATTCGTCGCGCCTCAGCTTGCGCTCGAGCTGCTCGGCGTCGCGCTGCTCGAACTCGCGTTCGGCGCGCTCGACAAGACCCATCACGTCACCCATGCCAAGGATCCGCTGCGCCATGCGGTCGGCGTGGAACGGTTCGAACTGGTCCAGACGCTCGCCGGTCGACGCGAAGAGGATCGGCTTGCCCGTGACCGCCTTGACCGACAGCGCCGCGCCGCCGCGCGCGTCGCCGTCGAGCTTCGTGACGAGAACGCCGTCGACGCGGGCGCTCGCGGCGAAGCTCTCGGCGACGTTGACCGCGTCCTGTCCGGTCATCGCGTCGACGACGAGCAGCACGTCGTCGGGCTCGATGCGTTCACGGATGCGCTCCAGCTCGGCCATGAGCTCGTCGTCGACGTGCAGGCGGCCCGCGGTGTCGACGATCAGCACGTCCTTGCCGTCCGTACGCGCGCGCTCGAGCGCCCAGGCCGCGAGCTCGACGGGGTCCTCGTCGGTGCCGCGCTCGTAGACCGCCGCGCCGGCTTCGCCGCCGACGCGCACGAGCTGCTCGACCGCGGCCGGCCGGTAGACGTCGCAGGCCGCGACCGCGACGGAGCTGCCGTGCTCGTGCGCGAGCCAGCGCGCGAGCTTTGCGGCGGCGGTCGTCTTGCCCGACCCCTGCAACCCGGCGAGCAGGATCACGGTCGGCGGGCTCGGCGCGAAGGCGATGGAGCGCTCCGCGGCACCGCCCATGAGCTCCGTGAGCTGTTCGGTGACGAGCTTGAGCACCTGCTGACCGGGATTCAGGCCGCCGACCACCTCGGCCTGCAGGCAGCGCTCGCGCAGGTCCTTCGTGAACTCGCGCACGACCTTGAAGTTGACGTCCGCCTCGAGCAGCGCGAGACGGATCTCGCGCATCGTCGCGTCGACGTCGGCCTCGCTCAGGGTGCCGCGGCTGCGCACCGGTGCGAGCGCGCTCTGCAGGCGCTCTGCGAGCGCGTCAAACACGCGCGCTCAGTGCTCCTCGCCCGACTCGACCTCGCGGCGCGGGTTCAGGAGCTCTCGCAACCCGCCGAACGCCTGCGCGAACTCCGACGGGACGACGAAGACCTTGTTCGCGTCGCCGCGCGCGAGTTCGGGGAGCATCTGCAGGTAGGCGTAGCTCAGCAGCTCCGCGTCGGGCTTGCCCTCGTGGATCGCGCCGAAGACCGTGTCGATGGCCTTCGCTTCGCCCTGCGCCCTGAGGATCGCGGCCTGCCGCTCACCCTCGGCGCTGAGCACGGCGGCCTGCTTCTGACCTTCGGCGGTGAGGATCTGCGACTGCTTCTCGCCTTCGGCGCGCAGGATCGCGGCGCGGCGGTCGCGCTCGGCCCGCATCTGCTGCTCCATCGCGGAGCGGATGTCGCTCGGCGGGTTGACCGACTTGATCTCGACACGGTTGATGCGTATCCCCCACTTGCCGGTCGCCTCGTCGAGCACGGTGCGCAGCTCGGCGTTGACGCTCTCGCGCGCCGTGAGCGTGTCCTCGAGCGTGAGACCGCCGATCACGTTGCGCAGGGTCGTGACCGTGAGCTGCTCGATCGCCTGCAGCGGCGCCGCGATCTCGTACGTCGCCGAGCGCGGGTCGGTGATCGTGAAGTAGAGGACCGTTTCGACCTCGACGACGACGTTGTCTTCGGTGATGACCGACTGCGGCGAGAAGTTCACGACCTGCTCGCGCAGGTCGACGAGCGGCTTGACGCGGTCGACGAACGGCGTTATCACGGCGAGCCCGGGCTCCAGCGTGCGGCTGTAGCGGCCGAGGCGCTCGACGATCCCTGCTCTCGCCTGCGGAATCACGCGGATCGCGCGCGAGGCGACGAACAGCAGGAACACGATCACGACGGCAGCGACGATCACTTCTGCCACGGTTGCCTCCCCTCGTGGCGCCGGCGGCGGCGCGCACTCGACCTCACTGCATCACGAGCGCCGTCGCGCCCCTTATTTCGACCACCTGCACCTGCGCGCCGGCGTCGATGACAACGTCGTCGTCGAAGCTCCGTGCCGTCCAGACCTCGCCGCCGTCGATGCGAACGCAGCCGACGCCCTCCGAGTTCGCGATCCGCTCGAGCACCGTCGCCGGGCGGCCGATCAGCGCCGAGGCACCGGTGCGTATCGCCGGCGGCTGCTGACGATGGCTGCGGGCCACGGGTCGCAGCAGCGCGACGATCAGCGCCGAGACGATCACGAACGCGACCACCGAGATGCCGAAGGGCGCGCCGGCGACGGAGACGATGGCGGCGACGCCCGCCCCGGTCGCGAACGGCAGCAGGTAGAAGCCACCTGTGTGCATCTCGCCCGCGCCGAGGAGCGCGGCCGCGACGAGCCACACGATCCACCAGTCCATGACGGTTAAAGGTTAGCCGTCAAGGATCAGGGCCTTCGCGAAGTCCTCGGCGTCGAAGGGACGCAGGTCCTCGACGCTCTCGCCGATGCCGATCAGCTTGACGGGGATCTTGAGCTCGTCCGCGATCGCGAGCGCGATGCCGCCGCGGGCTGTGCCGTCGAGCTTGGTGAGCACGATGCCCGTGACGCCGGCGGCGGCGGCGAATTCGCGCGCCTGGCGCAACCCGTTCTGGCCGGTGGTCGCGTCGATCGTCAGCAGCGTCTCGTGCGGCGCGTCGGGGCGCTGGCGGGAGATCACGTCACGGATCTTCGTGAGCTCGGCCATCAGGTCGCTCCTCGTGTGCACGCGGCCCGCGGTGTCGACGATCACGACGTCCACTTTCTCGTCGGCCGCGCGCGCGAGCGCGTCGAATGCGACGGCTCCCGGGTCGGCGCCGGCGGCGCCGCCGACGACGGGGACGCCGGCGCGCTCGCCCCAGCCTTCGAGCTGCTCGCGGGCGGCGGCGCGGAACGTGTCCGCGGCGACGAGCATGACCTGCAGCCCGAACTCGCGGTGCAGCTTGTACGCGAGCTTGCCCGCGGTCGTCGTCTTGCCGGTGCCGTTGACGCCGACGACGAGCACGACCGTCGGCTGGGCGCGCACGTCGATGTGCTCGTCGCCGACGCGCGCGGCGCCCGCGAGCAGGCCGACGAGCTGGTCGACGCGTGCTGCGGGCTCGGCGTCGTCCTGGGCCTCGAGTTCCTGGACCACGCGGGCCGTCGTCGGCGCACCGACGTCGGCGGCGATCAGTGCCTCCTCGAGGCGTTCCCACGCGGCGTCGTCGAGCTCGCCGGCGAGGCTCGCGCGCACCTCGCTCCCGAGTGCGCGGCGTGTGCGGGCCATGCTGTCACGCAGTCGCGCGAAGACACCGCGCCGTTTGTCCTCGGGCTCGGGCTCGGGGGCCCGCGGCCCGTCCGTGATCAGGAGGTCGTTCCAGTCGCGCGCCACGAGCGCGCGACGTTAGCAAGCGCCGTGCCTCAGGCCGCGGGCGCCGCGGCGAGCCGCGTCTGCCCGTCGCGGGGAAGGCGGCGCGAAAGGACCTTCGACACTCCGTCGCTCGCCATCGAGACGCCGTAGAGGGCGTCCGCGGCCTCCATCGTGCGGCGCTGGTGCGTGATGACGATGAACTGCGCGCGGTCGGCGTGGCGCCTGACAAGGTCGATGAAGCGATCGAGGTTGAGGTCGTCGAGCGCAGCCTCGACCTCGTCGAGGATGTAGAACGGGCACGGGCGGGCGAGGAAGACGGCGAAGAGGAAGGCGAGCGCCGTCATCGACTTCTCGCCACCCGACAGAAGCGACAGGCGCCGCGCGGACTTCCCGGCGGGGACGATCTCGATCTCCACGCCGCGCACGTCGATGTCCTGCTCGCCGTCGCCGGGCTCCTCGGCCGCGGCGTCGTCGCCCGCCCCGCCGCCGAGCACGCGCCGCGGGGTGGGTTGCGCGTCCTCGACGAGCGTCAGGCGCCCGCTTCCGCCCGGGAAGAGCTCGCCGGCCATCCGCTCGAAGTTCTCGGCCGCCGCGGCGAACGTCTCGGCGAAGCGCCGCTCGATCTGGCGGTCCGCCTCGCGGATCACGGCGCGTAGCTCCCGCATGGCGTCGTCGAGGTCGGCGCGGCGCTCCTCGAGCTCCTCGACGTGCGCGACGGCGTCCGCATACTCCCGCTGGGCGAGGGGATTGACGGGCCCCAGCTGTTCGCGCCTTCGCTGCAGGCGCTCGATCCGGGCCCGCAGCTGGCCGCGCTGCTCGTCCGTGAGGCTGGGGGCGGCGTCGCTGCCGGCGTCCTGCTCGAGTCCCATCTTGCCCTGCACCGCCGCCATCTCGCTTTCGGTCTCGCCGAGCGCGTCGCGTGCCCGCTGGGCCTGCACCTCGGCGTCCGTGAGCTGCTCGGCGCAGGCGCGCAGCGTCGACTGGAGCTCGGCCTCCCGCGCGCCGCAATCGGCCAGTTCGGCTGCGACGCCGGCGCCCGCCTCGCGGTCCACGTCGGCCTGCTGCTCGGCGGCCGCGAGCGTCGACCGCGCCGCCGCGGCGAGCTCGTCGAGTGCTGCGAGCAGCGCGCT
Organism: Solirubrobacteraceae bacterium; assembly: GCA_035507895.1. Lineage (GTDB taxonomy): Bacteria > Actinomycetota > Thermoleophilia > Solirubrobacterales > Solirubrobacteraceae > Palsa-744. The sequence continues at coordinate 44,130 of DATJNQ010000026.1, read as the reverse complement.
CGCGCGCGGCGCGAGCGCTTCGTCGGCGGCGCGCCGCCGCGTGGCCCACGCGTGTCGTTCGCGACCGCGTTCAAGTTCCACCGTTTCTTCCTGCGCCCTGCGCTGCTCGGCGGCGAGCTCGCCTTCGAGCTGCGCGCGCCTGAGGGCGGCGGGGCCCTCGGCGGGGGCCGCGCGCCGCAACTGCAGCGCGCGTTCGGCGCGCTCGAGCTGTGCCGCCGCCTCGGCGTGCTCGCCGGCCGTCGCGCGCTCGCGCTCGGCGGCGTCGTCGCGCGCCGTCGCCGTTGCCGCGAGCTCGTTGCGAGCCGCGTCTTCCTCCTGGAGCGCCGCGCGCTCTTCGGCGTCTGCGCTGTCCACGCGCGCCGCCAGGCGGTCCCGTTCGGCGCGCCTTGCGAGGAGCTGCTCGCTCCCGCCGCTCGCGAGCTGCCGCAGCTCCCCCGACGATGCATCCCAGCGCCGCCCTCCCCTCGTTACGGCGATACCAGCGAAGCTCTCGGGGAGGTCGTCGATGCGCTCGACGAGCCAGACCCCCTGGAGCAGGGTGCGCGCGATCCGGACGTCGTCGGCTGGCCCATCGACGAGCTCCGCGAGCGGCTGCGCGCCGGAGGGCGCATCGCCGGCGCGGCGCTCGCGCCCCGCGGCCGCGACGAGGGCACTGCCGCCCTCGTCGCCGATCTCGTCGAGCACGGCGCCCGCGTCGCGCACGTCGGCCGCGATGAACGCGTCGAGCCGCGGCCCCAGCGCGACGGCGAGTGCCGCCTCGAGGCCCGCTTGCACGGTCAGGCGCTCTGCGAGCGAATGCCGGTCGTGGGGCGCACTGGCGCGCGAGCGCGCGGCGACGAACTGGCTCGCGGCCGCGTGCTCCGCGCGCACGCTCGCGGCGGCGCTGCGCGCCCGCGCGGTCGCCGCCTCCGCCGCGGCGAGCCGTTGACGCGCGCGCGCCGCCGCCTCCTCCGCGACCGTGCGCGCCGCGCGGCTCTCGCTGACGGCGGACTCGAGTTCCCCGACGGTGCCCCGGAGGCGCTCCGCGGCTTCGCGCAGGCCCTCCAGCTCGCGCTCGACTGCGGCGCCGTGGGCGGCATCGATCTCGCGCATCTCGGCTTCTATCGCCGCCACGCGCCCGTCGCCCTGGGCGGGAGCATCCGGCGCGGCCGGCGCGCTCTCGAGCTCGCGCGCGAGTTCGGCGGCGCGCGCGCGCAGGTGCTCCGCGACAGCGGCGGCCTGCTCGCGACGCAGGGCTATCCGGTCGATCGCGCCGCGCACGCCGACGACGCGGCCGCTGAGCTGCGCGAGCCGCTCCGCGCGCTCGGCCAGCGCGCGCTCGGCGGCGCCGCGGCGCTCGGCGACGGCAGCGAGCGCCGCCTCGGCGGTGTCGCGCTCGGCGCGCGCGCCGTCTGCGCGTTGCCGCGCGCGCGCGAGGTCCTCGGTGCGGGTGCGGTGCTCGTCGCGCGCGAGCTCGAGCCGCGCCTGCAGGCTTTGCAGTTCGAGCCGCTCGTGGAGCTCGGCGGCCCGGGCCTGGCGGCCGAGCGGCTTCAGGCGCGAGCGTGCCTCGCGCTCGATGTCCAGCGCGCGATCGAGGTTCTCGGCGGTCCGCTCGAGCTTCAGCTGCGCGCGACGCCGGCGGGCGCGGTGCTTGCCCAATCCGGCGGCCTCCTCGATCAGCACGCGCCGCTCGCGCGGGCGGCTGAGGACGATCTCGCCCACACGGCCCTGCGAGATGACGCTATGGCTCTCGCGGCCGAGGCCGGTGTCGGCGAGCAGCTCGCGGATGTCGGCGAGCCGGCAGCGCGTTCCGTTCAGCCGGTAGCTGCCCTCGCCGCTTCGCTCGAGCCGGCGCACGATGGATATCTCGCTGAGCGGCAGGTCGATCGCGCCGTCGGCGTTGTCGAGCACCACCTCGACCTCGGCGGCCGAGCGGGGCTGGACGCCGCGGCCGCCGCCGAAGATGACGTCCTGCATCGAGTGGCCGCGCACGGCGGTGGGCGACTGCTCCCCCATGACCCAGAGGACCGCGTCCGTCACGTTCGACTTGCCGGACCCGTTCGGCCCCACGATCACGCTCACACCCGGGCCGAGATCGAGCGTCGTGCGCTCCGGAAAGGACTTGAAGCCGGTGATCGTGAGTGACTTCAGGTACACGCGCGGACCCTCACTGCGCCTTCAGGTGCTTGACGGCGGCCTGCGCGGCGTCCTGCTCGGCCTGCTTTTTGGAGCGGCCGCGCCCGCTTCCCAAGGTGCGGCCGTCGACCGTCGCGTCCACGCGGTACGTACGGCTGTGCGGCGGGCCCTCGAACTCGACGACCCGGTAGCGCACGACGGCGCCCCGCTGCGCGAGGAGCTCCTGCAGAGCGGACTTGTGATCGGTGGGGTTCGTGAGGGCCGCCTCGATCTCGGGCGTGAACGCCTCGACCACGGCCGTCGCGGTGCGCTCGTAGCCGAACTGCAGGAAACATGCGCCGATCAGCGCCTCCGTGATCGAAGCGAGCACGCGGTCGGTCAGCAGCGTGTCCGCGTCGGCGCGCACCCCCTCCGGCGCCGCACCGCGCAGGCGCGCGGGGAGCCCGAGCCGGTCGCCGACCGCGCGGCACGCGTCGCCCGACACGGCGGCGGCCCGGATCTTCGTCAGCCTGCCGGCGCCGTAGCGCTCGGGCCCCAGGCGCGGGTAAAGGTGCGAGGTGACCGCGAGCGAGAGGACGCTGTCGCCGAGGAACGCGAGCCGCTCGTAAGAGTCGCCGCGCCGCTCGGTCCACGACGCGTGCGTAAAGACCTGGCGTGCGAGCCCCGGCGGCAGCTCGTCGAGCAGCCGCGCGAACTCCATCAGCCGCCGACATCGCCGGCTCCGCGGTGAGCGATCACGAAGTCGACTGCCTGCCCGACGGTGAGGATCTGCGCAGCCTGCTCATCGCTCATCGTCACGCCGTAGGTGTCCTCGAGCTCCTGCACGAGCGTGTAGAGGTCGAGCGAGTCCGCCTCCAGGTCCTCCTTGAAGCGCGTCGCCTCGGTGATCACGTCCGCTTCGACGTCGAGTTCATCGGCGAGGTGCTCGACGACGAGCGCGAGCACCTGTTCCCGTTCGTCACTCATCCCCGCGCCGCCCGATCGACGGTGCGCGCGTGCCGGCAGCTGCAGCTCATTCCTGGTTGCTGACCTTACGCTCCGCGGCGGACACCGGTGCGCTGCGGAGCGCGCCCGCGGCCCGCAGCGCCTCGTGCGTGCGGCCGACGATGTCGTCGCTCGCGCCGCGCTCGGCCCGCGCGATCGCCTCGGCGAAGCCGCGGCGCTCAAAGCGGCCGTGCGGCACGACCCCGAGCTGGCGCAGCCCGAGGAGGTAGGCCCCGCCTGCTGCTTCAGGGTCGACTTCGTCGCGGAAGTCGCGCAGCGCGGGCCGCAAGAGGAGCCCGCCCACGCGTCCGCGCAGCGACGCGGTCGCGGCGTCACGCACTGCTCGCAGGACGAGCTGGGAGCTGCTCTCGACCGCCTTCAGGGCGATGTTGCCGGTGAGGCCGTCGGTGACGATCACGTCGGCGGCCCCCGAGACGATGTCGCCCCCCTCCACGTTGCCGACGAACCGCCCGGACGCCCCGTTCATCCGCGTCGCGAGCTCGGCGTGCACTTCGACGAGCAGGCGACCGCCGCGGTCCGACTCCTCGCCGTTGGAGAGCAGACCGACGCGCGGCGCGCTGACGCCGAGGACGGTCGCCGCGAGCGCCGCCCCCATGAACGCGAACTGCACGAGGTGCTCGCGCCGCGCTTCGGCGTTCGCCCCCACGTCGAGCAGCGTGACGTGGTTGCCCGGGACGGGGATCGGCAGGGCGAGCGCGGGACGGTAGACGCCGTGCGCGCGCTTGATGTTGAAGATCCCGGCGGCGAGCGCGGCGCCGGTGCCGCCGGCGCAGACGAGCGCCTGGGCGCGGCCGTCGGCGACGGCTCGCGCGGCCTGCACTATCGAAGCCTGCGGCGTCGTGCGCGCCGCGGCGGCGGGATCGGCTGCCTTCGCGATCGAGAGCGGCGCGTCGACCACCTGCGCGCGCTCGCCGGCGGCGCGGATCTGATCCGCGGGGCCGAACAGGATCGTCCGGACGCCGCTTTCGCCCGCGATGCGCGCTCCCGCCGCAACCTCCGCGGGACCGAGATCCGCCCCGTTGCAGTCGACCGCGACGACGCTCCGCCCGGGCGGCTGCGACGCGGTGGTCACGCCCGACTAGGCGTCGTCGTGGTCGTGGTCGTGCTCGTGATCGTGCGTCGCCACCGTCTCGACGACGCGACCCGAGTAGGTGCCGCAGACCGGGCACACGCGGTGCGGCCGGCGCGGGCTGTGACACTGCGGGCACGTGTTGACGGTCGGTGCCGTCAGCTTGTGCTGTGCGCGGCGCTTGGCCGTGCGGGCGTGAGATTGCTTTTTCTTGGGGACCGCCATGCAGCGGCAAGCGTAACAGCCGCGTGGCGGCTAATCGGTGCGTAGCTCGCGGAGCTTCGCCCAGCGCGGGTCAGGCTCGCGCTCGTGGTGGTGGTCGCCCTCGACCTCGTTGAGATCCGCCGCGCATACCGGGCAAAGACCGCGGCAGTCCTCGCGGCAGAGGACCTTCGCCGGCAGCGCGAGCGCGAGCGAGTCGCGCGTCCATGTGGCGAGGTCGAGCTCTCCGTCGTGGACGTAGGGGCTCTCGAGCTCCGCTCCTTGACCGGGGACGTCGACCTCGCGCGCCTGCACCGACACGCGCGGCGCGGCCGGCGACAGGCAGCGCATGCACGACCCCTCGATGGTCGTGTCGGCCTCGAGCGTCAGTGCGTAGCCGCCGCCGGTCATGCGCGAGACCGTGAGGCGGACGGGCAGCGGGTCGTCGCCGTACGTGTACTCCTCCCCACCGAGCGAGATGGGCGCGCAGCGCGACGCGAGCTCCAGCCGCCGCCCTTCTCCGGGCGCGAGTTTCAGGGCCGTGAGGTCGAAGACGTCGGTGATCTGAGCCACTGTCCTCACCGTAGCGCCGACTACACGGGCAGGCGCGCGGCGTGGCCGGCGCTCCGCGCCTGCAGCCGGGCGAGCGGCAGCGCGTCGTGCGGCGCTGCGATGTGGGCGGGTCTGCCCCATCGGCTGTACGTGAAGGCGACCCCGTCGCCGTCGACGGCGACGGGGTAGTGCGGCGCGGCCCGCTCGATGTACACCGTTACCGCTTCGCCCGCGCTCTGGACCGCTTCGGCGCGGATGCCGCCGACGACCTCGTTCCCGGTGATCCGCGGAGCCTTCATCGAGGCGAACGGCAAGGACACCAGTTCGCTCAGGTGCGTCGCGGCACCGAGATCGACGCGCCCGACGAGGGGGTTCGGGAGGTGAACCTCGATCCAGCGCCGTGCGAGCCCCGCCCGCCTCGCGATCCCCAGGGCCGCGGCGATCGGCCGCGAATAGCCCTTCACGTAAAGCTCGTCGCCTTGCTTGACAATGTCGAGCTTTTTGCCGTGCAGGTCGAACGTCGCCGACACGCCGGCGCCGTGCACCAGCGTTGCGCTGAAGGAGAGGCCTGGGCCCGCGTGGGCCGGGAAGTTCGCGTCGACGTGCACCGTCCTGGCCTTCGACACCGCCTCTGCCGCCTCGCGAACGAGGCCTTGCGCGCGGGGAGCGGGCCGCGCCGCGGTCGTCGATCCACATCCGGCCGCCACGGCCAACGGTACGGCCGCGCCCGCCGCCAGCGCTCGCGGGCCGCGTGGCCGCAACGTCATCTGCCGCCGGGCCGGCCTAGGCGCCGGGGATGAGGCTGCTGAGTTCCACGGCGCCCGACGGTGCCGTGACGCTGACTTCCTTGTTCCAGTCGCTGAAGACGAATTTGCCCTGTTTGGCCGTTTCAACGGCGACGGGGTAGTTCGGTGATTCGTTGGCCACGTAGACGGTCGTCGACGGGTCCTCCGAGCTCTGGACGCCCGTCGCCTCGACGCCTTCGATCGACTTGGTTCCGGTGCTCTTGAGCGTGCCCGTTTTGAGCTTGGCGAGCGGTTCCTTCACCGACTGTTCGAACTTCGTGACGCTGCCGAAGGCGCTCGTGAGGCTGCTTTCGAGCGGCAGCTTCAGCCACTTGTCGGCCAGCGCCGCCGCTGCGGCACCGCCGCCGAGCGATCCGAAGAGCGCCCCGCCGCCTTTGATGTAGAGCGCCTTGTCGACCTCGACGATTTCGATTGGGTGGCCCTTGTACGTCACCTTCCCCGTCATGCCGACGCCGGGCGCGAGGGTCACTTCGATCGGGATCTTGCCCGAGGGGCCCGCGGCTTCGCCGCTGACCTTGACGCTCTTGGCCGACGCGAGCGAGGACGAGGCCGCCTTCAGCAGTTCATCCGGAGATTTGGATGTTTCGCCCGATCCCGGCGAGGATGAGCCGCCACATGCCGTCGCGATGAGGACCGGCAGCAGGCCCACCAGAAGGAGCCCGCGGTATCGAGGAACGTGTCTCATCTACCGCTCCGCATACTACATTCCCGCACGGTCAGACATCGGGCTGCTCGGCGCGCAGCTCGCGCCGCAGGATCTTGCCCGTCGCGTTGCGCGGGAGCTCGTCGTGGAAGACGACGTCGCGCGGGACCTTGTAGCGCGCGAGGTTCGCGCGGACGTGCTCGCGCACGCTTTCGGCGTCGAGCGTCGCACCCGCGCGCAGAACCACGTGTGCCGCCAGACGGTGCCCGAACTGCTCGTCCTCCACGCCGACGACGGCGACGTCGGCGATTTCGTCGTGCGTCGCCAGCAGGTCCTCGACCTCGACGGGATAGACGTTCTCGCCACCGGAGACGATCATCTCGTCGTCGCGCCCGTCGATGAAGAGGTGCCCGTGCTCGTCGACGTGGCCTACGTCACCGGTGCTCATCAGTCCGCCGACGACCTCCTTGCTGCCGCCGCCGGTGTATCCCTCGAACTCCGCCCCGTTGCCAACGAAGATGCGCCCCGTCGTCCCGGCCGGTACGGGGCTCCCGCTCGCATCGAGGATGCGCACCTCCGTGCCGGGCGGAGGGGTCCCGGCCGTACCCGGCGCTTCGCGCAGTTCTCGCGGTCCGGCGATCGTCGCCCACGCGACCTCCGTCGAGCCGTAGAGGTTGTAGAGGACGTCGCCGAAGCGGTCCATGACACGCCGCGCGAGGTCCCCCGGCAGCGCCGAGCCGCTCGAGGCGATCACCCGCAGGCACGCCACGTCGAGCGCCGCGAGCTCCTCGTCGTCGACTTCGAGCATGCGGCTGAGCATCACCGGGACGACCACCAGTGCGTCGGCGCGGTGCTGGGAGACGGCGCGCAGGGCCTCCAGGGCGTCGAAGCGCCGGCGCAGGACGAGCGTCGAGCGCAGCGGCAGCGAGAGCGTGAGGTGCGCGAGTCCCCAGGAGTGGAAGATCGGCGCGGCGATGTGGGTCGTCCCGTCGGCATCCAGCGGGATGCGCGAGAGGATGGCCGCGGCGCTGGCGAGAACGCCGCCGCCGAGTGATCGCGCGGCGCCCTTGGGGGCGCCGGTCGTGCCGGACGTGAGCACCACGACTCGCCCGGCTTCGGGAGGCCGCCGCAGGGACGCGCCGCCGGCTCCGGCTTGCGCGAGCTGCGACAGCGTCTGTGTGTCCGAGGCGCCGCCGGGCTCGCTCCACGAGAGGACCCGAGCGAGGCGAGCTGGAACGTCCGCGAAGACGCTCTCGAACTCTTCGTCGTAGATCAGCGCCTCCGGCCGCTCGCGCTCGACGACGCCCGCGAGCTGCGGCGCCGCGAAGCCCGTGTTGAGGTAGACGATGCCCGCGCCGAGCATCGTCGCGGCGACGGTCGCTTCGATGATCCCGCGGTGGTTGCGCGCCATCACGGCGACGTCGTCGCCGGTGTCGACGCCGAGCTCGCGCAGCGAACGAGCGATGTTTTCGCTGCGTTCGAGAACCTCCGCGAACGTGAGGACACCGCGGTCGTCGATGATTGCCGCGCGGTCGCCGTGGCGGCCCGCCGCCGCGGCGTAGCCGCCCGCGATCGTGGCACCCCAGCGGACGATCCCGCCGACGGCGCGCGCGGTGCGCCATGGCGGCTCGAGCGCGAACACGCGCCGCTCGGTGAGCGTCGAGGTGATTTGCCGCGCGCTGTCGAGCCGATCGCGGATCGAGGGCGACAAGGTCGCGCGGGCTACTCGGTGCTGACGGGTTCGTCGCGGCCCTGCAGGCGGTCACGCCCGCGCTGGACAGCGGCGATGAACTTCGAGAGGTTGACCTCGAGCGTCTTCAGCACGTCGTCGGCGTAGTCCTCGGCGCCGAGTCGGATCTCGCGCTCGCGGGCGCGGGCGTCCTCGACGATGTCGTCAGCGGCGCGTTCGGCCTGGCGCGTGACCTCCTGATCGGAGACGAGCTGCTCCTGGCGCTCGCGGGCGTCACGGATGATCCGCTCGGCCTCCTTCTTCGCCTCGGCGAGCATCTCCTGGCGCTCCTTGACGATCCAGCGGGCCTGCTTGATCTCCTCGGGGATCGTGGCCCGCATCTGGTCGAGGATGTCGTAGATCTCCTCCTTGTCGACGCGGACGGTGTCCGTCATCGGCACAGACTTGGCGTTGTGCACGAGGTCGTCGAGCTTGTCTATGAGTACGAGGACGTCCATGGCGCTGGTCGCGGCGCTAGGCGGCCGCTCCCCCGGGAGTTTTACACGACCTGCGATCCGTAGCTTTCGTCACCGCTGCAGCTCTTCCTGCAATCGTGCGGCGACGTCGGCCGGGACGAGGTCGTCGATGCGCCCGCCGAACGTCGCGAGCTCCTTGACGCCGCTGGACGACAGGAAGCTGTACTGGGGGCTCGCCATCAGGTAGACGGACTCCACGTCGGGGTCCTGGCGGCGGTTGAGCTGGTTCATCTCGAGCTCGTACTCGAAGTCCGAGATCGCGCGCAGGCCCTTGACGATCGCGCGCGCGCCGACCGACCGGGCGAAGTCGACGACGAGCGTCGAGAAGGGCTCGACGCGGATGTTGTCGAGATCGGCGAGGGCGTTGCTGACGAACGAGACGCGCTCCTCGATGCCGAAGAGCGACCCGCTCTTGCGCACTGAGCGGTTCACGACCGCCACGACGACTTCGTCGTACAGCGCCGCCGCGCGGCGAATCACGTCGAGGTGGCCGTTCGTCACCGGGTCATAGCTCCCGGGGCATACGGCGATCAGCGGCTCTTCGCGTGTCATGGGTTGCGGTTCACTTTGATGACGGTGTCCCCGTAGCGACGCCGGGCGAGCTCCTCGCCGGGCAGCTCGAGCACGTCGCGCCGGTCGCTCTCGCCCACCAGACGCGCGTGGGGCGCCAGCAGCGGTGTGACCAGCGCCGGCAGCTCGGCTGTCCAGCGTCGCGCGTCTCGGTATGGGGGATCGATGAAGACAAGATCGTATGTCTCAGCGCGCTCGCGTGCCGCGCGGAGCTCCGACACCGCGTCGTTGATGGACAGGCGCGCGCGGTCCGGGCCGAGCTCGAGCCGGTCGAGGTTCGCGGTGAGCGCCGCCGCGGCGCGGCGGTCGCGCTCGACGAAGAGCGCCCGCGTGGCGCCGCGCGAAAGTGCCTCGATGCCGAGCGCGCCGCTGCCGGCGAAGAGATCGAGCACCGCGCCAGAGACGTCGCCGAGCATCGAGAAGAGCGCCTCGCGGACCCTGTCGGACGTGGGCCGTGTCGCCGCTCCTGCCGGCGCCCGCAGCCGCCGGCCGCCGAGCTCTCCGGCAATGACGCGCACGCCGGCAGCGTAGCCGTTGATTTCGGCCCTCCTCGCGGGCGTGCGCCAGCGAAATCGGCGGAGGCCGGCAGGGGCGCTTTGGCGTGTCCGCCCGCCATGGCTCGCTGGGAGGTCGTGCAGGAAGGCGGGCGCGGGAGGGTTCGCCCTAGCCCTGGGCTCTGGTGAGTTCGAAATATCCTGTCGCGTGCGGTTCGCTCGTTTCCCATGTGCCCTTGATCGGCCCCGTGACAGGGCCCGACCCGACGAGCGTTTCGACGCCCATTTCTTTGGTGTCCCGCGAGAACGTGAGCGATTCGCCTTCGTATGACCAGGTCCCGGACGATTCGTAGAACGTGCACGTGTGGTTGGTTTCAAATTCGGCAGCCGACGCGATCCGTACCCCGCCTTCTGCGTAGGTAGTCACGAGTTCCCAGCCTCCGGCCACCGTCGTGGGCAGTTCTGATTCGCTCCTGGACCTCGATGGGCGCCCGTGCACAGTGACGGTCAAGGTTCGCGACGCCGCACCGCCGGTGCCGTGGACGGTCAAGCGCAAGCGGTAGACGGCGGCCGAGGCATCGTTGTTCGCGGGGAGGCTGACGACGCGGCTCCGCCGGCCGGACGAGCAGCGCGTGCGCCAGGGGAGGCCGCGCAGCGCGGGCCTCGCGGTGACGACGCACGATCTCGCATGGCGCGCGGCGAGCGTCAGGGTGATTTTGCCGCCGGCGGCGCCGAGCGCCGATCTGCTCGCTGTGAAGCGCTCGACCGACGGCCGGAGCGCCGATGCCGCGCGCGCAGCTCGGGCCTCGGCCGGGACCGCGATCGCCGTCCCGGCGCAGAGCGCCGTGAGCATCCAGCATGCGACGCTCGCCCGGGTCACGGCACGAGCCCAGGATTCGTCGTTCGCGCCCGACGCCCCGGCACGCATCCGCCGTGCGAACCGGGCGACGGTGGCGCGCCGCCCTTCACCGCTGATCCCGATGCGCGCCCACCGCCACAGCTCCCGACTTGCTAGACGTGTTTCATCGTGAACGCACCGGTTACTTTGCCTTGCGACGCGACTCCGGTGAACGGACCGCCTGCGAGGCCGGTCGCTTCGAAAAACAGCACCGTGGGGCTCCCGCTCTCCGTGAGGTCGAACGTGAGCTTGCGGTGCTTGTACGTCCAAGACCCCGTGACGGTCGACTCGGACGGTAGGGAGATTTTGCCGTCGGCTTCGAAGTCCGCGACGAATTCCGTGGCCGATTCGATCTGCACGAGCCATTCGCCCGTCTCGAGCCGTGGTTCGCCGGGGACCGAGAACGCGATCGTCCGACTCGCCGTTCCTCCCGTCCCCTTTGCGATGAGCTTGAGGCGATAGGCCTTCGCTTTTTCCGTCGTGTTCGGCGGAACCCAGACGCGAAGCGTCAGGGCGTGCTTGGAGCAACGACCCTGCCAGCCCACGCCGATCACCGACGAGGGTCCGGACAGCGCGCACGTCTTCGCGTTGCGCAGCGCGACCTTGAACGTCACGACACCGCCTTCGCCCTGGGGCTTGGAGCCTGAGATCGCGAAGGATTTGATCGTCGGACGCGGCGTCCTCGCGAGCGCGGGCGCCGCGCCGAGAAGCGACGCCGCCGCGACTGCAACCGCCGGCGCCGCCGCGGTTCGAATCGATCGTCTGCTGATCACGTTGGCCTCCGTTCGGCGCCTTTATTCGCGCTTGCCGATCGCTCTCTTCCTACCTGTCGGGCCTGACGGACGGGACCACAAGCTGATCCACGTTGTCTCATCGCGTCGCTTCAGTCGCTTTGCGCCTGCCAGCCCGCGCGTGCCCGGTCAAACGTGCGTGAGGGTGAACGTGACCGGTTCCGGGGTTGGTCCGGCCCCGGTGAGGACGCCGGATCCCCTAAACGGTCCTTCTCGTCCCCCGCTCCCTTCCATCGTGACGGTTTCGGGACCTCCGGCGATGTCGAATTTCAGCACGCGGCGTTTGTATTCCCAGTGCCCGGTGATGGGGGTCATTTTGCCGATGATGAGGCCGTTCGGTTCCAGCGTCACCGCGAACGCAACTTCGCCCGAAGTGAACTTAATTGTTAGCAACCATTCTCCGGTGACGAGCTTTGCTTCGCCGGGAACCGAGATCTTCAGCGTGCGCGCGCTTGTGCCATGCGATCCGTGCACGACGAGGCGAACACGGTAGGTCTTCGCGTTTTCGCTCGTGTTTTCGGGGATCCAGATGCGGTGGACGTGCGCGCGCGACGGGCAGCGACCTTCCCATTCAAGTCCCACGATCGCGGCCGGCCCGGTCAACGAGCACGTGCGCCCGCCCTTGACCTCGATCTTCACGCCGACGACGCCGCCGGTCGCTTGCGGACGCACCGTCAAGGCCAGCACCTTGATTGACGGTCCTTGCGCGGCACCGGCCGGCGCAGCCGCGACGAGCAGCACGGCGAACGCGGCGAGGGCGGCGACTGACGCGCAGAGCGGCCGCTTGGTCTTGGCTTGGCGCACTTGCATGTTCATCGTCGTCCTTTGCTCTCGGTGGCCGTGACGCGTTCCGGCACGTTCGTCATTCGCGTTCCAGCAGGACGGGGATGGGATGTCCTTCGATGATGTACGTGCCGGTCAGGGGCCCGCCGGGCGGCCCGCTCACTTCGAAGAAAAGGGGTTCTCCGCCGGAGGCGGAGAGGTTGAATTTCAGGACGCGGTGCATGTAGGACCACGAGCCCGTGTCGGGTGGCGAGGTGAGCGTGACGAGCCCGTCGGCTTCGAAGTCGGCGACATACGATTCTTTTTCCGAGCCGGCGCCGACCGTGAGTTTCCAGAACCCGGTGTCGAACTTCGGTTCGGCGGGGATCGTGATCGTGAGCGTCCGCCTCGCGGAACCGTGCTTGCCGTGAGCGACGAGCCGGAGGCGGTACGTCGCGGCGCGTTCCGTCGCGTTTTCGGCGATCCAGATGCGGTGGACGCGAACGCGCGTCGAGCACCTGCCCTCCCATTCGCCGCCGATCACCGCGACCGGCCCGGTCAACGTGCACGTGCTCGCGTCACGCGCAGCGATCTTCAGCTCGATCACGCCGGCCGTCGCCGTCGGCCGCGCCCCGGAGATGCCGAACGTGGTGATCGTCGCGCCGTGCGCGCTCGCCGCGGGCGCCGCCGCGGCGCTCGCGAACAGAACGACCGCGAGTACACCGGCCGCGCGCCACATGGAGTGTGTTCTACGCCTCACCTTGCCCCCCGGCTTGGATGCGTCGTGCCCGTACAGGAAATCGTCGCAGGCTAGCAAGCCTGCGGCGCTCTGTCCAAAGTGAACCGACGGATCACGCATCGATCGGCGCCAGAGCGCCCGCGCCGTGCTCGCGCGCGAGCGCGGCGGCAAGCAGCGCGTGCTCGGCGCGCGCGAGTTCGCGGTCCTCGTGCATCACCGTGCGGGCGAGGTCGCGCGCACGCTCCAGCAGGTCGGCGTCGTCGGGCAGCCGCGCGAAGCGCAACGTGCCCAGCCCCGACTGGCGCGTCCCGGTGAGCTCGCCCTCGCTTCGTAGCCGCAGGTCGATCTCGGCGAGGCGGAAGCCGTCGGCGGTCGAGGCCACCGCCTGCAGGCGCCGCGAGCCTCCGTCCGTGGAGCCTATGAGCAGACACGTGGAGGAGTGCGCGCCACGGCCGACGCGGCCGCGCAGCTGGTGAAGCTGCGAGATGCCGAAGCGCTCGGCGTTCTCGATCACCATCACCGTCGCATTGGCCACATCGATGCCGACCTCGATCACGGTCGTGGCGACGAGCACGTCGACCTCGCCGGCGGCGAAGGCGGCCATCGCGGCCTGCTTCTCTCGCGGCGCCATGCCGCCGTGCAGCAGCGCAAGCCGGTGTCCGGCGAGCTCGGTCGCGCGCAGGCGCTCGAGCTCCTCGGTCGCGGCGCGCAGGCGCTCGGCGCCGCCCGTCTCCTCTTCCTCCTCGGCGGCGTCGATCAACGGACAGACGACGTATGCCTGGCGTCCGGCGGCGAGCTCGCCGCGCAAGAGCGCGTACGCCTCGCCGCGGCCGCGCTGACCCGAGAGGAGCACGGTCTCGACGGGCCGGCGCCCGGCGGGAAGCGTGCGCAGGAACGTCGTGTCGAGATCGCCGTAGCGTGCGAGCGCGAGCGTGCGAGGGATCGGTGTCGCGGTCATGTGCAGCACGTGGGGCGAGCCCTTGCCGTCGAGCGCCGCGCGCTGGCGCACACCGAAGCGGTGCTGCTCGTCGACGACGGCGACGGCGAGCGAGGCGAAGCGGACGTCGGGCTCGATCAGCGCGTGCGTGCCGACGATCAGCGACAGCGAGCCGTCGGCGAGGTGGCCGAGCGTCTCGCGCCGGCGCGCGGCCGGCGTCGCGCCGGTGAGCAGCGCGGCGCTGACGGGCTCGCTGCCGATCAGGCGCTGGAGCGTCGCAAAATGCTGTTCGGCGAGCGTTTCGGTGGGCGCCATCAGCGCCGCCTGGTGGCCGCACTCGACGGCCCGCAGCATCGCGTAGAGCGCGACGACGGTCTTGCCGGAGCCGACCTCCCCCATCAGCAGGCGGTTCATCGGCACGCGCCGGCGCAGGTCCAGGTCGAGCTCGCGCATCGCGGCGCCCTGGTCCGCGGTCGGCGTGAACGGCAGCGCGGCGAGCCAGCGCGCCGTCACGTCGCCGGCGCCGTCCAGCGCCGTCGCGTCTTCGCGTGCGTGGCGCGCGGCACGACGCCGCTGCAGCAGGAGCTGCGCGAGCAGCAGCTCCTCGAAGGCGAGGCGGCGACGGCCGAGCTCGGCCTCGTCCTCGCCCGCGCGGAAGTGCGCGGCCGCGAGCGCCGCGGCGCGGTCCGGGATTCCCGCGGCGACGCGGACCGCGGCGGGCAGCGGCTCGACCACGTCGGCGAGGTGCGGGCGCGCAGCGCGCACGAGGTTCAGGATCTCGAGCGAGGAGATCCCCTCGCTCGCCGGGTAGTGGGAGACGCTCACGCCGAGTTCGTCCGCCTCCTCGCCGCCGGTCGCCGCGCTGTGCGAGGACACGGTCATGCCGCCGCGCCCGTCGGCGCGGCCGTGCAGGAGCAGACGCGTCCCGGGCGGGTAGCGCTCGGCGAGCCACGGCTGGTTGAAGAAGGTGGCGCGCAGCGTGCCGGTCGCGTCGAACACGTCGGCTTGCACGAGCGGGCGCATCCGCCGGCGGCGCACGGCCCGTTTGCTGATGCGGCGGACCTCGACTTCGATCGTCGTCTGCTCGCCGGCGCGCAGGTCCGCGATCGTGCTCGCGCCACGGCTCGCTCGCGGCAGGTGTTCGAGCAGGCCGCCGACGTTTTCGATGCCGAGCACGCCGAGCGCCGCCCCGCCCCGCTTGCCCACGTCCGCGACGGGCTCGAGGAGGCGCGAGGGGCGGGGCCAGTGGACCGGCGCCGCCAGGAGCTGCGCGCGCGTGAGCGGCCGTGCGTCGCCGAAGGAGCGCACCGCGCCCGCGTCGCGCACCTCGTTCAGCTTCGGCTTCTCACGCGTGGCCGGCACCCGCGGCGATCATGATCGGCGCCGCGGTCGTACCGCGACCGCGCTACTCGGCCGAAAGCAGCCACCACCACGCTCGCTGGCCGCCGCGTCGCACTTCCAGCTCGACGGCGTCGGCGGGCAGCGCGTCGACGTCCACGCGATCGCTTGGCGCACCCTCCCCCTCGTAGACGCTGATCAGTTCGGGCGCCGAGCCGTTGCCGTTCGCGAGCTCGGCGACGACGGCGGCGAGCGTCGCCTGCGGCTCCCCCCAGGCGATCAGCTCCTCGTCGACGAAGCCGACTGCGTCGCCGACCGCGAACCGCCCCTGCGGGTCCTCGCGCGCCGCCGCGGCGACGGAGCCGGTGCGAACGCCGTCGAGCGCGCGCTGCACTGCGACGGCGTTTTCCTCGATCGGGCGCTCGGGCTGGAGCGCGACCGCCGCCGAGAGCCCCGCCTGCTGGCAGCTCGTGGGGACCACGAAGACCTGCTTGTCGGAGAGGTGGGCGGCCTGCTGCGCGGCGAGGATCGAGTTCGTCGAGTTCGCGAACAGGACGACCTCCTCGGTGGGGACGGCGTGGACGCCCGCGAGCAGTTCCGTCGTGGAAGGGTTCATCGTCGCGCCGCCGTCGATCGTGTGGACACCGAGCTCGTGGTAGAGGTCGCGGATGCCCGGGCCGGAGACAACGGCGACCGCAGCGCAGCGGCCCGCCCCCTCCGCCGTGGCGACGGGCTGGGGCTCGCGCGCGAGCTGCTCGTCGCGCTCCTCGACCTGTTCCTTCATGTCGGCGACGTCCAGGCGCGAGACCTCGCCGGCGCCGGCGAAGATCGCCGTCGCCGCCTCGGGGTCGTCGGTGTGGAGGTGGACCTTCAGCGTCTCGCTGTCGCCGACGACCAGCACCGAGTCGCCGAGCTGCTCGAGCTGCCCCGTGAAGCGCGCCGCCTCGAGCCCTTCGCCGGTGACGGCGAAGTTCGTGCAGTAGCGGTAGTTCGCCGACGCGTGGTGGGGGTGCGTGACGCGAGCGGGCTCGTGGTGTTCGAGCGGCGGCGGCTCGTCGCCGCGCAGAGCCGCGACGACCCCGGCGAAGGCGACCGTCAGGCCGTAGCCGCCGGCGTCGACGACGCCGGCCTCGCGCAGCGCGGGCAGTAGCTCGGGGCCGCGGCGAACCGAATCCTCGCCCGCCCGGACGGCGCGCTCGAGCGCCGCGGCGATCGCCCTGTCCTGGTCGGCCGCGGGAGTGTCGGGCTGCATGCGCAGCTCACCTTCGGTGTGGGCGACGTCGGCGGCGATACGGTGCGCCATCTCGCGCGCGACGGTGAGGATCGTCCCCTCGGCGGGCTCGCGCACCGAGGCGTAGGCGCGGTCCGCGGCGTTGGCGAGCGCGGCGCCGATCAGCGTCGCGTCGATGAGCTGTCCCGGGCGGCTGACGAGCTCTTCGGCGGCGCCGCGGATCAGCTGGGAGAGGATCACGCCGGAGTTGCCGCGCGCGCCGAGCAGCGCGGCCCGCGTCACCGAGTTGACGATCTCCTCGCGCCCGATCTCGTCGATCGAACGGTCGCCGGCCTGGAGCCGGTCCAGCTCCTCCAGGACGGCGCGCAGGGTGAGCGCCATGTTGTCGCCCGTGTCACCGTCGGCGACGGGGAAGACGTTGAGGAGGTTGACCTCCTCCCGCCGGGACTCGAGATGAGCGAGCGCGCCGGCGACAGCGGCGCGGAAACGTACGAGGTTGTCGTCCTTCAACTTTTCAACATCATCGCGAACGCCACGCGGGCGCGCCGGGATCGCCGCTGGCCGTCAGGCGGCCTTGGTGACCTTGCCGGCTTTCAAGCACCGCGTGCACACGTACACGCGGCGGGGCGTGCGCCCGTCCATGATCCGCACCTTCTGCAGGTTCGGCTCGAAGCGGCGCTTCGTCGCGACCATCGAGTGACTGCGGCTATTGCCGAATGCGGGGCCCTTCCCGCAGCTGTGACAGACCTTTGCCATGCCGGCAGTCTAGCCGCTGCCCAGCCGCTCGCGCAGGTCGCAGAGCGCGAGCACCGCTTCGGCTGCGTGGCGGCCCTGGTCGCGCTTGTCGCCGCCCGAGCGGGCGAGCGCCTGCTCCATCGTGTCGCAGGTCAGCACGCCGAAACCGCAGGGTACGCCGGTCGCGAGCTGGACGTGCATGATGCCGGCGGCCGTCTGCGAGCAGACCAGGTCGTAGTGGTCGGTCTCGCCGCGGATCACCGCGCCGAGGCAGGCCACGCCCGCGTAGCGGCCGCTCTCGGCGAGCGACTTCGCGGCGGGAGCGAGCTCGAAGGCGCCGGGCACCGCGAAGACGTCGGCGTCGGCGCCGGCGGCCCGGAACGCGGCGAGCGCGCCGTCGGTCAGCCGCTCCGCAAGCTCGTCATAGAAGCGCGCGGCGACGATCGCGTAGCGACCGTTCACGTGCCGCCGTCCCGGCGGCCGCGCCGCCGGGCGCGCAGCAGCTCGGCGTCGACGTCGAGCCCCTGGTGGTGGAGCGTGTGCCCCATGCGCTCCGCCTTCGTGCGCAGATAGTGCTCGTTGTGGACGTTCGGCGGCGCTTCGATCGGCACCTGCGAGCTGACGGTGAGCCCGTACCCCTCGAGGCCGTGGATCTTCTTCGGGTTGTTCGTGAGGATGCGGATCGACGTGAGCCCCAGATCGACGAGGATCTGCGCGCCGATGCCGTAGTCGCGCAGGTCGGCGGGCAGGCCGAGCAGCTCGTTCGCCTCGACGGTGTCGTGGCCCTGCTCCTGCAGGCGGTACGCGCGCAGCTTGTTGAGCAGGCCGATGCCGCGCCCCTCCTGCGAGAGGTAGAGCAGGACACCCTCGCCTTCGGCCTCGATCATCGCAAGCGCCGCTTCGAGCTGTTCGCCGCAGTCGCAGCGCAGCGAATGGAACACGTCGCCGGTGAGGCACTCGGAGTGGACGCGCACGAGCACGTCCTCGCGGCCCGCCACGTCGCCCTTGACGAGGGCGACGTGGTGCTTGTCGTCGACGAGCGAGCGGTAACCGACGGCGGTGAAGTCGCCGAACGCCGTCGGCAGCGCCGTGTCGACGACGCGCTCGACGAGACGGTCGTGGCTGCGCCGGTAGGCGATCAGGTCGGCGACGGTGACCATGTGCAGGCCGTGCTCCGCGCAGTAGTCGACGAGTTCCGGCACGCGCGCCATCGTGCCGTCGTCGTTCATGACCTCGCAGATGACGGCTGATGGATTCAAGCCCGCGAGGCGCGCGAGGTCGACGCCCGCCTCGGTCTGGCCGGCGCGCTCGAGGACGCCGCCGGCGCGGCTCTTGAGCGGGAACACGTGGCCGGGCTGGACGAGGTCCTCGGGGCGTGTCTCCGGGTCGATCGCGACCTGGATCGTGTGCGCGCGGTCGTGCGCGGAGATGCCCGTCGTGACGCCCTCGCGCGCCTCGACCGACACCGTGAACGGCGTTTCGAACGGCGACTCGTTCTTCGCCGCCATCAGGTCGAGGCCGAGTTCGTCGCAGCGCTCGCTCGTGAGCGACAGGCAGATCAGCCCGCGGCCCTCTTTGGCCATGAAGTTGATCGCCTCGGGCGTCGCGAACTGGGCGGCGAGCGTGAGGTCGCCCTCGTTCTCGCGGTCCTCGTCGTCGCAGACGACGACCATCCGTCCTGCGCGCATGTCGTCGAGCGCCTGCTCGACGCTCGCGAACGTGGCCTGGCTTGTCATCGTGCGGCCTCCATCAGTCGCTCAACGTATTTTGCGAGAACGTCGACCTCGAGGTTCACTTCGTCGCCCGCGGAGAGCAGCGCGAGGTTCGTGCGCTGCAGGGTCTCAGGGATCAGCGAGACGGCGAAGCGCTCGCCGTCGACGGCGCTGACGGTCAGCGACACGCCGTCCAGCGCGAGCGAGCCCTTCTCGACGATGTAGCGCGAGAGCTCGGCCGGGGCGCTCAGGGTCACGACGCGCGAGAAGCCGTCCTCGCGCACCTCCTCGACGCGCGCGCGGCCGTCGACGTGGCCCTGGACCATGTGGCCGCCGAGACGGTCCTCGGCGCGCAGCGCGAGCTCGATGTTGACGCGCGCGCCGGGTCGCAGCGCGCCGAGCGCCGTGCGCCGCAGGGTCTCGTTCATGGCGGCGGCGCGGAACGCCGCACCATCTGCGGCGCAGGCCGTCAGGCAGACGCCGTTGACGGCGACCGAGTCGCCCTCGCTGACTTCTCGCGCGACGCTCGTCGCGATCTGCAGCTCGGCGCCGTCGCCGTCCTCGCGCAGCTGTTCGAGCGTCCCGAGGTCCGCGATCAGGCCCGTGAACACCTTCGCCTCCGGGCGCTCACCATTCGCGCAGCCTCGCCTTGATCAGCAGGTCGTCGCCGACGCGGTCGACGTCGAGCGTGAGGGCGCGCACGGCGTCGGCGATCTTGTCGACGCCGCCGCCCTCGAGCGGGTCGCGCGCCGTGGAGCCGCCGAGCAGCATCGGCGCGAGGAACAGCCTCAGCTCGTCGATCTCGCCGGCGTCCAGGAAGGCGCCCGCGAGGTGCGGTCCGCCCTCGAGCAGCAGCGACGTGACGCCGTCCTCGCCGAGCAGCTCGAGCGCCGACGCGACACGCGCCGGCTCGTTTTCGCCGGTGGCCACCATGATCTGCGCGCCCGCCGCGGCGAGCGCTTCGGTGTCCGCGCGCGCGGCGGCGCGCGAGACGACGACCGTCAGCGGCACTTCGGCGGCGGCCTCGAGCAGGCGGGAGTCGGGGGGCAGGCGGGCGAGAGAGTCGAACACGACGCGCCTTGGCTGGCGCCCGGGTTCGGGCGTGCCCGTCGAGGGCCTCGCCGTGAGCTGCGGGTCGTCGGCGAGCGCGGTGCCGATGCCGACGACGACCGCGTCGACCGTCGCCCGCCACTGGTGCGCGAGATCGCGGCTCGCCTCGCTGCTGATCCACTGCGAGTCGCCGCTGCGCGTCGCGACCTTGCCGTCGAGCGTCATCGCCGACTTGAAGAGCACCCACGGGCGCCCGGTGCGCGCGTGCTTGCGGAAGGCCTGGTTGAGCAGGCGCGCCTCGCCCGCGAGCGAACCGTCGATCGTGACGACGTCGATCCCCTCGTCGCGCAGGATGCCCAGCCCGCGGCCCGACGCCTTCTCGGACGGGTCGTCGGAGGCGACGACGACGCGGCGGATCCCGGCGTCGATGATCGCCTGCGTGCAGGGCGGCGTCTTGCCCTCGTGGCAGCACGGCTCGAGCGAGACGTACATCGTCGTGTCGGCGAGGTCTTCCGTTCCGCACGCCTCGATCGCGTTGACCTCGGCGTGCGCGCCGCCGAATTCGCTGTGCCAGCCCTCGCCGAGCACGGCGTCTCCCCGCGCGACGACGGCGCCGACGATCGGATTCGGGCGTGCGCCCGCGATGCCGCGGCGCGCGAGCTCGATCGCCCGCGCGATGTGGCGCGCGTCGGTGTCGCTCGCTACGCTCATCTCAAGCGCTCAGGATATCTGCGCCCCGCGCGCCGCCATGAGGCGAGAATGGCGGGGTCGATCGTTGCGAGGCGTTAGCCTTCGCCGGGCCGAGTGGCCGGTCGGCTTGCGCTGCCACGACCGCCAGCGGGATCGGACAGCCCACCTCCAGCACGATTTGACAGGCACCGAGCAACAACCAGTCCCGCCGAAGAGCGAGGCCGTGCGGCGCAAGGCCGGCCAGACGCGCAACCGCGAATACGTGCGTGGCGCGCGGATCCTGTCGCTCGGCATCGTCAGCGCCGGCATCATGACGTTCGCGTACTTCTCGATCGCGAGCCACGTGCTCGGCGAAGTCGACGCGAAGCGCCTGGACCTCCTCTGGTCGGTCATGTTCGTGATCATTTCGGTGATCTACCGGCCGACCGAACAGCTGCTCTCGCGCACGATCGCCGGCCACCGCGCGCGCGGCCGCCACGCCGGCAACCTGCGCGCCGCGATCACGATCCAGGCGGCCTTCGCGTTCGCCTTCCTGCTCGCGGCGCTGATCCTGCACGAATTCCTGGTCAAGGAAGTCTTCGAAGGCGACAAGTTCCTGTACTGGGTGCTGGTCTTCGGCACGCTGCTTTACGCCGGCAGCTACTTCGCGCGCGGCTGGCTCGCCGGGCACGAACGCTTCGACCTGTACGGCGCGCTGCTGATCCTCGAATCGGTCTCGCGGGTCTGCTTCGTGCTCGTGGCCGCGATCGGCATCACGCAGGGCGAGAGCGCCGTCGCGATCGGCATCGCCGCCGCGCCGTTCATCTCGATGATCGTCGTGCCCGCGGCTTTCAGGCGACGCCGCTCCTCTGCGCTAGACAAGGATCTCGCGGCGGCGCCGATCACGCTCGACGAGGCCGACGCCGCGCTCGCGGGCCCCGGCACCGAGGGCGCGCAGGAGGCGACGCACGACGAGGGCCTGACGCTGCGCCGCGGTTCGACGTTCGCCGCGGCGGTGGCGGCGATCATGCTCTCCGAGCAGGCGCTGCTCAACGGCTCGGTGCTGACCGTGGACGTGACGGCGGCGAACGTCGCTCTCGCCGGCGTCGTCTTCAACGTGATGCTGATCGCCCGCGCGCCGCTGCAGGCCTTCCAGGCGATCCAGACCTCGCTGCTGCCCCACCTGACGGGCCTGGAGGCGACCGACGGGCACGAGGCGTTCGCCAAGGCGATACGCGTCACGCTGATCGCGATCGCCGCGTTCGCCGCCGCGGTCGCGCTCGGCCTGCTGATCCTCGGCCCCTTCGTGCTCGGCCACGTGTTCGGCCAGAAGTACCACTACAGCGCGATCGGGCTCGCGGTCATCGGCGTCGGCATGGGCTTTCACCTCGCGAGCGGGACGCTCAACCAGGCGGCGCTGGCGCGCGACCGGCCACGCATCGCGGGCGCCTGCTGGATGCTCGCCGCGGCCTTCTTCCTCGTCTGGATGTTCGTGCCGATCGTCAGCGAAGAACTGCTGCGCGCCGAGACGGGCTACGCGCTCGCGACGGCGCTGCTCGCGGCGCTGCTGTTCGTGCTCTACCGCGTGACGTCGCCCGCGAGGCTCGCTGCGAGCTCGGCGTAGGCGCCGGCAGGGTCGCGCGCCGCGAAGATCGCGGAGCCGGCGACGAAGAGGTTCGCACCGGCGGCGCGGCAGAGCGGCGCGCTCTGGACGTCGATGCCGCCGTCGACCTCGACCGCGGTGCCGTCGCCGACGGCGTCACGCACGGCCGCGACCTTCGCCGGCGAACCGGCGATGAACTCCTGGCCGCCGCGGCCGGGACTGACGGTCATGCAAAGCGCGACGTCGATCATCGCGGCCATCGCCGCGAGCGCGGAGGCGGGCGTGCCCGGATTGACCGCGAGGCCCGCGGTGCAGCCGGCGTCGTGGATCGCGGCGGCCGTCAGCGCGAGGTCCGGCGTGGCCTCGGCGTGGAACGTGATCGAGTCGGCGCCCGCGGCGGCGAACTCACCGACGTGACGCTCGGGGCGCTCGACCATCAGGTGCACGTCGATGATCGCGCCGGCGTCGTGAACGGTGGCGGCGAGGGCGTCCACGGCGGGCGGCCCCATCGTCAGCGACGGCACGAAATGCCCGTCCATCACGTCGACGTGGATGACGCGCGCGCCGGCGGCGAGTACGTCGGCTACGCGCTCGCGCAGGGAGCCGAAGTCGGCGGCGAGGATCGAGGGCGCGACGTGCACCCCTGCGAGCAGCTCGCGCGCGTCGCTCATACGGACTGGAGCATCGATTCGCCGCAGTGGTTGCAGCGCATCACCGCGGTCGTCGACATGCGCACGATCGTCGAGTGCTCGCCGCAGTTGGGGCACACGGACGTCAGCTCGAACCGGTGCAGGCAGTTCACGCAGCGGTAGCGGCCCGCGGTGCTCGCGGGGCGCAGCCAGGGCTCGCCGCAGTCGGGGCAGAGCGGGCCGAGGTCGACGGGCCCATCTTCGCGTTGGCTGTCGTGCTCCTCGGACATCTCATCGACGGCGCAGCCGGGCGATGAAGAAGCCGGCTGTCCGGTCGCGGTCGGGCCTGGTCTGCAGCGTGCCCGCGAGCCCCGGAGAGGCCGCCTCGGGCCACAGCGCGGTCAAGTCGTCGAGGTCGAAGTCGGGGTGCGCCGCAAGGAAGGACTTGATCACGGGCTCGTTCTCCTCAGTGCCGATCGTGCACGTCGAGTAGACAAGCATGCCACCCGGACACAGGTGGGACGCCCCGTTCTCGAGAATCCGCCGTTGCAGCGCGGCGAGAGCCGCGATGTCGCCGGGCTGCACCCGCCAGCGCAGGTCGGGCCGCGCCTGCAGGGTGCCGAGCCCCGAGCAGGGCGGGTCGACGAGGACACGCTCGAAGTCGCCGGCGTCCGCGAGCGGCTCGGCGGCGTCGGCGACCAGCACGCGCACCGAAGCGGCGCGCATCCGCTCGGCGGTCGCGCGCAGCTCTCTGGCGCGTGCCGGGTTGCGCTCGACGGCGAGGACCTCGCCGCCGTCGCCGGCGAGCGCTGCGAGGTGGGTGCTCTTCCCCCCGGGCGCGGCGCAGAGGTCCAGCACGCGCTGGCCGGCCTCGGGGGCGAGGGCGCGCGAGACGAACATCGCGGCGCGCGACTGCGCGAGGTAGGCGCCGTGCGCGAAGAGCGTGTCGCGCGAGCTGTCGAGCGGGCCGTCGAGGACGAGCGCCTCGTGCAGCCGCTCGTCGCGGTGCGAGGCGACCGGCAGCGCCGCCGCGAGCTCGGCGGCGTCGGTCACGAGCGTGTTGGCGCGCAGCGCGAGCTCGCCGGGCTCGTTGTCCGCCGCCATCAGGGCGCGTGCGGCGTCCGCGCCGAGCTCCTCCCACCAGAGCTCGCTCACCCAGCGCGGGTGCGAGTACAGGAGCGCCGCGTGCTCGGCCGTGCGATCGTCGAAGGGCGCGAGGAGCGCCTCGGCGCCCTCGCGCGCCGCGCGGCGCAGCACGGCGTTCACGAGGCCCCGGCCCGCGCGGGATTGTTCGCCGGCGAGCTCGACGGCGTCGTTGACGACCGCGTGCGCGGGCGCGCCCTGTGAGTAGACGAGCTCGTAGAGGCCGAGGCGGAGCGCCGCGAGGAGCGGCGCGTCGATCCGCCTCGCGGGCCTTCGCGCGAGGCGCTCGATGAGCGCATCGAGGGTGCCGCGGCGCTGCACGGCGCCGTAGGCCAGGCGCATCGCGAGCGCGCGGTCGCGCGCGTCCAGCCCGGACGCGGCGTGCTGCAGCGCCGGGCCGGTGAAGGCGCCGTCCTCGAAGACGCGGCGCAGCACGCGGTAGGCGCAGCGCCGCGCGGGGGCGGGCGCGTCGGCGCGCTCAGCGGCCACGCGCAGCCCCGTTTTGGGCGTCGTTATCCTTGGCCGGGCGGGCGGCCGAGGCTGCTCGTGGCACACGCCTTTAGTAACAGAACGGGGGATTCGCCGTGCCCGAGCAGAGCCCAGCCGCGCCGCCGTCGGATCGCGTGCGGCTGCGCCGCCACCGCGAGCGCGCCGCCTACGGGCGCGACGCGATCGACGCGATCCTGGACGAGGCGCTGATCGCGCACCTGGGCATCTGCGACGAGGCGGGGCAGCCGTTCGTGGTGCCGACGCTGCACGCCCGCGCGGGGGACGTCGTCTACTGCCACGGCTCGGCGGCGGGCCGCGCGACGCGCGCGCTTGCGGCGTCGACGCCGGCGTGCCTGACCGTGACGCTGATCGACGGCCTCGTGATGGCCCGCGCGGTCGCCAACCACAGCGCGAACTACCGTTCGGTGATGCTGCTCGGGCGGGCTCGCCCGGTCGAGGAGCGCGAGGAGAAGCTCGCCGCCCTGGAGGCCGTCACCGAACACATCGCGCCGGGGCGCTGGGGTGAAGCGCGGCTGCCGAGCGACTCGGAGCTGCGCGAGGTCACGGTCGTCGCGCTGCCGCTCGACGAGGCCTCCGCGAAGATCCGCGTCGGCCCGCCGACCGACGACGAGGGCGACTATGCGCTCGACGTGTGGGCCGGCGTGCTGCCGTTCCACACCGCGTACGGGCCGCCCGAGCCGTGCCCGCGCCTCGCGGACGGCATCGCCGTGCCCGCGAGCGTCGCCGGCTACAGCCGGCCCTGAGCGCGCCGGCCGCGCAGATAGTCGGCGGCGGCCATCGCGCGCCCGCCGGGGGGGCGCACCTCGAGCAGCTCGAGGACGCCGTCGGCGCTGCCCAGCAGGAGCCTGTCGCCGTCGGCGAAGAGCCCGTCACCGCCGCCTGCGCCGGCGCGCGCCGCGAGCACGCCGAGCAGCGTGCCGTCGGCCAGCGCGACGCGCGCGCCGATGTGCGGCGTCAGCGCGCGCACGGTCCGCTCGAGCTCGGCCGCGGTGCGCGAACCGTCCAGGAGCCGGTCGGCGGCCTCGATCTTGTCGGCGTACGTGACGCCGTCCTCGTCCTGCTCGGCGAACTCGAGCGGCTCGGTGAGCGCTGTCTGCAGCAGCTCGGCGGCGAGCTCCTGCAGGCGCGCGGCGAGCGTCCCGTACGTGTCCTCGGGCAGGATCGGCTCACTGGCGCGCAGCGCGACGGGCCCGGCATCGAGGCCGGCCGTCACGCGCATGATGCACACGCCGCTCTGCTCGTCGCCGGCCATGATCGCCCGCTCGACGGGTGCCGCGCCGCGCCAGCGCGGGAGCAGCGACGGGTGCACGTTCAGCAGCTCGAGCCCGGAGAGCAGCGGCTCGCGCAGCAGCGCGCCGAAGGCGCAGACGACGACTGGGCCGCCCGCGGCGGCGGCGGCGATGCGCTCGAAAGCCTCGGGCGCGTTGACCGAGCGCGGCTGAAGCAGGTCGATGCCGAGCGCCCTGGCGGCGCTCGCGACGGGCGGCGGCGCGAGCTTGCGTCCTCGCCCCTGCGCGCTGTCGGGACGCGTCACGACGAGGGCGGGGCGCGTGCGCTCGTCGGCGGCGACGCGCTCGAGCACCGCGGCCGCGAACGGCGAGGTGCCGAGGTAGACGACCGGCACGCCGGCTACGCGTCGTCGGCGTCCATCGCCTCGCGCATCGCGCGCATCGCGTCGCGGCGGTCGCTGCGCGAGATGCGGTCGAGGACGAGGACGCCGTCGAGGTGGTCGATCTCGTGCTGCAGGACGCGCGCGCCGAGGCCCTCGCGTTCGATCACGAGCGGCGCGCCCGAGAGGTCCTGTGCGCGCACGCGCACGGCCGCCGCGCGCTCGACCTCGACGTGGACGCCGGGCAGCGAGAGACAGCCCTCCATGCCCGGCTCGCGCTCGTCGCTCGACCATTCGATGACGGGGTTGACGAGCGCCGTGACCTCGTCCTCCTCGTCGACGCGGAAGACGAACATGCGGTGCAGCACGCCGACCTGCGTCGCGGCGAGCCCGACGCCGAGCGCGTCGACCATCAGCTGGCCCATGCGCTCCGCCTCGCTCGCGAGCGCCGCGTCGAACTGCGCCACGGGCAGGGCCTTTGCGCGCAGCACCGGGTCGCCGAACTGGCGTACCTGCCTGAGCGCCGCGCGCCGGCGCGCGAGAACCTCGGGGTCGAGCTCCTCGGCATCGACCTCGCCCTCGACCTCGACCTCGGCCTCGCGCTCACGCTCGATCTCCGACATGGCGCCAGTCTAACCCCGCGTTTACTGGGGTTCGACGTCGACGGCCAGGTTGACGGCGCCGTGGGTGCGTTCGGCGGCGACGCGCGCGACGGCCTCGCCGACGGCCGCGGCGGCACGGGCGCGCTCGCCGCTCTTGACCAGGAGCATCGTGCGCTCGCGGCCGCGCAGGCGGAAGAGCGGCGCCGGCCCGAGCACGGTCGCCTCTTCCTCGCCGGCGAGCTGCGCGCGGATCGCAACCGCCGCGTCACGCGCCTCGCCGGCGTCCTCGGCCGAGCAGACGACGCGGATCAGGTGGCCGAAGGGCGGGTACGAGAGCGCGCGGCGCCGCTCGAGCTCGCCGGCGCGGAAGCCCTCGCCGTCGTGTCGCGCGGCGTCGGCGATGGCGCGCGCCTCGGGCGACATCGTCTGGACGAGCACGAGCCCGTCGCCGCCGCGGCCGACGCGTCCGGCCAGCTGGCTGATGAGCGCGAACGTGCGCTCCTCGGCGCGGAAGTCGGGGAATCGCAGCGTCGCGTCGGCGTCCAGCACGACGCCGAGCTCGACGTCCGCGAAGTCGTGGCCCTTCGCCACCATCTGCGTGCCGACGAGCAGGCCGCATTCGGCGCGCTCGAAGGCGGCGAGCGGCGCGGCGTGCCCGTCCTCGCCGGCCGCGTCGGCGTCGAGACGGAAGACCGGGAAGCGCCCCTCGCCGAAGAGCCGGCCGAGCTCGTGCGCGACGCGCTCGGTGCCGGCTCCGTGGCGGGCGATGGCGCCCGAACCGCACTCCGGGCAGCTGTCGGGGAGGGCGCGCGCGTGCCCGCAGTGGTGGCACTCGAGCGTGCGCGCGGAGCGGTGCAGGACGAGGGCGACGTCGCACTGCGCGCAGCGCCAGACGACGCCGCAGGAGCGGCACGAGAGGAAGTTCGACCAGCCGCGGCGGTTGAGCAGCACGATCGCCTTCGAGCGCCGGTCGCGCACGCCCGCGAGCTCCTCGACCGTGCGGGGGTGCAGCGCGCCCGGGGCGCCGCGCATGTCGAGCACCTCGACCGCGGGCAGCGGCCGGCCGTCGACGCGGCGCTCCAGGCGCAGCACGTCCAGTCGCGCGACGCTCTCGGGCCGCGGCGTCGCGGAGCCGAAGACGATCACGGCGTCGGCGAGGCGCGCGCGCAGCGCGGCGACCTCGCGGGCGTCGTAACGGGGGTCTGATTCGTGCTTGTAGGAGGCGTCGTGCTCCTCGTCGACGACGATCAGGCCGAGGTCGCCGACGGGCGCGAAGACAGCCGAACGGGGCCCGACGCAGACGCGTGCGCCGCCTTCGCGCAGGCGGCGCCAGGCGCCGTAACGCTCGCTCGGCTTCATGCGCGAGTGAAGGACGGCGACGGTGTCGCCGAAGCGCTGCTGGAAGCGCGCCACGATCTGCGGCGTGAGCGCGATCTCGGGGACGAGGACGATCGCGCCGCGGCCCTCCTCGAGCGCGGCCGCCGCGGCCCGCAGGTAGACCTCGGTCTTGCCGGAGCCCGTGACGCCGCAGAGCAGGGCCGCATGGTGGCGCCGCCGCGCGAGCGCGCCGAGCAGCGGCTCGAGCACTTCTTCCTGTTCGCGCGTGAGCGCCGGCGGCGCGGCGGGCAGCCGCCCGACCGGGGGCTGCGCCGGCGCCTTCGCCACGCGCCGCCTGCGGCCGGAGAGGCGGCGTGCCGCTTCGGGGGGCAGCAGCAGCGTCAGCGCGCGCGCGAGCGTCGTGCAGTACTGCGCCGCTATCCAGCGCGCGACGTGCACCAGTTCGCCCGGCAGGCCGAGCTCGATCGCGCGGCGCGGCTCCAGCAGGCGCGCCTCGTCGACGGTGCTCTCGTCGGCGACCTCGACGACGACGCCGAGCACGTCGCGGCGGCCGAACGGGACGACGAGCATGGCGCCGACGTCGACGCCCGCGAACTCGCCCGTGAGCCGGTAGTCGAACGGCTCGCGCAACGCGCGCGCCGTGGTCATCGGCGCGACCCGCGCGATCGAACTCACCCGCCGACGGTAGTCGGCGCCCCGGTCAGAGCCCGGCGGCCGCGCGAAGCTCCTCGGCGCGGTCGGTGCGCTCCCAGGTGAAGTCGTGGTCGTCGCGGCCGAAGTGCCCGTAGGCCGCCGTCTTCTGGTAGATCGGGCGGCGCAGGTCGAGCGCGCGCGTGAACGCGGCGGGCCGCAGGTCGAAGACCTCGTTGACGGCGGCGGTGATCGCGGAGCGCCCGACGCCGTTCTCGGTGCCGAACGTCTCGACCATCAGCGAAACGGGGTGCGCGACGCCGATCGCGTAGGCGACCTGCACTTCGGCGCGCCGCGCGAGGCCCGCCGCGACGATGTTCTTGGCGACCCAGCGCGCCGCGTACGCGGCCGAACGGTCGACCTTCGACGGGTCCTTGCCGGAGAAGGCGCCGCCGCCGTGGCGCGCCATGCCGCCGTACGTGTCGACGATGATCTTGCGGCCCGTGAGACCGCAGTCGCCCATCGGCCCGCCGATCACGAAGCGGCCCGTCGGGTTGACGAGGAAGTTGCGCGCGAGCTCGGCCTCGTCGTAGAGGTCGGCCGGCAGCACGGGGCGCAGCACGTGCTCGAAGAGGTCGGGCTTGATCAGCGCCTCGGAGTCGATCCCCTCGGCGTGCTGGGTGGAGATCAGCACCTTCTCGATGTTCGCGGGCCGCCCGTCGACGTAGCGCACCGTGACCTGCGTCTTGCCGTCGGGGCGCAGGTAGGGGATCACCTCGCCGCGGCGCACCTCAGCCAGGCGCCGGGCGAGACGGTGCGCGAGCGAGATCGGCAGCGGCATCAGCTCCTGCGTCTCGTCGGTCGCGTAGCCGAACATCATCCCCTGGTCGCCCGCGCCGTCGCGGTCCAGCTCGTCGTCCTCGCCGCCGTGGCGCGTCTCGTACGCGCGGTCGACGCCCTGCGCGATGTCGGCGGACTGCTTGTCGATCGTGTTGATGACGGCGCAGGTGTCGCAGTCGAAGCCGTACGCGGCGTCGTCGTAGCCGATGCGGCGCACCGTCTCGCGCGCGATGTCCTGGATGTCGACGTAGGTGTCGGTGGTGATCTCGCCCGACACGACGATCAGGCCGGTGTTCACGAGCGTCTCGCACGCGACGCGCCCGTTGGGGTCGTCGCGCAGCACGGCATCCAGCACGCCGTCGGAGATCTGGTCGGCGATCTTGTCCGGGTGACCCTCGGTGACGGACTCGGACGTGAACAGGAATTCGTTGTCGCTGTGGGCGCTCATGTTCCTCGCTGGGGGCGGTTTTGCTGACGGGAGAGTGGCAGTCTATGCGGCGCGCGCGCGTGTCCGGGCGCCGCGTTCGACGAAGTCCACGATCAGCGGGATCCCCTCCAGCGAGTAGCGGGCGCGCAGGCGGTTCTCGACGAAGTAGGCGTAGTCGCGCGTGACGCGGGCGCGGGAGTTCACCTGGATCGCGAAGCGCGGCGGGCGGGTCCCGATCTGCGCCATGTAGATCAGCTTCAGGCGGTGACCGGAGGCACCGCGCCGCGTGCCGACCGGCGGCTGGCGCGCCTGGACGGTCTCCGCGAGGAAGCGGTTCAGCTCGCTGGTCGGGATCCGCATCGCGGTCCGCTCGCCGAGCGCGACGATCTCCGCGAGCAGGCGGGTGATGCCGCGTCCGCTCTTCGCCGACGCCGTCAGCACGCGCGGACGCAGGCGCAGCTTTTCGGCGGCGCGGGCGCGTTCGTGCTCGAGGTCGACGTCGTCCTCGCCGCCGCGCAGGTCCCACTTGTTGAGCACCAGCGCCGTGGCGCAGCCCGCCTTCATCGCGAGCTCGGCGATGCGCAGGTCCTGCGCGCTGACGCCTTCGGTCGCGTCGCACACCACGAGCGCGACGTCGGCGCGCTCCGCGGCCCTTTGCGCGCGCAGCGTCGTGTAGTACTCGACCGAGTCCTGCACCTTCGCCTGGCGGCGCATGCCGGCCGTGTCGACGATCAACAGGTCGTGCCCGTCGACCGTGAGGCGGGTGTCGATCGCGTCGCGCGTGGTCCCCGCAACGGGGGAGACGATCACGCGCTGCTCGCCGAGGAAGCGGTTGACGAGCGATGACTTGCCGACGTTCGGCCGCCCGATCACGGCGAGCGCGATCTGTTCGCGCTCGGGCTCCGGGTCCCCGGCGGGCAGGAGCTCCACGACCCGGTCCAGCAGGTCGCCGGTGCCGAGTCCCTGCGTCGCGGACACCGCGACGGGCTCGCCGAGCCCGAGGCGGTGGAATTCTGCGGCGAGCGGAACGTCGGCGAGGACGTCGCACTTGTTCGCGGCGACGATCACGGGCACCGGCGCGCGGCGCAGGAGGTCGGCGAGCTCCTCGTCGCCGGGACGCACGCCCGCGCGCGCATCGACGACGAGCACGACGACGTCGGCTTCGGCGATGCCCGCGGTCGCCTGTTCGCGGATCGAGCCCGCGAGCGGGTCCTCGTCGCCGAAGTCGACGCCGCCGGTGTCGAGCAGCGTGAAGCGCCGTCCGTTCCACTCGCACTCGAGCTCCTTGCGGTCGCGGGTAACCCCCGGACGCTCGTGCACGACGGCCTCCCGCGAGCCCGTCAGGCGGTTGATGAGCGAGGACTTGCCTACGTTTGGGTAGCCGACGACCGCGACCTTCACCGGGCCAGTATGCCCGGGCTAGGCGCGCTCGCGGGCGAGCGCCACTACGCGATCGGTGACCTCGCGCGCGCTCAGCTCGGTCGCATCGATCACGACGGCGTCCGCGGCGGCGCGCAGCGGCGAGTGTGGGCGGGCGCTGTCGCGGGCGTCGCGGTCGCTCAGCTCCTCGTGGGTCGCCCGGAGCGCCGCGCCTAGCTCCCTCGCGCGCCGTCGCGCGCGCTCTGCCGCATCGGCGGTGAGGTAGATCTTCAGCTCCGCGCCGGGCGCCACGACGGTGCCGATGTCGCGGCCCTCGCAGACCCAGTCGCCGCTGCCAAGGATCGCGCGCTGTTTGGCGACGAGCGCCGCCCGCACCGCGGGCTCCGCGGCGACGCGCGAGGCGGCGGCGGACACCGCGGGCGCGCGGATCGCGGCGGCGACGTCCTCGCCGTCGAGCAGGACGCGCGCGCCGTCGGCTTCGATGCGCGCGCGGCGGGCGAGCGAGCCGGCGTCCGCGCCCGGCTCGCGCAGCGCGAGCAGCGCGACGCAGCGGTACATCGCGCCGCTGTCGAGGTAGTGCATGCCGAGGGCCGCGGCGACGGCCCTCGCGACTGTCGACTTGCCCGCGCCCGCGGGGCCGTCGATCGCGATCAGCAAAGCGCGGCCAGGTCGCGCGCGAACGTCGGGTAGGAGACGGCGGCGGACTCCATGCCGATGACGCGCACGCCCTCGCGCGACGCGAGCCCCGCGACGGCGCCGAGCATCGCGAGGCGGTGGTCGCCGCGCGAGTCCAGCGTGCCACCGCGCAGGCCGCCGCTGCCGCGCACGACGAAACCGTCGGCGGTCGCCTCGATGTCGCCGCCGAGGCCGCGCAGGCCATCGACGACGGCGCTGATGCGGTCCGTCTCCTTGATGCGCAGCTCCTGCGCCCCTTCGACCACGGTCTCGCCCTCGGCGAAGCAGCCGAGCAGCGCCACGAGCGGCAGCTCGTCGATGGCGGCGGGGACCTCGTCGGCGCGGACCGTCGTCCCCTCGAGCGCGCCGTGCGCGACGTCGAGGTCGCTCACGGGCTCGTGCGCCGCGATCTCCTCGCGTGGCTCCTCGAGCTCGCCGAAGACGATGCCCCGCATGCGCCGCACGATGCGCAGGAACCCGGTGCGCGTCCAGTTGACGCCGACGTCGCGGATCAAGAGGCGCGAGCGCGGCACGAGGACGCCCGCCGCGACGAGGAACGCGGCCGAGCTG
Source organism: Solirubrobacteraceae bacterium (assembly GCA_035507895.1). GTDB lineage: Bacteria > Actinomycetota > Thermoleophilia > Solirubrobacterales > Solirubrobacteraceae > Palsa-744. The sequence continues at coordinate 11,652 of DATJNQ010000026.1, read as the reverse complement.
ACGTCGCCGGGCACGCGCACGTCGCCGAGCGCTACGTCGTCGGCGCTGACGACGGTGACCGTCGTCGCGGCGCGCGACACCGCGACGCCGGCCGCGCGCAGCATGCGCTCGGTGTGGTCGCGGCTGACAGTCGGCTCGGTGACGCTCGTCGTGCCGTCCGCGGCGAGGCCCGCGAAGAGGACACACGACTTCACCTGCGCGCTCGCGACCTCGATCTGCCAGTCGATTGCGCGCAGCTGCGCGCCGCGCACCGTCAGCGGCGTGTAGCCGTCCCCGCGCGCCCTCAGCTCCGCGCCCATCGCGGTGAGCGGCGCCATGATCCGCCCGACGGGTCGCCGCCGGATCGACTCGTCGCCGTCGAGCGTGAAGGACCGGCCGCTCTGGGCCGCGAGCCAGCCCGGCAGCAGGCGGAGCAGCGTGCCGGCGTTGCCGACGTCCACGGTCCCCGCCGGTTCGCGCGCGTCGCGGATGCCGGTGCCGCGCAGCACGAGGTCGCTGCCGTCGCGCTCGACGAGCGTGCCGAGCGCTTCGACCGCAGCGAGTGTCGAGGCGGTGTCGGCCGCGTCGAGGTAGTTCTCGACGCGCACCGGGTCCGCGGCCATCGCGCCGAGCAGCGCAGCACGGTGCGAGATCGACTTGTCGGCCGGCGCGCGCGCCTCGCCCGTGAGCGGCGACGCCGGGGCGAAGAAGGCGTCCATCAGGCGCTCGCCACCGGAAAGCCGAGGTCCCCGATCAGCTCCGCAGCGACGCGCGCCTGGTCCTCGCCGAGCAGCCACAGGCGTACGACGCCCTGGCTGTTGTCGGGCGACGGCGCGAGCGCGAGGTCGACGATGTTGACCGCCGCACGGCCGAGCGCAAGCGCGATTTCCGCAACCACGCCGGGACGGTTCGGCACGGCGACCCTGAGCTCCTTCGTCGCGCCGCCGAGCAGGTCGGTGCCGAGCAGCCGCTCGCGGTCCTCGCGCGCGTCCTCGTTCCACGCGACGACGGCGTCGCGATCGTGCGCGCCGAGCAGCTCGGCGGCGTTCTGCAGCGCGGCCTGGAAGCGGGTCAGCGCGGCCGTGATGGCGTCGGCGTTGGCGACGTAGATGTCGCCCCAGATGGCGCTGTTCGCGCCCGCGACGCGCGTCGCGTCGCGCAGGCTCGGGCCGGCCGCGACGAGCGCTCCGTCGCCGCCCGTGAGCTCGTCGGCGGCCTGCGCGACGAGGACGTTCGCGAGCACGTGCGGCAGGTGCGAGACGACGGCCATGAGACGGTCGTGCTCGGCCGCGTCGATCGCGACGGGCCGCGCCCCGAGCTGGGCCAGCAGGCGGTGCAGGCGCTCGTACAGGACACCGGTCGTCGACCCCGCGTTCGGCGTCAGGTACCAGGTGGCGCCGTCGAAGAGGTCGGCGCGGGCGTTGCCGATGCCGGCGGTCTCGGCGCCCGCGAGCGGGTGGCCGCCGACGAAGCGGGCGTCGTCGAAGGCGTCGGCGACGGCGCGCTTGGTCGACCCGACGTCGGTGACGACGCAGTCCTCGCCGGTCGCGGCGATGGTCCGTGCCACCGCGTCCTCGAGCGCGCCGACGGGGACGGCGACGAAGGCGACGTCGGCGCCCGCGACGGCCTCCTCGAGGCTCGCGTGCACCGCGTCGACGGCGCCCATCGTGGCCGCCGTGTCACGCACCGCGGGGTCGCTGTCGAAGCCCGCCACGGCGGCACCGGCGCGCTCGCGGCACGCGAGCGCGATCGAGCCGCCGATCAGCCCGAGACCGGCCACCGCGACCCTCATGCCGGCTGGGCCGCCGCGGCCGCGGCGCTCATCAGACGGCGCTCAGCGCCTTGCCGGCGAGGGCCGCGGCCTGCGTGACCGTGCGCGCGTAGTCGGCGAACTCGTCGGCGCGCAGCTGCTGCGGGCCGTCGCAGATCGCCTCGTCGGGGTTCGGGTGCACCTCGACGATCAGGCCGTCGGCGCCGACGGCGGCCGCGCCGAGCGAGAGCGGGGCGACGAGGTCGCGCCTGCCGGCGGCGTGGCTCGGGTCGACGATCACCGGCAGGTGCGTCATCTGGCGCAGCACGGGAACCGCCATCAGGTCGAGCGTGAAGCGGTAGGAGGTCTCGAAGGTGCGGATGCCGCGCTCGCAGAGGATCACGTTCGGGTTGCCCTCCTTGAGGATGTACTCCGCCGCCATCAGGAGCTCGTCGAGCGTCGCGGACAGGCCGCGCTTCAAGAGCGCGGGCCGGCCCGAGCGCCCGACCTCCGTCAGGAGCGGGTAGTTCTGCATGTTGCGCGCGCCGATCTGGATGACGTCCGCCACCTCGAGCACGGCGTCGAGGTCGCCGACGTCCATCAGCTCCGTGACGACGGGAAGTCCCGTCTCGCGCCGCGCCTCGGCGAGCAGGCGGAGCCCCTCCTCGCCGAGCCCCTGGAAGGAGTACGGGCTCGTCCGCGGCTTGTACGCGCCGCCGCGCAGCATCGCGGCGCCGCCCTCGCCGACGATGCGCGCCGTCTCGAGCAGCTGGTCGCGCGACTCGACGGTGCAGGGGCCGGCGATGAGCGCGAAGTGCTCGCCGCCGACCTTGCGGCCGTCGATATCGAGCACGCTGCGCTCGCCGTGGAGCATCTGGCTCGACGCGAGCTTGTACGGCTTCAGGATCGGCACGACGCGGTCGACGCCGGGTTGCCCCTCGAGCCCGAGGCTCGCGACCGACGCGTCCTGCTCGACGTCGCCGATCGCGCCGATGACTGTGACGCGAGCGCCCTTCGAGAGGTGGGCTCTGGCGCCCGCCCGTTGGATCTTGTCGACCACGGCACCGACCTCCTGCTCGGTCGCGGTCTCCTTCATCACGATCATCATCAACTGGTCCTTTCCTGTGCTGGCATGGTAGACGTGGGGGTGCGGCTCGCGTGAGCGGGCCGGGGGCCCGATCTCTGGCGCTCGGTCCCTCTCCGGGACCCCTTGCGGCCGCGCACCCGTTCACGCCCGGGCCGGGCCGAAGCGCCTACCTAAATCGCCAGTTGCGATAGAACGGCCGCGGAGCGGACGCGTGAATGCTGTGTTCACGGAAAGTCGCGGTCATGGCCGTTCTGCGAGCTTTGTAGCAGACCCGGGGCGGCTGGTAAAGGGCGGTGCGCGGCTATGCGCCGAGGATCTCGGCGAGCGCGTCCAGGAACGCGCTGTTTTCCTGCGGCAGCCCGTACGTCACGCGCAGCGCCGGCTCGCTCGCGCCGAGCGCCGCACCGGCCCGCACGAGGATGCCGCGTTCCATCAGGGCGGCGACGACGGCCGCCTCGTCACGGTCGGCGCCGAGCAGCAGCCAGCAGAAGTTCGCCTGCGAGTCGGCGACCGCGAGGCCCATCGCGGCGAGGCGCTCGGCGACGGAGATGCGCTCCGCGACGGTGCGCGCGACGCGTTCGACGATCGCATCCTGCGACCCCAGCGCGGCGCTCGCCGCGGCCTGTGCGGCCGTGGAGACGTTGAAGGGCTGGCGGACACGGTTCAGCGCGAGCGGCACCTCGTGCGAGCCGCAGAGCGCGTAGCCGACGCGCAGCCCCGCGAGGCCGTAGACCTTGGAGAAGGTCCGCAGCAGGACGAGGTTCGGGTGGTGCTCGAGCAGCGCGACGGACGCGGCCGGATCGTCGAGCAGGTTGTACTCGCTGTAGGCCTCGTCGAGGATCACGCAGACGTACGGCGGGATCCGCTCCACGAACTCGGCGATGCGGGCGACCGGCAGCGCCGTCGACGTCGGGTTGTTGGGGTTGCAGACGATCACGACCCGCGTGGCGACGGTGACCTCGCGCGCCATCGCGTCGAGGTCATGGCGGTGCTCGCCGTCGAGGGGCACCGTCACGGCGCGCGCGCCCGACGCCGCCGACAGGTGCGGGTAGACCGAGAAGGACGGCCACGCGTGGACGATCTCGGCGCCGGGCTCGAGCAGCGCCTCGCCGAGCAGCATCAGGACCTCGCACGAGCCGTTGCCGACGACGACGTGGCCGGCCGGCACTTCGTGGCGCTCGGCGATGAGACGGCGCAGCTCGCCCGCCGACGGGTCCGGATAACGGTTCAGTTCGGCGGCGTGGGCGGCGAGCGCGTCCCGCACCGCCGGGAGCGTCTCGAAGGGCGCCTCGTTGGAGGCCAGGCGCACGCGCGGGGCGCGCTCGCCGTAGGCGTCGGCGACGGGGTAGGCGGGGATCCGCTCGATGCGGCGCGAGAACTCGAGTCCCATCGCTACTGGGCGCCCGCGAGGTCGCTGCGCAGCGCGCTCGCCTCGTGCAGGTAAACGTGAACCGGGCTGTGGTCCTCGGCGGCGTGGTAGTGCATCAGCACGCGCACGACGCGCGGCATCGAGCCGGGCACCGCGATCTCGCGCGCGCAGATCAGGGGCACGGCGCTGAAGCCGGCGGCGCGCGCCGCGGCGGCGGGGAACTCGGCGTCCAGATCGTCGGTGGCGGTGAAGAGGCAGCTCACGACGGCGTCCTGCTCGAGGCCGTTGCGCGCCATGATCGCGGCCATGAGCTCCGCGGTGGCGTCGCGGATCGCGCCGGCGTCGTTGGCCTTCACGCTGGTTGCCCCGCGGAGCGCGAAGAGTCGCATGGCGCCGATTCTTTCAGAGCGCCGCGGCGCGCAAGGCGCGCACCTCGGCGCCGGTCAGCTCGCGGTGCTCGCCCGGCGCGAGCGCGCCGAGCTCGAGCGGGCCGAAGGCGATGCGGCGCAGCGTGAGCACCGGGTGACCGACCGTCTCGCACATGCGGCGGACCTGGCGGTTGCGGCCTTCGGTGATCGTGATGTCGATCGTGTCGCCCGCGCGCCGCTCGACCTTCGCGGGCGCGGTTGGGCCGTCGGCGAGCGCGACGCCCGCGCGCAGCGCCCGCAGCGCGCGCTCGCCGAGCGGCCCGCCGCCGAGCTTCGCGCGGTACGTCTTCGCGACGCCGTAGCGGGGATGCGTGAGGAGGTTCGCGAGCTCGCCGTCGTTCGTGATCAGGATCAGGCCGCTCGTGTCGAGATCGAGGCGACCGACGGGGTAAAGGCGCCCCGGAGCGTCGACGAGCTCGACGACCGTCGGCCGCCCGTGAGTGTCGGCGGCCGTCGAGACGACACCGGTGGGCTTGTGCAGCGCGAACGTGACCGGCGGCAGCGGGGCGACCGGCTCGCCGTGCACGCGGACGTCCGTGCCGTCGCCGACGTCGCGCGCGGGGTCGGTCACAACCTCGCCGTCGACGGTCACGGCCCCCGTGGCGACGAGCGCCTCCGCGGCGCGGCGGGACGCGACGCCGGCGTGCGCGAGGTAGCGCGCGAGGCGCATTCAGCTCTCGACCGGCGCGGTGCGCATCGGTGGCACCATAGGACGGCGCGCCCATGGACCTCGAACTGCTGCAAGAGACGCTCGCCGGGCTCGGCGAGCCCGCGTACCGCGCGCGCCAGGTCTGGAGCTGGGCGGCGCGCGGCGCCGGCGGCTACGCCGAGATGTCCGACCTGCCGCTCGCGCTGCGCGAGGAGCTCAGCGAGCGCGTGCCGTTCTCGACGCTGACGGTCGGCGATCGCGCGAGCTCGCGCGACGGGACGCGCAAGGTGCTGCTCTACACGGGCGACGGGCGCCCGGTCGAGACGGTGCTGATGAGCTACCGCGACGGGCGCGCGTCGCTGTGCATCTCCTCGCAGTCGGGCTGCCCGCTGACGTGCACCTTCTGCGCGACCGGCCAGATGCGCTTCTTTCGCAACCTGTCGGCGTCGGAGATCCTCGACCAGGCGCTCTACTTCCGCCGCGTCGCGGGGCGGGCGCTCACGAACTGCGTCTTCATGGGCATGGGCGAGCCGCTGATGAACGTCGACGCGGTGCTCGGCGCCTGCGAGCGGCTGCCGGAGATCGGCGTCGGCGCCCGCCACACGACCGTCTCGACGGTCGGCTGGATCCCGGGCATCGAACGGCTCGCCGCGAGCAAACTCGCGCTGCGCCTCGCCTTCTCGCTGCACGCCCCCGAGGAATCGCTGCGCTCGCAGCTGATGCCGGTGAACGACCGCTACCCGCTCGCGGACGTCCTTGCCGCGTGCCGCGCTTTCTACGCGCAAAGGCGCCGGCGCGTCTTCATCGAGTACGTGATGCTCGCGGGCGTGAACGACAGCTACGCGCAGGCGCTGCAGCTCGCCGCGCTGCTGCGTACCGCGCGCGAGCGCACGTCGGTCTTCAAGGTGAACCTGATCCCGTACAACCCCGCCGGCGGCCCGTTCGAGGGCTCTTCGCGCGACGCGATCGCGGCGTTCCGCGGCGCGCTCGCGGCCCGCGGGGTGCCGGCGACGGTGCGGATGACCCGGGGACGCGACATCGCCGCGGCCTGCGGCCAGCTCGCGGCGCCGGCCGTCGCGGCCTAGCCGGCGCGCGCCTCGCCCGCGCGCAGCAGCCGCTCGCGCAGCTCCCCCCTGTCCTCTGGCGTCGGGTCCCACTCGGCGATGTCGGGCAGCTCGGCCAGCTCGCGCAGGCCGAAGAGGCGCAGGAACTCGCCGCCGGTGCGGTACATCGTCGCGCCGAAGCGCGACTGGCCGGCCTCCTCGATCAGCCCGCGCTCGAGCAGCGTGCCGGTCGCCGAGTCGGCGTTCACGCCGCGGATGCGTGCGATCTCGGGCCGCGAGACGGGCTGCAGGTAGGCGACGATCGCGAGCGTCTCGGCCTGGGCCCCGGTGAGCGCCGCGGCGCGGGGGCGGCTCAGAAGGCGCCTCGCCGCGGGCTCGCTCGCCGGGTCGGTCGCGAGCGTGTAGCCGCCCGCGAGCTCGCGCAGCTGCAGACCGCGGCGGCCGGGCGCGTACTCGTCGGCGAGCTCCGCGAGCGCCGCCTGGACCTCCTCCCCGGGCACCTCGCACGCCTGCGCGAGCTCCTGCGGCGAGAGCGGGTCGCCGGCGAGGAACAGCAGCGCCTCGATCGTGCGCGCGAGCTCGGTCAACGCCGTGCCTGTGCGCCGGGGGCGGCGGCGAGCACCGATATCGCGCCGAAGTTCTCGCCCTGGCGCCATTCGACCTCGCCGCGCCGGTAGAGCTCGAGCAGCGCGAACAGCGTCACGGCGACGGTCATGCGGTCGGCGCCCCGGACGGCGTCGTCGAAGTCGAAGCTGCCGTGCGACGCGAGCGCGCGCAGCGCGTCGATGCGCGCCTGGAGCGACACGCGAGGAGCGTGGATGTGGCGCACGTCGACGGGCGGCGGCGTGCCGAGCAGGCGGCCGATCGCGGCACCGAGGGCGGCCGGGTCCTGCGAGCCGTCGGCGCCGACGGTGACGGTGCGGCGAAGCGCCGCGGGCGGCGGCACGCGGCGAAAGCGCACGCCGTCCTCGCGTGCGAGCAGCGCGCGCAGGTGCGCCGCCGCGCCGCGGAACCGCTGCGCCTGAAGCATCCGTTCGAGCAGCTCGTCGGCGGCTTCGGCCGGCTCGAGGTCGAGCGCGTCGTCCTCGCCGCCGAGCAGCAGGCGCGACTTGAGCTCCAGCAGCGCAGCGACGAGGACGATGAAGTCGGTCGCGCTCTCGAGGTCGAGCTCGCCGCGTTCGTCGAGGTGGTCGAGGTAGGCGACGACGAGCTCGGCCAGCTCGAAGTCGAGCAGGTCGAGCTCTTCGCGCAGCACGAGCGTCAAGAGCAGGTCGAACGGGCCGCTGAACTGGTCGAGGTCGAGCTGCAGCGCGCCGATGCTCAAAGGCGCCGGTGGGCCTTTCATAGCCGCAGGCTACCCGCCGCGCACGACGCCACCGGCCCGCGCGCGCCTAGCGGCGCCAGAACACTGTGACGTGTTCGGAGAAGCTGTAGCGCGAGCGCTCTGCACCAACGCGGTGCTGGATGAACGCCTGGAACTGGACGGGTCCGCCGTTCGGCGGCGGGTTGTCGTCCTTGACCACGAAGTGGGCGACGCCCCGCGCGTTGGTGGTCGCGTAGACCGGCGATTCGCCTTCGGGATGGCCGTTGATTTCGGCCGTCGGCGGCGTCGCGCTGGATTCCTTGTATGCGGTCTGCGCGAGGCCTATGGTCACGCCGGCCTTGGCGATCGGGTTGCCCGTGACGGTCGACAGGGCAGCCGTCAGGTGCACCGATTCGCCCGGCGCGAGCACGCGGATGACGTACTTCGGCTCGAGCTCGAGCGCGTAGTGGTAGGCGGTGACGGCACCGCTGGAGCTGAACGTCGCGGGCGAGTCGGTCATCGCGATCAGCCGTACGGGCTGGTTGCCGCTCGCCTGCGAGCCGATGTTCGGCGCGTCGAGCGTGTACTGGGCGGTGGCGTCCGGCGCGAGCGCGGCGGGACCCGCGACCTGGCGCCAGTAGTTGCTCGCAAGGCCGCTGGAGTTCGTGACGAAGTGCGGCGAGAGGCTGTCGCCGGAGTTGTTGTGGACGAGCACCTTGATCTGCCACAGCGACGTGCGGCGCGCCGCGCTCTTGATTTCCTGGACGGTGAGCGTCAGCGGTGACGGCGTCGCGAGCGCAACGATGAGCAGCACCGCCGCGGGCGCGAGCGGCAGCACGTAGCTCGCGCGGCGCGCCGCCGTGCCCGACCAGCGGTGCTCGCGCACGGCGCGCAGGCTCTCCGGCGAGATCGTCGTGACGCTCACGATCCAGACGGGGATCATGACCGTGAAGTACTCGCTGAGCGACCGCGCCGCGAAGAAGAGCGGGATCACGGCCAGCACGAAGCAGGCGCGCGCGAGCGTGCGGAAGTTGAGCGCGAAGACCGCGAGGATGCCGAGGTAGGCGGCCGCTGCCGCGAGCGCCAGCACGTGCAGGTCGCCGCCACCGACGTGGAAGAAGAGGATCAGGCTGACGAAGCCCTGCCCGTACGGGATCGCTCCCTGGGTGAGCGGCGCCGTGACGCTGGAGAACCAGCTGCCGGGGCCGGTGACGATGAACGGCAGGTTGATGACGAGGAAGGTCGCCGCGGCGGCACCGCCGTAGCGCGCGAGGACGCGCGCGGCGCGCCGCGGGCCGAAGTCGGCGGCGCGCAGGATGTAGACGCCGGTCAACAGGAACGGGATCGAGAACCACGAGAGCGGGCTGCACGCCGCGGCGAGCCCGAGACACACGGCGCTGAGCCAGTCGCGCCTTCGCAAGCGTTCGTGCGAGCCGATCTCCGTCCACTTGTAGGCGCAGACGACCATGAACATCACCATCACGACGGAGACGTTGCCCGACGTGGCGAAACCCTCGAGCACGGGCAGGCCGACCGTCGCGAGCACGGCGAGCGCGCGCCAGCGCCGCGGCAGCATGAAGAACATCATCAGCGTCGTCACGACGAGCGCGATGAGGTCGACGATCATCACGGCCTGCGTCGAGCCGAAGAGCCCCGCGTAGAGGGCGACGAAGACGGCGGCCGCGGGCGGGTAGCCGAAGGACGTGACGACGTGGCCGTTCAGCAGGAGCGTCCAGAAGGCCGTCGGCACGCGGTACTGGCTGAGGGCGTAGCCGAGATCGACGCCGTAGGGGCTGTGGCCGTGGAGGATCAGGTTCGCCGCCGCCTGCGTGAACGCCGCCTCGTCGGTGCCGTATGCGGGGCGCACGCGGCGCAGTGAGGCGCCCCACGAGCAGAGCAGCACGACGCCGGTGATGAGGAGCACGAAGTCGACGCGGTAGAGCGTGCGCGAGCGCGTCGCGGCGAGCGCGACGACGATCACGACGAGGATCGTCGCGAAGGCCGCGACGGCGATCAGCCCCGTGACGGGTAGGAGGATCGACGTGCCCCACGTCGCGAACGTCGCGGCGAAGAGCCCTACGGCCGCGAGCAGCGTGATCACGCGGTGCGTCGGCTCGACGCTCGCGTCGCCGGCGTCGGGCGCCGTCAGCGCGGCCCGCGCCAGCGCCTCTTCCGGCGGCAGGGAGCGCGATGTGCGTTCGATCGGGTTGCGCATCGGGTCCTCTCAGGTGCGCGCGGCGGCCTGCCGCGGCTTCGGTGTGGCGCGCGCGTTATGTCTCATCGGTGCGTGTCCGGCCGCTGCCCTGTGTTCGGCGCCGGTCCGGCGCCCGTTGCGGGCGCTTCGCGGCAGCCACGTTCGGTCGGCGATGGCCGGATGGGGCTCCTCTGCGAGGGGAGTGGTCAAGCTACCACAGGCCGCGGCACGCTCCGGGGGCGTCTGTCGCTAGCCCCCCGGGGGGCCGATGCCCATCGACTCGCGAACGTCTGCGAGCACGCCGGAAGCGATGCCGCGCGCCCGCTCGGCGCCGTGGGCGAGAACCGCCTCGATCGCGGCGGGGTCCTCGCGCAGCGCGCCGTAGCGTTCGCGCACCGGCGCGAGGTGCTCGCTCACGGCGTCGGCCGCTTCGCCCTTCAGCGCCCCGTAACCCGCGGCCTGGAACTCGGCCTCGACCGCGGCCGGCTCGACGCCGCGGATGGCGGCGAGGATTTCGATCAGGTTCGTGACGCCGGGCTTGTCCGCCGCGCGCCGTACCTCGCTGCCGGAGTCCGTGACGGCCGATTTGAACTTCTTCTGCACGGCCGCGGGCTCGTCGAGCACGTAGACGGTCCCGAGTTCGCTGGCCGCGGTGGTCGACATCTTCGCGCTCGGGTCCTGTAGGTCCATGATGCGTGCGCCGACGGCCGGGATCAGGTGCTCGGGCACGACGAGGATCTCGCGCCCGTCGCCGAAGCGCGAGTTGAAGCGCCGGGCGACGTCGCGCATCAGCTCGAGGTGCTCGCGCTGGTCCTCGCCGACCGGCACCTCGTGGGCGCGGTAGGCGAGGACGTCGGCGGCCTGCAGGACGGGGTACATCAGCAGCCCGGCCGAGGCGAGCTCGCGCTGGGCGACGGACTTGTCGCGGAACTGGTGCATGCGTTGCAGGCGACCGAGCTCGCTCACGCTCGCGAGCAGCCACGTCAGCTCGGTGTGCTCGTGGACGTCGCTCTGGCGGAAGAGGATGCAGCGGCCGGGGTCGAGGCCCGCGGCGAGCAGGATCGCGGCCGTGTCGTACAGCCGCTCGCGCAGGGAGGCCGGATCGTAGGCGACGGTCGTGGCGTGCAGGTCCACGATGCAGAAGATGCCCTCGCCGCGATCCTGGCTGTCGACGTACTGGGCGATCGCGCCGATGTAGTTGCCCAGGTGCTTGCGCCCGGTGGGCTGGATGCCGGAGAAGATGCGCATCAGCGCCGTCGCAGCGAGCTGTCGGTGACCCACGGCGGGTCCCAACCGGTGTCGGCCGGGTTGACGTTCACGCCGGGCGGGACGATCTCGTCGATGCGGTCGAGCACGTCCGCGGTGAGCGTCCTTTCGAGCGCGGGGAGCTGGCTCTCGAGCTGCTCCATCGTGCGGGGGCCGATGATCGCCGCGCTCACGGCAGGGTGGGTCGTGACGAACGCGAGCGCCATCTCGATCAGCGTCATGCCGGCCTCCTGTGAGAGGTCTCCGAGCGCCTGGGCGGCCTCGAGCTTGCGCTGGTTGGCGGGGATCGACATGTCGTAGCGGGATGGGATCATCTGCGCCCGTCGGCTCCCGGCCGGTGAGTCGGCGCCCCTCGCGTAGCGCCCCGAGAGCCAGCCACCCGCGAGCGGGCTCCACGGGATCACGCCCATGCCGTACGTCTCGCACGTCGGGAGCACCTCGGCCTCGATGCCGCGCACGAGCATCGAGTACGGCGGCTGCTCGCAGACGTACCGTTGGTGGCCACGCTCGCGCGCGACCCACTGTGCCTTGACGATCTGCGCCGCGGGATACGTGGAGGATCC
>DATJNQ010000025.1:0-11289 GCA_035507895.1 Solirubrobacteraceae bacterium | reverse complement strand
GGCGAGCACCTCCTCGGCCGTGCCGGCGCACGGGTGAAGCGAGACGCGCATCCCGCGCGCGAGGAGCTCGCGCACCATCGAGGCCTTGATGCCGGTGTCGATCACGGCGATGCGCGGTCCCGGCCCCGACCCGTGTCGCGTCACCTCGCGCGGGCTCACGAGCCCCGCGAGGTCCTGCCCGGCCATCGGCGGCTCGGCCTCGATCAGCTCGAGCGCCGAGGCCTGCGCTAGCTCGGCGGCGAACAGGCCGCCGCGCATCGAGCCGGCCTGCCGGATGTGCTGCACGAGCGAGCGCGTGTCCAGGCCGCTGATCGCGGGGACGCCGCAGTCCGTCAGCCAGTCCAGCCACCCACGCTCGGCCGAGGGCGCGTCCTCGCGGTTGACCGCGCTGCGCATGATCGCCGCGCGCGCCCACGCGCGCTCGGACTCCATCGCCTGCGCGCTCGCGCCGTAGTTGCCGATGTGCGGGTAGGTGAAGGCGATCATCTGGCCCGCGAACGACGGGTCGCTCATCGACTCCTGGTAGCCGGACATTCCCGTCGTGAAGACGACCTCGCCGGTCACGGCGTCCGCGGCGCCGCACAGTTCGCCTTCGAACCGCGTGCCGTCCTCGAGCAGCACGTAACCGGGGCGTTCGCCCGTGCTCACTTGACGAGCCCCTGTACCTGCTTGAACTCGTCGCTGCCGGCGCCGTCGAAGAGGGCGAAGAGAACCGACTCCACGGTCTCGATCACGGCACCGGCGTCGCGCATCCGCGTCAGCGCCCAGTCACCGTCGACCTGCTTGCGTGAGCCGCACGCGTCGGCGACGACGTGGAGCTGCAGGCCGCGCTCGATGAGCTCGCGCGCGGTGTGCTCGACACAGACGTGGGTCTCGATGCCGCAGAGCACCGCGACCGGCCGGTCGCCCGCGTCGAAGCCGTCCGCCGAGGCGGCGGAGAAGCACGTCTTCTCGATCACCGTCTCGCCCTCGAGTCCGAGCTCGGGCGCGCTCGGGCCGAGGCCGCGCGGGTACTGCTCGCTGACGACGCTCGCCATGCCGACGATTCTCGCTGCGGCGAGCAGCCGCCGGCAGTTCTCCGCGACCGCCGCAAAGCAGTCGTAGCCCCGGAAGGCCTCCTGCACGTCGATCGCGACGAGGAACGTCTCTTCGGGGTCGATGCGCGCGCTCACGCCGCAGGGACCCCGGCGCCGACGCGGTGAACGATCGAGCCGCCGCAGATCGTCATCAGCACACGGCCGTGCATGCGCCGGCCCGCGAAACACGAGTTCGCGGAGCGGCTCTGCCAGCCCTGCTCGCCCGCGACCCATGTCTCGTCGAGGTCGAGCAGCGCGAGGTCGGCGCGCGCGCCGGTCGCGACGCGTGCGACCGGCAGGCCGAAGAGCGCGGCCCCCTGCGTCATGCGCTCGATGAGCACCTCAAGCGTGATGATGCCCGGCACGACTAGCCCGCCGTGCAGGGCCGCGAACGCCGTCTCAAGGCCCGTGGTGCCCATCGGCGCCTGTTCGAAGGGCACCTCCTTCTCATCGCGGGCGTGCGGCGCATGGTCGGTCGCCACGCAGTCGATCGTCCCGTCGCGCAGCGCGCCGACGAGCGTCACGCGATCCTCCTCCGTCGCGAGCGGCGGGTTCATCTTCAGCGCCGTATCGAGCGAGCGGACGTCCTCTTCTGTGAGCAGAAGGTGGTGCGGAGTCACCTCGCAGCTCACGAGCGCGCCGCGCTCGCGGGCCTGCGCGACCGCGCGCACCGAGGCCTCGCAGCTGAGGTGCTGGAAGTGCACACGCGCCTGCTCATACGCAGCGAGCTCCGCGTCGCGCGCGACCATCGTCGACTCGGAGATCGTCGGCACGCCCGTCACTCCAAGCGCCGCGCTGACGGCTCCCTCGTTCATCGCGCCGCCGCGCGAGAGGCTCGGGTCCTCCTCGTGGAGCGCGATGACGCCGCCGCAGAGCCGCTGGTACTGCAGCGCCTTGCGCAGCGTCCCGGCCCCGGCGACCGGGCGGCCGTCGTCGGTGAAGCCGAGCGCGCCCTCGTCGCGCAGCTCGGCCATCTCCGTGAGCTGCTCGCCCTTTAGCCCGACCGTGATCGCGGGCAGAAAGCCGACCGGCACGTTCGCCTGGCGCGAGGCGGCGTCGCGCAGCGAGCGCAGCAGCGACGGCGAGTCGATCACGGGCGAGGTGTTCGGCATCGCGATGACGGCGGCGAAACCGCCGGCCGCGGCGGCGCGCGTGCCGCTGTCGAGGTCCTCCTTGTGCTCCTGCCCGGGTGAGCGCAGGTGCACGTGCGGGTCAAAGAACGCGGGCGACAGGCACAGCCGTCCCTCGCCCTCCACGGCCTCTGCGTCGGCGGCGGAGAGCGTTCCCGCCGGCGCGATCTCCGCCACCTCGCCGTCGCGCACGAGGACGTCGAGCAGCGCGTCGATGCGCTCGCGCGGGTCCACGACGCGGATGCGGGCGAAGAGAATGTCCTGCGCGCTGAGCGGCCGCGCGGTGAGGGCGTCGGCTCTCACGCCGGCACCTCCGGTGTCGTCTTCGACGCGGCGGCGTTGCGGCTCGCGAGCAGCTCGTAGAGCACCGCCATGCGCACCACGACTCCCGCTTCGACCTGCGCCGCGATCAGCGCCTGTGGCGAGTCGACGACCTCCCCCGACAGCTCCACGCCGCGGTTCACGGGGCCGGGGTGCATCACGATCTGGTTCGCCTTCAGCCGACCCTCGTTGATCTGGTAGCGCGCAGCGTACTCGCGCAGCGAAGGCACCCAGGTCTCGTCCATCCGCTCGCGCTGCATGCGCAGCGCGTACAGGACGTCGGCTCCGCCGATGCCGTCGAGGTCGTAGCGCACGTCGCAGCCGAGAGCCTCGATGTCGCGGGGGATCAGCGTCGGCGGCCCCGCGACCGTCACGTCGGCGCCGAGTTTCTGGAACGCGTGGATGTCCGAGCGCGCGACGCGCGAGTGCGCGACGTCGCCGATGATCCAGATCGACGCTCCGTCGAGCGAGCCGAGGCGCGAGAGCAGCGTGTAGCAGTCGAGCAGCGCCTGCGTGGGGTGCTCGTGCTTGCCGTCGCCGGCGTTGACGATCGCGGCGTCGCACCAGTGCGACACGAGCGTCGCGGCGCCGGCCCAGGGTGTTCGCACCACGATCGCGTCGGGGCGGTGGGCGCTGAGCGTGAGGACGGTGTCCTTCAGCGACTCTCCCTTCTCGACGCTCGAGCCGCTCGCGGCGAAGTTCACCACGTCCGCCGAGAGGCGCTTGGCGGCGAGCTCGAACGACGAGCGCGTCCGCGTCGAAGCCTCATAGAAGAGGTTCAGGACCATCCTGCCGCGCAGCGCCGGCACCTTCCTGATGTCGCGGTCGGAGTCTTCGGCGATGCTCTGCGCTTGGGCGACGAGGCGCTCGATGTCGGCCCGCGACAGTTCGTCGATCGCGATGAGGTGTCTCACGCGGCGAGCACCTCCCTCCCACCCTCGATCGCGACCTCGTCCACGCCGTCGATCTCGTTCACGCGTACGTGGACGTGCTCCGCGGAGGACGTCGGCAGGTTCTTGCCGACGTAGTCGGGTCTGATCGGGAGCTCGCGATGGCCGCGGTCGACGAGGACCGCGAGCTGGACGCGGCGCGGCCGGCCGTACGCGAAGAGCGCCTCGATCGCGGCGCGGACCGTGCGGCCGGTGTAAAGGACGTCGTCGACGATCACGACGGTGGTACCGGTCACGTCGAAGTCGATGTGCGAGGCGTGGAGCACGGGCGCCTCCGGCCGCTCGGCCAGATCGTCCCGGTAAAAGCCGATGTCGACGTCGCCGATGGCGATCTCCTCACCTGTGATGCGAGTGAGGATCTCGTGCAGGCGCCGAGCCAGCACCGCACCGCGACGGTGTATCCCGACGAGCGCGGGAAGACGGTCCGGGTTACGCTCGACGATCTCGTGCGCGACGCGCGTCAGGGCGCGGTCGATGTCGTCTGCGCGTAGCACCACGCGCGGTTCGCTGCTCATGCTCTCCTTCCTGGCCTCACGGGACCCGGTTAAAGGACACTGCGAACCTATCAGGGCGTCGCGATGCTCTCAACCGGCTCGCGCCGGCGGCGCTCCTCCCAGGTCACCACATGCGGGGCGCCGCGCTCGTGCTGCGGCACCTCGATCGTGTCGAAGTCGCGCGGCGCCACGACCGGCTCGAACGACTCGCGCGCCTGCGCGAGAACGTCCGACGGCTTGTAGCGCGCGGAGATGTGCGTCAGCGCGAGCAGCTCGGCCTCGGCGTCGTGGGCGATCAGCGCCGCCTGGTGGGCGGTGCTGTGCCCAGTGTCGCGCGCGCGGTCGCGGTCCTCTTGCATGAAGGTCGCCTCGTGCACGAGCACGCGCACGCCGTGCGCCGCGACGCTGAGCGCCTCGCACGGGGACGTGTCGCCGGAGATCGCGATGCGTCGCCCCGGGCGAGGGTCCCCCATCACCTGGTCGGGGCGCACCTCCCGCGCGCTACCGCCGACGTCCACCTCGATGCTCGTCCCGCGCTGGAGAAGGCCGAACATGGGGCCTGAAGGCACGCCGAGCGCCTCGGCCGCGGCCGGGTCGAACTCCCCCGGCCTGTCGTCCTCTGCGAGCACGTAGCCGTAGGCCTCACGGCCTCCGTGCTGCACCGGCACGCTCGCGATCTTGTAGCCGTCGAACGCGACGTCCCCCCACGACTCGATCTCGACGAACGAGAGGCGGTACGGCAGCGAGCGGCCGAAGATCGGCCGTACGGAGTCCATCAGCGCGGTGAGCCCCGGCGGGCCGTACACGGTGAGCGGCGCGGAGCGCTCGCGGAGCGCGAACGTCTTGAGCATTCCCGGCAGCCCGAGCCAGTGGTCGGCGTGAAAGTGCGTGATGAACACGCGCTCGAAGTCGGGCAGCCCGATCGACCGCAGCAGCTGGCGCTGCGTGCCTTCGCCGCAGTCGAAGAGAAGGCGCTCGCCGCCGCGTTGCACGACGATCGCCGGTAGCCCCCGGCCACGGCTCGGCACGGAGCCGCCGGTTCCGGCGAAGAAGATCGAAAGCTCCACGAATCCACCGTATCGCCGCGGGCGCCGATCGGCGCGGCGGTAAGCTCACACCCCGGCGCCCGTAGCTCAGTGGATAGAGCGCTCGCCTCCGGAGCGAGAGGTCGGCCGTTCGAATCGGCCCGGGCGCGTCGCGAAAACTGCCTGCAAATTGGACACTTCTGCCGTTGACAGTCGCCGCATGTAGCCCCTCTGAAATTCGCTCACGGCGTCTCATTGGCCACTACTGGCCAAAACAACGGCCGCTCCCCGGCGTCAGACCGTGACGGTCGAGAAGTCGCTGCGAAGGCTCCAGTCGGCGGTGAGGGCGCGCCAGCCGCCGTTTTCGTCCGTGCTCGAGCTGGCCGGCGATGACGGTGTGCCCCGCTTCTCGACGCGTTACGTGGGCGGCGCGGTCGGCTGGCTTCGACTGGTCCGCAACCAGGTCGACGCGATGCACGCGGCGAGCGCCGACGTAGCGGCCGACCCGCGCTTCGAGCACATGAAGAGCAGGGACGTCGAGGAAGCTCTTTGGCGGCTCGCTGCGGACGCCATACGCGACCGCTCGACGCGACACGACCTGCGGTTCATCGAGGAGCACGCTGTCGAGCCGATCACGGCCACTTGCCACTTCGCGATAGTCGGTCTCACCGTGGAGAGCCCCGTCGAGATCTGCGGCGCGGTCCTCATGCCGCCCGAGCACGCGCCGCCGGGGCCGTCGTGGCCCGACGGCGCGCCCGTTGACGCAGTCATCGCTGCCGAGTGTCGAGGTACCGATGGCCGGGCGATGATGGAGCGTGCTCGCAGCGCCTGCGAGCACGCTCTCCGGGCGCTGCGCGCAGTCCTCGGATCGGAACGGTTTGTGCACGACTCGCAGCTGCGCTTTCACATCGGGACCTCGTATTGGTTCAGCGAGGGCGGCGGTGGGTGGAAAAGCAGCCCCGATGCGATCCGCGCCCTGAACGCCAGCGCCGATCTGGCGACACGCGTCCAAACGAGCCCCCTCTCGCGACTTCCGTGCGCCGGCGGTACCGGCGTCGAGAAAGCCGCTGCCCGCGCGTTGGAGTGGATCGATCGCGCGCAGCTCGAGCTCACACCCGTCGTCAAAATGCTGTTCGCATGCTTCGCCCTGGAGGCATTGCTCGGCGATCGCGCCGACGGCCTAAAGGGGCAGAAGATCGCGGTGCGGCGAGCCGTGCTAGGCCACGCCCACAGCGGCGCATTTGCGCACCCGCTGCGCGCCTACGTTCTCTACGACCAGGTGCGGAGCGCCGCTGTGCATGGCGAAGAGATCCCCGACGCGTCCGAGAAGGACCTGCGGCTTTTCGTCGAGGACGTCCGCCGCGCGATCAGCGAGTTCGTCGAATTCGCCGCGACGCGCGACATCGCGAAGCGAGGCGAGCTACTGCGCCAGCTCGACCACGACCCCGCCGCTGAGGGAATCCGCGCGAACTTCCTCGGAGTGTTTCCCGCCGTCGACCAGGTCGCGGAGTAGCGCCTTCTCGCGCTCGTCGCGGCGCATCGCTTGCCGGTAGACGCGCAGCGCGAGCGCCGGGTCGGTGTGCCCCATCTCGTCCATCACGACGCCAGGGTCCTCGCCGAGCGCGTACAGCACCGACGCGAACGTGCGCCGCAGACTGTGCGGCGTCAGGCCGTCCGGCAACGGAGGATGGCCGGCGGCTTCTAGGCGCTCGCTGGCGCGGGTGACGGCGGGCCGGAGCACGCGGTTTCGGAAGTTGTCCTTGCTCATGCTGCGGCCGGCGGAGGTCGCGAATACGTACGCGTCGTGAGACATCTCTTGTTGGCGCTGGCGCACGGCGACGAGCTCGTCGCGGAGGGCGCCGCGGACCTTCACTCGACGGCGTCCGGCGTCCGTCTTGGACGCCTGCACGTTCAGCCAGCCGCCTGCGAGGTCGACGTCTCGCCAGCGCAGCGAGCACAGCTCGCCGATCCGCAGCCCGGCGAACGTGAGCGTTGCGATCGACGCGCGGCGCTCGACGTGCCGGCCGTTGGTATGCACCGTCCGGTCGAGCTCGCCGGCGGCGTCCAACAGCGCTGTGATCTGATCTGCAGCGTCGAGATAGGAGCGCGCCGGTGCGCGTTCCTTCACGCGCCGAGCCTTCCCTCTCGCCGGGTTCCGCGGGATCAGGTCGCGCTCGACCGCGCGCTCGAGGATCGCGCCGAGCAGCGTCACCGTCATGTTGATCGACCGCGGCGAGAGCGGTTTGTCTTCCGCGAGCTTCGCGGCGATGTACCGCTCGACCGTGTCGAAGGTGATCTCGTCGACGCGCAGCTCGTTGAAGAACTTCGCCAGGTGCACCGTCAGGCGCCACCAGTAATCCGCCTGGGTGCTCGGCGCGAACTGGTCCTTCGTGAGCGTCCACCACTCCATTGCGAACTCCCCGAACGTGGGCGCCAGGTCGCTCGCCGAAGGCGCCTGCGCAGCGGCGGCAGGCCGCCAGACGCCGCGCTCGACGTCCGCGAGCATGTGCCGCAGCGCGCTCTGCGCCTCGGTCGCGCTCACCGCTCCGAGCGGCACCCGCCGGCGCTTGCCGTACGCCGTGAACCTGAGCGACCGGTACGTCAGCCCGTCGCGCCCTTCGTGCTCGACCACGCTACCCGTCGGCGGTCTCATCGCCACAACCTCCTCCAGAATCCGGCCCGGCCCAACGCCCGGCCGATGGTCACGTTCGTTGCTCTGCGCGCGACGCGCCCGGGTTTACCGGACGCGACCGCGCTGATGTTGTTGCTGAGCCTCGCGGCCCGGTACAGCTGGCTCGTGAAACCACGGCCGGCCATCACTCTTCCGCTCCGCGACCCGCCTCGTCGACCGGCACGCCGAAGAGCAACCGTCCGGACATGTCTTCGGTCAGGGTGACCGGCGTGTCGCGCTTCGCCTCTCCCATGAGCTCGTTCAGTCCTGACCGCTCGTCCCACTCATCGAGCACGGCGCTCGCGCGCTGGGCGTCGAGCGCCCGCAAGCCGGCCTCTTCGATCGTGGCCACATCGGCGTCGTCGTCCCCTAGGGCGTCCGCTGTCGCACTGAAAGCGTCCGCGAAGTCGCGTTGCATGCCAGCACGAGCTTCCATCTGGGCCGCCGTCATGTCGACGGCGCGCTCCGGGAGCTCGGCGACGAGCTGCAACGCAGCCTGTATCAGCTCGTCGGCCATCACGACATCTCCAGACCGGCGATGGTGAACGGCGCCAGGCCGCCGAGCTCGACAAATCCGCGCTGAGTCCGCAAGAGGAACGCACGGTCGGAAGCGGAGAGCCCGCTGATTGTCGCGGCGTCGCCGAGCGCGTCCGCTATACGCCGGCACGCCTCACGCATAGCGACCTCGCCGTCCTCGACGTCGCCGGTGCCGTCGATCGCCGACGACACCGTCCCGAGCGTCGACTGGCCGGCCAGGCCCCGCGATTTCGTGAGCATCCGCAGCATCCGGCCGTAGTCCTCGTCGCCCGGCTCGAGGTCGGCAAACGCCGCCTCGCAACCCTCCGCGACATGCGCCCACGCGCGGGGGGCGCGCTCCGGCTCTTCGTCCTTCGTGCCGTCGACCAGAGAAAGCGCCATCACGACACCATCCCGAGCGTCGCCTCGCCGGCGATCAGCCGGCACCGTGCGCGCCCCCGCAACATGCGGCCGTAGTCGTCGTCGCCCGGCTCAAGCTCGGTGAGCGCCGCCTCGTAGCCCGCCGCGACGTGCAGCCATGCGCGGCGAGTGCGGTCCGGCTCATCGTCCTTCGTGCCGTCGATCGCCGAGAGTGCCATCACGCACCGCCGTCCAGGCATTGCTCGACGTCGCCGAGCGGCGCGAACTGCAACGTCCAGCCGGCCGAGTCTGAGTCGAGGTTCATGCGCGCGTGGTAGAACGCGAGCTCGGCGCCAACCGTCGCTTCGCCGCCCTTGAGCCACCTGTCAACCGCCTCGCGGATTTCCTCGGCCATCACGCCGGCCCGCTGGGCGTTCTCGAGTGCGTGCTCCAACGCTTCGCGGATGGAGACCGCTTCCGCGTATCGGTACCCCCACCGGAACCGAGCACACGGCTCGCAGGTCGCGTCGCCTTTCGGCTCGCCGGTCGCTACGTTGGGCGTCAGGTCCCTCACGGTCGCCGGCGCGCCGCACCACTCGCACTTGACGACGGTCGCGGTAGTCACGCTGTCCATATGTCGGTCCTCCTTGTTTCGGAGGCTCCGAGTGCTGCTCTTGGCGAGGATCGCGGCCAGTAGGCTGCGAGTGCGCCGGGAGTCTGTGCTCTCGGGGCCACGGGGCGGGCCGTTAGCGCGGCGCCGCCCCAACTTGTCGTTGCGCTCACCGTACCGTGGCGGGAGGCGGCGCGCAAGGGACAGCTTGTCCCGTGACACGCCCGCACGACACGTTTTGCCCCCTCGGCACAGTCGGGGCCGCGGCGCCAGCGAGAGACGCACGGGAACGGCAGAGAACGGCATCTACGCGCGAGCCGCGTCGTTAGGTCAGGCTGAACGTTATGCCGTCCAGGCCGATCAGTTCGCCCGCTTTGGCTTCGGCGCCCTCCCACGTCACCGCGCCGCCCGTCGAAATGACGATCTGCGCGGCGCCGAAGCCGACGGGCGCCGCGACGTTGACGTCAGCGGAGGGACGGAAGGCCACGGGGAGCGTCATCAGGGTGTCCCCGTTCACCACGGATTTGCCGGAGAGCACTTTGTAGCAGCCGCGTAGACGCGCGACCGCACCGCCCGACTCTTGGCGCACGCCAACGGTCAGGTAGCCAGCTGCTTCCCCAATATTCGCGGAAAGGTAGGATTCCGGCGCGGTCCACGGGCCGACGCCCAACGCGACGGTTTTCGCGCGGTTTGACACGTCGGCCCCTTCTATGTTTTTGGCTTTGGCTGGAACGAGCACGAAGCCGAGGAGCAGGCTCGATGTGGGCGCGGCCGCCTTGCCGAGAAGGTTCGTGAGGGTAGCTGAAGCTGTCGGCGTGCCTTCGGCGACGTACAAGAGCGCTTCGTTTTCGCTGCCGGTGTACGCGGAATCCTTGATTACCAGGTAGATGCCGTCGACCCTCGGCAGGGATTCGCTCGCCGGCGAGATGGTGAGCGTGGCCGCCGCGCTGACGCGAACGTAGTAACCAGACTGCGTCGCCGATGAGCTGCCACTCACAATGGCCTCGCCCGGCGCGACGATCGCCTGCATGCCGGACCCCGCGGATATCTGACAGTCGGTTGCGCCGATCAGGCCGCCGACGACGCTGCCGACGGTGCTGCCGCGCTGGAGCAGCGCGAAGATCGTTCGGCGTGCGATCTCCGCGCTCGAGTTTTCGGTGTTCTCTAGCCATCCAAGTACCTCGACGGTCATCGTGTTGTCTCCCCTCCATCGTTCTGATCGTTGTCTGTCGTCTCGCTCGGCTTGGCCGGCGTGAACCTCAGCGGGAACCTGAGCGGGAACGTGATCCGCCCGTCCCTGCCGAGCAG
Organism: Solirubrobacteraceae bacterium; assembly: GCA_035507895.1. Classification (GTDB taxonomy): domain Bacteria; phylum Actinomycetota; class Thermoleophilia; order Solirubrobacterales; family Solirubrobacteraceae; genus Palsa-744. The sequence goes on along the minus strand of DATJNQ010000025.1, from coordinate 828 downwards.
CGCGACCTCGCACACCGCGTCGTCGACCGTGCAGCCGGCGGCGATCGTTACCTCGCGCGCCGGCACCTAGGCCGCCTCTCTCTGCGACGCACGGCGCGCGGCGTTACCGCAGCACGCATGCACGGCGCCCTCGTACTTCCCGTCGTCTCCGCGTGTGACGTGCCAGCCGCACGTCGCGCTCGCGCACACCGGGCAAGCCACGCCGCCGGGCACGACCGGCCGGCAGCAGAGCCCGCAGTCCACGCTCTGCTCGGCGATGAGCGGAGCGAGCTGCAGGCGTGCGAGGCGCCTGGCGTTCCTGTTCTCGGCGCGCGGCGAGCGCCTACGGTCGCGCTCGCGGCGCACGGCACGCCGGCACGGCTCGCAGTACCGATAGCGCCTGCCCGGCGTCGAAGCGGCGCCGCACCGCTCACAGACACCGGAGCGAGAGTAGGACGGTGTCGCGCACTCGACGCACCGCTTGCGCGGCTTGGTGAGGCGCACGTACTCGAAGCGCCGGCCGCAGTCGACGCACACGACAACGTCGTGCGCCGGCGTGCTCAACGACGCCTCCAAGGCGTGCGGCTACGCCGCAAACGCGTGGGAAATCCCCAGTGAGATCCCCGGGGAGTTCCCCGCGTGGCCGCGCAAGTTCGCGGCTTCAAACGTCGTGGGGGGGAGGCCGAAATGGCGGGGTCATTCGCCTTCCCCGCTGAAGTACGACCTACGTCCCCCCATTGCGATCTGTTCAGGGCACCACCACTCGACGGCCTGCCCACGGTGATGACTGTGCCGTGAGCAGGCCGCCGAGTCCCGCAGTCCCCTACCCTTGCCGTGAGGGGCGGCAAG